>JAFGLV010000059.1 GCA_016927855.1 Sedimentisphaerales bacterium
GGCGCCCCGAAGGGGTGACGCCGAATAGATGTTTGGAACTCCCGCGAAAAAATCCTGCGACCGTCTTGACAACGGCTTGCTCATAGACGTCCCCCGATTTGGCCTTGTGCGTGAGATGGCGGAAGATATAATCAGGTGGGTTGCCGTGGTGCTGGGTAGATATAATGCTTGGTATCGACAATACAGATAAAAAGTATACCGAACGGCCACGGTACACGTCGCCGGGCCGAGAAACGGAGGCCTGCAATGAGATTCCGTACCTGGGTGGCCTTTATGGTATCCTTGGTCCCTGTTGGCATGATGGTCTTGGTTCTCTTCGGTGCGCGAGTGGGACTTGGAGGAGAGTCACCACGTTCTCGCGTGGCACGTCCAGATAATCCTTTGCCTCGCGTGTTCAACTCGAAGATGAACCTTTCTGTCTACGAGTACCATCGGGAGCGAAATGGGTTCGCATCGGAGCATCTCGGATCGACACCAAGTCAGGAGGCAATCGATATACGCGAATGTGAGTTCTGCGTTGTTGAGCCGCACGCACCTTTCAATATGGCTCAATTTCGCAAGATCCTGGAATCCGAGAACATACAGGGTGTACGGCTTAAGAATGCCACAGGCATCAACATCGACGCGTTGTCCGGGCTCTCGGCGTTATCACTGGTGCATCTGTGGGGGGACGCCGCCACGGATGACGCGCTGCAGCATCTGAGGAGTGTGCCGGCAGTCACTTGTCTCATTCTCCCGTATACGACGACGGGTGACGCCGCTCTGAAACATTTGAAGGATCTGACGGGACTTACCGCCTTGGATTTGGCTAGCACGAAAGTGACCGACGCCGGTCTGGAGTACCTCGAAGGCATGACGGCCCTGAGCTTCTTGGATCTGTCCGACACGGAGGTGACGGATGCTGGTCTAGCACATCTCAGGAATCTGACGAACCTGACCTCTTTGGACCTATCCGGCACGGAGATAACGGATGCCGGTCTAGCACATCTCAGGAATCTGACGGGCCTGACCTTCTTGCGTTTCAATAGCACGAAGATGACGGATGGTGGTCTGGAGCATCTCAGGAGCATGACGGCCCTGACGTACTTGGATCTGTCCGGCGCACAGGTGACTGATGCGGGCCTGGAGCATCTCAGAAGCATGACAGCCTTGACGTCCTTGAATCTGTGCGGCACACAGGTGACTGACGTCGGTCTGGAACACGTTGAAGGTCTGACGCGACTTGCCTCTTTGTATCTTACGGGCACGAAAGTGACGGATGCGGGTCTGGAACATCTCAAAGGCATGAACGCCTTGGCCTCGTTGGATGTGAGCTCTACCAGGGTCGGCGGTTCCGGTCTGAAATATCTTGATAGCCTACCAGCCCTCGCTTCGCTGGATTGGAGCGTCTCCTTGCCGGCACTGGACAGAGGGATAGCGGCCACACTAGGAGATGACCCCCTATGGGAGAAGATGCGAAAGAGATATGCAGCATCTGTCTTCACTCTGGAACATCTAAAGAATCTGCCCGCCCTCACATCTGTGAACCTCTCCGGCAATCTTCTAATAGATAGTGATCTGGAACACCTCAAAGGGATAACGGCTCTCACCTCTCTGGAGCTCGGCGCGGCTGAGATAGATGACGCCGGTCTAGCACATCTCAGGGATCTGAGAAGACTTACCTCTTTGGGTCTGGGGATGACCAGAGTGACGGATGTTGGTCTGGAGCATCTGAAAGGCATGACAGCCTTGAAGTGCTTGAATCTGTTCGGCACACGGGTGACTGACGCTGGCCTGGAACACCTTAAGGATTTGACGTCGCTAACCTCGCTTAACCTGAGCAAAACCAGAGTGGGTGGTATTGGTGTGAGACATCTCCAGGGCCTGCATCAACTGACCACCCTGAACCTTAGTGATCCCAATCTGGCGTTTGACGCGACGTTTGCTCTGGGAGATGAACAGGGACGGTTTACGGGGCGCGTGCGTAGAATAGAGCCAGCTGCGAAGGTTGTCGTCACTCTAGAGTATCTTAAGAGCCTACCGAAGCTCACCACCCTGGACCTTTCCAAGAGGCCAGTAACCGATGCTGATCTGCAGCATCTGAAAGGTATGACTAGCCTGACCTCCTTGAACCTGTCCGGGACGCAAGTGAGCGACGACGGCATCCAACATCTCAGAGGCCTAACGGGACTCAGTTGGGTGGACCTGTCTGGGACGAGAGTAACTGAGGCGGGTCTGGAGGATCTGAAGAAGTACTTGCCAGAACTTGGCAACTAGTGGATTTCCGGTGACAGTATAGAATGGCGGTCCGTTAAGGAAATCAAAGAAAGAGGTCTCCCGTGGCCGATAGTTGTATTGGCGACTACGACTATCGGTAAGGAGACCCAACGATGCGTAAGAACAGTATCGGCCAAGAGCCTCAAACAACTGCAAAGATTTCCGACGCTCTGCAAAGCGCCATCTTCCATTCCATCCGCAACGTCGTTTCGGACGAGCTCGTCGAGCAGACCTGTCGAGAGGTCAACTACCGCTTCCGCCGACGCAAGATCACGCCGATCGTGACGGTGTTGCACATGATCCTGTCGGCGATCTGGCCGGAAGAATCGTTCAATGCCTGCTGGCAAGTCCTCTGGGATACGTTCGTCAGTTGGTTCCCTCAATTCCGCGGGCAAAGCCCCTCGCGCCGTCGTGTCGCCGAGGCACGAGGGCGGCTGCCGCTGAAGCTGTGGACCGGCCTGTTCCAGAAGGTCGCGCAGCAAGCCCAACAACGCTCTGACGGGTATGACACGTGGCACGGCCATCGAGTGGTGCTGGCCGACGGAACCTGTCTGTCCATGATGCGCACGCCGGAACTGGTCAAGGCCTTTGGTGTCAACACCGGTTACCACGGTCGAAGACGTTATCCTTTGGCGCAGCTCGTGACGCTTTGCCTGGCGGGCACCATGATCATCCTGGACTACGCCATCGGTCGGTATCGGCAAGGAGAATGGAGCCTCTTGAATACGATCCTCGGATTGCTGCGTCCCGGCGATTTGCTGATCGCCGACCGGCATTTCGCCGGGGCGCCGTACTACCTTCGTTACCAAAGACAGGGGTTGGAATTCCTGACGCGCGCTCATCATCGGCTCAAAATCGCGAAGGTCAAACGGGTGATTCGGTACAGCCCGCATGACTTCATCGGCCGGCTGACGGTCCACAAGCTCTATCGTCGTCGGGACCCTTCGTTGCCGGCGCATCTGGACGTGCGTTTCCTCCAGGCCGTTCTGCGGATACGCGGCCGACGTCACGTCGTCTGGTTTGTCACCTCCCCGTTGGATCCGGTCCGCTATCCGGCCGACCAGATCATCGCTCTCTACGCGCGCCGGTGGCGGATCGAAACGCTTTTCCACGAGGTCAAGATCATCCTGTCGGCCGACGTGTTGCGCAGCCAGAGCCCTGAGGGAATCCGTAAGGAGATCGTGGCGCGTCTGACGGCTTTGAACGTGGTTCGCACGCTGATGCTGGAGGCCGCCGCGGCGGGTCAGATCGAAGACCCCTTGCGGATCAGTTTCGTGCATGCGGTTCGGGTGATTCTCAGCTTCAGTCCCGCCTTGGGGCATGCGCCCTTGGCGCTGGTACCGGGTATCTACCATGCGATGCTGGTCGAGATCGCCAGCCATCTCAATCCGGAGCGTCCAGGCCGTTTGGAACCTCGCGCCGTTCGTCGAGACCACAAGGATTATCCATCGCTCCACATCACCCGTGCCCAATGGAAGGCCCGACACCATGTTGCTTAACGGACCGCCATTCGATGGCGTCTCCACATATTCGCATATTCACATCAATCAACGCATACCACCTGCCTTCTTGGGAATCCGCGGCGTTTCTGCTTCCCTCGGCAATGCTCCCATTCGATCTGTGCATCGGCCGGAAGGTGGGGCGGGATGAGGGGGAAATGCAGAAAAAGTCGGCAGCGGCGGCGGGGCGGCATTTTGGCGGGAGGCGGGATTGGCAATCGGCGTGACTATCCGCTATGATGGCACGCGGCTCGCTCCGGGGTCTCGATGGTCAGGCCCGAACGGAACTGGCTTCGAAGCAACTTGTTCTATAGTGGAGGTACACCGACATGAGAGACATCAAGGCTGTGTTCGGCGCGACGGTAGCAGCAGCGGTCCTGCTGGTGGGCTTGGGGTGTCACAGCATGACGACGACGTCGTCAGCGCCGCCACAGAAGCCGGAATTGCTGGAACTCCAAGGTGACTTGGGCGTGCACGACCCAGTCATGATCCGAGAGGGTGACACGTACTACGTCTTCTGCACCGGTGGTGGTGGCCGGCGGGGGGGAGTGACTCCCATTCGCTGCTCCAAGGACATGTACAACTGGAGCTTGTGCGGCTATGCCTTCGAGCAGCTTCCCGAGTGGGTCAGGGAAGAAGTGCCACGGGCGCGCGGCGCCTGGGCGCCCGACATCTCGTACTACAACGGCAAGTATCACCTCTATTACTCGGTCTCGAGCTTCGGCGTGAATCACTCTGCCATCGGGCTGGCGACCAACGTGACGCTGGACCCGAACAGTCCCGACTACAAGTGGGTCGATCAGGGGATGGTGGTGCGCTCGCGTCCCGGCGAGGACGATTTCAATGCCATCGACGGCAACCTGGTCATCGAGGACGAGGACAACATCTGGCTGTGCTGGGGCAGCTTCTGGGGCGGTATCATGATGCGCCGTATCGACCCGGCCACCGGCAAGCTCTCCACGAAGGACACGACGTTGCACGTCCTGGCGAGCCGGCCGCGCGTCAACGAGCATCAGACGCCGCCGGTCGAGGGCGCCATCGAAGCGCCGTTCATCATCAAGCACGGTCGCTACTGGTACCTGTTCGCCTCGTATGATTTCTGCTGCCGGGGGCCCAACAGCACGTACAACATCCGCGTGGGGCGCTCGCGGAAGGTCACCGGTCCCTACGTGGATCGGGACGGCAAGCGGATGACCGAGGACGGCGGCACGATGGTGCTCGAAAGCACCGAGGGCGCCTGGGTCGGTCCCGGCCACCAGGCGATCTATCGCGACCAGAGCGGCGACTACCTCGTCTTCCACGCGTACAACGCGCAAGGTGGGCGACCCGCCTCGCGTCTGTTCATCTCGACGATGGTCTGGGAAGACGGCTGGCCGCGCGTGGCGGAGCTTCCATAGCCTGTGACCGGTCTATTGCAGGAGGACAGAAATGAAGACGCATTTGATGTTTGCCGTGGTCTTACTGATGTCTGTCGCCAGCGGAGTCTTGGCGGCCAACGCGGATATTCGGCTCAACTCCCTGGGCTTCCTGCGCGACGCGGCCAAGAAGGCTTCGATTGTCGCGACGTGCTCGGAGTTTGCGGTCAAGAGAGCCTCCGACGGCGCTTCCGTCTATTCAGGCAAAGCGAGCGGTCCCGTCCATCAGGAAGACGTGAATCAGGATGTGTGGGTTGCTGATTTCTCCCAGGTCCATGAGAAAGGCAAATATTATCTCGACGTCCCGGGCGTGGGGCGCTCGGTCGAGTTCGAGATCGGCGCGAAGGTCTATGACTTCGCCTGCTACACCGCGATGCGAGGGTTCTATCTGTGGCGTTGCGGCATGGCGGTGGTGGGCGAGCACAACGGCGTTCGCTACGCTCACGCGGCCTGCCATCTGGACGACGCCTACCAGGACTACATGGGCATCGACGACACCTCCCGGCGGGACGGCACCGGCGGCTGGCACGACGCAGGCGACTACGGTAAGTACACCGTCAACGCCGGGATCACCGTCGGCTGCCTCTTTATGGCCTGGGACCATTTCCAGGACAGGCTCAGGAACGTCTCGCTGGACATTCCCGATACAGCGCCAGGCTATCCGGACTTTCTCAAGGAGCTCAAGTGGGAGACAGACTGGTTGCTGAAGATGGCCTATCCCGACGGCTCGGGGAAGGTCTCACACAAGCTGACGCGTCTGAGGTTCTCCGGTTTCGTCATGCCTGAGAAAGACACCGAGAAACGCTACTTCACGGATTGGGGCACCGCCGCGACCGCGGATTTCGTCGCGATGATGGCGATGGCCGCTCGGTACTTCAAGCCCTACGACGCCGTGTACGCGGAGAAGTGTCTCGATGCGGCCAAGACCAGCTACGAATTCCTCACGAACAACCCGCAGGACAAGGGCTGGCGCCAGTCGCAGTTCAGTACCGGTGGCTATCAGACGAGCGATGCCGACGACCGGCTCTGGGCGGCCGCCGAGATGTGGGAGACGACCGGCGATCCGGAATGCCTCAAGGACTTCGAGACCCGAGCGACCGCGCCTGTGACCTCCCGGCGCCGGGGCGGCGGTGGCGGTTCCGCCGGCAAAGTCGACGAGGACTGGGACTGGGGTAACGTGAGAAACCTCGGGATGTTCACGTACGTCCTGTCGCAGCGGCAAGGTCGCAATCCGGAATTGCTCGATACCATCAAGCGTGACGTGATCGCAATCGCCGACGCTATCGTCGCGAACGCTGCCGGCGATGTGTACGGCCGGACGCTGCGCCGCTACTACTGGGGCTGCAATGGGACCATCGGCCGGCAGGTGCTGAATCTCCAGGTGGCGAACAAGGTCGCGCCCAAGCGGGAGTATACCGAAGCGTCGCTCGACGCGATCGCACATCTGTTCGGCCGGAACGTCTACAATCGCTCCTATGTGACCGGGCTGGCGATCGATCCGCCGATGCATCCGCACGACCGGCGCAGCGGCGCCGATGGCATCGAGGCGCCCTGGCCGGGTTACGTCGTCGGTGGCGGCAATCCCCGCGCGACAAGCTGGAACGACGACCAGGACGACTACCGCACCAACGAAATCGCCATCAATTGGCAGGCCGGCTTAGTCTACGCGCTGGCCGGGTTCGTGAGCGGCCAATAACGCGATTCGTGTTCGAGAGGAAAGGGTACGCGATGATAGCATCTCGCATGTACGCTTGGGTGTCCATCGTCCTTCTGCTAAGCACGTCTCTTCCGGCCGCCGATTTGACATTACGCTACGACAAACCAGCCGAGAACTGGGAACGGGAATCGCTGCCTATCGGCAACGGACGATTGGGCGGTACGTTCTTTGGCGGCATTGCCTCCGAACGCTTGGCGTTCAACGAGATCAGCCTCTGGACCGGCAACGAAGAAGTCATGGGCGCCTATCAGGCCTTCGGCAACCTGAACATCAGCCTGTCAGGCCACAACAGCGACGTGACCGACTACGTGCGCGAGCTCGACCTTGGCGAAGGTGCCGGACGCGTCAGCTATCGCGTCAACGGCGTCACGTACCGCCGTGAGTATTTCGCCAGTCACCCGGCGCAGGTGATCGTTATTCGTCTGACCGCCGACAAGCCCAGTTCGTACACAGGCGGGATCGAGCTGGCCGACATGCACAGCGCGCCGACGGTCGCCGAGGGCAATCGTCTGACCTCCAGCGGCACTCTTACCCTGGCGATGACGCAGCAAAGGCGCCGCCGTGGCCGACGAGGCGAACAGCAGCCGCCAAGCGATTCGCCTAAGACGATGGACTACGAAAGCCAGGTCATCGTGCTCAACGAAGGCGGCGCGCTCAGCGTCGATGCCGACAAGATCGTCTTCAAAAACTGCGACGCGTTGACCATCTTACTGGGCGCCGGCACGAGTTACGTCCTGGACTATGACAAAGCGTTCCAGGGTGAGCCTCCGCACGCGCGGCTGGCGGCGCAGATGGCTGCGGCTGCTGCCAGGCCGCTCTCCGAGTTGCGCGCCGAGCACGTCAGGGACTACCTCTCGCTGTTTGGCCGGGTCGATCTGAGCGTGGGGGAGACGGCCTCCGACATCAAGGCCCTGACGACTGACCAGCGCCTGGCCGCCTATGGCAAAGGCGGCAGCGATCCCGGTCTGGAGGCGATGCTGTTTCAGTACGGGCGGTATCTGTTGATGAGCTGCTCGCGCGACACGTTGCCGGCCAACTTGCAGGGGCTCTGGAACGATCGCAACAACCCGCCCTGGAATGCGGACTATCACACCAATATCAACGTGCAGATGAACTACTGGCCTGCTGAGCCGGCCAACCTGAGCGAATGCCACCTGCGTCTGTTCGACTTCGTGCGGGTCCTGCGCGAGCCTTGGCGAAAAGCGACAGCGGCGCAATTTCCTCCGTCCGAGGGCCGGCCGATGCGAGGCTGGACCGTGCGCACGGAATCGAATCCCTTCGGCAACATGAGCTACGTCTGGAACATGGGCGGCAGCGCCTGGTATTGCCAGCACTTCTGGGAACATTATGCGTTTACCCAGGACGAGGACTATCTCAGGAACGTTGCCTATCCGGTCATGAAAGAGGTCTGCCAGTTCTGGGAGGACCACCTCAAGACGCTGCCCGACGGGCGCCTGGCGGTCCCGGACGGCTGGTCACCCGAGCACGGTCCGCGCGACGTGGACGGCGTGACCTACGACCAGATGATCGTCTGGGACCTGTTCACGAATTACGTCGAAGCCGCTGACGTATTGGGCATAGACAAGGACTACCGCGACAAGGTCGCGGCGTTGCGCGACAAGCTGGTCGGCCCCAAGATCGGGCGGTGGGGCCAGCTCCAGGAGTGGATGGAGGACATCGACGACCCCAACGATCAGCATCGTCACACCTCGCACCTGTTCGGCGTCTATCCCGGTCGTCAGATCAGCGTCACGCAGACGCCGGAGCTTGCGAAGGCGGCGGCCGTTTCGCTGGCAGCACGCGGCTCGACCGGCGACAGCCGGCGCAGTTGGACCTGGCCTTGGCGGTGCGCCCTTTGGGCCCGCCTGGGGGAACCTGAAAAGGCACACGAGATGGTGCGCGGCCTGCTCACCTACAACACCTTGCCCAATCTGTTCGCCAATCATCCGCCGATGCAGATGGACGGCAACTGGGGGATCACCGCGGCGGTCTGCGAAATGCTCGTGCAGAGCCAGGCGGGCGAGATCGACCTGTTGCCCGCGCTGCCTAGCGCCTGGCCGAGCGGCTCAGTCAAGGGCCTGCGCGCTCGCGGCGCCTTCGAGGTGGACCTCGCTTGGGAAGACGGAAAGCTTAGCAGTGCGACCGTCCGCAGCACCGGCGGACGTCACGGCAAAGTCCGCCACGGTGACAAAGTGATTGATATTAATCTGAATCCTGGACAGTCACTTATGCTCGATGGCAGCTTGGGCCGTAGGTAGCGGTCAGATTAGAGAAAGGAGTGTCTCATGGCGCGATTTCAGATTTATGGCTTGGTGGGGTTGCTGATCGTGCTGGCGGGTTTCTGCCTGGCGCCGGGAGGACAGGAGCAGGCGGAGGCGGTCAAGCCGCCTGTGATTGCGTCTCGGGACATCGTGCTCAACTGCACGCCGCAATGGACCGGCCCGCGCATGGAGGACGGCCGGCCTTTGGTGCCCGACAGCATCCTTGAGCGTATGAGAAACGTCTCGATCACGCAGGCCTGGGGGACGCTCATCAGGCAATATCCGAACTGCTACGAGACAGGCATCGGCTGGTCCATCCTGCGGCCCGACGAGACCATCGTCGGTCGCGTCTTGACGGCGCAGTACATGCCTTCACACCCTGACTACAATCGCGCCATCATGGCGCAAGGCAAAGCCGAGGGGCGGATCGGCAGCTCCAATTCCTGGCCCATCGACATGCTCCAGAATGGGGACGTCTACGTCGCCGACGGTTTCGGCAAGGTCCTGGACGGGACCTTGATCGGAGACAACCTGGCCAACGCGATCTACGCCAGGTCGGGCAACGGCGTGATCTTCGACGCGGGCGTGCGCGATCTGGAAGGTATCGAAGCGATCGAGGGCTTCAACGCCTGGTACAAGGGCGCCGATCCGAGCTATCTGCAGAACGTCATGCTCACCGCGATCAACGTCCCGATTCGGATCGGTCGAGCGGTGGCCTGTCCCGGGGATGTCGTTCTCGCCAAACGCGAAGGGATCGTCTTCATTCCACCACACCTGGCCGAGAAGGTCGTCACGGAAGCGGAAGCCGTTACGCTGCGGGACATGTTCGGCCACCAGCGCCTCAAGGAAGGCAAGTATACGCCGGGACAGATCGATACGCGCTGGACCCCCGAAATCCAGGAGGACTTTCGGGGCTGGCTGAAGGTGAACATCGAGACGCTCCCGGTGCCGAAAGAAGTCATCGAGGAAATGCTCCAATCGAGGACACGCAACTACTGACAAGGAGAATACCATGAGCAGCCACACGACGAATGCGCAGAAACCGACGACTTGTTCGAGGCGCTCGTTGCTCGCGGGCGCCGGTGTGACCTTGGCGGGCCTGATCGCAGCACCAATCGAAGAGCAAGTGGCCTGCGCCACGCAGAACGTTCGGCGCCGCTCCAGTCCTTCGGAGCTGAGAATCACCGACCTGCGCATCGCAGTTTTGGCGCGGGCGCCATTCCGCTGTCCGATCATTCGGCTCGATACGAACCAGGGCATCTCGGGTTACGGCGAGGTCCGCGACGGCGCCAGCGAGAAGTACGCGCTGATGCTCAAGCCCAGGCTGCTGCGCGAGAACCCCTGCAACATCGGGCGGCTGTTCAAGAAGATCAAGCAGTTCGGCGGTCATGCCCGACAGGGCGGCGGTGTCTCCGGCGTCGAGATGGCGCTGTGGGACCTGGCGGGCAAAGCGTACGGCGTCCCGGTCTACCAGATGCTGGGCGGTCAGTACCGCGACCGCATTCGTCTCTATGCCGATACGCCGGACGGCCGCGTCAGCGGTCTCAAGACGAGAGTCGAACAGGGTTTCACATTTCTCAAGTACGATTGCGGGATCAACGGCATCCGCAACGTTCCCGGCGCGCTGAGCTATCCGCAGAACCCCAATTGGAACGGCGAGCATCCCTTCACCGCTATCCAGTTGTCGGATAAAGGCGCTGCGCTCATGGGGGAGCGTTTCGCCGAGGTGCGCGAAGCCATCGGCTGGCAAATCCCCGTTGCCTCCGACCACTTCGGTCATATCAGCGTCAATAGCTGCATCAAGCTGGGCAAGGCGTTACAGCCTTACCAGTTGGCCTGGCTGGAAGACATGGTCCCTTGGCAATATCCCGAGATGCTCAAGGAGATCAAGCAGGCGGTGGACGTGCCGCTGCTGACGGGGGAGGATATCTACTTGCTCGAAGGCGGTTTCAAGCCGCTGATCGACGAGCGTGTCATCGACATGGTCCATCCCGACCTGGCGACCGCCGGCGGGATTCTCGAGACCAAAAGAATAGGCGACTACGCCCAGCAGGCGGGCATCGCGATGGCGCTGCACTGCGCCGGTTCACCGGTGACCTTCTTCTCGAACATCCACTGCGCTGCGGCCACCGAGAACTTCGTGGCGTTGGAGCACCACTCGGTAGACATCCCCTGGTGGGACGACCTCGTGACAGGTGTGGACAAGCCGACCAACGAAAAGGGCTTTACGCGCGTGCCGCAAGGACCCGGTCTCGGCATCGAATTGGACCTCGATGTGGTCAGAGAGCATCTCGATCGCGGCCAGGAGCTTTTCGCGCCGACCGACGAATGGGATAGAGACCGCTCGAACGACCGCCTGTGGAGCTGAAGGCGTGTGCCCGCACCACCGATTCCGTAGGGGAGAACGATGAGAACTGAAGGTTCGTTCCTCAAACACTTCAAGTTCGTGTTCCTCGTTGGCCTCGTGGTAGCGCTCATCATGGTGGTGACCGGCTATCGCGCCTATCTCGGGTTGACCCTGGTCGTCATGTTCGGCTCGTTGGCTCTCTACTGCATGAGCCATCCATTCCTCAAGAGCTTTGCTTTCACCGTCTGGGTTTTTGCCTTCGTGGCGGCTTCGATGGTGTATCCAGCCGCGTTCATGACCTGGTTCAAAGGCACGCCCTACGAGTTTGACCTGAGCATCCTGATCGTTCCGCTAATTCAGGTCATCATGTTTGGCATGGGAACGACGCTGAGCCTGGCCGACTTTGGCCGGGTCGCGAAGATACCGTGGCCGGTCCTGGTGGGCTTCGTGCTTCAGTTTTCCATCATGCCCTTGGTCGGTTTCAGCCTGGCCAAGGCGTTCCGCTTCGAGTCCGAGGTCGCGGCCGGCGTGGTCCTGATCGGGTCCTGTCCCGGCGGAGTCGCCTCTAATCTGATGACGTACTTGGCCGGCGGTGACGTGGCGCTGTCGGTGACCATGACGTCCTGCTCGACCCTCGCTTCACCGGTCATGACGCCGCTGATGATGAAGCTCCTGGCCGGTAAGATGGTTCCCGTCCCGTTCTTCGGGATGATGTTCACGATCATCAACATGATTATCGTTCCGATCGTGGCCGGCTTGGTCGCTAACCACATGCTGTACGACCGGCGCAGGCTCTACCGGCGAGGGGGGCTGTTGGGCACGATCGGTGTGGTGGGCATTCTCGCGGCGCTCTTGATCGCCGTTTACGCGCCGAAGGCGATCTTCACGATTGCCGGCGGCAGCCTGGGCAAGGATGGGCTCGTAGTAGGCTTGCTGCTGATCGGCGTCGTGGCGCTGGCCAAGCTGGTCATCAGCGTGTGGCTGAAAGGGCCCGAGAACTGGATGGACAGGGTGCTGCCCGTGGTCTCGATGGCCGGGATTTGCATCATCATCGCCATCATCACCGCCCAGTCGCGTGACGACCTGCTGAAGATCGCTCCGTTCATCATCATCGCGGCGATACTGCACAACTTCATCGGCTACATCCTGGGCTACTGGGGCGCGCGGCTCTTTCGCCTTAGCGAGAGCGCGTGTCGAACGGTCGCGATCGAGGTCGGTCTCCAGAACGGCGGGATGGCTTCCGGCCTGGCCATGAAGACACTCGCCAGTGCCAAGGCGGCTCTCGCGCCGGCCATCTTCGGTCCCTGGATGAATGTCTCGGGTTCGGTCCTGGCCACCTGGTGGCATCGCAAGCCGATCGCGAAAGCCGCGCCACGCTAAGGGGGCGACGCGATTTTCCCCACGACTTTCGGCCCGAGAGCGTGTAGTATCTCTGACGGTGTGTCTGTTTATGGGACGCTCTTGGACGCGGCCGTGACATTCGCGTCAGGCGCGGTGCGTGCCGGCGGGCCTATCCGGCGGCGCGTCAAGGAATCGAATCTCCGCAATTGGGAGCCGAACGATGAGAGTGGATGCAGCGAAACGAATCATACATCTGATCGCGCTTGCGACGGTATTGTCTGGAGCTATCGCGGGTCTATGTTGCGCAGGCGAGCAGACGCCGCGCGATCGCTTCGTACCTGGAGAAGTCTGGTCGGACGCTACCGGCGAGCCCATTCAGGCGCACGGCGGCGCGGTCATTGTCCGCGACGGGACCTATTACTGGTACGGCGAGGACCGCACGGAAAGGCAGACGACGGTTTCCTGCTATTCCTCAACCGACCTGTACAACTGGAAGCGCGAAGGTGTCGTCTTCACGCGCGACGCGCTGCCGGAAGATATCCGCGCCGCGACCTTCATCGAGCGTCCCAAGGTCATCTACAACGCCAAGACCGGCAAGTACGTCCTTTGGGCCCACCTGGAACAGCGCGGCTACCATTTTGCGTCGGCAGGTATAGCGATCGGCGATACGCCGGTCGGACCGTTTACCTACGTCCGTCACCTGCGCCCGGTCCAGTATGACTTCGGCTATCCAGAAAACGACGCCGACCGACAGAAGGAACTGGGCGGCACCTATCGCGACATGAACCTGTTCGTCGACGATGACGGCAAAGCCTACGCGTTCTATGCCTCCGAAGGTAACTGGACCCTCTACATCGTGCGGCTCAACGACGAGTACACCGCGCCGGAGATGCCGATGGTCAAAGGCCAGACGTGGGAGCGCGTGCTCGTGCGCAAGATGCGCGAGGCGCCGGCGCCCTTCAAGCACGAGGGACGCTATTACCTTGTCACCTCCGGCTGCACCGGCTGGCGACCCAACGAGGCCGACTACGCGGTCGCGGACAACATCCTCGGTCCCTGGCAGCAGAAGGGCAATCCGTGCATCGGACCCGAAGCGGAGCTGACCTTCCGCACGCAGAGCACCTGTGTCTTTCCGGTCGCAGGCGAGCCCGACTGCTTCATCTACATGGGGGATCGTTGGACACCGCGCCAGCTCGATGACTCGCGTTACATCTGGCTGCCTTTCAAGATCAACGACGACGGCAGTTTCACGATCGAGTGGCTCGACGAATGGGGCCTGAGTCATTTCGACCAGCCGTAGGGCGAGCGTCCCCGCTCGCCATCTGTAGGGAGGGTCCTTGACCGGCGCGTTAGTACTACGAATACTCGCGCAGAGGGGCGGAGGCGCAGAAGAGACAATTGGCTCGGCAAAGAACGAAGAGCAGGGCAGCGGTTGCGCCGGGGGCGGTGGGGCGGTCTGACAGTGCGAGCTTGGGCGGCATGAAGGCAATTGGCGCGTCGGCAGGTTACACCGAACAGCCGTAGGCCGCATGATTCCCGGCACCAACAGACGCGGACCTCGCCCCGGCGGACCGGGATCGTGGCAAACGACCTTGACGTATCCGGCGCATTGTGTCATCATCTCGGTTGCGTTCAGGAGAGAATTCGATGTCGAGAGTGCAAGAGCTTGCCCTGAGCTTGTCGAGTGGGACAGATGGCCGGGCCGTACCGGCACCGGCCGAGCCGGTTGCTCCGCGAGCAATCGAACAGACCCCCTCCGCCTCCCGCCCGAAGTGGCTCGACCGCCTGCGTCAGCACGACCATGATCTACACCCACGTACTGAAGAAAGGAGGCCATGGCGTTCGCAGCCCGGTGGATGGGCTTTAGGCCGGTTTATACAGTCTGTATAAGCCGGAAGCGGCCGACGGAGGAAAAATCGGTAACTATTTGGAAGCAAAGATGTTATGCAAAAACGTAAGAAGAGTCGGGAACTTCTTATACAGAAAGAGCCAGTCTGTCTTTCCCGTCTTATGCGGACTGTATAATCATTGTTGGGCAGCACAAGATGAATACTGACACACACACTTTCTGCACGATGATTCACAATCGCTCTGAGGAGAACCGACGAGCGATGCATTGCTTCTCCATTCCACATGGTGTGTTGAGTCCTGCGTTTTCGATTCTCCGGCAGGAATTGGATTCAATGATCCGGGTGATTTATCTACTACAGATAACAGATCTAGTTGAGCGTCAACGATTGATTCATTCCACCCTGCAAGGCGAAAAGTGGAGGGTTCCGACTCCCAAGGGGAAATTCCGCGATGTAACCGACCGCGAGATGGTTGATCTTGCCCAACAGCTACAAGGCTGGACACAGTCTGTTTATAAGTTTGGGTGTGCCTTCGTCCACCTATCTGATTTTCACAATCATCTTGCGCAGAATCCATTTCAAAGATTGTCGGAAGCAGAGAGGCAGGATGTTCTGTCACATATGCGAAATTACCACGGAGGGCCGTTACACGATAATCCCGACATGGAAGAAATATCAGAGTACCTGCCAAGAGTGTTCGACAAGATTTCCGACAATTTGAAGTGCTACCTTGAGCATCTTGAACGTGGCGAATCGGAACGTGCATAATGCCCAACATGGCGCTCGAGAGGGACGCGCAAAAAGCGACGCGCCCCTCAACTTTACGTTATGCGAATAGCCTGTTTGAGGTAATCTACGATGAAACCTGATTATGGATGTGACCGTTGTAGAATGCATGATCCCACGGTTCTTGAGAAAATTGGAGATGTTGAGCGTGAGCATCTCATGGATGGCAAATGCGTGGAGGAATACACTCATTATAAGTGCAAAGAATGTGGATCAAACTGGATATACTTAGAAGAAGATGGACTAGGCGGACACGCAAGTTCCTGGAGTCCCAGATAATTTGTCGCTGTAAGTACAGCATAACAAAGAGATCAAAAGGGCCAGCCTAACGGCTGCCCCTCATCTCTATTGTTCGACTGAGGAAGAAGACTATGATTGATGCCGAGTTCATCCACCACTGGGCCGGGCATTACCCAGCCCCATATGACGATCAGTACTACTCCCCGTTCTTGGAACAAGCCAGACAGGGCAATGCAGATGCTCTTCGGCAAGTCACCCAATGGAAAAATGTCGGACGGAGAGGCCGTCCTATGGCGCTTTCTCGCTCCAAGGAAGCAGCCTTCCAGTTCTTCCTTCGAGGCCTTCCGAACTACATGGGAGAGAATGGTAGAATGAGACTCCGACAAGATTTCTCCAGACGAGCACCCGTCTGGTCAACCTTTTGGCATCACGTCCTGTACGCGACGCCGATATTCGATGTCTATACGCATATGGCGTGGCATTGGGATGTCACAGGAATCATCCTTACGAAACGAGAGGCAACGATCTACGCGCCGGGACATTGGCCAACGTACGATCGCTACACGGTATGGTTTCAAGGGACACTGAACCGTCTTCAACAAACTGACGCACAGATCACAGAGCGGCTCGTTGACCGAGCGTTGGTGTCATGGGGAGAGCATCAAGGATAGTCGAACAACTGCCTGCTCACGTATTTGCCAACCCGCGGACGGGTTGGCAAACCGGAGAGGCCGGCCGTTTGCCAAGGACGATGTCAGGATATCTCAAGGCATCACGGCAGTATGCGTAATTCCGGTGAGTAATTCCGGTGACGGCATACCCATTTCGACCTCGACCCGGGAACGGTGTCTGCGGACAGGACGATCCTGTCCGCCCAGGGCGCGGGCGACGGGGTCCCGAGGGCGGACAAAGCGAGACGAGCAACGAGGCGGTTCAGGTTGCGCGGTTGTCACGTCGTGTCAGGTCTCTGGAGTGGGCGGCTTCGTGCTGGATGCCTGGTTCGGGCGTGAGGACGCGGTTCACCGCCGGACGGATTGAAGAGAAGGCGATAGGCGGAACGCTTCGCGTGTTTGTTTGGGCAGAGCTGAACCGGGTGGGTTGCTTGCGACTATGGGCGGTCAAAGGGTGTTTCCGCCCATGAACCGCTTTTTGCTATCCAGGTGCGCATAGACTGTGCATGGCGGTGGGCACCGGGTCCTGCGTTCTTCGAACAGACGGTTTTGGAGAGCGAGCGGTTGAGTTTATCGCTTTGGGCCACCGGCATGCATCCCGCCCAGCGCCAAGCGGGCGGTGCGAGCAGGGCTGCTTGCCGTGCGGCCCTCGCCTCCGAACGAACGATGCTGGCGGCCGAAAGCGGAAAACTCCCGCCTCGACAGAGGCGGCAAGGGGCCGGGGCAACAGCCGCTCAGCCAGGGGGGATGCTGCAGAATCGACTATCGAAATAGTGGAATGCGGGACAAAGGGCTTGACGAACGGGGCCTGAGCCATTTCGATGAGCGGTGACAGGGTGGTACGCTTGAGGTCCAGGTGAGTGTTGTCGGTTGGGAGCAGTGTCAGGATGAGAAGGTCGACCGCACGGGGAGTCAGTGGTGTCCTCTTGGGAACGATGATGATGATCTCGTTGGCCTCGTGCCTGCCGGCGGCGGGTCGTGGACGGAGTGAGCGGGAGGTTTGTGTTTCCAGGGTCTGGGTCGCCGATAACCGCGACGGCACGTACCAGAACCCCGTTCTCTGCGCGGACTACTCCGATCCTGACGTGGTCCGTGTGGGTGACGACTTCTACCTGACGGCGTCCAGTTTCAACTGCGTTCCCGGTCTGCCGATCCTGCATTCGAAGGACCTGGTCAATTGGGAGATCATCGGTCACGCGATCCCGCGTTTCGCCGACGCGCGGTTCGACACGCCGCAGCACGGCAACGGGATCTGGGCGCCGTCGATCCGCTATCACGACGGTTGGTTCTGGGTCTTCGTCGGCGATCCCGACGCCGGGATTCTGATGACCAAAGCCAAAGACCCGGCCGGGCCCTGGACGCCGCTGCACGTCGTCAAGGAAGGCAAGGGGCTGATCGACACGTGTCCCCTCTGGGACGATGACGGGAACACCTATCTCGTCCACGCCTGGGCCAACAGCCGCGCCGGGATCAACAGCATTCTGACCGTCTGCCGGATGAGTCCCGACGGGACGCGCCTGCTCGACGAAGGGACGATGGTCTACGACGGCCGTAACGGCGTTGCGCCGACCATCGAAGGGCCGAAGTTCTACCAGCGAAACGGATACTACTACATCCTCGCACCCGCCGGCGGGGTCAAGCAAGGTTGGCAACTGGCGCTGCGCTCGAAGAACGTGTTTGGTCCCTATGAAGCCAAGCGCGTGCTGGAGCAGGGCTCGACGGATATCAATGGGCCGCATCAGGGGGCCTGGGTCGAGTTGGACAGCGGCGAGCATTGGTTCGTACACTTCCAGGATCGCGGCGCCTACGGGCGTGTGGTGCATCTGAATCCCATCCGCTGGGTCGACGACTGGCCCTTGATGGGCAAGGACCTCGACGGTAACGGCGTCGGCGAACCAGTTGCGACCTTCAAGAAGCCAAACGTCGGCAAGGCGCATCCGATCACGACACCGGTCGAAAGCGACGAATTCAGTTCGAGCGATCTGGGTCTGCAATGGCAATGGCACGCCAATCCGCAGGCCGGCTGGAGTTCGCTGACGGCGCGGCCGGGATGGATGCGCCTGTTCGCGATACCGACGCCGGACGGCGCGACGAACCTGTGGCCCGTGCCGAATCTACTGCTGCAGAAGTTCCCGGCGCCCGTTTTCACCGCCACCGCCAAGCTCGATTGCGGCGATCTGGCCGTAGGCGCGAAGGCCGGTCTGCTCGTGATGGGCCAGTCCTACGCCTGCCTATCCGTAGAGAAGACCTCGTCGAGCCTGCGGCTGACGAAGCGGACCTGCGACGATGCCAGGGGAGGGGACAAGGAAACGGAGGACGGCAGCGCCGTGCTGACGGCTGAATCCGTCCTGCTGCGCGTGACGGTTGCCGACGGCGCCGTGTGTCGTTTCAGTTTCAGTGCCGACGGGCAGACGTTCGCAACGATTGGCAAGCCGTTCACCGCGCAGCCCGGTCGCTGGATCGGCGCCAAGGTCGGGTTGTTCTGCCTGAGTGGTTCGGATCCGCCGGAGGATGCACACGCGGATTTCGACTGGTTTCGAATTGAATAACGATTAGGAGTGCAAGGTCATGACAAGCGTTCGGATGGCTGGGGTCGTATTTGTCTTGCTGCTGGTGACGGGCGTGGCGTCGAGCAGGACGCTCGACTTCGATTTCGACTGGCGTTTCAGCAAAGGGGACTTCCCCACGGCGGTGATTCCGGGTTTCGACGATTCGAGTTGGCGTGCCGTCAACGTGCCGCACGACTGGAGCGCGGAAGGACCTTTCAGCGCTGAATACGGCAGCGGAAACGGCTACGCGCCGGGAGGTATCGCCTGGTATCGCAAGCACTTCACGCTGGACAGCGCCGGCGAAGGCAAGTGCGTCGCGATCGAATTCGACGGTGTCTACCAGAACTCCGAGGTCTGGATCAATGGCCAGTTTGTCGGTCGGCGCCCCTACGGCTATTCCAGCTTTCAGTATGACCTGACCGGCTTTGTCCGGTTTAGCGGCGAGAATGTGCTCGCGGTGCGCGTGGATCACACGCAGTTCTCCGACTCACGCTGGTATACCGGCTCCGGCATCTACCGGCACGTGCGCCTGCACCTGAACGACAGGCTCCACCTCGGCCAGTGGGGCGTCTACGTCACGACGCCGGAGATCAGCGAGGACTCGACCCTTATTCGCATGGAATCCACTGTCAGAAACACATACGACGAAGCCAGGGGGTTCTCCGTCGAGTCTACGATTTTCTCGCCACGTGGCCGGGAGATTGCCCGCCTGAGCATGTCGGGGCAGGCGGATGCCGGTGGCGCTGCGACGGTGAATTCGCAGATCAGGATTGCACAACCCCAGCTTTGGTCGGTCGAATCACCTTCGCTGTACACCCTCAGAACTCGAGTCATGGCGGACGGGACGGTGCTGGACGAGGAGACCACGCCTTTTGGCATTCGCACGATCGAATTCGACGCCGACAAGGGGTTCTTTCTCAACGGCAAGTCGATGAAACTCAAGGGGGTCTGCTTGCACCACGACGCGGGCTGTCTCGGCGCCGCGGTGTCTGACAAGGTCCTGGAGCGCCGGCTGCGGCTGATGAAGGAGTTGGGCGCCAACGCGATACGCACCAGTCACAATCCACCGGCGCCGGAATTGCTCGATATGTGCGACCGGCTCGGCCTGCTGGTGCAGGACGAAGCCTTCGATGAGTTCACGCCGCCCAAGAACAAGTGGGTGGAAGGACGGAACGTAGGCGATCCGAGCCGGTTCGGTTACGGGGAGGTCTTCATACAGTGGGCCGCGACCGACGCTGCCGACATGGTCCGGCGGGACCGCAACCATCCGT
This sequence comes from Sedimentisphaerales bacterium, assembly GCA_016927855.1. Taxonomy (GTDB): domain Bacteria; phylum Planctomycetota; class Phycisphaerae; order Sedimentisphaerales; family Anaerobacaceae; genus JAFGLV01. Next base: position 20,204 of record JAFGLV010000059.1, read on the forward strand.
GCATCATCATGTGGAGCGTCGGCAACGAGATCGATTACGCCAACGACCCGTTCTCGCACCCGGTGTTGGGCAATCAGTACCGACCGCAACACCCGCCTGCCGAGAACCTGGTCAAATATGCCAGGCCTCTCGTCGAGGCCATCAAGCAATGGGACCGGACGCGGCCCGTCACGATGGCGCTGGCGAACATCCGCATGTCCAACGCCGTCGGTCTGCCCGAATTGCTCGACGTCGTCGGCTACAACTACCAGGAGCAGTTCTACGAGGAAGATCACCAGACGTATCCGAAGCGCATCATCTATGGCAGCGAGAACGGCGACGCGTACAACGCCTGGACCGCCGCGACGGACAACGACTACGTCAGCGGCCAGTTCCTCTGGACCGGAATCGACTACCTGGGCGAAGCCGGCCGGTTCCCCAACCGCGCCAACGCGGCCGGGCTGCTCGATATGTGTGGATTCACCAAGCCGATCGGCGCGTTCCGCGAGAGCCTCTGGAGCGATGAGCCGATGGTCTATCTTTGCGCCTCGGCCCGTAGCGCCGGTCGTCGCGGCGGCCGTGGTCGTGGTATGGGCGGCACCGAGAGCTGGAACTGGCCTGAGGGTGCCACCGTTACCGTCACCGGCTACACGAATTGCTCCGAGGTCTCGCTGGCTCTGAACGGCACGCCTGTCGCGGTGACTCCCGCGTCGGAGGCCAGGCAAGGTGCTCTGATGTGGCAGGTCCCGTACGAACCGGGCGTCCTGAAGGCAGTCGGCCGCAAGGACGGCAAAGACGTGTGCGAGTTCGTGCTGCGGACCGCCGGTGGCGCACAGCGTATCACGCTGTCACCTGACGTCGTTCGTTTGAAAGCAGACGGCAAGGACGTTTGTCACCTCGTGTTTCAGGTCACTGACGGCGACGGCGTCCGCGTGCCCGACACCGAGCATGAAGTGACGTTCGATGTCTCCGGTCCCGCCGCGATCATCGGCATCGAGAACGGCGATCTCAATAGCCTGGAAGACCCCAAAGACAACATCCACAAGGCCAACCAAGGTCGAGGTCTGGCGATCCTGCAAGCGGGGCGCGAAGCGGGCAAGGTCCAGGTGACTGCCCGGGCGGCGGGCCTGGGGAGTGCATCCATCGAACTCAACATTGACCCGACCGCTGATATGCAATAAGGAGGCGGCGCCTATGTTTGCGGGAAAGACGCTTCGAGAATGTGCCTTCGTCGTCGGTTTGGCTTGCGTCCTGGCGGCAGGGCAGGTCATGGCGTCAGCAGCGGCGCTGCCGCACCTGCGTAAGCAAGGCACGACCACTCAACTCATCGTCGAAGGCAAGCCTTACCTGGCGTTGGCGGCCGAGCTGCACAACTCCAGCGCCTCCAGCCTGGAGTACATGGAACCACTCTGGCCTCGGCTGGCCGCGACGAACATCAACACGGTGCTCGCGACCGTGAGCTGGGAGCTGATCGAACCAGAAGAAGGCAGGTTCGATTTCCGCCTGGTGGATGGGCTTATCGAAGCCGCCCGGGCGCACGACTTGCGCCTGGTCTTCCTCTGGTTTGCCAGTTGGAAGAATGGCAAGTCCACCTATCAGCCTCTTTGGGTCAAGACCGATCAGCAGCGATTCGGCCTCATCAAGGATGAGGAAGGCAAGAGCCTGCCGACCCTGACGACGCTGAGCGAAGCCAACCGCGACGCCGACGCGCGCGTTTGTCGCCTTGATGCGGCACATCCACCAGGTTGATCCCGATGCGCACACGGTCCTGATGATGCAGATCGAGAACGAAGTCGGCGTCCTCGATGCATCCCGCGATTTCAGCGACGTCGCGAACAAGGCATTTGCGGGTCCAGTGCCGCGAGAGCTGATGGACTACCTGCAAGAGCACAAAGACTCACTGATCCCGCAGCTGCGCCAGCGTTGGGAAGCGGCCGGCTTCAAGACCGCCGGGACGTGGGAGCAGGTCTTCGGCGCCGGTGAAGCGACCGACGAGATTTTCATGGCGTGGAACTACGCGCGCTACATCGGTCACATCGCCGCACTCGGCAAAGCGGAGCACAATATCCCGATGTTCGTCAACGCTTGGCTGGGACCCCAGCCGCGCCAGCCGTCGCCCGGCGACTATCCCAGTGGTGGACCGCTGCCTCACGTGATGGACGTCTGGCGGGCCGGCGCGCCGACGCTGGACTTTCTCGCCCCCGACATTTATCTGCCCAACTTCACCGACTGGTGCGAGTGGTACACCCAGTCGGGCAACCCGCTGTTCATCCCGGAGTCGATGGGCAATGCGCGCGGCTGCGCCAATGCGATCTGGGCTATCGGCGAGCGCGGCGCCATCGGTTATTCGCCCTTCGGGATCGACCGGACGGCGGGACCGGATTCGGACCTGGCCGGGACGTATGATGTGCTCGGCCAGCTCGCGCCTCTGATTCTGGCCCATCAAGGCAGAGGCACGATGAAGGCGGTCCTGCTCGATCGCGACAATCCAACGCAGACGTTTCGACTGGGCGACTATGCGATCGAAGCCGGGTTATCCTCGCGTTCGTTTGGTCCCGTCGCCGCCGGCGTGCCGGCCGATCGCGTGGCAGGTCTGTTCGTCTCAGTCGGGCCGGATGACTACGTCATCCTGGGGCGCAGCATGATGGTCTACTTCGCGTCGGCGACGGACCCAACTCAGCAGGTTGGGCTGGGTACGGTCGAAGAGGGAACGTACGTGAATGGTCGCTGGGTCCCCGGCCGACGACTCAACGGCGACGAGACGCCGGAATGGAAGGCCTTGCGGTTTGGCGGCGACCACTACGGCCTTCAACAGGTCAAGCTGTATCGCTACCGTTGAAACTCGAAAGCCAGAAGTGAAAAGGAAGGTGACATGATACGAAGCAAATCCATTTCCGCGGTTATGATGCTGATCTTGTCGGCTACCGGCATGTCTGTGGCTGGGTCGGCCAGGCGCTTCACTATCACGGATCATGGCGCCGTCGGTGACGGCCAGACGGTCAACACGAAGGCCATCCAGGCGGCCATCGACAAGTGCGCTTCCGATGGAGGCGGGACGGTGGTCGTGCCGGCCGGGACGTTTCTCAGCGGCGCCGTCTTCTTCAAGCAGGGCGTGAACCTGCACGTGGAAGCCGACGGCATGCTCAAAGGCACGACCCACATGGCCGACTACAAACTCGTCCAGACGCGCTGGGAAGGCGAGGAACGCATCTGGGTCAGCGCGCTGGTCAATGTCTTCGGTACGACCGGCTTCCGGCTGACCGGCCCGGGTACGATCGACGGTTCGGGTGACGTATGGCACTACCGGCCCGGACGCAGAGGTGACGCGGAGACGAACCTGCCTACGGCCATCGGTCCGGCGCATCAGGGTCCACCGAGTCTGGGACCTGAAGGCGGATTGTCGCCGGCGCCTGAGTCGCCTGCGTATGAACTGTGCCCGGTGGACCTCCCCGCCTACGCGCGGCCGCGCCTGATCGCCATTCAGAACTGCCGGGACGTGCTTGTGGAGAACCTGACGATTCGCAATCAGTCCAGTTGGGGTCTCTTTGTCCTCTACTCGCAAGACGTGGAGATCCACGATCTGACCATTCGCGCGGTCCATTACATCCCCAGCTCGGACGGCATCGATATCGATTCCAGTCGCGATGTCCATATTACCAACGTGGACATCGACGTGAACGACGACTGCATCGCGATCAAGAGCGGTAAGGATGAGGACGGCCGGCGCGTCGGGCGTCCGGTGGAGGACGTTCTCATCGAAAAATGCCGCTTCCGCTACGGTCATGGTGGCGTCTCGATGGGTAGCGAGATGTCCGGCGGCATTCGGAACGTCGAGATTCGCAACAGCATCATGGATTCCGACAACTGGGCGCCGATTCGGTTCAAATCGCAGCCCAGTCGAGGCGGCGTCGTCGAGAACATCACCTACCGGGACATTCAACTCAACGACACGCGCAAGGCCTTCGAGTTCAACATGGCGTGGCGCATGGTCAATCCCAAGCCGCCGTCGGACCCGCTGCCGGTCGTGCGCAACGTCTCGATCATCAACGTCTCGGGAACGACCGATCTCGTCGGTGACATGCACGGTCTCGATGATAGTCCCATCCGCAACGTGACGTTCGAGAACTGCAACATCAAGGCAACGCGCGGCTTCACGATCGACAACGTCGTGGACCTGGATCTCTCCGGCCTGAAGATCGAGGTCGAGCAGGGCGAGCCGATCACCCGCAGGGACGCGCGCTAGTCCGGTGGGACGTATCACTCGACAACGTTGCACGAGTTTGGAGCTCCGCGGTTACGCGGTCCCATGCCGCCTGAAGGCGGAACTCCGAACGGTTTAGCGCATCAGTGCAGATGCAGCGCCAGGTTCCATTCTCATACGCTTTCGGAGAAGTGCTTGGGCGGCACCGTTTGTCATCCTGAGGCGAAGCCGAAGGATCTGGGCCTCGAAAGGGGCGGCCTTCTCGGTCGCAGGCCAGATCCTTCACTGCGCTGCGCTCCGTTCAGGATGACAAAGTAGGGCCCATGGATTTTCCCTATTTCGTATCAGGCAGTCGCTGCGACTGGCTCAGGGATCTCGGCGGCCAGGGCGTGCTTGGCGAGCGTGAAGAAGAAAGTGGTTCCCTCCCCCAGCTTGGATTCGAGCCAGACCTTGCCGCCGTAATGCTCGACGACCTTCTTGACGACGGTCAGGCCGACGCCGGTGCTTTCGAACTCGTCGCGCGGCTGGAGCGTCTTGAACATCTCGAAGACCAGGTCGAAGTGTTTCTCGTCTATGCCGGGACCGTTGTCTGTGACGCTGAATTGCCAAACGTCGTCTTGCTCGACGAAATCGACGGTGATCCGTCCTTCAAGTTTGTCCATGAACTTGATGGCGTTGCTGAGCAGATTCTGGAAGACCTGCTGAATGCGGGTACGCTCCGCGTGGATCACCGGCAAGTCCGCCTTCGTGCTGGTCGTGATGTTCTGCGGCGGCGCCAGCATCTCGATGACCTCTTCGAGCAACTGGTTCAGATCGATACGGACCGCTTCCTCGCGCGAGCGTCCCGCGCGGGAGTATTGGAGTACCCCCTCGATCAGCATTTGCATCCGATCGACACGACCCGTCAGCAGGTCCATCTGTTCGCGGTTGTCCGCACTCAGGGTGTCGCGGCAATCCTCGGAAAGCCAGGTCACCAAGTTCTTGATGGCGCGCAACGGTGCCTTCAGGTCGTGCGAGACGATGTAGGCGAAATCCGTCAGCTCCTTGTTGGCCTTCTCGATCTGTTCGAGCAGCAACGCCTGACGTTCCTGGGCTTCTTTGCGCTCGGTGATGTCCGTTTCGATGACGACGATGCTGGTGAGAGCCCCAGCGTCGTTGAGAATCGGCTGGATCTCCATGTCGAGCCAGAGGTGTTTGCCTGAGCAGGTGCAGCGCCGAGCCTCGGTACGGCCGCCTTGTTTGTCTTGGATATGGGCTTGGGTCCACTCGACGACTTCGGGGTCGGTCCGGCCCGAGAACAAGAATTCGAGCCAGTCTTGCCCTCTGACCTGGTCGAAGGTGTAGTCGTTCAACTCGACGAACCCGTCGTTGACCCAGTCGATACGTCCATCGGCGGTCATGATGGCCACGGAGCTGCGCGTGCGGCTGGCGACCGCGGCCAGCTTGCGGTTCTCTTCTTGGGCCGTGAGAAGTGTCTCTTCCGCCCGCTTTCGCTTGGAGAGGTCGGGTATCTGGTACTTCGTGACGCGCTGGGCGATGCCGGGCTCTCGGCGCAGGTAATCCTGCACCGCCTGCTCGATCTTCGAGGGGTGTGCCATGATGAAACGACAGGCCTCGTCGCCCCGGGCTTTGCAGGTGATCTCGGTGGCCAGCAAGGGAATGCCGAAGCTCTCCTCGCACCACCCCGAGGAATAGCCGGCATTCATGACGCAGACCGGGAAGTCGGGCTTCGCGCCCGCCCTGATCCAGGCGTCCGACTCGAACGAGAAGGGGTGATCGTACAGCAACAGGAAGTCCTCGTCGGGCGAGGGTTTCGACTCCGCCGAAATGTCCACAAAGGCCCATCCCATGTGGGCGAAGTGGACGGGACCGGCCGAGAGTCTCTCGATGGGGTCTTTCACTCCCATCTTCTTGTGAAAGGACCGAGCGTCCATCTTTCCGATGGTGTGGGCGATGTCGAAGAGGAAGCTGCGAGCCACGTTGACGGCCTCCTGGCTGCCCACGTCTTGGTAGCGTTCCATCATCAGTCCGAACAGATCCACCGAAAGCGACGCGCCGCGGACCAGGATGTAGCGTTGTCCTGCGATTTCAATGGTTCCTTTGGAGGGATTCTCAGACCTCTCGTGGAAGTACGTCCTGACGTATTCCTGCGCCGCCAGGAAGAGCGGCTCGAACGGCTTGGGGACTTTCACGGTATCCAGCATGATCCAGCTCCCTGACTGTCGGAGGCACCGCACGTTTGCGACCGCCTGGTACGAACGATGCGTCTCGTTGCCATGGCAAAAGGCCGATTGGCGTATCTCCCGGCCGGCAAGACGGAGGCGTGCGCTCGCGGAAGGGCCGGCGCTCCATCTTCACTCGGGTTGTATCGGCCAATCAGAGCGGCCACTTTCGCACAAAGCCTCGCTGAAGGTGAAAAGCTAACATGCATCTTGGCCGACCGCCAACGCTCGGCTATAATCCCGCCGCAACATGAAAGCGGGCAACCGCGACTCGCGCACGGCCAGTGCCCGTAAAGACAGAGTACAGACCAGGATGGATATCAACTATGTTGGACGCTGAAACCCCGATAACGCAGAACGGTGGTCCCGTGGCGGCCTCCGAACGGTATCACGAACAAAGCGATCTGGCATCGGCCCCCCGATTCCTGCCAGGCCTGCTGGTGTTGTTTATCGGCAGCGGCTGCGCTGCCCTGATCTACGAAGTAGTCTGGCTTCAGTTGCTCCAACTGGTGATCGGCTCGTCCGCCATCTCTCTCGGAGTGTTGCTGGGCAGTTTCATGGGCGGCATGTGCCTGGGCAGCCTGGCTTTTGCGCGCGTCGTGTCGCCGCGCAGGCACCCGTTGCGCGTGTATGCCCTGATCGAGATCGCCATCGCGGTCTGCGGGATCGTTCTGCTTTTCGGCATGCCCCACGTCAACCGGCTCTACGTTTCTTACGTGGGGCACGGATTGGCCGGCATCCTGCTGCGTGCGGTGGTGTGCGCCCTGTGCCTGTTGCCGCC
>JAFGLV010000060.1 GCA_016927855.1 Sedimentisphaerales bacterium
CAGGTCTTCTTCATCTTCATCGCCCCCATTTCCACGTTTGTTCGCCTGGCTCGACCGGCCCAGGTCAGTGACCGCTTACTCCCAAAACCGATGCAAGCCGTTCTGAAAGCCGTTCAACGAGACTCTCCGGCACGTTTTCTGGGACTTACGCGAGTGCTCGGTTTCGATCCATCCCCCCAATCCCATGTCCAGCACGGGCCGATGTACTCGGCACACCAAACCTTCCGTGGGTGACTTCCTGGTCGCGGAACAAATGGTGTAACCACACCCCCAATTACTTTGCCTATTTTATCAAAACGCACGTCTGAGGTCAAGCCCAGTTTTCCACACAACCGCCCACACGGGCCAGCGACGCCTTGCGGGCAGGCCCAGGTTCGATTAACCTGTCGGCCGGCGGCAAACAGCAGCTACTTATGAAAGGTCGTTCCGTGACGGTCAAAACGCAGCAGATAGAGGTCAAGACGCGCGGCAATTCCCATGTGGTCAACCTCACCGATGAGGTGGAACGTGCAGTGGCCGGGTCAGGCCTGACCGATGGGGTCGCAACGCTGTTCAACGTCGGCTCCACCGCCGGCCTGACGACGACGGAATTCGAGCCTGGCCTGGTCAATCACGACCTCAAGGCAGCCTTCGAGCGCATCGCGCCAGAGGCAGGCCGTTACGAGCACGAGCAGACCTGGCACGATGACAATGGTCATTCCCATGTCCGTGCGTCGCTGCTGGGCCCGTCCTTGAGCGTGCCCTTCACGAGTGGAAGGTTGACGCTGGGGACCTGGCAGCAGATCATCCTGGTCGATTTCGACACGAGAGCCCGCACCCGGACGGTGATCTGCCAGATGATGGGCCAATAGCCGCACCGGATCTCTTGGCAACCAAGCCCTGGCGACGCGGACGAATGCGCTTGACGGCCGCGAGCCAAGGCCATACGATCGTCTCGGCGTTCGCGGCGGTGATTCTCGTGCAGTTGTGGGCAGGCGGTGGATATGAGAGCCTTCTTCACGTACAGGACATTCCGGGCAGTCTGCTTGCTGGCGGTCGCATCGATCGCAGCAGGTGGCTGCCGGTCGAACGCCCAGCGGCGCGCGCAAGCAGAGGACGCAGACCTTGGGGCAACAATCGGATCGATCGCGGATGTGAATATGCCCGCACCGATCCCAGTCGAGGGATTCGCCCTGGTGGGCAATCTGGCCGGCACCGGCTCGGCGACGTGCCCTCCTCAGGTGCGCGCCTACCTCAAGCGCTATATCCTGGCGCAATTGCGCGACCGGTCGATCAACGTCGACGCCCTGATCGACAGCGATACGACCGCGGTAGTCATGCTCGAAGGCACGGTCCCGGCGCTGGCCTCGAAGGGCGACCATTTCGACGTACGCGTTTCGCTGATTCCAGGCTCGGAGACCACCTCTTTGCGTGGCGGCTGGCTGTACGAGGCAGAGCTACGGCCTCAGGGCCCGGGTGGTCCGGCCAGTCGCCCCTTGGCGACCGCAGGCGGGCCGACATTCGTGAATTTCGTCGATGTGGCTGCGCCCGACCTGACCAGCGCATACGTGCTCGGTGGTGGTCGAGTCTCCGATGAGTACTCCGCGCTCATCACGCTGCCCCGAGCGGACTATCCGCTCGCCAGCGCCATCCGCAACCGGCTGAGCGAGCGCCACGGCGCCAACGTTGCCACGGCGGTTTCGCCGCGCGTGGTCGAATGCACGGTGCCGCCGGACTATCGCAATCGCAAGGCCCGTTTCATCGAAATGGTCGCCGCGACGTTCATGCAGGTGACTCCCGAACTGGGCCAGACGAGGATCGAGCGGTTCGTGACGCAGCTCGCCTCCGGCGTCGATCGCCCACGCAGCGAGGTCGCACTGGAGGCCATCGGACGCGAGAGCCTGGGCCGGCTTGTGCCGTTGCTGGATTCCGCCGACGAAGGAACACGGCTTCGGGCCGCGCGCGTCATGCTGAGTCTGCGCGACGATCGCGCTCTGTTGACGTTACGCCAGATCGCATTGGATCCGACCTCGGCCTACCGTTTGGAGGCGATCGCGGCGGTAGCTGCGACCGCGCGTCGCAACGATGCTGTCGTTTTGCTGCGCCTCCTCCTGCGTGACGCGGACCGCGCCATCGTTCTGGCAGCCTACGAGCACTTGCGCCAGATAGCGGACCCGGCCGTGGTCCAGGACTTCGTCGGACGCAGTTTCTATCTCGAACGCGTGGTGCAGACCGGCCACAAGGCCATCTTCGTCGCCCGCAGCGGCGATCCGCGGATCGTCATTTTCGGGGCACCGCTGGCATGTCGCGACAGCGTGTTCGTCGAGTCGCCGGGTGGTCTGGTTATCGTCGACGCGCGGCCCGGCCAGGGATATATGTCCCTTGTGCGCAAGAACCCGGCCCGGCCGGGTGTGATCGGGCCGCTCAAGACCGGTTTCGTCCTCAGTGAGGTGATTCGGGCCCTCGGCGCCGAATACACCGCTACGGAAGGGGGCCAACTCTCAGGCCTGGGGGTCTCGTACGCGGAGGTGATCGCACTGCTGGAACAAATGTGCGCCAAAGGGGTGGTGCCCGCCCAATTCTGGCCGGGACCGTTGCCGGAATTCGAGTAAACAGTCAAGAAATCACCCACGTCAGGCCGATAATAAAAGTGCACGCTGTCCCATAACCTGTCTTGCGTGGCGAAGGGTGTCTTTGCAGGGAAAGCTGAGAGCCGGATAAACTATGCGACTTGAGAAGATCATACTCGACGGGTTCAAGAGTTTCGCCGACCGCACCGACTTCCATTTCGATGCGTCGGTCACCTGCATCGTCGGGCCCAACGGCTGTGGCAAGAGCAACGTCGTCGACGCCGTCAAGTGGGTGCTCGGCGAGCAGAAGCTCAAGAGCCTGCGCAGCGATCAGATGGCCGACGTGATTTTCAGCGGTAGCGGCTCGCGCAAGCCGCTTGGCTCGGCGGAAGTGACACTGGTCATCTCCAACCCCGAAGGCGCCGCCGGCCGGCTGCCCATCGACACCGAGCAGGTCCAGGTCTCCCGGCGCATCTACCGCAGTGGCGAGAGCGAGTATCGCATCAACGGTAAAGTCTGCCGGCTCAAGGACATCCGCGAACTGTTCATGGACACCGGCATCGGCAACCGAGGCTACTCCATCATCGAGCAAGGCCAGATCGAGCAGCTCGTTAGTGCTTCCAAGGCGGACCGGCGGATCGTCTTCGAGGAAGCCGCCGGCATCAGCAAATACAAAGCCCATAAGAAAGAGGCCCTCCGCAAGCTCGAACGCACCGAGCAGAACCTGCTGCGCCTCGCGGACATCCTCTCGGAAGTAGGCAAACGCCTGCGCAGCGTCAAGCTCCAGGCCGGCAAGGCGCGCAGCTATCTCGAATACACGACCCGCCTGAAGGAGCTCCAGGTCAACTTCTCACTGGTCGAGTACGCCAAGAACAAGGAACAGCTCGACGAGCGCAGCGGCGCGCTGCACGATGCTGAGGAGCGTTTCTCCGCGGTCGCGGCCGAGGAGGCTGGCGCCGAAGCCGAAACCAGCCGCCTGGGCAACGCGATCATTGATACCGAGCACAAGCTCAGCGAGACCGGCAACGCGCTCGTGGCGGTGCAGAGCCAGATCGATCAGAAGCTGCAACGGATCGACTTTTTGCGCAGCCGCATGGCGGACCTGGGCAAGCGTCGCGATACCGCCGGCCAGGAGATCGAGCGGCTCCGGCAGCAGGCGGAGACCTTCAAGCGTGACCTGGCGCGTCACCGTGACGATCTGAGCGGTTGCGATGAGACGGTCCAGCAGCGCAGCGACGCCATCCGCCAGATCCAGGCGATTACCGAAGAGGCGGATGCCCAGCTCGCATCTCTCGAAGCCGAGCTCGACGATGAGAAGTCGGGCATCATCGACATCGTCCGGCGCACCGCGCAACTGCACAACGAAATCCAGAGCATTTCCAGCTACCGCGACAGCCTCTCGAACCAGCGCAACCGCCTGGCCGGCCGGGCGCAAACCGCCAAGGCAGAGCTCGAACGCCTGCTCACCGAGAAAGCACAGCACAATGCCCGGCTTGGTGACATCACGCGCGTGCTGGAGGAGCTGGAGAAGAACCTCGAATCCAAGCGCCTGAAGATCGAAGAGACCGAGGGGCTCGTCGCCAAGGACAGCGGCTTGCTGGCCGGCAACAAGGAGTCGCGCAGCGCCCTGAGCAGCGAGCTGGCGGTGCTGACCGACATGGAACGCCGGCAGGAAGGGCTCGGCCTGGCCGTCCGGAGCATTCTGAAAGGCCAGGAGGACGCGAGCTGCAAGGTGGACTACATCGACGGTATCGTGGCTGAGAAGATCGATACCGACGTCGAGCATGCCGCCGCGGTCGAAGCCGCCCTCGAAGGGCTCACGGACGTCTTGTTAGTCAAAAACACCGATGAGCTTCAGGCGGACGCCGGGATGCTCGCGAACCTGGAAGGTCGCGTCCATTTCTGCTGCCTGGATCGACTCGATCCGTTCGTGGACGATGCCGACTTCTCGCAAGTCCCCGGCGTGCAGGGCCGGCTCGTGCAATTCGTCACCTACCAGGGCAAGTACGCACCGCTGGCCTGGAAGCTGCTGGGCAAGACCCTCGTCGTCGATTCGCTGGACGTCGCGGCCGGGCTTTCCCGCTACACCCGCGCCGGTTACAGCTTCGTCACGCTCGGTGGTGAATGTCTCGGCGCCGACGGTCTGCTGCGCTTGGGTCCGCTGGGCAAGGCGTCGGGCCTGATCTCCCGCCGCAGCCGGATCAGCCAGCTCCAGGAGACCATTGCGCACATCAACGCCGAGATCGCCGACCTCGAGAGCCACATCCAGCGCAATACGCAGACGAAGATCCACCTGGAGAAGCTCTGTAAGGACCTGCGCACCGCCATCTATGAAGCCAACACCGAGAAGACGCAGGTCAACTCTAAGCTCGCCCATTTCGAGCAGGACATCAAGCGGCTCCAGGAAGAAGAACCGCTGATTGCCGGCGAGATCGGTTCGCTCGAAGCTGAGATCGAGCAGTCCGTCCAGCGCGAATACGACTCCAAGCAGAGACTCCAGGAGCTGGAGGCGGTCAATAACCAGCGTGCCGCGCACATCCGCGAGCTCGAAACCATGTATGACGAGCTGCGCGAGCAGCAGCAAAGCCGCCTTGGCGAGCTGACCGAGTTGAAGGTCCAGTTGGGCCAGGCCGTCGAGCAGCAGAAGGGCCTGAAACAGATCATCGAAAGTCTCGATAGCCAGATTCACGTGGGCCTGCGCCTGCTCGCGACCGCCGAGCAGGAAGTGCAATCTTGCGCCGACCAGGTGGCGGAAGCTCAGCGTGACATCCTCACGTGCGAAGCGTCGGTCTCCGAGCTGTTCGTCGAGAAGGAAAGCCGCCAGCAGAGCAATCGCTTGCTGCAGGAAGAGCTTGAGACTCTGCTCTCGCAGCAGAAGGCCACGGAGGAGATGGTCCGGGCCAAGCGACTTCAGAAGGAAGACGTCGAGCAAGCCATCAGCGAGATTCGCGTCCAGCTCGGACAGTTGGAGGTCCGCCAGTCCGACCTCGTCGAGCGTGTCCGCGACGAATTGCAGATCGAGCTGGCGGAGGTCTACCAGGAACGCACGACTGACGACGTCAACTGGGAGCAGATTCGCTCGGAAATCAACGAGCTACGCGGCAAGATCGAGCGGCTGGGCAACGTCAACCTCGACGCGATCGACGAGCAGGCCAGCCTCGAAGAGCGCCATACCTTCCTCGCCAGCCAGGTCGAAGACCTCAACGAGAGCAAGAACCAGTTGCAGCAGCTTATCGCGAAGCTCAACAAGCAGAGCCGCGAAAGGTTCGTCGAGACGTTCGAGCAAATCCGGATCAACTTCCAGCAGATCTTCCGCAAGCTCTTCGGCGGCGGCAAAGCCGACATCGTGCTCGAAGACTCCGACGACGTGCTCGAAGCCGGGATCGAGGTGATCGCCAAGCCGCCGGGCAAGGAGACGCGCAGCATCTCGCTGCTCAGCGGTGGCGAAAAGTCCATGACCGCCTTGGCGTTGTTGTTCTCGGTGTTCCGCACGAAGCCTTCGCCTTTCTGTTTCCTCGACGAGGTCGACGCGGCCCTGGACGAAGCGAACAACGAGCGCTTCAACCTGCTCCTGCGCGAGTTCCAGCGGGACAGCCAGTTCATCATCATCACGCACACCAAGCGCACGATGAGCATCGCCGACGTCCTCTTCGGGATCACCATGCAAACCCAGGGCGTCAGCAAGAAGATCGCCGTCCGCTTCGACGAATACGAAGAAGCCGCCGCGTAGCGCAGCCTCGTGAGTCGTCCCACGGTTGCGCGGCTCGTTTCGTCCTGCGGTTGGGTGCGTTGCCCCGTAGGGTGGGTTCTTAACCCACGCGTCACTGTTGTCGACGTCTTGCTTTTCGACCCGCTCTGCTCGATAATCCAGGCGAACGGGGACCGTTGCGGTTCCTGAGGAGAAGACGGTGAACAGACGCAAACACATCAAGTTTGTCCATGAAGGCCGATACGTCGCCGAGGTTGAGGTTGACCTGCTTCAATCGGAGGACAGTTGGGCGCCCTACCTTTCGCTGGAAGACGCCTATAAGCTGGACGACGTGCGAGAAGCCCTACGGCAAGGCGATATTGACACCGCCGCCAAACTCGGTCGGATCTACACCCTAAAGCCCTTGGCTGGCTGAAGACTGTACGCCTCCCGCTGGGCCGAGCGCGACAGAGAGGTCCGCCCCACGGCACCTGGCAGACCGCCCGGCGGAGAAGAACGCTGCGCGAGAGCCAGTTCATCGTCATCACGCACACCAAGCGTACGATGAGCATCGCCGACGTCCTCTTCGGCATCACCATGCAGACCCAAGGCGTCAGCAAGAAGATCGCCGTCCGCTTCGACGGATACGAAGAAGCCGCGGCGTAGTTGCGGTGGGCGAAATGGCGTAGTTCAACTTATCGGTTCGGGTCTGCCTCTGCTCTACCGGTGTGTTGGGGTTCAGGTTCCCCCGAGGATGCCACAGGCGCGCGAGCCTGAGGCGTGAGCGTCTCTCCCGCGAGGCTTTCGTAGGCTGCGAGCCTCTCGTCCCAGCCCTTGATCAATCTCTTGTTCAGGTCGGCCCAGGCGCAACAAGATGCAATTGCAAGGTAGCCGAATAGGATGGACGCTGCGGCCGCGAGTGGCCAGTGGGGAAGGTGTTTGGCCGCGACGAGCAAGGCGAGCATGGTGAAGGTACTGTTGATGCACGTCGCCCGCAACAATCGTTTCAGCCGAGATTGGTTTTCGATATAGGGCAACACATGAGAGTACTTAAGCATGACACGCCACTCTTTGATCCCCTGCTCATTGACCGCCGACTTGACAGGCTTCTGTACACGCGGGCTGAGTAGATTGTTGGAGCGTCCTTCTAAGTTGGGATTCTCAGAGGGGTTATCACGACTCCGTTTGGCCCAAGTCTTTAGACTCATGCAGCCGATAAACCTATCGAAGACAAAGCCGAGCGTATAGGCTGCGGCTAAGAGAATGGTCACCGCCACAGGGCTGCAATTGTGCGATTTGGCTAGATCAACGCACGCTGAGTCCATGAATGTCCACAGCAATAGGCCTACCCATACCATGACCTGGAAACCAATTATCAGATACTCCACGATTAGTAATGTGGTGCCCATGCCGTACCTCGCTTTGTGTTGACCGCAACTGCAGTCCCTGCCCCACGTGGCTATTCTATGTCCCACGCACGCCACGGCGGACGCTCCTGTCATCGACCGTCGGTGGGTGGAAGATAAGCGAATAGGGCCGGAAGCACTGCCAAGCGACGTGGCTGTCCAACGGACGAGGGTTATAGGGCGTTGACGTTTGGTTCAGCGGCGCACGGTGGCGTCGAACACAGGCATCAAGGGCTTAAGGCCGTTGCTCTTCGCCAAGTTCCCTGCGAGACGCTGAGTGTGACTTTGTCATCCCGAGCGCAGTCGAGGGATCTGGCTGCGGATGAGGCGGGTGTCTAATTCTCGGCCAGACCCGTTCGACTCCGCTCCGCTTCGCTCAGGGTGACAGAAAAGCGAAGGTCTCTGCGGGGTTGGGGCTACTCGTCTTCCTTCAGGTAGCGCTTCTCATCTTCCCCCGCCCAGGAGGGGACGGACTGCATTTGGGCCGTGCGGCGGTGGGGGTAGATGACGGCTTTGCCGTCGATGCGGCGGTCGCGGATTTCGGCGAGGATCTCGATTGCGTGTTCGAGGTCGGCGATCCGCGTGATGTGACTGGCCGGAGCGATTTCGTTGGTTGCCATCAGTTCGAGCGTGCGCACCATGTCCCAGGGCGAGCCGCCACTGGAGCCGGTAATGACGGTCTCGCGGTAGTGGACGAGACTGGTGTCGAATTCGAGGACGTCCTCGCCTTTCTTCAAGCCGCCGAAGAGGTTCAGGACGCCGCCGCGGCCGAGATACTGCTGGCCTTGCCAGATCGCCTGGGGCGAGCCAACCGCGACGATCACGTCGTCGGCGCCGGC
>JAFGLV010000061.1 GCA_016927855.1 Sedimentisphaerales bacterium
GGACCTTGGTTCTCTAACCATCTGCAAATCCCTGAGTTAGCACATGCTCTCTCATTTATCCATGCACAGATTTGTGAGAGGAGCCAAGTTTTTCTGGTTCTTTCCCGGAATCCTGCTTGACGTGATTAGGATCGCCAAATAAGATTAGGCTAACCTAACTTTGGAGCTTCGATGGCCGCAGCAACGACATCTTCACTGAGTGCCAGTTTGGAGGATTACCTGGCGGTGATCTTCTGGATTGCGGCAGGCAAAGGGGCCGCACGGGTCAAAGATGTGGCCAAGCGGCTACAGGTGAAGGCGGCGTCGGTAACGGGTGCGTTTCAGACGCTGGCCGAGAAACAGTACGTCAATTACAGACCGTATGAGCCGGTCACGCTGACAAGGGAAGGGTTCGAACGAGCCGCGCGGGTAGTGCAGCGTCACCACGCGCTGCGGCAGTTCTTGACGGAGACACTGGGGATTGACGAGGCGTCTGCCGAGAACGCGGCGTGTCGCCTGGAGCATGACATCCCGAGCCCGATCGCTCAGCGCCTGGTCGCGTTCAACGAGTACGTGAAGAACCTGCCCGAGCGGGAGCAAAGCCTGATCGCGGCGTTTAGCCAGGACGACGCGACGACGGCCGACGAGAGTATCTCAGTGGCGCTCGCACCGACGACGGTGGCGGACTTGAACATCGGAACCGAGGCCGTTATCGCCGGTCTCAGAGGAAACAGCCGGGTTGCGAGGCGTCTGGCGGACATGGGGCTGGGACGCGGCGCACTGGTGATGGTGGAATCCGTCGCTCCGATGGGCGACCCCATTCGCGTGAAGATTCGCGGATATCGGCTGGCCTTGAGGAAGCAGGAGGCTAAAGGCATAGTGGTTATTGAGAGATAAATCGTGCGGTCTCTTTTTTTGGGGAGTCAAGTTAGGCTTGGCTAACAATGAGCTGAACGGATATGTCGATGTCAACGAATTTGGGAAACGATGCTGTGTTCGACCGTGACGCCCAAGCACAGAGCGACAAATCGGATCGGAGTCGAAGGGCCGTCCCGGACACGAGACCAGCCGATACGATTGACTCGCGGACCATTTTCGGCACGGGCAAAGAAGTGGCGATTCGTCACGGAGACCAGGTCTATCGGCTACGGATTACCCGACATGGAAGACTGATCCTCAACAAATAGTGTACTAGCGGCCAACGCAGTCGCACCTGCAACCGAGCGAGCAACGAGCCAGCCAGGGAGCAGACGGGACCTTCGCCAAGCGGGGTCTTGCCTGCTCCCTTTGTTTTGGGCGTTTGCCCGCCGCTCGAGAGATTCAACATCCGTAACAACACAGATCGAAAGGAGAGTATATGAACGACGAACGCATTCAGAAAGACGCGTCAACGAGTCAACGCCGCTGCGGCGGGCAGTGTAAACGCTGCACCTGCAAGAAGGAGGACCAGCCCGAACGCTCCGCGCGTGAGCTGTCTGCCGTCGCCGCCGCCATGATATGGCTGCTGGTTTTCTGCGGCGCGGCGTGGGGAGAGGGCCGGCCTGGCTTGTTGATTATCGCGCATGGCTCCCCCAGAGCCTCCTGGAACCAACGGGTGTCGGAGTTGGAGCAGGGTGTCCGTACGGCGTTCGGGGACAACAACCCTTATGTCGCGACCAAAGTGGTATTCATGGAATTTGCCGAGCCGAACTTGGCCAACGGTCTGGAGTCGCTTCAAAGCGAGGGCTGTGATCGTATCGTCGCGGTGCCGCTGCTGATCGCTCCCTCGTCGCACTCGCATTGGGATATCCCGGCGCTGCTCGGCATTTATAGCGATCCCAAGATCGAGGCGGCGCTGCGAGAGGAAGGGGCTCGTTTGGTCCGGCCGCGCGTGTCGGTGACGCTGACGACGACCCTGGCCGAGAGCGACGTGATCGAGCGCATCCTGCTCAAGCGGGTCAAGCAACTCAGCAAAGACCCGGCCCACGAAGCGGTGGTCCTGCTGGCTCACGGTAGTGAAGCCATTCCGCCGGCCTGGGATCGATTCCTTCAGCGTGCACTCACCTACATCTGTGGGCAAACCGGTATCAGCTATGGGGATTGGGCCACCGTCGCCGTCGGCCAGGAGTACGAGCGCGCGGTGACGGTCATTCAGCGAGCGGCCCGGACGCGCCGGCGCGTGATCGTCGTCGGAGCGTATCTGTCTCTTGGCGTCAAGCGCATGCATGACCGCTGGTCGGCGCGGCGCGCAGGGGAAGGCACCGAGAGGGCGGCGACGGAGAATCCTTTGCAGGGACTCGACATCGAGTTCGCCGAGCAGGGTCTTCTGCCCGATCCGATGGTGGCCGAATGGATCGTCCAGACCGCTCGCGCCGCAGTTCAGGCTCGCCCGTGACCGGTGTCGAGGCAACAAGAAACATCAGTCGTGTCAGGCATGCCTGGATTCACAGAGATGAAAGGAGCGAATATGTACGCGAGAACAAGAAGGAACGACGGTTTCACTTTGATCGAATTGCTGGTGGTGATCGCCATCATCGCCGTATTGCTCGGCATCTTGCTGCCCGGCCTGAGAGCGGCCAAGAAGCAGGCTCAGCAGGTGGTGTGCGTCTCCCAGTTGCGGCAACTGGCGCTGGCCCACGAGATGTATCAGCAGAGCCATGACGGCTGGATCGTGCCGGCCACGCAGGAACTCGGCGTCAATGAGTATTGGTACAACACGCTGGGTCCCTATTTCGAGCATCGCAATGTAGGCCACGCCAATGAGCATCCCGACGACATCGGACGGGATATCCTGCTCTGTCCTCTGGACAAAGCGGCCTATCCCGAGATGCTCAACCCGCATTGCAGCGACAATCCGCAGGGCTGGTTGTCCTACGCCCTGAACAGTCAGCCGACGCGCCATGTCAACCGTCGGATGAAGGAGTTCGCCGGCGCCGGAGGTAACAAGGTGACGCGACTGCGCCACCCGTCCCAGACGATGCTCCACTGCGACTTCGCCTACCGGGCCTGGATCTGCGATTCGATCACGCTGACCCGCAACCAGTACGGTTCCGAACCGGGAGCGCACTTTGAGGCCATGCCGGGCTATCCCGAGCAGAACAAGACCGTCGAAGTCGCCTACCGGCATAACGGCCGCATGAGCGTGCTCTGGGTGGATGGACACGTTTCGTTGCCCAAGGAACGGCTCCCTTCGGCAGAAGAACGCGCGACGTTCTGGGGCGCCGTCTATGACAAATTGGGCGGAAGCGATTGATCCTCTGAGTCTCTGGAGCACACAAAGACAACGAAGAAGACCTCAGAAGTAGTGTTGTAATCGTGATATCAACAGCGATTAGTACCGAAGGAGTAAAGTATGAAACCGAGACAGTATGTCCTCAGGGTGGCTATACTGGCCCTGATAGTTGGATCGGCGCCAGGCGTGACAGTCACACTGACCGATGACGATTCCTGCACGGCGATGGGGGCCCTGGCCGACGATGATGCCGATGGCTACTCGGTCGTTCTAACGGGTCACGGCGGCGCCGCGGCCAAGCCCTATATCAGCACACCGTTTCCCGGCGGCGGTACATACGCGCACACCCGCAGGGCGATAGCCGAATTCTCGCTCATGCCGATGCGGCGCATTGCCCATGAGCCCAACGCCGTGAGGTCGGCCGTGCTGCGTTTCTATTTTGACGACGTCATTTTCCCAGGCTCGTCCCTTGAGCCCTGGACCACACAGGATTTCACGCTTGAATTGTACACGGATACGGCCGGCGGCAGTGTCGAAGGTCTCGACGTCGACGGTCTCGTCGCTGATACGCAGACAGGCGATAGCTCCGACGGTTGGGCGAGCGAGCCGGTTGAAACGTGGCATTTCGTCGCCGGTGCGACCGGTCCTTACCCGGCCGGGCGGACCATCGTCGGCATGTATGGTCCTGACGAGCCTTACCCGGCCGCCTTTGGTGACGACGAGCTGATGATCTACGGCATGATCGGCTTCGAGGTCGATGTGACACAGCGCCTCATTGCGGCTCTGGCCGATCCCAATGTATCTCATGTCGGCTTTCGCTGGATCTCGAACACGCCGGACGGTTACTGGACGAGCATGGACCCGGAAGGCTACCTGCCTGCGCTGTCGGTTGACATGCAGGCAGACGCACCCTTGACTTTCGTGCTGACGTCGTCGGACATCGGTCCGGTGACGGGCGATCAGCACAGCGGCCGGGCTTATCACATCTTCAATGGCCCGCACGACGAAGCAGTGTATCTGACCGCGCGGGAATGGACCGGCAGTCACAGCCCGCAACTGAACGTGGTCTGGCCGATTCCGGATGGAATCATCGAGTGGGACGTTTTCACCGACCCCAATCGAATGTCCGAGCGTCCCGAGGCGGTTACGTATGATGCCGCAGGGAATCCTCTCTACGTCTATTGGGACGTGGCGGAGGAGGATTTCGTTCTGGTCGCCGATGAAAACGATGTCCCTGAGACGGTGGCGAAGGTTTACTATGAGCAATGGTCGTCCGACCTGCCGCTGAGCCTGGGCAACTACGGTCCGGTGCCCGGGACGACTTCCGACGTTCAACATGCGCTGCTCACCGAGTTCAAGATGGAGCGGCCTTCCTGGTATGGGCTGGATCCGAACGCGCTGACGCGAGCATACATTGAGCTGACCATCGACCGCGTGGTGGACATGTCGCTCAGCGGGAACAACATGGCCCTGCCGCCCAGCCTGCTCTACGTCAACGGCTTCGCCGGCGATGGTATCGTAGGGCGTTTCGAGAATGCCCAGGCGGACTTCGAACGCATCGACCATGTCAATGCGGACGCGACAGCCTGGCTGACCATCGACGGCAGTCCCGAGGGGACTCCCATCACCGATTTCTCGCTGTCGTGGCACAAGCTGGTCGATCCCGGCCAGAGCGAGCCGCTGACGCTGCACATTGACGTAACCGAATCTGTGCGTGAGCGATTGGCGGCCGGGGTAGATTTCGCCGGCTTCGTGCTGTCGTGCTCGTCCGATGGAGACTTTTGCCTAGCGAGCATCGACCTCGTTGACGATGTCCGAGGTACCGCCTACCTACCGGCACTGGTCCTGGAGACGACCCTTCAGTAACCCTTGCGCACGCACTCAGGCGTATGCGCGAGCCGGATCGTTGCGCAGGTCGTGACCCATCTCGGTTTCTTCCGAGGCCACCTGGTCCAATGACCTAATTTGCAGCGATCCGGCTCGCTCCGTATGGCAACTGAACCTGCTCGACTTTCTCCTGAAACAATACGGATGTGCTGGGAAATCAAGCGCGTCGCCCTTGAGAATTGTCTGAATTGCCCGGCGGCGGCATTGCAGCCTCCCGGCGCTTCTGGTATGAAGGACGCTATCGTCGCGACGTGGTCGCGTCACGTTCACTGCGCATCACCTTTAGTCGAAGGGAGTCGAGCATGAGATCGCGATCGTGGGTGCGATGGGGCCCGACAAAAGAGGATTGGCGGATCATCGGCAGCGTCGCCTTCGTTACGCTGCTTGTGGCAGCGCCGGCGCCGGCGCAGTTCTTCAAGGTCTATCCCTATAAGACCGCCGACGCGGGCGCGGTCGAGGTCAGCTACTGGACCACGTTCATCCCGTCGTCCGACGGCATGATCGACTACGCCAACGGGAGCAGCTATTCGCGCGAGGACCTCTGGGCGCATTCGCTCGAGCTGGAGTACGGCCTGTCGCACAAGCTCACGATCGGTTACTACGCCGACTTCCTGCGCCCCGAAGAAGGCAGCTTCGACTACATCCAGTCCAAGCTGTTGGCGCGATATCGGTTGTTCGAGAAGTACGAGCTGCCGGTCGATCTGGCGCTGTACGGCGAGTACGTGATCCCGGACCGACAATACAGCGACGCGGAGAAACTCGAGTTCCGCTTCATCATCGAGAAGGACTTCGGTCCGTGGCGCGTGGACCTCAACCCGATCCTGGAGAAGGTGACCAGCGGTCCCGACATCGAGGAGGGGTTGGAGTTCGCCTACGCCGCGGGCATCTACTACGAGAACATGGGCGACGGCCTCTGGGCGACGGACCGGTACCACGTCGTGCCGGGTCTGGAGTTCTATGGCTCGGTGGGCGAATTGGCCGCCGCCGGCGGTTGGGACGAGCGCCAGCACTACATCTTCCCGGTCGTCGACGTGTTCATCCCCAGGTACTCGGACTGGAAGGTGCACTGGAGCTTCGGACCCGGGTTCGGGATCAGCGACGCGGCCGACGATCTCGTATTCAAGAGCATCCTCACCGCGGAATTCATCTTCTGACATCCGTCGCGAACGTAACCGCAGGCCCTGGCAGAAAGGTCGATTTCACATGAAACGCAACATCTCTCTCATCGTGCTCGTAACCGTCGGTGGCGGTGTGCTGGCGGCGCCCGGTCTCGTCCGGGCCCAGAAGCAGCAGCCCAAGCACGCGCTCGACCACTGGGAAGACCCGTACCACTGCGTCGGTTGCCACCAGGAACGTTTCACGGACTGGTCGGCGGCGCAGATGTCGTGCGGCTTTACCGGTGATTTCTTCCAGACGCAGTACTTTCAGTATGCCGTCGTGGATTCCCAGCGCGATCCCAAGATGGCTGGCCTGGCGGCCGATTGTCTTGGGTGCCACTCGCCGTCGGCGTATCTGTCCGGCCTGGTGCCTCCCCCTCCGTCGCGGGCCCTGGACAACTACTGGGACCAGGCCTGGCCGTGGCTGGGCTCGTACCAGACGCTGGGGCAAGCGCGCCAGGCCTTGGACAACGCCGCGGTGAATCCACCTTACCGCGAGCGGTGGCGCAACAGCCGGCCGGTGACCAAGCAGGATGCCGACCGAGGTGTGTTCTGCGATTTCTGTCACTCGATCAAGAGCATCGAGAACCGCCAGCCGTTCAATCACAACTACGTTCCTGACACCGGGCCGGGGCGCAACACGAAGCGCGCCGACCTTGAGTTCCCTTGGTCACCGTACCATGAGACCCAAGTCTCCGAGCTCCATGAAAGCGCCGGCCTGTGCGGTATCTGCCACAACGAGAAGAACCCGTTGGGCGTCTGGGTCAAGGCGACCCATATCGAATGGACCGAGACGCGGTACGCCAAACGCGACCTCGTCTGTCAGTGGTGTCACATGCCGCCGCGCGAAGGCAAGCCCGCCAAGATGGGCCGTGAGCGTCCCTGGAATCACGCCCATTGGTTCGGCGGCGGCTTCACCGGTTTCGTCGAAGGCGCCGCGAAGGTGACGCTTGCCGTGGACGAGACTGCCGTCAGGGCCGGAAGCTCGATTTCCTTTGAGGTTTCCGTCGGCGACATCGCGACCGGTCATTGGTTCCCGACCGGCGCGACCGAGGAACGCGACGTCTGGCTGCACGTCGCGGTCTTCGACGCCGACGGCAACGAATTGCAGCACATCCCGGTCCCGCCCGATCCGAACGATCCGAACGATCGCTATTTCATCACGTCGAACATCATGGAAGCGTTTCCGAGCCATAGCTCATACGGCGGGGCGCTCGCACGCGATGCCTTGCCGGAAGGGGACCGGATCTACCAGGACATCTTCCTCGACTCGGCCGGCAAAGCCACTTTCGGCCAGTGGTACGCGGTTCAGATCGTGGGCAATCGTCTCAAGCCCGATGAAACGCGGGTCGAGAGATACACCTGGCCGATCCGAGCGGACATGGCAGGTCAGGACGTCTACGTACGCGCATCGCTCTGGTATCGGCGGATGGCGGACTCGCATGCCGAGCATCTGGGCATCGACAGGCGTCTGCACCTGCTCGTATCCGAGGACGAGAAGAGGATTCACGTCATAAGTAATTAGTTGTGCACTCAGGTCGGGGCGGCCACCCGCTGGCGCCTGGCGGTCGACGCGGCACCGGCCCGGGAGGTCCGTACTGTGCGAAACCGGCGCCAGCAGGGCCAGTGCGCCCGGCCGGTCGGATCGGCCTGCATGCGCTGGATGTTACGGCGCGCACTTTGCCTTCGTTGGCCCGCCTGCGTTTTCATCGCCACCAGCAGGGCGCCTGCGGAAGCACCGCCGGAGTAGCTCAACGCCAGCGACCAGTTATTGGTACGCACGAAATTCGACAGCACCCACAACCCCAAGAGATTTTCGATAAAGACAATGGAAACAAGAATGAGCTTCTCGCCGCGCGCGCAAGCAAGCGTGCGACGCAACGCGAGATACCACTCGGCGCAGCCAACTACCAAGTAGAGGACGACGTTCGTGAGGAGGCTCATAGTCTTCCTCGCTCACAACGCTTGCGCACAGACGCTCTCGGCGTTTCACGCTCATATCATCCGCTCCGCGCCGGTTCAGGCACACTCGGCGCACGGCCATTTCTGGGGTTATGCACCCGACATCCAGAGTGTCTGCTGTACCTACGCTCGGCGCGGCAGCCGGGTTCTACGCGGCTTGCGGGCCTGCTGCAACCCATTGCTCGCTCGGCAGTTGCGCGGAATATTCTCGTGCCAGGCCAGCGGGAATTCAGCGCGCCGTGCCTCCCGCGCGGAGCCACCGGACAAAGTGGGCCAGGCCGTCGGCGATGTGGGTGGCGGGTTGGTAGTCGAGTTCGCGTTGGGCTTTGGCGACGTCGGCGTAGGTACGCTCCACGTCGCCGGGCTGGACGGGCAGGAAGTCCTTCGTGGCTTGCCTGCCGAGTGCCCTCTCGATCTCCGCGATCAGGCCGGTGACGTTGATCGGGCGCGACTCGCCGAGGTTGTAGATGTGGTAGCCCGAACAGCGCTGGATCGATGCGACGACGCCGTTGATGATGTCGTCGATATAGGTGAAGTCACGACTCATCGAGCCGTCACCGTAGACCGGGATGGGCTTGCCGTCCTCGATCAGGCACGCGAACTTGTGGATGGCCAGGTCGGGACGCTGCCTCGGTCCGTAGACGGTGAAGAACCGCAGGCAGGTCATGTTGATCCCGTAGAGATGATGGTAGGTGTGACAGATCAGCTCGCCCGCCTTTTTGGTCGCGGCGTAGGGCGAGATGGGGAAGTCGACGTTGTCGTCTTCGGAGAAGGGGACTTTCTTGTTATTGCCATAGACGCTCGAACTCGACGCGAACACGAATTTCTCGATCTCGTGCTCGCGCGCGACCTCCAGCATCACGACGGTGCCGTTGATGTTGACGTCGGTGTACAGGGCGGGCTGCTCGATCGAGGGACGGACACCCGCGCGAGCGGCCAGGTGGACAATGACATCGACATCGTCGGTGACGGCCTGCTGCATCGCGGCTTTGTCACGAATGTCGGCTTCCACGAGTTGGAAGCGAGGGTTCTCTTGCGCCCGGGCAAGGTTACGGCGTTTGACCGGCGGCGCGTAGAACTCGTCGAAGTTGTCCACGCCGACGACCGACCAGCCGTCCTCGAGCAAACGCTCGGTCAGATGCGATCCAATGAACCCTGCTGCTCCCGTTACAACTGCCTTCATGGTGTCACGCATTCTCCGGAATGACGATATCTCACATTCGGACACTTGATTGCCGCGCCAAGCGCGATCGCGAATTGTGCCATCGGCCCACCGGTATTGTCATGTCGAGCGGAGCGAAGCGCAGTCGAGACATCTGGCAGCGAATTAGGCGTGCTCTGTTCTCGGCCAGATTTCTCCGCGCGGGCTTCGCCCTTGGTCGAAATGACAATTCCCGCTGTTTGCATTACCCGGCTGTCTTTCAATTGCGTACCATCCCCTGGAGGCAGCTAACGGTCAGAGGGTCTGTGCCAACTGCTTGAGGTAAAGGCGGAGGTCTTCGGTCATGTCCTGTCGTTTGAGAGCGAACTCGATGTTCGTGCGGATGAAGCCGTCTTTGTTGCCGATGTCACAGCGCCGTCCGTCGAGCTTCAGGCCGTACATGGGGCGCCTTCGGACCAGCTCGCGCAGCGCGTCGGTCAGTTGCACCTCGCCGCCTCTGTCGGGCCGCGTCCCGCCGATCAGCTCGAAGACGTCGGCGGTCAGCAGGTAGCGACCCGCGATGGCCAGATTGGACGGCGCCTCGCTCGGATCGGGCTTCTCGACGAAGTCGCGAATGCGATAGACGCCGGGCCGGACTTCCTCACCGTCGATGATGCCATACAGGTGAACTCGCTTCGGCTCGACTTCCTCGACGAGGATGACGGGCGCTTGCATCTCCTCATACAGCTCGACGAGCTGCGCCGCCGCAGGCTTGGCCGCGTCGATGAGCGTGTCGCCCAAAAGCACCACGAACGGCTCGTCGTTGATGTGGTGCCGCGCGCAATAGACCGCATCGCCGAGTCCGCGCATCTCCTTCTGCCAGACGAAGTGGATTTCCGCCAGTTCGGAAATCCGCCGCATTGCCTCCAGCTCCTCCGTCTTGCCTTTGGCAGCAAGCTGGGCTTCGAGTTGGAAGCTGCGGTCGAAATGCTCTTCGATCGAGCGTTTGCCCTTGCCGATCACCATGAGCAGATCGGAGATGCCCGCCTGGACCGCCTCCTCAACCACGTATTGAATCACCGGCGTGTCCACGATGGGCAGCATCTCTTTCGGCTGCGATTTGGTGGCGGGAAGGAAACGCGTCCCGAATCCGGCCGCCGGGATAACCGCCCTGCGAATCATGACCTGGGTTTTCCTTCCGGAGTGACGATCTTCGGTTTGATGATCTTGATGTTGAGCTTGTCCAGGCGCTTACGCAGCTCGCGGAACATCTTCTCGCTCGCGTAGGTGCCGACAATGGCGCCGCCGGAGCCGGTGAACTTGGCGCTGGCGCCGACCGCTCGCGCCGTCTCGACCATGCGCAGGTTATCCTCGCTGATCTGGTAGATCTGCCGGCGCCGGTCGAAGTTGGCATCGAGCAGCGCGCCGATCTGGTCGGCCTGACCGTTGAGCAGGCAGTGCCTGACCTTGTCCGTCAGACGGGCCCAGAAGCGCATCGCGTTGACGACCTTACGCTCGCCCTGGTCGAAGCGGAGACGGATGTTGTTGTGGAATTTCTCCGTCGGCTCGCTCAGATCGTCGCGATAAGCGACGTACAGTCGCGGCAGCAACGCAGGATCAAGCGGCTCGTAGTTGCCATAGCCTTGGCGGCTCATGATCTCCTCGGCAAAGTCCATGTACACGAGCCCCTCGTAGACCTGAATGACGCGGTCCTGGAGCCCTGCCGGGATGTGCAGCTCGTTCCTTTCGGCCGCCAGGACGAGGTTGGCCTGCACGTACTTGGGAATACTGACACCATAGAAGGCCATCAGGGCGCGCAGGCAGGCGGTGATGATGGCGCTGGAGCCCGCCAAGCCTACCCCGTGGGGAATGTTCGAGCAATAGCGAATCGTGAAGTTCTTCTGGTGCAGGACGATCTGATTGTCCTGGCAGTAGTCATGGAAGGTCTTGACGGTGGCCTTGAGGAGCCGGATGCCGCCGTAATAGCCGTGCAGGCGCACGTCGCGAACGATATCCGCCAGGCCGTTGAAGCGCGAGTGGTCCTTCTGGCTGGGCAGAATCTCCAGCTCCGGTGTCTCGTAGAGGACCACTTCTGCCTGAAAATTGCTGAACGCGAACGAGATCGTCTTGCCGAAGTAGCCGTCGGAGGGATTGCCGATGAGCCCGGCCCTCGGATACGCCTGGGTACGGATGATCACGCTGTTCACCTCACGATAACGGTCGTTGTCACCATGCGTGCTCCGCCATCGCGAAGGCGGTTATGCACTCAGTGTTCTCGGACGCATCGTCAGACGCGGCCTACCGGGAGCCCATCGACCGGGCCGGCGCACGACTGTAGCTCAAGGACGCGACTTTTCCACCGGCTCGATCATTTCAATGTCGATCTCCACGCTGGCTGCCTGGCCCAACATGTCGATTTGCAGCACCAGGCGCGTATCGCCTCGGGTCTGCACCACGATGCCTTCCAGGCCGAGCAGAGGCCCGGCGATAACCCGACACCATTGTCCCTTCTCAATATACTTGTGCGGAACCAGCGGCGCGCCGGCGCGAATGGCCTGCTCGACACGGACCAGTTCGCGGATCAACTCGTCTTGATCGGTCACCTCAAGGAGATTAACCACACGGTTGGTCTTGAGCAGCTCGATCCGCTCGCTCTCCTTACCACAGAAGAACAGATAACCGGCGAACAGCGGCAGCAGCGACTTGAACGTTCGATGGCTGCGCCGGCTCACTTTCAGGGTCATTGGCAGGAAGTAACTGACGTTCCGGGCGACCAGATCGTGGGCCAGGGCTTTCTCGTTCCTGCTCTTGGTATGCGCGACCCACCATTGCCCTTGAAAATCGCGAATCGACGGCACCTGCGGCCACAGGACAGGGGGATTCTCTTCTATCTTGAGCAACGCTATACTCCCAAGGTCCGTCGAGCCTGTATGTCCGCTGCGAGCGATGCCCGAGCGGCCGGCCCCGACGGCCCACAATCTCTAAACCCATACGCATTTCAGGTCGATTTGTCTGACGAAACCTGTAGTTTATGCCGGTCTGGAGCGATTGTCAAAGGATTTGGCGCAGCAATCCCGACCCCCCGGTCAGGTCTTTCAGGTACAATCGCGTGGGTCAAGACCTACCTTACATGGCTCGGACGTGCAGAGGGGTCGATCGAAGGGAAGAATGGTGATTACAGGCGATGCGTCCCTGGTCATGTTGTTCACGTGCATTGGCCGGCGGGTGTCCTTGATGAAGGCATTCCGCCAGGCCGCAGCGCGCCTGCGTCGGCCCATCCGCTGCCTTGGGACCGATACGACAGAGCTGAGTCCAGCGCTGCAATTGTGCGATGAACGTTTTCTGGTTGCTCCGATAACACAGCCTCAGTACCTCAAGCAGCTTCGGTCCATTGTCCGCACGCAGCAGGTCGATCTGCTGGTCCCGACGGTCGACCTGGATCTACGCCTACTGGCGGAGCACAAGCAGGAATTCGAGAGGCTGGGTTGTCGCGTGCTGGTCTCCGATCCCGACGTCATCGACACCTGCCAGGACAAGCGCAAGACCTATCGGTTCCTACGCCAGCACGGCTTCGACGTGCCGCAGACGTGGAGCGTAGCCGCGGCCCTGGCGGCCGACCGCAAGGGAGAATTCCGCTGGCCGTGCTTTCTCAAACCCTGGGATGGTCACGCCGGCAAGGGAACCACTGTTGTCTTTGACCGTCAGGAGTTGCTCTACCTGAGCCAGCGCGTCCCGAGGGCGATATGTCAGAAACTGATCGACGGCACGGAGTTCACGTGCGACGTCTACGTCAGTTTCGACCGGTGCGTGCGGTGCGTCGTGCCGCGCCAGAGGCTGGAAGTCCGCTCGGGCGAGGTCAGCAAAGCGCGCATCGTCAAGCACCCACACATCATGCAGGAGGCGGCTCGTCTTATCGAGCGGCTGGGGGCCGGGCCTGGGGTCATTACGATTCAATTGTTCGAGACCGCGCGCAAGCAGTTGCAGTTCATCGAGATCAATCCCCGCTTCGGAGGCGGCGCGCCGCTGTCCATCCAGGCGGGTGCGGATTTCCCCAGATGGATCTTGCAGGAGCTGGCGGGCAGGCGGCCGCGCATCGGCTTCGATGCTTTCGAGGACGGCCTGACGATGTTGCGCTACGACGCCGAGGTGTGGCTAACGGATGCGCAGGCTAAGGGTGTGAAGATCGGACGTCTCAAAGCATGACTGTCAGGTATTCGGTCTCCCGTGCAAACCTCACAGCACCTTCAAATGCGGCCGGGATCACCAGGCAGTCACCCCCTTTGAACTCGACAGGATCGGCCTGGCTCGACTCTATGACGCCTGCGCCGCCAAGCACGATCAGAGCGCGCATCCCACCCACACGCAAGAGCAGTTCCGTGTTAGCCGACCGGTGGCCTTTGTCGATCTTGAAATACTCCGTATCGACCAGCCGGCCCACTGTCGTGACCGGCAGTTTGTCGGCCGTGACATCGAAGTGGATGCTTTCGAGGGCCTCTTGGAGGTGGAGTTGGCGCGGCTTGCCTTCGTCATCCAGGCGATTCCAGTCGAAGACGCGGTAGGTCGTGTCCGACGGCGTCTGTATCTCAGCGATCAGCAGACCCGCGCCGATAGCATGAGCGGTACCGGCCGGCAGGAAGTGACACTGACCTGGCTCGACCGGGACTCGCGCCAGAAGCTCGGCGGTCGTCCCGGCTTCGATGGCCTGCGCGAATCGCTCGCGGGTGACGCGTTCCTTGAGCCCCTTGTAGATCACCGCGCCGGGCTCGGCGGAGATGATATACCAGCACTCGGTCTTCGGCTCGCCTCTGCCCATCCGCTCGCACGTCTGCCGATCCGGATGCACCTGGACGCTGAGCATGTCCTCGGCATCCAGCAGCTTGATCAGCAGAGGGAAGGGGCTGGGGACATCCCGCGCCCCGGTGATCTGCTCGGGGAACTCCCGGGCGAGGGAGGTCAGGGTTTGCCCCTTGTAAGCGCCATTCGCAATACATGTCTTGTCGTCCGGCAGGTCGGCAATCTCCCAGCTCTCTCCAATCTTCGCGCCGGATGGCAAGTCTTTGCCGAACACCTCGCGCAGCTTCTGACCACCCCATATGCGTTGCTTGAAGATTGGCACCGTTTTCAGCGGATAAGGATCCATGCAGGTCATTGTAGTCGGGCCGACCGCACGCGTCCACGACCCTGCTGGTGCAATCCATGGTTGCACCCCTGGGCCTTAGCGAAGGTAGTCCTCGATGCCGGCGGCAATCGCGGCTGCCAAGCGGTCCTGATAGGCGCTGCTGCGGAGCCTGGCTTCTTCCTGAGCGTTGGAGAGGTAGCCCAACTCGATGAGGACCGCCGGACTCCGGGTCCGGACCAGGACGCGGTAGTCGGCGCGGTTGATGCCACGACTGTCGGAGCCAGTCGCGGCCATCGCGCCGGCAATCGCTCGGGCCGCGGCGAGCGCCTCGGACGACGCGCCCTCCGCGACATAAAGCGTGAAACCCTGGGCCCCGCTGTTGGGCGCCGAGTCGCAGTGGATGCTGACGAAAAGGTCCACGTCGCGGCGATTGGCGATGTCGGCTCGCTCTTCGAGCTCGGGATAGCGATCGTCCGACCGGGTCATCGTGACCGTCAGGCCCCGTCGCTGCAGCTCTGCGGCTACTTTGCGCGCGACCGCGAGATTGATGTCCTTCTCGTATGTGCCGCGAACGCCGATGGCGCCGGGATCGTGTCCGCCATGACCCGCGTCAATTGCGACGTGGGTACCCCTGGGCGGCCTGGGCGTGGGTTGTATCGGGGCTTGGGCGGTGCCAAGGTACGGCCGGATCTGGGCAACCAGCGTGTCGGACACGTATGGCGTCCCGGCGACGATCTTGACTGGGCCGACAGACCCGACAGGCCGGCCGTTGACGAAGAACCGCCCATCGGCATGGGTGAAGATCAGGACGCTGTCGGTCTGGCTTTTGAGGACGACGAAGGTGTCGTTCTGTTCGTCAAGGCGCAGACCCAGACGATTGGCCAGTTCCGAGACGCTGAGCGTTCCCTCGTCCAGAACCACCCTCGGCGTGCTTCGTCGCGGCGTATGGCAACCCGCCGCTGTGACAATCGCAATGGCAACGATGGCAAGTGCGTTTCTTCTTGTATGCATAGTAGAGTTATTATCGGAGATTCGGCCCGAAGTCGTTTAGATTTCCGCAAGATTCCTGCCGATTCTTCGAAATCAGTCGCTGCAGTTCGGATCGTCGCCACCGTAACAGCCGGGATAGCCGCACAGTAGCCACTGATCGGCCAGAGCTGTCAAAGCAGCCATTCCGACGGGTCTGGCAGGATCATTCGGATCGACGAACATGAAGGTGTTCGGGTCCTCGACCAGCGGCGTCCGGCCCCAATACCCGGCCATCCAGGCAAAGTCCTGGAAGTCGACGCGGCCATCGCCGTGATCGGCGTCGTTGCCTGGAGGGGCCCAATCCGCCGTCAACCAATCGTCGCACCGCAGGACAGTCTCAATGCGAAAGTCCACCTCGTACGACCCAGGCTGCGTGAATCCCCAGTTCACGTGCACATGGCTGCCGGCTGAGACATGGAAAACGTCGGCGTCGGTAATCCCGCCCTCGTGGGTGGACATGAATACGACGGGAGGGTTGATGCCATCGGCCTGCCAGAGCGCGAAGTTGGCATCGGCCGGACCGCGCATGTCCAGCAGCCGCACCTCGAACCAGAAGTCGGGCGCATCGGCGCCGCGCGGATCGGCCGGATTCCACCTGCACAACCGGCTTGAGTCGGCTTCCTCAGCAGCCAGACCCAGCGCGAGCGCGCCGGTTCCCGCACTCTGCGGCAGAATCCAGAACGGCTCGCCTGGTTTGGCGCCGATGAACTCGAACCCGACCGGAATCGAGGGCAGCAGCCAGCGACTGTTGGGGTTCGCGTAGAGCAAGGCATCCGCCGGCGGGATCTCCAGGCCGTGAGCCCCGGTATCGGCCGCGTCATGGCAGATTGCCACCTCCCAGCCGCTCGCGCGAAACGAGACCTCGAAATCGCTGTGATACAGATCGACGGTAATCGGGTGGTTCGGATCGGGCAGGTCCGTCTCCACACCAAAGTAGAGCGTCACATCAGTTGAGACTTTGGCGCAGTGGCCCTGACCGTGAACTGTCCCGATCATCGTCGGCAGACAGAGCAGGGCCACACCGACGGTATACAGACGCAACGTCTTCATACTCCTTCACTCCTCACTCAGGTTCTTCCGGTTCGTCGGCTACCGCGTCGGCGGCAGGGAAAAGTCCTGCCGCTCGTCCGCCCAGGCCTTCACGGTCTTTGCCTTGAGGTTCTCCAGGTGGCTGTCGGCGTAGAGGTACAGCGACGATCTCGTCGTGTTGTCGCCATTCTTGTGGAAGGCATAGCGGTCGGGCTGAATGTCCTTCCGCAGGCTGTCCCACGGGACGTTCGGTGCCGGCAGGAACCAAAGCCTCGAATGGGTGTGGTCGCTGGTCAGTGCGGTCGGCAGGTTGTCAGCACCGACGAACACTGCGATCGTTTCGCTTGGGCGCTTGAGCCTGTACTTGTTGCGATACGAGCAACCCGTCGGTCGTCCGAAAGGATCGACGGCATCCACGGCGATGTACTCATTCATCACGTAGCTGCCGGTCGAGCAGGCCAGACGCTCCCGGCGTTGTGGGTCGGCGGGACAGACGCGGACTTCGTTGACATCACCGAGATAGGGACCCAGCGTGAAGACCCAACTGCGCTGGCGGATAGCCTGGCCGGTCAGGCCATGGCTGGTCTCGGGGAAGAAGCCCTGATAGTCCTGGGTGTACATCTCCATCGCCAGGCCAATCTGCCTCAGATTGCTCGATGACGCCAGGCGCCTGGCGTGCATGCGGGCGGCGCCCAGCGAAGGCAACAGAATCCCCATCAGCACCGCGATGATCACAATGACTACCAGCACCTCGATCAATGTAAAGCCCCGTCCCGCCCTCATGGCGCACCTCATATCGTCCTAAGCAGGTCCACGGAACTTGTTGGACGTCTTGCCACGCGCCTGTGCATGGAAATCCGAAATTCGAATATCGAAATCTGAAACAACCACCAAATGACCGAAACCCAAAACTCAAAACAGCGCCAAGGCCGGCGCCAGCGTTTTGGTCATTCGTGTTTTGGGTTCTGAATGTGTTTCGGATTTCGAGTTTCGTGCTTCGACTTTTCGACTCTTGTCCGCGTTGTCAAAACACTTCTGCGTACCCGCTTAGGCACACGCCGGGCACAGGCCTTCGAGTCGCACCTGCTGATGGTGAATGACGAATCCTCTGTAGCGACTGGGCGCCATCGGTACCGCAAACCCCGTCAGACAATGGGTCGTGCCGCAATTGGAGCACGTAAAGTGCGGATGGCACTGCGTTTCGGTGCAGTTATGGGCCAACTCGAAGTAGCTGGCCCTTTTCTGCATGAACGCGCGATGGACCAGCCCGGTTTTCACCAGAGACGCCAACGTCCTGTAGATCGTGACTTTGTTCAGCGCTCTGTCGCCAAGACACTCGGCGATCTGATCCTGCCGAACGGGCCGACGCGCTTCCAGCAGCACTTTCAGAATCGCAATCCGCGGCTCGGTGCAATATAGGGCCGCCGTGGTGAGCATGCGCCGGGCTTTTTCGTCGAGATTGGGCTTCATGCGAGATGCTCCGTTTCGTGGTCGTGGTGCAGGCACAGCGGCGCAGACTTGACGAACAACAGCGGAAAGACGATGTCGCTGACGCAGCAGGGCAGCCAGACCGCAATAAAGAGGACGACAAAAACTCCGACCAGCATCAGCGCTGAGAGTTCCGCGTGCGTGTTCATCAGGACGTGGAAGGAGGAGGCCCAGGTGCTGACCAGGACATGGCCGGCATGGGGGAACCTCGTGCGTGGGTAGAACCACGCGATGACAAGGCCCAGAATCGCCGCCGGGTTGACGACGTACCAGTCCTCAATGAAGCCCAGATGCATTCGGACCCGAATGCTGCCCTCGGCATGATGGTCGGCATGTTCGTCCGCATGGTCCCCCGTCTCGTCGCCCGCGTGCAGATCCCCGTGGACTGGAATTGCGACACCCAGGAGGCTCTCGCCAAAGAACGGCAGGATGCAGTCGCTCAGTGTCGCGACGCCGACGGCGCCGAGATACCCGATGATCAGCACTTTCACAAATGTGGCCTTCTTGTCATAAAGCCTGAAAAGAGAACCTGTTACGATGGCCGAGAGGACGACGTGAGCGGGGTGAAAGACGAGGAAGAGCCCGTGGCTCACTGCGGCACCGGCGTTCTTGAATATCAACATGCACACAATGCCGCTGGCCGCTCCGAAAAGGGTAAACGGCGCGTGATTGCGAAGTTCTGTGGCAATGGCTGCAATTCGGTTCGACATAGGCCCGGCTCTTTTCGACTCAGAGTCAACGCATCATTCGATCCTGGCGTATCTACGCCGTTGATCTTACCAGGGTGCGCGAGGAAATGCAACTAAGTTGCATATTTCTTCTTCTGGTATTTGTTTCGTACATTTTGGATGTGGCTGGGGCGGCCTGTGTCCACGCCGTTCGTTGAACCGGTCTCGGCCGACAGCTTCCTTAGCGCGAATCCTGAGAAACGACAATCAGCACTACCGGCTTCGGCTCGCCGCGTCGGCAACGCTGCCAAAGGGGCCACGCCGAGAGCGCAAAAGGGTGAAAGGTCCACGGTGATTTCGACGATCGAGAGACTGTTCAGCGAATCTCCACCAGCACTGTTCATGGTGTTCTGGATCGGAGCGGCCGCGTCCCTGACCTCTTGCACGGTGGTGCGGCTGCCGGTCGTCATGGGGTACGTGGCCGGCTCCGGCAATTCCAAGGGACGCGCGCTGGTCCTCACAGCGCTGTTCACTCTGGGGCTTGTGATGGCCTACGTTCTGCTCGGAACGGCTACCGCCTTCACCGGCAGTGTCATCCACCGGTTCATCCAGGTCAACAAGTACGTCCACTGGGTCCTGGGCGTTTTTCTATTCGCCAGCGGTCTGTTGGTCTCCGGGCTGGTGGGCGTTCGCCTGCTGCCGAAGGGCTGCCAGCGTATCGCCGAGGGGCTCTGCAGCGCGAGTTTCGTAGGGGCTTTCCTGTTCGGCGGCTTCTTCGGCCTGCTCGTCATGCCGGCCTGTCCGTGCTGCGGCGCCGGATTGCTGGTCCTAGCCGGCGTCGTGGTGGCCAAACACATGTCCTGGTCTTACTCGCTGGCGGTCTTTGCCAGCTTCGCCCTGGGGCAGAGTCTCCCGGTGCTTGCCGTCGGTGTGCTGACCAGCCTGGTCAAGCCCGACCTGGTGCGGAAGCTGCGGCAACACATGTGCTCGATCGAGCAGCGGATGCAACTGCTGGCCGGCAACATCCTGATGGTGCTCGGTATCTACTTCGTGATTGTTGGCTGACGGGTGTGATATGCAGCGTGGAAAGATCATCTATCCCAAGAAACGCGGCCTCAGCCAAGAGCAGAAGGAACTGGCGGCGCGAGGCTCCTACAGTGTCATCCTCGTCGTCGTGGCGTTGTTTCTCATCCGTCCCCTGATGGTCTCGCAGATTCTCAACCGGGCCGAAGCCTATTCCGCCTTCGGTCTCTTCGAGGACTCCAAGCGCCAGTGCAACAAAGTCCTGCTGATCGACGGCAACAACAGCCGGGCCTGGTGCCAATTGGGCCACATCTATAGGGCGGAGGGCGACCTCCACATGGCGCTGGAGGCGTATCGGAGAGCGACTGAAGCCGACCCCACCAACAAGCCTGCCAACTATGAACTGGCGATGATGCACCTCCGCGAGGGTCGTCACCAGGAAGCGATCACGTACTTCGAGCAGGTGCGGGCCCTCGGTCCCGACCAGAACGAGAGACTCCAGCAGGACGGGTTCTCCTACCACAAGTCGGCCCTCGGCGCGCTGATCGGCTGTTACGAGAAGGTTGGGGACCCCGACAAGGCCCGTTTCACCCGAGAAGAGTTGCGGGTCTTCTATCCTGACACCATCTGCCTCGATCAGACTCAGACGCAGAATTCCCCCTCGCCCGAAGACTGAGCCTTCACTGCCTCGTCGGTTTTGTCCGAAAAGGCGTTGCGTCCGCGCCGCGGCAAGATAAACTCTCCCCTTGATTCTTGCGTCCGGCGGATGCTCTGTCCGTCGCGCCCCGCCTGACCCGACGGGCGCCCAAGGGAAGGTCTGCGTTGATGAGAATTCTCAAGACACGTTCGGAATTCGGACAGGTCAGAAGAGGTTGCGTGCTGACGATCGGCAATTTCGATGGCGTCCATGCCGGTCACCGGGCCATTCTCGGCGCGGCGCGGCGCGTCGCCCGCTGCAGGACGGCGGAGATGGTCGTAATGACGTTCGAGCCGCATCCTGTCGCTGTTCTACACCCCGACAAAGTGCCGGCGCTGCTGACCCCGCTGCCTGCGAAACTGCGTCTGCTAGGCGAGTACGCGGATAATTGCATCATCGTTCTTGAGGACAACCTGGAGTTGCTGAGCCTTTCGGCCGAGCAGTTTGTCGATGAGTTCCTGGTGGCGCGCATCGCACCGTCGGTGATCGTCGAAGGCGACGATTTCCATTTCGGTGCCGGTCGGACGGGCAACGTCCAAACCCTGCGCGAGCTCGGCGCTCGCAAAGGGTTCGACGTGGTGGTCGTACCCCCAAGGTCGATGGAGCTGCCAACGGGTGAGACCATTCGCGTCTCCAGCACCATGATTCGCTACATGCTCGAAAGCGGCCACGTCTCCGACGCCGCCGTGGCGCTGTCGCGTCCTTACCGGCTCACAGGCCCGATCGTCTCAGGGTGGGGTCGTGGCCGCAAGCTGGGATTTCCCACGCTGAATATGGCCAAGCCTCAGCAGGTCATCCCCGCCGAAGGCGTGTACGCGGGCTGGGTCCGGATCGCCGAAAGCCAGAATGGCCTCCTGGAGGAGGCCGAGCGTATCCCGGCGGTTTTCAGCATCGGCCAAGCCCGAACCTTCGGGGATGAGCACCCGCTCTTGATCGAGGCGCACCTGCTGGTCCCTCCGCACGGCGACCCGGCGGGAAAGCATATGGCGATGGATTTCGTTCGTCACCTGCGCCAACAACACAAATTCAGCGGCCCCGAAGAGTTGGCCAGGCAGATCGAGAAGGACTGCCGCCAAGCAAAGGGCGTGCTCGAGGAATCCGCCAAGGGAGATCAGAAATGACAGAGGCCAGACACATTGTCCTAGGTATTCACATCACCGATCGAGTCCGGCACGCTCACGCGGTGCAGGATCTGCTCACCCAGTACGGCTGCAGCATCAAGACCCGGATCGGACTGCACAGTGTCTCCGAGAGCTTCTGCTCACCCAACGGTCTCGTCCTGCTCGAAATGGCCGGCGATGAGAAGCCCATCTTCGAATTGCTCGCGAGACTCGAAGCCGTCGAAGGCGTAGACGTTCGGAAGATGGTCTTCGAACACGATTGAGTCTGGACCGCCGGGTCGGCAGGGGGATTTGCCCACATCGACGGCATTTGCAGGACGCGCACCGATCGGTATAATCTGCCGATGAGATCTACCTTGAGGGGGGCTCCGGTTTTGGCGATTGTCCGTTCCCGACGGTTTGAAGGGTGTTTATGGCAGACAACGAAGCGTTTCGACAGGCCATCGCGTTGATTGAGAAGGCCCAGTGCGTTCTGGTAACGACGCACACCAAGCCTGACGGCGATGCCTGCGGGTGTGTGGCAGTCATGTGCGAGGCTCTTCGTGGCTTGGGCAAGCGTGCTCAGCCTCTGTTTCTCTCCCCGATTCCGCAATGGTACGGATTCCTGTTCGACGAGAAGACGCCCGTGTTGCGTGCGGACGTTCAGACCGACGACTTGTCGCGCGGTGCGTTCGGGCCGTTCGACCTCATCGTCATTCTGGACACGAACAGCTACAGCCAGTTGCCGCGCATCGAGCCGTTTCTCAAACAGACCGACGCGCCGATCCTGGTGATCGACCACCACGCGACGTCGGACAATATCGGGCAGGTCGAGATCGTCGAGCCGGCGGCGGCCGCGGCGGGCCTGGTCCTTTACGACTTTCTGACATTCGCCGGCTGGCCCATCACGCGACGGATGGCGGAGGGCTTGTTCGTCGCCATCGCCACTGACACCGGCTGGTTCCAGTTCAACAACACCGATAGTCGAACCTACCGCCGTGCCGCCGACCTGATCGACTTGGGCATTGAGCCGGCGGATATCTACGACAAGTTGTACCAGAACTTCTCCTATCCCCGTTTCAAGTTGATGCAGACGATGCTGAGCCGGCTCGAACTGCACCTGGGCGAGCGTTACGCGACCCAGCACATTCTCCAGGCGGACTTTGAGGCAACTGGCGCGTCGTACGAGGACACCGAGAACCTCATCAACGAATGTCACCGAATCAGCTCGGTCGTGGTCTCGTCGCTGCTGGTGGAATTGAAGGACGGCCGGGTCCGCTGCTCGTTGCGCAGCCGCGGCGATGTGGATGTCAGCGAGATTGCCGCCAAGTTCGGTGGTGGCGGCCACAAGAAAGCCGCCGGCACCTTCCTGCCCGGCCCCATCGACCACGCCAAACGCCTCATCTTCACCGAAGTCGCCCAACGCCTGCGCTGAATGACCTGCACGGCTGCGGCCGGCGATCAATCACCGCGCCCAGAAGGTCACGGGGATACCCTCATCCAACGCATTCTGGAGGAGACCTTCGCCGTCGAAAAAGCCTTCGGCGTCATTGACCTCGCCCAGCAGCGTGACATTGTATTCGACCTTGCCACCTTCGCTACGGGGCCGGCTGCTTGTAGCGGCGTACCACTGGCCGGTCGGTAATTGCACCAGGTCGGTGCGTTCGATTTGCCAGTATTTGTCGCCCGTCGGCAAACCAGCCTCCGGAATGTCGCGGTATTCGGCCTGTTTCAGACAGACATAGTCCCTGCTCGGATCGATGCACCAGTCGCGGCGCAGGCCTAGACCATCGTAGCGGAGCAGCACGCATCCGGCCGGAACGCCTGGCTCGGCCTCCAGCACCGTCATCGGCCCGACGTTGCTGACGTAGGGCCACTGGTCGTGAATCGGGATCAGCACATCGACGTAATCGGTGCTGTAGCACTCCACGTGCAGCTTGCCTGCGGGAGCCTTCCCGTGGTCCCGCGGCGCCTCGCCTGAAACGTACGCGTACTCGTACCGACCGTCGAAGACGGTGGTGCTATAGAGCGTCAGGTTGTCGCGGGCCCACTGGCGCAGGTCTTCGACATCTACCGGGACATTGACCGGGAAGACCTCGTTGTGGGTTGCGTCCGTCTTGCCGTACGACTCGCTACGGAGTCGGTTTCCCCAGCGCCAGGTGATGGACAGGCCATACTCGCTCTTCCTGACCACGCGCAGGCGGTCGGGCAGTCCATGCCAGGCTGCTTTGGCCGCTTCGATAATGGCTTCCGCGGCAGGTTCGATGACGCCCCAGTTCGTCACCAGCGGCAGGTTCTGGGGAGCCCCGAGATCGTAAATGCTCGCCGGACCCGTCCTGGGAAAAGCGAATTCGCCCGTGACCACCCTGATCGGGGAGCTCGATCTCGGCATCGAGTACTTGCGAATACGCAGAGGCAGCCGCGTCTCGGGGTCCGCCCAAACCTGCTGGGCCAACGTCCGCAGACCCAGCGGTCCCATATCGTAGGTGTCGAACCGGACCACCTGGCGGTCATCGATCGTGTCGGCGTTTCTCTCGACGGTGGTCGGACTGAGCAATTCCTTCCCGAGGTCGTCCCAATCGCCGACCGCGTATTCCCACGGCGTCTGCGGATAGGGCTTGGGAGTGAACGCCTCCTGGTGGATCTGCTGACCCCAGTTGCTGTGGTAGAAGCGCCTGATGCCGGCGACATGGTCGCGCATCCCGACGTAGAAATTGCGGCCGTCCGCATCCTGGCGCTTGCGGAAGCTGCGCCGGTCGCGCAGATTGGCCCATTGCTCGGCACCGTCTTCGTACTGAATCAGCACCCAGGGCTTGGAGTCTATCGCTCCCTGCACGTCGGCGAGAGTTATGGATGCGGAGCCGCCTGCGAAGAGCAGCAGGTATGCGCCGATCAGCAAGCACGCCGCTAGCCCAAGGCCCGAGCCAGCCAGCACCGGTCGGAAAGCGAACAGTCTGGGTTGCCTGCTCGGTGTCGTGCGTGCGATTTCGTTCATACCATCTTCCATCACCGAGGGCCACGACCTGAGCAGCCGGCCGAGGCCTTTCAATTTGGCATCGAGTTGTTCGTCGTGAGATTTCATAGAAGATCGTCCTTTAGCCATTTGTGTAGCCGCGCGCGAGCGCGAGAAAGCTGCATGGTCACCGTACCGACCGGTCGTCCGGTCATTTCACTGATGGTCCCTACAGGTCGGTCGTCGAAGTAGTGAAGCATGACGACGATGCGCTCATGCCTGGGCAGTCGCATGACGGCGTCGAGCAGCCGCCGGTTGGCCTCATCGACTTCTCCGTTGCTCGGCGCCTCGGATGGCTCGACCGCAGGCGGTTCGTTCTCTGCCGCTCTGTGCGCCTGCTTGCGAATCCGCAATGCCTGGCGCCGCGCGATCTTGCACACCCACGGTCCGAACGACGAGCCGATGCGCAAGCCGCCCAGATTCCGGTAGGCGGCCACGAAAGCCTCCTGAGCGGCATCCTGGGCCGCGTGGTAATCGCCCAGGACCGCCAGCGCCACCGCGAGCACGGAACGCTCGTGCCGCCGAAACAGAACGGCATACGCCTCCCGGTCGCCGCCCAAGGCAACCTGCACCAGTTCAGAGTCCGACTGCATCACTACTCCTGACACGATCCTGACCGAAAAACGCGTTCTTCTACCCAATAGAGACCTGCGGCAGCCGTTATGCAACTCGCGGGCCCAGATTCTCACTCATTTGCGGAGCATCTTCGCGAAAGCACTGTATATCTGCTATGATGTGCAGCTACGTCCAGACCGCGTCAACGAGGCTCACCAATACGAGGGGCGTTTGTGACCGGGAAGAATGACCTGTTGGAACCGATGAGTGAAGGAGACATCGACGTTGCGGCGGCGCTCGTGGCGCGGGCAATGAACCCCGACGAAGGACGCTGGGCGGCGCGGACGATGGGGTTTCACTTCGGCTGCCAAGCGCACGGACTCGACGATGGGCGCAGCTACTTCGTCAAGCGGCAGGGCGGGACGCTCGTGGGGTTGGTCGGGCTGCACCATGCGGTTTGGGGACCCGAAGAAAACGTGTGGCTGGCTTGGTTTGCCGTCGATCCGGATTGGCAGGGGAAAGGCCTGGGTCGAGAGTTGCTCACGGCTGTCGAGCGCATCGCGATGGAGCGGGGCTTTCGCAAATTGCTGGTCGAGACCTACGAGCACGCCGATTTCGACAAGGCCCGGCGGTTCTACGAGCGCAGCGGCTTCCGGCGCGCAGGCGAGATCGCGAACTACCTGCCCGACGGCGCGCCGATGGTCGTCTACGCCAAGCGTCTCGGACAGCAATCACAGGGGCTTTGATGAATCGGAATATCGAGATCAAGGCGAAGGTACAGGACCTACAACCGATCCGCGCGCGGGTAAAGCCGTTGGCTGACGAAGGGCCAACCGTTTTGGAGCAGGAGGACACGTTCTTCGTTTGCCCTCACGGGCGGCTCAAGTTGCGGCGGTTCCAGGGCCAGGCGGAGGCGGAGCTGATCTACTACGAGCGGCCCGACTCGGCGCAACCGAAGGAGAGTCGCTACCTGGTGCATCGAACGCTAGATACCGACGGCTTGTGCGCGGCGCTGGGCGCGGCGTTGGGTGTTCGCGGCGTGGTTCGCAAGCACAGGACCCTGTATCTGGTCGGCGGCACGAGGGTGCATCTGGACGAGGTGGAAGGACTTGGAACCTTCGTAGAACTGGAAGTCGTCCTCACAGCCGAAGAGACTCGCTCTGACGGCATCGTCAGCGCGAACAGTCTGATGGATCAACTTGGGATTCCGCCGGAGGGTTTGGTCACCGGCGCCTACATCGACCTGATCGAACAGGCAGCAATGTAGCCCAGCCGCCCCCAGCTGGGGACCTCGAGCGATCACCCCCGAGGGCGGGGGTGCCACCTGGCGCCTACGACGACCGGGCTTTGGCGGTTTGGGCGGTGCGCTGGGCCGCGACGTCGAGAGTTCGCTTGCAGCGCGGACATTGCACGGTATCGGCCTTGAAATTGGGCGGGATCTTGAGGTTCAGGCCGCAGGTGCAGGCCAGGAACGCAAAGCCGTTGACCTTGCGCATGATGTCGCCGACTTGGTGGAGTTGCCGCTGGGTTCGCTCCGCCTTCGTCGGTTCGGCACGGCCTTCGCGGATAGGGACTTGCTCTTTCTGCTTCAGCACCGCGGCGGGAACAATGCTCTTCGAGCCGGTCACCTGCGCGTACGCCTGCGAGTAGTCCTGATAGGACGCGCCCTGGGACATGTTGCGCAGGATGCGGATTCGCTCGGAGATCGGCGGGTGCGTGCTGGTCAGGTCGGAGAGCTTCATCTTGCCCTTCTTCTTGAAGGGGTTGACGAAGTACATCGGCGCCGTCGCGTCGTTGGCGGACGCCAATTGCGGCGCGGGATCGCTGGAGATCTTCTCCAGGGCGCTGGCGAGCCCCTCGGGATAGCGCGTCAGACGCGCGGCGCCGGCGTCGGCGAGGTATTCGCGCCGGCGCGAGAGAGCGAAGTACAGCAGGTGCGCCATGATCGGCGCCAGGACCGCCGCGAGGATCGCGAGGACCAGCATGACGATCTGGGCCTGACCACCACCTTGGTTGCCGCTGGAGTACCGGCGGCGCGAGCCGGTCATGGAACTGTAGAACATGCCGCGCAGGAAAACCTGCGAGAGAATGACGATGCCCCCCAGCATAATGCCAGCCAGCGTCACGTAGAGGATGTCGCGATGGAGGATGTGACTGATCTCGTGCGCGACGACCCCCTGGAGCTCGTCGCGATTGAGCCGTGCCAGCAGGCCCGCCGTGACAGCCACGGACGCGGTTTGAGGGCTGCGGCCGGTGGCAAAGGCATTGGGGGCCGGGTCATTGATGATGTAGACCTTCGGCATGGCAGGCAGACCCGCCGCGATCTTCATCTCTTCCACGATGTTAAAAAGCTGCGGATGGACGTCATGCGTGACCCGCTGGGCTCGGCTGGCGGCCAGCAGAATCTGATCGCCCGACGAGAAGCTCACCAGAGACAGGACCAGCCAGATGACGGTGGCAATGATGATCCCGAAGAAACCGCCTTCGGGCCCGAAGATGGCCAGCCCGATGACAAAGCCCAGCAGGAGCAGGACCGCCGCCATCAGCATCATCAGGAAGATCGAGTTGCGTTTGTTCGCTCTAATCAGTTCCCACATAGTCGCTCGCACCGTCTCTGTGCCGGTTCATCTCTGTTCGTTCTTCCCTGCGCAAGACTTCTCCAGCACGGCCCGTGCCGCTGAGCCGACTCGGACGTGAGCGCAAACTGGCTGCGCCGGCCAACGAACCGGCGATCCGGCCGGAAGGAGAGCACCGCCGGTGTCACTATGAGAAGCTGACCTTCGGGACCTCACGCTCCGCGGCGTTCTCCACCTCGAAGAAATCGCGCTTGGTGAAGCCAAACATCCCCGCCACGATGTTCGACGGGAACATCTGCGTCT
The DNA here is from genome assembly GCA_016927855.1 of Sedimentisphaerales bacterium. Taxonomy (GTDB): domain Bacteria; phylum Planctomycetota; class Phycisphaerae; order Sedimentisphaerales; family Anaerobacaceae; genus JAFGLV01. Next base: position 27,938 of record JAFGLV010000061.1, read on the forward strand.
TGTTGTTGAAGAACAGCACCTGGTCATTGTAGTTCTGCCGCGCGAACGCAATCTTGTTCTCGGTGCTGGTCAGTTCCTCCTGTAACGCCAGGAAGTTCTGATTCGCCTTCAGGTCGGGGTAGTTCTCCACCACGAGCATGAATTTGCTCAGGGCATCGGCGAGCTGTCCCTCGGCCTGTGACGCCTCGGCAACGGTCTTGGCGCCCATCGCTTTGCTGCGTGCCTCGGTGATAGCCTCGAACGTGCCCCGCTCGTGCTTCATGTAGCCCTTGGCGGTCTCGACGAGATTGGGGATCAGGTCGTGGCGGCGCTTCAACTGCACGTCGATCTGCGACCAGGCATTGTCCACCTGGTTGCGCAGGCGCACCAAGCCGTTGTAGATGCCGACCAGGATCAGGGCTAGCAGTATCGCGATACCGAAGAAAACGGCCAGAACGATGAGTGCTCCTTCCATGCTCTCTCCTTCTCTGTCTTAGAAACGATAAGCGGTTTAGGATGATTTCTTCTTCATGATAAGAGCCAAGATAATGGCAACCGCACCCACCCCGAGCAACACCCAAGTCAACGTCGTCATGAGACACCCCTTTCACAAGACAGTCCCGATATGTGATCGAACGCACACTGCATACTGCATCGCGAATCTTGGCTCTGTTCTATGGCAACCTGTCCGATAATGACGGCGCAGGATCTGTTTCGCGCTCTCCTACTGAGGGTCCTCTTGCCCACGGCCGAACATGTCGGCCAGCAGCCTCTGAATACGGCTCTCCTTGTCGAGCTGCGCTCTGTCGAGAATATCCGCCAGCTCGCCACGGTCGAACCAGAGACCGTGGTTGCGTCGACATTTGTCGATCCGCAGCGCCGGCGTCGCCTGGCCGACAACGATCTTGCCCATTTTCTTGTCACAGATTGGGCACCTGCGGGATGCTTCGGTTGAGGAGGGGTCGTCCCGGAAAGAGGCGAGCAGATCGGTGGCTTTGCGCCGGTCGTCCATGAGCAGCTCCAACTCCCCGGCGTCCAGCCAGATGCCGCCGCAGCCGACGCAATGGTCGATTTCGACGTCCGCCAACTCCAAGGTCACCATTGCCTCCCCGCATGCAGGGCAGTCCATTTGCAGCCTCCACGATCGCGTCCGGACCGCAGACGTCCCACGCGGCGCCGTTCGCGAGGAAACGGCCTTGGCCTGGGCGCCGGCCCATCCATTCTATCGGCATAGACGCACGGACCGGCACAATATTCAATCCCCTCGCAGGCAGGAGCGGCAGACCCCGTTGCCGCCTCCATGCCTTTGGCGCCGGTCTACGTCAAGCGAATGGTACTCCGATCGGACCCCAGGGTCAAGCGGCTGCACCGGTCTTTGTGCCAGGCGCCACGGATGCTGTCTGGCTGTCTGAACCCTCGGTCAGCAAGAAAATTCGCGTAGATTCACTTTTTCGCATCCACATCGCTGCGTTGGATTTCGCCTAACCGTTGGATAGTAGGCCTCGATGACAGGGCGGCCTGTGGATCGAGCGAAGGCGCAGGAGGCGGGCGGAGCTGCGTCTTCGCTGTTGTCTGGCCCACCGTCGAGACACGCAGACATGTTGGCTCCCTGAGACCGCCCGGGCAGCCACCCACCCGGCAAGTAGTCCGTTCCGTCCATTCCCCCTCAGATCGAAGGGGCTTTTCGCCCCGCCAACAGGAGACCGGCAGGGCGATATTTGCCCTTGACGGTCGGGGTTGGCTGGCCGTAACATTAACCCTTTTGCAGCAGTCGGCAACGGTTGGGGCTGCGATCTTGAGGGCGTACGCGATGATTGTTGACTGTCATACACATGTTCGAGCCTCGGACAAGACGGAGGTGGCCGAGCACCTGGCCGCGACCGAGACAGTTGACGCCTGCATTGTCCTGGGCACGCTCGACGAATCGCGCGACCGCACTAACAAGGTCCTGGCCGATTATGTGGCCCAACACAGCGACCGCATGGTCGGTTTCGCGGTCATAGACCCCACGCAGGATCCGATCGGCGGCAAGGACCTGGCCGAGCTGACCGAGAAGCTCGGCTTGAAAGGCTTTGTGCTTTATTGTGCCAAGTCCGGGTTTCATCCCGCCCACAGCCAGGCAATGCGTTTCTACGCGGCGGCCCAGGAGATGGGTCTGCCGGTCTTCTTTCACAACGGCTGCCATGCCCTCAACGCTGAGGCGGAGCTGGCCTACGCGCAACCCTACCTGCTGGATGAGGTTGCCAGGAGCCATCCCGACCTGAAGATCATCATCGGAAACATGGGCGTGCCGTTCGTCGAACAGACCCTGTCCATGGTGGCCAAGCACGAGCGGGTCTTTGCCGACCTGACCATCCGACCGGGAAAGGTCTGGCAGACCTATAATATTGTCGTTGCCGCTCATGAGAGGGAGGTGATGGATCGTCTCGTCTTCGGCAGCGGCTATCCTCTCAGCCACGCCGGCGAGTGCATCGAGACGCTGCTCGGTTTCAACATGCTCCTGGCCGACACCAAGCTGCCGACAGTGCCGCGCGCCAGCATCCGAAACGTAATCGAGCGCGATTCGCTGGAACGGCTGGGCTTGGAGCACGAGCAGATCAAGCGGGCCGAGCACAAACCGCAGACCGTCGTCAGCCAAAAGCAGGACAAGTAGATGCCCATGGCCGAGCCTCGGCACGACCAAGAGACGACCACAGAACCCGCTGTCAACTCGACGTCGGCTGGGATAAGGCTGTTTCTCCTGTTCGCCCACATCCTCCTGCACCTACAAGCGTGAGAGCTCATGGAAGAAAGAAGTCAGTGGGGCACGAATATCGGTTTCCTGTTCGCGGCGATTGGCTCGGCCGTCGGGCTGGGTAATATCTGGCGGTTCCCCTACGTCGCCTACGAAAACGGCGGCGGCGCTTTTCTCATTCCCTACGTCGTGGCGTTGTTCACCGCCGGCATTCCGATCCTGATGCTGGAATTCGCGCTGGGCCACCACAAAGTCGCGTCGGCGCCCAAGGCCTTTCACCAGATTGACAGCAAATGGGAGTGGTTGGGCTGGTGGGCGGTGACCTTCGTGCTCTTCGGCATCTCCCTCTACTACATCGTCATCATCGGCTGGTGCGTCAACTACATGCTGTTTTCGCTGAACCTGGCCTGGGGAGACGATCCGAACGCCTTTTTCTTCACGAAGTTCCTGAAGGTACCTTTCGACGAGGCTCTCCAAGCCCCGGCCAACGGCCAGGTCTGGGCCATGAGTGGTCTGCGCTGGACGATCGCAGGCGCTGTGGCGCTGGTTTGGCTAACCAACTGGGCCATCGTCTACGGAGGCGTCCAGAGGGGCATCGAGCGAGCGGCCAAGGTGATGATGCCCTTGTTGTTTGTGATCACGCTAGCGATCATCGTGTGGGCGTTGTTCCTGCCAGGCGCCGGCAAAGGCGTGAGGCATTACGTCACGCCTGACTTCAGCAAGATTACGGACCTGAAGGTCTGGATCGGTGCATACGGGCAGATCTTCTTCTCGCTGTCGCTTGGGTTCGGGATCATGATCGCCTACTCCTCGTACCTGTCGCGCGACGCCAACATTTTCCGGAACAGCCTGATCGTCGGCTTCTCCAACAGCATATATGAGGTCTGCGCCGGGTTCGGCGTCTTCAGCATTCTGGGCTACATGGCTACCCAGCAGGACCAGGAGATCAGTGACGTCGTCAGCAGCGGGATCGGGCTGGCATTCGTGGCCTATCCCAAGGCCATTTCGCTACTTCCGTTCGGAGAGCTGTTCGGTTTTCTGTTTTTTCTATTGCTGATTATCGCCGGCATCTCGTCTTCGATATCCATCATCGAGGCGTTTACCTCGGCGATCCTGGACAAGTTCACCCTGCCGCGCAAGAAGGTCATTACCGCAATATGCGTTCTGGGCTTCGTCGGGTCCCTGCTTTTTGCGACGAACGTGGGCTTGCTGTGGCTAGATATCGTGGACCACTTCCTCAATCAATACGGCCTGATCACCGTCGGCATTGTCGAGGCATTCGTGGTCGGGTGGCTCTACCGCACGGACAAGCTCAAGGCGCACATCGTGTCCAACCTGGGTCTGAGCGGCACGCGCCACAAGATCTTCGATTACGTGGTCCTACAGCTCTGGATGTACTGCCTCCGCTTCGTCACACCGGTAGCGCTGGGGATCGCCATCGTCCACAGCCTCATCCAGGAATTCGCGTCGCCGTATGAGGGCTATCCGGTCTCTGGGGTGATCGTTCTGGGCGTGGGCTGGCTGCTGATCACGCACATTTTTGCGTTCGGCTTGTCAGGCCTGCCTTGGCGCGGCGAGACATCGCGGTAGGGGGGCCCGGCGGCTACTTGGGCTTGAAGCCTTCGACCTTGTTCTCGGTATACTTGCGACAGGCCGTTTCGAGGTCGATATCACTGATGTTGGCGAGGGTGCACAGCCAAGCGAACACGTCCGCGAACTCCTCTTCGGCGTTTTCTCTGTCTCCCGAAACCAACGCGGTCGAGAGCTCTCCTACCTCCTCAATGAACCACATGAAGGTACGAGAGACGCCTCGTTCCTGGTCCCGCGCCTTGTACTTGCGGGCGATCACATCCTGGAATTCACGGACCTGCATGCGGAGCGCACCCCCCTGGCCGGGCAGGAAGCCCGATACACCCATATCCAATCGATCCCGCCCGGCGGTCTGCCTGAGTTGGTCACTTGCCTCCCAGCAGCGCAGAAACCTTGGTCTTCTGGAAGACGCTCTTCGCTTGAGAAATGGCTTTGTTGTACATTTGCTCGGCCTTGCTGGCGTAGCGATCGCTGCCGGCCTGTTCGGCCAGATTCAATTCGCCGGTCATCGGGCCGTCCACGGCCTCGATGATCTCCAGCATGGTGATCTTGGTCGTGGCTTTGGCCAGCGAAAAACCGCCGCGCGGGCCGCGCTTGCTGCGCAGCACGTTGGCGCGAACCAACTGCTGGAGGATCTTGAGCAGGTACTCCAGCGGGATATCGTACTCCCGGGAAACGTCCTGTGACAACACGACCCCTTTACCCTGATGCTTGGCGATGTAACCGACGGCTAACAGAGCATACCC
>JAFGLV010000001.1 GCA_016927855.1 Sedimentisphaerales bacterium
CGCATCCTTGCGTGATCCGTGCATCGCCATGTGAGCAGTTATCGGCAAAAACGGAATGTTTTAATGAACTATTCAAGGCTCAATAGCTCGAACCACGCCGGCCAACTGGCTCTGACGCGCGTCCTGAATTCCGAAGACATCGACTTCATCTGCAGTCCGTACACCTACGACAACAAGCAACTGGGCGGCCCTCACAACGCGCAAAGCCTGCCCGAAGCCGCCAAGCTGCATGGCAAGCTCTATTTCAGTGAGACCGACACCATGCTGCACGTGCTCAAGCGACAGTGGCGCTGGGGCAACTCGCTGCACAATCCCGAAAGCTGGCCGGAGAGCAAGGCCTTGATGCTGCGCGATTTCGGTTATGTCTTCACCAAGGGGATCGGGATGTGGTGGACCGACCTGTTCGGTCGGAATTTCGACGATCCGCAGATCGTCGCTTTCATGAAGCAGCTCAAGGAGATTGACGACGCTCATCTGACCACCGACAAGCGCTCGACGGCAGAAATCGCTGTGATCCTGGACGAGGCTTCGTTCACCTATTGCGGCGAGGGTGAACCGATGTTCAATGCATTGCTGACCGCCCAGAAACAATGGGAACTGGGTTTCATGGGGATGCCTTGGGAGCCCCATCTGCTCAGCGACATGGACAATTCGGACCTGAAAGATTTCAAGGTCTACATCTTTCTCAATACCATCAAGGTCTCGGCCGAACAGCGGGCCGCGATTCACGCCCGTCTGCGACGCAACGGCGCCACTGCTCTTTGGGTTTATGCCACCGGCTATATCGATCGCGCCTGTGATGTCGCCAATATTTCGGCCTTGACCGGGATCAACCTGGCCGAAGACATGTCCTTCGGCGAATTGCATGTCGATGTCACTCGATTCGACCATCCCATTACCTGAGGCTTACCAGAGGGTCTGGCTTACGGAACCAATAAGCGGGTTGCCGACATCATCCGCTACTACGATCACCAGATCTATCTCAAGGATCCGAGGGACCCGGGCCTGGAACGCGACCTGCCGGGCTTTCGCATCAGTCCCCGGTTTTACGCCGACGACCCTGATGCCACAATACTGGGCATGTTGGGAGCGGGTATCGATAAACCGGGTCTGGTCGTCAAGCAGCAGGACGGTTGGACCTCCATCTACTCGGCGGCGCCGATTGTGCCGTCAGCACTGTTGCGAGGCATCGCACGGCAAGCCGGTGTACACATCTACAGTGACGCCGATGACGTGGTCTGCGCCAACCGCCATTTCCTCTGTCTCTACGCTCCCCAGGGCGGGACGCGTACGGTCCATCTGCCGCAACGAGCGACAGTGATCGATGTTCTGACTGGTGCCGTCGTGGCTGAGGATGTGTCGGAGTTCCGCCTGGAATTGCCCGAACACACCACGGTTCTCTATCAACTCCGGCCCACCAACATCGGCGCAGAGACCCTCGCGTCACGCTGAGGTCAATACGCGCCTTTGACGCGTATCTGGAGCGCGTAGAGTGAATCGCTGGCGGTGATGAACAGGGTCTGGCGGTCCTTGCCGCCGAAGCAGACGTTGGCGGTCCAGCGCTCGTTGACCGGGATCTGCTCGATCTGCTCGCCCTGGGGATTAAAGACGGTGACGCCGCGACCGGTCAGGTAGACGTTGCCTTCGCTGTCGATCGTCATGCCGTCCGAGCCCATCGAACAGAAGAGCGTCTTCTCGGAGAGTGTCGCGTCCTCGTTGATCTTGTAGCGGTACGTCTGGCGCGCGCCGATGTCGGCGACGTAGAGCAGCTTGCCGTCGGGCGTGCCGACGATACCATTGGGTTGGACGAGGTCTTCGGCGACGCGGATGAACCGCTGGCGGTCGGGCGAGAGGTAATAGACGTGCTGGCCGTCCTGCTGCATCGCCGGATCGCGCGTCCAGTAGTCGCGTCGATACCACGGATCGGTCAGGTAGATACCGCCGTCGGGCGCCATCCATAGATCGTTCGGTCCATTGAGCCGCTTGCCGTTGAAGTCCTTGACGACCACGGTAACGTTGCCGCTGGGATCGATCTTCCAGAGCTGGTTGTTCATGTCGGCACAAGCCCAGAGGTCGCCTGCCTTGTCGAAGAACATGCCGTTGCATCGGCCGCAGGGTTTCAGAAAGTCGGTCAGCTTGCCGTCTACGGACCACTTGCAGATGCGATCGTTCGGCTGGTCGGTGAAGAAAACGTTGCCTTGCGAATCCGCGGCGGGCCCTTCGGTAAAGCCGAACCCGTCGGCCAGCAGCGTCACCTTGGCGCCCGGCGCGATGATGCCTTCAGCGGCTGGAGGTTCTTCGCCATCCATCAAGGCGATCAGCTCGATGCCTTCGCTCTTGCCCAGGTTGCGCGAGTATTTCCTGTCGGTTGCGTTGTTCCAGTGCTCGTGTACGCCCAGGCTGGCCAGCCGGACCGTGGGTTTGGCGTGATCAGGATCGTAAAACGTTCCCGAAGGCGGGTCGTTCGCCAACGCCGCTTCGTGCAGGTAGTCGTCCGCGCCGGGTGTCCGCGCGTATTCCGGGATCAGCAGTTGCACGAAGTCCAGACCCACCGAGTCGATCGCGACCGGGTCCTGCGAGACGAACAGGCTGTTGCTCCAGTCGTGGTTGAACGGCTCGGCCGCGAACTTGCGTGGGACGCGCTCGCGGAAGTGCATGCCGCCGTATAGGCCGTCGAGCAGGTAGAGAACGGTCTTGCCGCCCAGATGCGCATGGCCCATCAGGTCCACGAGGTCGCGGTACTGGGCGGTGCCTTTCGAGGAAACGGTCGGGTGCATGTCGTAGTAGCCGCGCTCGGGAGGCGTGCGAATCAACGAACCGAAGTGGTTCTTGGCGCACAGCGTGACGCCTGCGAGCGGGTGGGCCTTGAGATTGGCCAGGTTGATGAAGTACTCGGCTTGTGCGTAGGACTTGGGCACGTAGTCCTGACGGACCCCGTTCGGTCGGCTGCTCCAGTAGAAGGGCGCCGACGATGGCACGGTCTGCACGCGTCCGGTGCGCTCGCTGCAATCGAGATAACAAACCTCCGGAAATTCGGCGTGGAGGATGTCGTAATACTCGTTGCCGAAGTAGGCCAGGGTGTCTCCGACCGTGATGTCGGCCTGGCGGACGCCGACGGTGGCGGTCAGTTGTTTGAGTAACGCCGCGATCATCTGCGGCGAGGTGTTCATGTAGTCCTGCCAGCTCTGCAGATTGTAGGTCTGCCGATTGACCGCGTCAGTGGTGCGGATCATGCCGACGAAGTTGACCTTGATGGTGATCTTCTCGTTCGGCTGGTAGGCGACGTCACCTTTGCCGCGCGTCCGGTTGTGGTAGCGGAAGATAGCGTTCCACGCGGCGGCATCGGTGGTTTCCCCCGTCAGCGCCCGAATCGCCTTGGACATCATCTCGTCGCATACCTGCCGATCGGTGTGCGCCGGTTCCCAGAGATGCCCATCGCCCGGCCCGTTCCAGTCGGTAGCATCGGGATCGTGCACCCACACCACTCGGCCAGGATGGATGCCTTTGCCGACCCCGATGGGGGATTGTCCTTGCAGCTCGGCGGCGCTGAGTCGTTCCTGGGGCAGGTTCTGGACAACCGCAACAGCCAAGACGACCGCGACTGCCAGGCACGCCAGCGCCAGGGGCCAGCGGGACCGCCTCCAGAGACGTCCGGCCTTGCGAAAGGCCAGGACCGAGCCGGCCGCACCCAAAATCCAGGCGACAAAGCCGCTCGCCAGCGGCATCGCCATCTGCTGGCAAGGGTACAGCGCCCGAGAGGGCTTGGGGATGACGCGGATCAGGAACCAGACCAGCGACGCCAGCCCGACGACCGGTAGAGCCCAGAAGGGCCAGGACCTGGCGACCCGCTGTGCGAGAGGCCGGCCCGTCTTAGGGCAGAATCGTGCGTGCGGGTTTTTCGAGGCGCCAACGTTGTGCTCGCGGGACGAATGCATCTGCTCAACCTCCAAACGGTGCGACCATACTTGGCTTTCCGACAGAGGTGCTATTTTACCGTTGCCGGAGCACCAAGTCCTGCTTTTTTCCGCGACAGCCACGGATAGGCGAGCAGCCTGCACCTGGGCCTTCGCACCGAGCCAGGCTTCTGTCGTATCAGTGGATGCGGCGTTCTTGGCAATCAAGACAGAGAATCAGGAGGTCAAGTATGGCAGCGTTTGCAAGAGGCAACTTCGTGCGCCAGCAGGGCTTTCCGGAGACCCAGGAACACGACTGCGCCGCCCACTATTCCGCTCTGATGTTCCAGCCCAGGGTGGTCGGGATCATCGTACTCGTGGGGCTGGTGTTCCAGACCTGGCCGGTCTTTCTGGCTCTGGCGGCGGTCCTCTGGTGGAACGTTCTGGTGCCGGCCCTCAACCCGTTCGACCTGTTCTTCAACCGGTTCCTGGCGGGTCGCAAGGGGCTTCCACGACTGACTCCGGCGCCGGCGCCGCGGCGCTTCGCTCAAGGCATGGCCGGAACGTTCATGCTCGCGGTCGGAGCGTTCCTGCTGCTCGGCTGGCAAACGGCGGCCTGGGGGGTCGAAGCGCTCCTGGTCGTGGCGTTATCGGCACTGGTGCTCGGACGGTTCTGCTTGGGTTCGTACATCTTCCACCTGCTGCGTGGCCGGACCGTCTTCGCCAACCGGACGCTCCCCTGGACGCACAGCCACTGAACCTTGCCTGGCTATGGCGGTCCCATGATCCGTTGCTGGTGGGCCAGTGGGGGCCTGGTGGGGGCGGGTTCCCGTGCCCGCCCTGGGCAACCACAGGGGGTTGCCCCTACAGACGCCGCTACAAACCGGAGGGTGCAAAAGCTACGCCCAAGGCCCGATAACACCAAGCATGGGCGTTTTCATCCCGCGTGACATCTGTCTGAGTGTCCGCTGTCATGCACGTGCAAGCGCCTAAAACCGCGTTTTTTCGATCCCGGCCGGTTCAGTGACGAGCCACGATGGCCGATGAAACGGAACATGATACCGAAACGTATAGGCCGAGCGAGGAACTGATGCATGATCTGGGAAGAGAAATCACCGGTCTTTGAAGGCGTGATCGCCGGCATCGGCGTTGTGATTCTGCTGCTCAGCACGCTCAGCACGCCGCGCTTGAGCAGCACCATGACCCGCGAGGAGTTGACCGCCGACCGCACGCGAAAGGCCCAGCGGATCGAGACGCTCCAGACCTGGCTGACTGCCGCCCAGCAGGGCAACGAGTCACTCCGCACGCAATTGGCGACCACCAACTCCCACTTGGAAAAGGCCCGTGCCCAGATCGGCGCCCTGGCCGAAGAGCGGGACGGCCTCAGCGCGCAGGTGGCCTCTACCACTCGCCAGTTGCAGGAAATCGACGGGCAATTCCAGGCCCTGAAGGAAGAAATGGCCAAGTTCAAGGAGATTGTCTCCGTCCAGCAGGTGGCCGAAGAGCGTGACGACGCCGTCGAGCGGGCCAAGAAGGCCGAGGAACGCGTCCGCGAACTGACCCTCCAACTTAACCGCGCCGGCATCTGGCCCTAGCGCGTGCTCTATGGCGCGCGGAGCACAGACAACGGATCGCGGACCCGTTCGTCGAGTGAGGACCCCGTCAAGCCAGTAGGTCTCAGTAGTCGCGCGCGATCAAGGCGTCTTTACCCACCAGGTAGTGGTCGGAGTCCTTGATCTTGAGATTGTAGACCTTCCCCACATAAGGCTTCGCCCGCCGATAGACCGCCGTGACCGTGACTGAGCCGCTAGCGGTACGCAATCTTGTGCCGGCCCTGAGATCCTGAAGGGCAATCCATTGACCCGCCTCGGTCATGAAGTAATGGCACGAGGCGACGCTGAGGCGGTTGCCGGTCTCGAGATAGACATCGTAGCATGGGAACGAACCCTCATGCTCCCGCAGGTGATCGACGGTCCCCAGCGCGGAAAGGGAAACGGATACTGCCATCGTACCGGTGCCGTTGCCGGCTGGGCGTAGCTCCGCAATGGGGACGAGCGCTCCGTCTATCCACACGGGCGTGTCAGGCGTGAAACACGAACGCCCCTTGGAACTCAAGGTCTTGAACGTCCAGACGTCGCCCTTGGTTATATCACTCTGGTTGTCAATCTCATCGACGCGCCAATAGTAGGACTGCCCGTAGGCCAGAGTGCCTGGCGGGTCGTAGGTCGTGCCATTCTGACCCACGCTGACCAGGACGCCAGCCGGATCGCCTCTGCTGCTCTCGGCAACCTGGTCAAATGTTATTCCAAAATGCACGTCGTGAGCAACCGCGTCTGTGCCGGTGGTCCAGTTCAGAATGACGTTCGTGCTAATACCAATGGCTCCATCCTCGGGAATCGGATGCGACGCCTTGCTGGTCACCACCGCCTGCGGCGGGGTCTTGAACGTCCAGACGTCGCCTTTGGTAGTATTACCCTGGCTGTCGAGCTCGTCGACACGCCAGAAGTAATACTGCCCATAGGCAAGATTCCCCGGATCGTAGGAGATGCCAGTCTGGGCCACACTGACTAACACGCCGAACGGGTGGTCTCGACTGCTCAAGGTGACGGTATTGGAATCGGTGCCCAGATACACGTCGTGTGCGACTGCGCCCAAGCCGGCGGTCCAGGATAGCACGACGTCGGTACTGACAGTGAGGGCTCCCTCCGCAGGGATCGGATTCAAGGCCTTGCCGGCGGCAGGCGACGGCTGGGACGGCTGGAATGGTGACAAGCTGGCCTCGAACGTGCCGCCATACGCACCCATGTTGATGCGGTTGCCGTTCGGGAAGGGTTCAAAGCCGGTCCGATCGTCCGGGTGCCCTGCGTCGATACAAGGGCTGCTTTCAGGGTCGACGACCCAACGCATAGCGGCAGGGTCCCAGCGTCCGGCCTGCGACTTGAGGTGGTAGTCGCCGTTAGGGTCGGCAAACAACGGATCGGCGTTCATATTGCCGAGGTCACTTTCTCCGAACGAAAAGCCCTGGACGTTGCTGTGGACAATGTCCGTCGCGCCGGCGTTGCCGTCCAGCTCGTGGGGTGTGTCGCCCCAAAGGATGCAATTGGCCAGCGTAGCCTGTGCGTTGAGGGTAGAATACAGCGCCCCGCCTGCCTGGGCGAAGTTCCTCGTGAAGGTGCAATTCGACAGGATCGTCTCAGTACCATTGCCGCTCCACACTCCCCCTCCAACGGTTGCCGAGTTCCCGCTGAACAGACAGTTGATGGCGGTCACTTTGCCACCGGGGAGATTGTATATGACAGCACCGTTCTTTGCGGCTGAGTTGGCCCGGAGGACGCACTTGAGAAGCGTCAGTTCCCCGCGATCGTTAGCCAGCGCGGCCCCACTGCCTGCGGTGGAGTTCTCCTCAAAGGTGCAGTCGGCCAGCATGCACTGGCTTTGGCTGTTGTACAGCGCTCCGCCGGCTCCAGGGGCTGAACTGGCACGAAACTCGCAACTGGTTAGAGCAGCGTTGCTCTGAGCATCGTTGAACATCGCCCCGCCCAGGAGAGCCCGGTTCACGGTGAACGTGCAGTTGCTCAGGATCGGACTGCTGCTGTGGTTGTACATAGCGCCACCGCCTTCCGCCGCTGCGTTGCTGAAGAATACACAGCGGTTCAACACGGGATGGCTGTCGTTGATATTGTGGAGACCGGCGCCTTCCGCGGCGACATTATCTTGGAAGGTGCAGTCGATAATGGTCGGGCTGCCGGCGTCGTTGACCATCCCGCCGCCAAGCTCGCCGTTGGCCGCGGTGATAGTGCAGCCGTCCAGCACGGCGGTGGAGTCGGTGCCGCTGCCGGTCGCGACGTGGTAGCTGTTGTCATCGGGCTGGTCCAGCACGCCGATGTCACCGCTGAGAATGGTCCCATAGGCTCCCAGGTCGCGCGCATGAGGGTCCGGCCTGCCGGTGCCGGCATAGCCACCTTTGATCGTCACGCCGTTCATCAGCTCGAACGACGCCGACCGATCACCCGGCGTGATCCCGAGCCCTCGATCAGGCCTGTAAACGCCCTGCGCTACCCGTATTTCCACCGGTTTCTCGGAGAAATAGGCCAGCAGCAGGGCGTCTTGGAGGGAATTGAGGGCGTCTTGCCAGCTTGCGCCTGTACTGCCGCGGGCGCGGGCATCGACGTAGATGGTCGCGCCGTGGGTAAAGGGGCAGAGCCCGGCAAAAGCAAGCAGAAGGGACGTCTTCCACAGGATCGAGCGAGGTCTGAGGAGTCCCATGCTACAGTCCTCCATTCCCCCATGGTCCATTCGGTGGCAGCAAGGCCGCGAGTCGTGCTGTCGCTGTGTGGCGGAGGTCAAATGAGTAACATTCTTCCTCCATTCAATCAGAAATAGTCTACGCGAGGCAAGCCGACGATGTCAAGGCAAAAAACGGGAAGACCCTTTCCACGCTGTGCCAGGACGGCCTCTGGGCGTCCTTCAGTTTACGTGATGCATTCGGCGCTGAGGCTGCGGCGCATGTAGCCGGTGACGCGAACGTCGAACCGTTCGTTGAGAGGCAGCCGCTCGTGGACTGCGACGACAATGGGGTAGCTGCCGATCTGACGCAGGAAGGTCATGTGACCGTTGTGGACTTCGCTGCACAGGTCGCGCAAGGCCGTGCCGAGCGGGAAGAGGCGCTCGAGCATGGGCATGTCGATCTCCCGCCGTACCTTCTCGGTCCACGCCGAATAATGGCGCCGGTTTTGGCGCAGGACCTTGCGGCCGACCTGCTCGTGCAGCGGCGTGCCAGGGAAAGGGACGACCTGACGAATGTTGATCCGCCGGACCAGCAGGCCCTCATCCACGATGTGCTTCAACGCCGCGAAGTTCTTTTCCAGTGTGTCGGGTGTCTCGCCCGCCAGACCCAGCAGAATGTTGATACCTGGCAGCAAGGCGTGACAGCCATTTTCACCTCGATACCCGCCGATCCGGTTGACCGTCCGAATCGCTTCGAAGGCCATCTCGGTCGTGCAGTTGAGGTTGTTAGCCTCGGTGACCTCGGGGTCGAACGATTCGACACCCATCGCGGCGGTACTGCCCGGTGTGAGGTACCTGACGAACAGCTCCGTCCGGCGTTCGTCGATCATCGCGGGATTGGCGTTGTCGAGGTGCAGTACCGCCGGACGCAGTGCCGCCAGGCCCGAGAGCATGGTCTCGATCTCATGGGGGTCGCCGCCGCGATAGCTGAAGATGCACGATTGCTTGCCCAGCCGGAAGGCCTTGGCGCCAAGCGTCATCAGCGTGCGCACCTCCTCGACGACCTGCTCTGGCGCACGCCATTGGACGACGTGCTTGAGCGGCTCGGTGCAGAACGAGCAGCCCTTCTCGCGTGGACAGCCCCGACCGGTCTCGATCTCGACGATGCGGTTTTCCAGGTGCGGCATCTGCTGGATCAGCGTCGCGCCCTTGAGCGCTAGCGGCTGAAGATCGTCGTAGGACTCGAACACGAAGGGGTGCAACTCGTCGAACTCTGACGCCTGAGGCACTTGGGGCGCGGAGCCGCCGCGAAACTGCGTGCCGCCGACCAGGACCGGGCCCGTCAGGATCCGGCGCACACGGAAGGGCGCCAGCAGCTTATGCACTTCGCGCAACGTCCCCGGCCGGGCGCTGAGGTACTTGCCGGGTGTCTGCACGCCCGCAACGATGATCAGCTCGTCGATGCTCCCCAGCAGGTGCCTGATCTCGTCGGGGCTGCGCGTGTGGTTGAGCACCTCGATGTGGGTCCGGCCGACCACCGGGTCGATCACGACCTCGCGCACATGCTCGACATAACGAATCAGCCGCAGGTCGTCGATCGTCAGATAGCCCGGCTCCTGCGGATACAACCCGGCCACATACCGAGGCCAAACCCCCACAAACGGAGGCACCCCCAACCCCGCCGGTTCATCCGTATAACAATCGAGGATGGCTCTGTTGGATGCCATAGACTGCTATCGCCGAGGTTCATCGGCCGCGCCGTGCCTCGCCAGGTAGAGATGCGCACGCCAGCGTCAGCGCGCCTTCGACTGCGGTGTGCGGCCAACGAACGCTGCTAGTAGATCGAGCGAATACCTTTTTCGCTGACTTTGTCGATGAGGTCCTTGAAGTCTTTGAGCAGGACGTTCAACTGCTCGGTGCTCTCCAGGAGGTTCTCGTAGAGCTTGCCGTCGGTGACGAGCTTGCCGGCGGTGCCCTGGCCCTCGTTGACCTTCTCCAAGGCCAGACGCAGTTGCGCTACCGCCCGGCTGACTTCGCCGGTCGCGCCGATCAGGGCGCCGACGAGCCGCTGGGCCTTGGCGTCGACGCTCTTGGCCGTCTCGGTTCCGGTCGTCGCCAGCGTGCGGAAGTCCGCCAGAGTCCTCTCGGCGTCGGCCATCATCTCGGTGGCCTTCTCCATCGCGGTCGAGGCGTTCTTGGTGGCCTCCGAGAGATGGGCCAGGGTGTCCTTGATGTTGCCCTTGTTCTCGTCGTCGCCAATGATGTCGTTGGCGTTGCTGATGAACGCGCCGATGTCCTCCACCAGGCTGTTGAGCTTCTCCTGGCTTTCCTCCGGGAAGAACTCGCTGGTCATGCCAGCCGAGCCCTGCACGAGCATGCCGTCCTGGAGGTAGATGGTGTCGGGTTGATTCGGATCGCGCGGCGGCGCCGGCAGCTTGTCCGGATCGACCTTGAGCTCGATGTAGCTGCTGCCCAGACCGCGGGTCATCAGCTTGATCGCCACGTTCGAGGGGATGTTCACGTACCGCTTGTTGATGCTGAGAACGCATACGGTCTGGTGGTACTCCTGGCCCGTCTCCAGGTCTTTGCGTACCTCCGGGGCCATCACGTGGGTGACCCTCCCGATCTGGTAGCCAGCGAAGCGCACGGGGGTGTCCTTCTGCACGCCGGGCGCGGTGGGGAACTGGACGTAGACCTGAAAGGAGCGCATCTGCGTGACCGTCGTGGGAAGGTCGCCGAATTTGAAGATCATCCAGCCGAGCGCCGCCAGGCCGCAGATCACGAAGATGCCCACGATCACGTCGCGCCGCCTCTGGGCTGATTCGTAGTCACTCACCGCCGTTCCTTTCCATTAGTTGCAGACGATCGATTGTTGATGGTGGCCGCCAGGACCCTTGCCTCTTCCGTTTTCAACGGTCTGCCATCCATCATCGATCATCCTCGGCCTTCCATGAACAGTTCCCGAATGGCCCGGAGGGGGTAGCCGCTGTCGTTGAGTCTCTTGATCAGCCGGATCCGCTCGACGGCCTTCTTGTCGAACAGCCGCCGTCCGGTCGACGTTACATCCGTCGGTTCGAGCAGGCCTACCATCAGGTAATATTGCAGAGACTGGCGTGAAACGCCAGCCTTTTCCGCCGCCTGCCCGATCGACATCAAGTCCGTTGCCTTACTCAACGCGCGCTCCCACCCAGGTTACTGCCTGGAGACCGTCGTATCCGTTGTACGCATCCAATGTCACGCTGTTCTTACGTCAGCCTTCGCTGCCGGTGCCGTCGTGCCGGGACGCGGTTTCCACCAACGCCAGGAAAGACCGCTGAACGTCCTGGCACGTCAGCGCCGCCAGCACGTGTCGGCGTTTCTCGGGTTCTCTGAGTTTGCGGGTCAAAGGGCCCGAGATCATCAGCACATAGTCGCACGTTGCCGGGATGCGGTCCTGGCTCAGTCGAAAGGCCTCCCGCAGGAGACGTTTGAGCCGGTTTCGCGTTACCGCGTCGCCGCAGGCTCGGCCGACGGAGACCCCCAGGCGCGGATGGCCGCAGGCGTTTGGCGCCAGATACAGGACCAGCAGCGAATCCGACACCCGCCGCCGATGGTCCAGGATGGCTTTGAACTGCCGGTTGCTTACCAGCCGTTTGCTCTTGGAGAACGTCATTCGGTTCGGTTTCTTGCCGGACTGAGAGGCGTGACGAACTGCGCTCATGCCATCCTCTGTGTTTCAGGACCTTATACCCCACCATTACGCTCTTATTGTGGCGCCCGACCCGCGCCGGCCGGCTACCGTCTCTATCGGCCAACGCGGGCGGCTGCTCCACATCGAACCGTCGGCGCTACGAGACAATTCCAACGGCCCGATCTCCTTCCGCTCGGCGGAGCGATGAGTGGGTGGATCAGGCGTTTTGAACGGCGTGAAGATTATCGGCCTTTTCCTGACGCGAGAGCACCTCGGCGCTGAGCGCGCGCCGCACCGCCGGGTAGTCCAGCAGACCGACAAACGTGTCGTCTTCTTCGGAAGCGACGACGGGAAGGTAGTCGCAGTCGAAACGCTGCACCTTGCCGATGACCACGCCGATGATCTGGGGGACCCGCAGACGTCGAAAGACGCGCGCCCCGATGGTGCCGCCAAACATCGCGATGCCCAGGAGCGGGATCACGTTCAAATGGTGGGCCGAACGATCCGTCGCTTGTGCCAGAGCCCCAAGTGTCATTCCCTGCCAAACCTGACTGCGGCCAGTTCATTCGCAGCCGGAAGAAGTTGAACTCTCTGACCCTGGGAGGTCATTTGTTGTTGACGGTTACGCCCGGCCAGGTGTCGGTCCGGAACGGGGAAGCTGGCAGGCCGGCGCCATTGTAGAGATTGCACACCGGGTTGTCCGCCCAGGCGTAGCGGACGGCCACCGGCGCTGGCACTTTGTCGCTGCTGACGACGATCGTGTTGCCTTCGATCTTCGCATCGGCCCAGACGAACTGGCGGTCCGTCCCGGCGATGGCAAAGCCTTTCAGTGGCGCGCCGCCTTTGGCGACCAGGCCGTTGTCGGTATGCTTGAACCGCAGGACGATCTTGTTGCCCTGGATCGTCATGGACTCGTAGAGCGGGCCGGAGTAAGCGGTGCGTCTGCCGTAGCATTCAGCCAGCGCCCAAAGCGCCAAGCGCTTGCCGACGTCCTGCTTGTTCCGCGGATGAATGTCGTTGGCCTCGCCAATGTCGATGATGGTAGCCATCCCGGTGCGAGGCAATTGCAGCGTCATCAGTTGCGCCTCTCTCAGCTCCGCCCAGGCACTCTCGCCTGGATCGGGCTTGGCCGCCATGTAGTTGGCCAATTGCACGAAAAGGAAGGGGAACTCGCCTTGGCCCCAACTGCTCCACCAGCACTTGATCATGGTCGGGAACAGCTCGCGGTACTGAAAGGCCCGGTCGGCGTTGGATTCGCCCTGATACCAGATGGCGCCGCGGATGTGGTAGGGAGTAATCGGTGCGATCATCCCGTTGTAGAGCACCGTTGGCGCATTGGGGTTGTTCATCCAGACCGGCGCGGTGGGTCGCGGCGGCATGGAAGCCAGGTCCCACGCGACCTTGTAGTGCCAGGTGCCGGCCAGCGAGATCGCGGTCTGGTCCGAAGCGTCGGCAGGCTTGAGGGTCATTTGCGCAGGCAGCCCGTAAATCCCGCCACCACCGCCTGTGTCGAGCACCTGCACGACAATCACGTTGCGCCCAGCCGTGACGAGCTTGCCGTCGACGGTGTACCGGCGCGCGACCTGCCACCG
Organism: Sedimentisphaerales bacterium; assembly: GCA_016927855.1. Lineage (GTDB taxonomy): Bacteria > Planctomycetota > Phycisphaerae > Sedimentisphaerales > Anaerobacaceae > JAFGLV01. The sequence continues at coordinate 13,383 of JAFGLV010000001.1, forward strand.
ACCTGACTCCTGGATCGCGCCGACTTTGACGCCATTGAACCAGGTCGTGTCCATGTCGTCGATCGGGCCCAACTCGAGAACCAGGTCCCGGCCGGCCCAGGCTGGCGGGACTTCGATGCTCTTTCTGAACCAAACGAGGCCGTCGAAGTCCGTCAGGCCCGCCTCCTCCCACAACACAGGCAGAGCCATTTCCTGCCAGGCGGAATCGTCGAAGTCGGCGTCGGTACACCTCTTGCCTTGGACTTCGGTAGACTCGACTTTCTTCTGCCACTGGGCCAGCTCATCCTGGTACTTCTTCATCGACGCGTCAGGGTTAGCTCTGGCTTGGGCCATCCGGTCCATCCGGGCCTTGAAATCGGGCAACCTTTCGAGCGCCTCGGCGCTGGTCCACGCCTCGGCCACCGTTCCGCCCCAACTGGTGTTGATCAGTCCGATGGGGGTATTCAGATCCTGATGCAGGTGCCGGCCGAAGAAGTACCCGACCGCCGAAAAGCCGCCGACGGTTTCGGGGCTGCACTCGACCCAGTGGCCTACACAGTCGCTCTGCGGCGTATCGGCGATCTTCTTCTGAACCGTGAACAGTCTGATGTTCGGGTAATTCGCCGCCGCCATCTCCTGCGCCGCGTTGTTCGACGACTGAACGGGCCATTCCATGTTCGACTGCCCGGAGCAGACCCAGACCTCGCCGACGAGGATGTTCTTGAGGGTGACCGTATTCTTGCCCTTGAGCGTGATCTGATGCGGACCGGCGCTCTCGGGAGCGGTCATCGCGAACTTCCAGGTGCCGTCGGTGTCGGCCGGCAACGTCCAATCGCCTTCCCGCCAACTGACGCCTACCTTGATCTCCTCATTCGGGTCCGACCAGCCCCACAGGGAGATACGGTCGCCCCCCTGCAGGACCATATTGTCGCCGATGATCGACGGCAGCCGGATGTCGGCATGTGCCGTCGACGCGGACAACACGCCCAACATGTACAGCATGACCAAGACGGCGCGAGGCTGACGGATAGTGACTCTCTGATTCATGTCTTGGACCCTTTCGTTGGTGGGTGAACTCCCCTTACCCTGCGCATCGGAGGCAGGCACCGCCGCCGCGGACCCCGACGGCATACCCATGGTTTCAGTATAGCAGGCAGAATGCCGCCCGTAAACCGCAAATCCGCGTTGCCGGACTAGGTCTGGCCGGGCGCTTGATCCACAGCGCCGGCGCCGCCGGTGGACCAGAAAATTGTCGGGATTGCCCTTTACCCTACCCGGAGATGTGGATATAGTACCTGACCGCAACAGACATAGTCCAGGGAGGATATTGCTATGGTTGGGATAACCAGAAGCACATTGACATACCGGATCGTGACGGCATTGGTGTTGATGCTGGTTCTCGGCGGGCTGACCGGCTGCGGCAAGAAGGAGCCGGCGCCGGCGCCAACCGATTCGAACGATACCTCACCGCTGGAGGGCTTGACACCGGCTCAGCCGACACCTGCTGAAACGGCGAACGTGCCCTATGAACCGTCGCTGGCGTTGCAGAACGTTGTCAAAGCCGCCAAGACTTGGGTTGCCTCCTTCCAACCCTGGTGGGGCAAGATCGTACCGGCTGATTTCACCCTCACGGACATCGAAGGCAACGTCCATTCGCTCAGCGACTACCGCGGCCGCAACGTCCTGGTGGTCATCTGGCGGACCTGGAACTCCACCTGCACGCTGCAAGTCCCGCAACTGAACGAATTGCGCAGCACCTTCGACGACAAGGCGCTGGCTATTCTGGCGATTTCGGACGAATCGGCGGGCGTGCTGAAGGAGTTTGCCGGACAGCAAAGCATCAACTACACGGTTCTGACCGGGACGAATCTGCCGGCGCCGTTCGGGGACGTCCAGTACGCGCCGGGCAATTTCTTCATCGGCCCTCAAGGCAAGCTCAAGCTGGCGGCGACGGGCCTGATTCCCGCTGCCGACGCGGCCGCGATCATCAAGGCTCCCTGACAGCAGATTTTGTCGAAAAAAGGCTGGACAAGCTGGCGTCTTGCCCATAAAATGCATGGTTTCGGCAGATTCAAGTCAAGAATAAGCATGCAGAGGTTATCGTCATGGCACATAAAAAAGGGCAGGGTTCTTCGAGAAACGGCAGAGACAGCGGACCGCAATACCGTGGCGTGAAGCTCTACGGCGGCCAGGCCGTCCGTTCGGGCTCGATCATCGTCCGCCAGTGCGGCACCAAGTTCTTCGCAGGCGCCAACGTCGGTATGGGCCGCGACTATACGCTCTTCGCTACCGCCGACGGGACCATCCAGTTCCAGGGCCGGCGGGTCAACGTTCTCTGACCGAGTCCAGACAGCAGCTTCTGATTTCCAAAGGATGGTGGAAGACCATCCTTTTTTTATAGGTCATTTCTTTCCAACGAGTTATGCGCGCCAAGGACGTCCGGGTCGATGTTTGTCGATGAAGCGAGAATCTGGGTCAAAGCCGGCGACGGCGGCAATGGGTGCGTGAGCTTCCGGCGCGAGAAGTTTGTCCCGAAGGGTGGTCCCGACGGAGGCGACGGTGGTCGCGGCGGGCACGTCTGTTTCGAAGCGGCAGGGGACCTCGACACGCTGCTGGACTTCGCCGGCAAGCACCACTGGCGCGCCAAGAACGGCGGACACGGCCAAGGGAGCAACAAGACCGGCTTCGACGGTGACGATCTGGTGATCCGTCTCCCAGTGGGAACGCTCATTTACGACACCGATCTCGACCTGTTGCTGAAAGACCTTAACGAAGTGGGCATGAAGGTCGTGGTTTGCCGAGGAGGCAAAGGCGGCAAAGGCAACAGGAGATTCGCCAGCGCGACGCACCAGACACCGCGCGAATTCGAGCCGGGCAAGCCCGGCCAGGAGCGCAACCTGCGCCTGGAGCTGAAGCTGATCGCCGACGTCGGCCTGGTGGGTCTGCCCAACGCCGGCAAGAGCACGCTGATCTCCCGCTGCTCGGCGGCCCGCCCTAAGATCGCCTCCTACCCGTTCACGACGCTGGAGCCGGTGCTGGGCATCGTCGAACTGAGCGATTTCCGCCGGTTCGTCATGGCCGACATCCCCGGCCTGATCGAGGGCGCCAGCCAGGGCGCCGGTCTCGGCCACGATTTCCTCAAGCACATCGAACGCACCACGATCCTCGTCCACATCCTCGACATTATGCCGATGGACGGCTCCGATCCTGTCGACAACTACCACGCCATCCGCAAGGAGCTGGCCCAGCACAGCGAAACCCTGGCTGCCAAGCAAGAGATCATCGTCGCCAACAAGACCGACCTCGATCCCGACGGCGCCCGCCTCAACGATCTCCGCAGCCGTCTCGGTCTCGACGTCGTACCCATCTCCGCCGCCACCGGCCAGGGCATCCGGGACCTCACCGAACACCTCTGGCAGCGAGTCAAGTCGCTCAAAGCCGGGACATAATCCGCCGGCCAACCGCACCTTTGTCTACCGGGATTTCGAAGATTCCGGCGGATATTGACAAAACTGCCGAAACCGACTACAAGTATCTGCTGTGATCCCGGAGGGGAGCGGGCAAGCGCAAGTCAGAATGCGATTGAGAAGTCCCAGGTGTAGTTTATGAATATCGTCGCAATCGACATCGGCAATACGAAGATCGGCGTCGGGCTTTTCCTCGACGGCAAGGAGGATTCGATCGAGTCCCTTTCCGGGCGGGCGGAGGCCGATCTGAAGAGCTACCTGGCCTCCATCTGGCAGAAGATTCCCGCGCTGGAGAGTTCAGCCGAGGCAAAGCGCAATGGCGCGATCGTCGTCAGCAGTGTCAAGCCGGCCTGGACCGAGATGGTCCGCCGCATCGCCAGGGACGATCTTCAGGAAGACATCCACCTCATCGGCGAGGACATTCCGCTGCCGATGTCGCTGTGGGTCGATCAGCCGGAGAAGGTGGGCACGGATCGGGTGGTCTCGGCCGCGGCGGCGTATGACGTGGTCGAGAGCGCCGTGGTCGTTGCGGACTTCGGCACGGCGGTCACGATCGACCTGGTCGATGCCAACGGGGTCTTCCTCGGCGGTGTGATCTGGCCGGGCTTCGAGATCAGTGCCCAGGCGCTGAAGGACAACACCGCGCAATTGCCCAAGGTCACCGTCCACCGTCCGGAGGCGCCCTACGGCAAGAACACCGCCGACGCGATCAACTGCGGCCTGTACTATTCCGTCATCGGCGCGATGGAGGAGATCATCCGCCGCTACGCCGAGGAGATCGGGCATTGGCCGCAGACCATCATCACGGGCTCCGGCGCCAAGATGATCGTGGACGACTGCCCCTTCGTGGACAACTACGTCCCCAATCTCGTCCTCAAAGGCATCGTCCTGGCCTACATGAAGTACATCGAGACCAAGAGCGAAACAGTCTGAAGGGGTGCGCCCCATGTGTGTCGGGAGTGCTGACGATCGGCCCTCTTGTCATGTCGAGCGAAGCGAAGCGGAGTCGAGACATCTGGCCGCGAATGGGACGACCCCTCGCTCCCAACCAGATTTCTCCGCTCCGGCCAGCCTTTGGTTGGCCTCCGCTCGAAATGACAAACGCGGATGCTGGGAAGGGGAATCCGCCTGCAGCTACGAGTCGCACCTTCGTCTGAGGTGCGCCGAGTGATTACTGGATCGGTTCCGCGGATACTCTTCAGTGACTGGCTCTGGTGGGCGATCCTGGCGGTTGTATTGGCACTTGCCTTCCTCCTGAGGAAGCGCTATCCCCGGCCTTCTCCAGAGATATCCAACTTCCTTGTCAGGCATCGCGGAACGATCGCAAGAGTGATCGATATCGCCTTGATCATCGCAGTCCTGTTTTGGAGCCCGCTCCTGTTCGATGCCATTCGTGGGTTCCGCCAGGCAAGGGCCGGTGCCACGGAGCCGCCCTTGAGCCTGGCGCAGGCGCTGTCAATGTCCTTGGTGATGGTGGCCGTCTGGTCGGGCTTTGTAGCTCCGTTCCTGGGATGTCTCTCAGTTTTCCGCTTCAGGATCACAACGCCCAAGAGAATCGTTCTTCTGATTCTGTGCCTCCTGCCCATGATCTTCGCGACAGTTGCTTTGTTGTTTTCCCCCGTTGAGGATCGGCGCCCGGTGGCACAGCTTGGTGCCCTCGTGTGCGTACCGACCTGGATAGCGAACGGCTCGCGTGCTCTTACAGGCCGGCCTCTCGTCGAGGTGATCCGCCGAATCATACCCAAGTTGCGGGACTCGGCGGAGGGTCGGGGCGATTGATCCGGAGGACGCTGTGTCTGCATACGCCGCAGTCATAACAGGTCAGGGATCAGGAGCTATCGCTACGATTCAACTCTCAGGCGCTTCGGCCCAGGCGATCCTGGAGAAGGTCTTCCGGCCGACACGCACCAAACCGGCGGAATTCGAGGTGGGCGGCATCGCGCTTGGTCACATCGTTGACGGCGACGAGATCATCGACCAGGTGACTGTCGGCGGCGAGGCGCCTTCGGTCTTCACGATTCACTGTCACGGCAATCCGCTCATCGTCGAAGCGATCGTGAAACTGCTCGAACGACACGGGGTCGAACTGATGCCGGCCGAGCAGGTGCTTGCCGGGGTGTTCGCTACTTCGCAATCGGGCAATGCTATCGCTGTCGAAGCCCGGCTGGCGCTGACGACGGTCAAGACATTGGCCGGTGCCAGGCTGATTGCCCACCAAGCCAAGGCGGGCCTTTCTGAGAAGCTGAGGCACTGGCGACAGCAGCTTCAGTCGAAGTCACTTGACGGTCTCGCAGGCGAGGTCCGGCACGTGTTGCGCAACAGTGACATCGCCAGGCTGCTGATCGAAGGCTGCACGGTGGCCTTGATCGGTCCGGCCGGCGCCGGCAAGAGCACGCTGCTGAACGCGCTGGCCGGCCGGGAGAAAGCCATCGTCACCGGCATCAAGGGCACCACGCGCGACTGGGTCAGCGCGGAGATTCACCTGCCGCCGCTGGCGGTGACCTTGATCGACACCGCCGGCTTCGGCTTGGTTCAAGACGGCATCGATCAAAGCGCGCAATACAGAAGCCTCGAAGTCCTGGCACAAGCCGACGTGGCGTTGCTCGTCCTCGATGCCACCGGGCCGGCCGACCAGATCGACGGCGACCTGTCGGCAAGGCTCGCCGCCAAGAGGGTCATCCCGGTTCTGAACAAGTCTGACCTGCCGGTGACTCTGGGCGTTGGCGGACTGCCGGCCTACGACCATCCCCCGGTCTGCATCAGTGCGAAGCAGGGCACGGGCATCAACGCACTGACCGCCGCTATTGCTTGCACCTGCGGCGTAGCCGATTTCGACCCGCGCACTCCCGTGGCTTTCTCCTCCCGCCAGCGCCGCCTGCTCGAACGCCTGGGGGCCGCAGGCTCTCCTGGCGATGCCATCGCCTGCATAGACGATCTCCTCAGGGGTCCGATGGCGCCGGAAACGGCGCACGAGCCGATGTGAACCGGGATTTGGCCAGCGACCGAGTTGACCCGACCCCGCGTGCTGTGCTATCATATGAGGGTGCCGGTTGGTTCTCGTTCCCAGGAGTATTGAGTTGGCGAGGTGCGACGGTGAGTACGAAAGAGTTGCTTATCAACGAGATCGAAGAGGTTCCTGAACCTCTGCTGGCCGAGGTGCTCGATTTTGTCTGCTTTCTAAAAGCCAAGATTGCCCGCGAGAAGCTGGCGACGGCCATCGCCAGTGAGTCCTCTCTGTCCAAAGACTGGCTCAAACCTGAGGAGGACGACGCGTGGCAAGATTTGTGAAGGGCGATGTCGTCGTAATCCCGTTTCCTTTCTCCGACCTAAGCCAGTCGAAACGCCGCCCGGCAGTTGTCATTGCTTCGCTTCAAGGGGACGACGTCATTCTTTGCCAGTTAACGAGCAAGGGCGCCAAAGATGCCTACGCTATCCCCCTCGACGATGCGGATTTTGCATCCGGAAGCCTCAAGCAGCCGAGCAATATCAGACCCAATCGCTTGTTCACGGCCGACACCCACATCGTTCTCTACCGTGTCGGCACTCTCAACAGCGAGAAACTCACCGAGGTCATCGACAAGCTGGTCGGGATCATCAGGAACTGACATTCGTCCCGTCGTAGATGCGGTCGATTTCTCCGACCGGCGTACGTCGCTCGATCTCAGTGCGGTGCGACCGGGTGCCCCTCTACACCCGACCCAAAGAATTGCCTACTTCGGAAAGACTCTATCGAATAGCCGGTAGAGACGCTTCTCGGCTTCCCCTACGTGAGTTTCGTCTTTGCTGTTCCAGTGAGTCCCGTCAGACGGCGACAATTTCAGTTCTTTTCGGATTCTCCCATTGCCATCTTGGAGAACCGGCTGGTGCCTGCTGCAGAGGTCTCTCTCTTCGTGTGGGTCATTTGAGAGGTGTTCCCAGACACAGTCAAAACCGCGATTCCTGAGATACCTGATTGCGGTTCCGATGACGAAGTCGGTGTCCAGTTTGGCTCGGTTGTCGCTCGAAAGGCCGGCGGCTCTCTGTAGTTCCGACATTCCTCGGCCCAGGGTGCTAGGGTGAATCACAATTCCCCGCCCTCGAGCTCCGGCCTGACCGACGTAAAGGGTCCTTCTCTGGCTCTGCTTTCGATACAACCACCGGTAGACCCCTTCAGCCGGTTGCTCCTGCTTGTTCGCATTCTTGAAGATGACCTTGCCCATAGACGCCTCCTGTATGGAATCTCTGCCTCGATCTCGCGGTTGACTGGCTGTTCTCCCAGACAAAGTATAAGGCGCGATCTCTGACGGCACAAATCGCTGCTTTCGCTTCCTGGCCTGCGAGATGAGTGCGGCAGGCGGCTTGAGAAACGGCCGGGTTTCGGTATAATCGTCAATATGGCGAAACCGATGGACAATCTCAGCCCGGCGATGAAGCAGTTTCATCACTTCAAGGCTAAGCACCCTGACTGCATTCTGTTCTTTCGCATGGGCGATTTCTACGAGACGTTCTATGACGACGCCCGGACGTGCGCGAAGGTGCTGGGCCTGACGCTGACCAGCCGCAACAAAGGCAGTGACAGTCCCATCCCACTGGCCGGCGTGCCGTATCACGCGGTGGACGGATACCTAAAGAAGATGCTCCAGGCGGGTTATCGCGTCGCGGTCTGCGAGCAGGTCGAGGACCCCAAGACCGCCAAGGGTGTCGTCAAGCGGGACGTCGTGCGGATCGTCACGCCGGGCACGCTCACCGACGACATGCTGCTGGAGGACAAGAAAGACAACTTCCTCTGTGCGATCCACCTCGACGCGAGGGGACACGCGGCGGTTAGTTGGGTCGATATCTCGACAGGACACTTCTTCGTGCAGCGGGTGCCTGAGAAGGACCTGCTCGACGAACTACAGCGTCTCGGTCCGGCCGAGTGCCTGCTGGCCGACCGGCGCGGCGAGCTGTTCGACGCCGAGACCGGCAAGCTGGCTCAGGACATCCGCCAGTTGACCAGGGCGATCGTCACCGAGCGGCCGGGCTGGTACTTCGATCCATACCAGGCCAGGCAGCGCCTGCTCAAACACTTCGGCGCCGCAACGCTCGAAGGGTACGGCATCAACGACGGTGACGCCGACCTCATCCCGCCGGCCGGCGCCGTGATCGAATACCTCAACGAAACTCAAAAGACCACTCTGGGACACATCCAGAGCCTGCGCAAGGTGACGCGACAGAGCTACCTTCAGATCGATCCCACCTCGCTGCGCAGCCTGGAGATTTTGTTCACGGTTCGAGGCGAGACGCGCAAAGGCTCGCTGCTGGCCTGTCTCGACGAGACGCTCACCGGCATGGGTGGCCGGATGTTCCGCAACTGGCTGTGCATGCCGCTCTGTGACGTCGGCGCGATCGAGGCCCGGCACGATGCAGTCCAGGATCTCAAGGAACACCACAGCGCGTTGGCCCAGGTGCGCGAGTTGTTGTCCAACATCGCTGACACCGAGCGCATCGCCGCGCGTATCAGCACGTATCGAGCGGGTCCGCGTGACATGCTGTCGCTGGCCGGCACGCTCCGGCAGATACCGTCGTTGCGAACGATTCTCAGCGAACTGCACGCCGACTTGCTCGTCGCACTGGCCGGGCGGTGCGACAGCATGGATGAACTGGCGCACCTGCTGGAGTCGGCTATCGAGCCGAGTTGTCCCACGCATCTGCGCGACGGCGGCTTCATCCGCGCCGGCTTCTCGGCGGAACTGGATCGGCTGCGCTCCATCTCGAAGGATGGCCAAAGCTGGCTGCGCGAGTATCAGAAGCAGCAGGCCGAACGCACCGGCATCGCCAACCTGAAAGTGGGCTACAACAAGGTCTTCGGCTACTACATTGAGATCACCCATGCCTCGTCCGAGAAGGTCCCGGCCGACTACGTGCGCAAGCAGACGATCAAGAACGCCGAGCGCTATATCACTGACGAGCTGAAGGAGTACGAGAACGAGGTCTTGACCGCCCAGGACCGAGCCTTGGAGTTGGAGCAGCGGTTGTTCGAAGAGTTGCGTCAGCAAGCCGCCAAGTACGTTCCGCGTCTCCAATCGTTGGCCGATACGATGGCCCAATGCGACTGTCTCGCGTCACTGGCGCATATCGCGGCACGGCGTAACTACATCCGGCCGACTGTCACTGATGACACCAAACTGGTCATCCACGAGGGCAAGCATCCCGTCCTGGCCGATGCGCTGGGCGCCGAGTTCGTGCCGAACGACGTCGAGCTGGGTTCCGGCGCCGGTGATATCGCTGTCATCACCGGTCCGAATATGTCGGGCAAGAGCACCTACATCCGCCAGACCGCGTTGCTGACACTGATGGCGCAGACCGGTTCGTTCATCCCCGCCAAGGAGGCCGAGATCGGCCTGGTCGATCGCATCTTCACACGTGTCGGCGCCTCGGACGAACTGACGCGGGGCCAATCGACCTTCATGGTCGAGATGACCGAGACCGCGAACATCATCAACAACGCGACGAACCGCTCGCTCGTGATCCTCGACGAGGTCGGCAGGGGAACGAGCACCTACGATGGCCTGGCGCTGGCCTGGGCGATCACCGAGCACCTCGCGACACGCGTCAAGTGTCGCACCCTGTTCGCGACGCACTACCACGAGCTGACCGAGCTGGCCGAGTTGTTCGCCAACGTGCGTAATCTCAACGTCGCGGTGCGCGAATGGATGGACGAGGTCGTCTTCCTGCACCGCATCCTGCCCGGCGGCACGGACAAGAGCTATGGCATCCACGTCGCCAAGCTGGCCGGCATCCCCAAGCCGATCCTGACCCGCTCGCAGGAGATCCTCGAAGAGTTGGAAGCGACGTTTGCGAAGGAAGCCACCGGCGAGAGCCTCGCGCGCCACAAAACGAAGGAGTCCGAAGGCGACGTCCTCTTCGTCCAGAAGCACAAGTCTGTCCTCGACAGGCTCGCGGCCACCGATGTCAACCACCTCACCCCCCTCGAAGCCATCAACCTCCTCAGCCAGATCAAGAACGAGATCACCGAAGGCGAATAAGCCCGATTACCGCAGGCCAACACGGTCACACTCTCCGCCCAGATCCTTCACTACGCTGTGCTTCGTTCAGGATGACAACATCAAAGTCAAAATGGGTTCTGGTCCTTGTCACTCGCCGAGGATCGTTTCGACGGTATGCCAGACGTGCCCTGTTCGACGGTAGCTGACGTTGTCGCCTTTGACGAACGGCTCCAGAGGTGGACCGGTCCATTGACCGGCTTCGTCGATCAACAACGCCAGCTCCAGCATCAAATCGTGACGTTGCTCATCATAGTGTTCGATTTGCTTCCACAATCGTCTGCACTCTTCTTGTTCGGCGGGTGACAACTCGCTCGGGCGGCGGGTGGGGCCGCCGGGCTCTCCAAAGAGAAGTCGGTCCATTCGGTCGAAGGTCTGTCTCCTTTGGCTCTCCACCTCGTCGGGGTAGAGGCTGACGGGTGGCTGGCCTTTTGCCTCCCATTGCTCGATCGCGGTGCGTAACCATCGGACCTTGCCGCCGGCTACTACGGGAGCGGGCAGGAGGCCGGCTTTGCGCTGGCGCCACAGGGTCTGCGGGTCGATTTGGTAGCGCTGGCACAACTGGTCCTGCGTCAGTGCCTCCGCCTCAGGCAATTCGGCTTGCTGCTTTCTCGGTTTGCCGGTCTTGCGCAGCACCTTGATCTCGACGGTCAGCTTGGCGTTCGGAGGGATCATGTCGAGATAGCCCTTTTCCCCATAAGCCAGGTGGGGACTGATGCCGACCTTGCGATACCCGCCGATCCTCATACCCTGCACGGCGTAAAACACGCCGGGGATGAGTTGCTCCCTGTCGATGCGCCGGCTGAATTCGTAGAACCCCGGTGCATCGGGCGTTTCGTCGTCCCCTGGTCGGGAGCTTACGGAAGACATATCGACGACTTCCCCTCGGCTCAGGGTGAAACGCATCGAGAGAACGTACTCGCGTTGACGCTCGACGGCGTCACCATCTCCCTCTCGTTCCTCAAGCAGCTTGACGCCTTTTCGTATCAACATGTGTGCCTGCTATACCTTCTCTGTGGTGTGAATCTGCACGCTCTCCCGGATCGAGGTTCGCAGCGTGTGCATTGCACACCGCTCATGTTTCTGCGAGTAGAGCGGAGCGTCTCTCAGCGGTCCGGGACTTCGTAGGGGAGGCAGCGGATGTCGGCGTAACAGAAGCCGGTGGCCTTTCGGGCTTCCTGCTCTTCGATCCAGCGATCCAGGCCGAGTTCGGTCATGCGTTGGCCGTCGCCCAGCAGCGTCACGTAGCCTTTGGCCAAGCCCTCGATCCGCCAGCAAGGGTACTCGGCGCAGAAAGGGCAGGCGTCGATCCCTTTGACTTGGGCGCACTTGCGGATGCCGCAGAAAGGCGGGCCGCACTCGCCGCCGCGACAACTGCACTTTGCTTCGCACTCCACCAACCCGCCGAGGAATTCCCAGAATTCCGCGAACCGTGGAAGCTCCTTGCCCCACTGGTCCCAACCATCCTTCTGCATGCACTCGCGCAGCGCCGCGGCCCGTTGAGGGGCACGGCTGCACTGGGAACACAGCCCGCAGTAGAGCCCGCAGTAGGTCACCTGTCTCAAGTCGGCCATGACCTTTCTCCTTCCGGTGCTTCTATAGGGTGTCTCATCTCGCCGGTCTCAACTGATATCCGTAATGCGACAGATCTTTCCGTCGCGGAAGGCGAATTCCGAACGCCCGTTGAGATGAACCGTCTGGCCTGCCTTCATCCCGTTCGGCAGGTCCAGAGCCGGGACACCCTCGAAAGTCACTTCGATGTACGCCGCGTCGCCATCCGCCTCGAATTTCGTCATCGTCTGCCGGCGCGAGCCGAAGAAAGTCCTCGCCTGTTCAGCCAACCGGCGGAACTCCTCCAGACCGCGCGCTGCAGCATTGACCTGGCCGGCCGAGACATTCTCAAAGGCGATATCGTCGTGGATAAGCGCCAGCATGGCCTCGAGGTTGAACGCGTTATACGCCGCGAGGTATTGCTCGATCAGAGCGCGTTTCTCTTCGCGGTTCATAGGTCTTCCCATCCAATCGCCCGCGCGGGCTGAGCCCCAACGCTACTATGGGGCTCGTCTGAGGCGGACGCGGTTTTCTTCGTCGCCGGGTTCGCCCAAAAGCAGATAGCCGTCGGGCTGCAATTCGCCGGTGAGGACGTCATCGTCGATACTAATGACGACGCGCGTCCCAAAGAGACGCCAGCGACCCTCGTACCGGCCGTTGCCGTCGGTGGCGACGGCGCTGCCAGCGGGCTCGAGCAGCAGCCTTACATTGTTGTTGTTCGGATCTTCGGCAACCCACGCGCCGACGAAGCCGTTCGTCTGGACTGCCACCTCCTGCGACGGGCCCTGGAGCTTGGGTGCGCGGAAGTCCTCGTCGCCCATCATCCAGACCTGCCCGGTGGCGGTATCGACCAGGAAGCACAGCGTGCTCGTGCAGGCGATTTGGAACCGCCCGATAGGTGGGCTCTCGCTACCGCCTCCGGCCGCCCCGGCCAGGAGCAACAGCAAAGCCACCAATCCCGCGCCGGCCGCCGCACTCTTCATGTCGATTCGGGTCCTCATAGGATTTCTCCTTTCCAATAAGCCGTCCGGTGTGTGTCGTCTCAGAGCATCGCCTTCGCATTCCGACGGGCCAAGGTCCATCCTGATCGCTACCGGCCGAGTGGAACGGCGCCAACGCTAGCGCATGTCCGGTACCGCCGGCCTCCAGTAGGTTTTCATGCCGCTATTGACCAGAATAGACTGCCTGGGAGCTTGTCTGGCAATGATAATCGTCGTTAGGACGTCACCGGCGGAGGCCAATCCGTTCGCGAAAATGACCTCCACCAGATAGCGCCATTCCACCCGAATCAGCGTGACAAGAAGGAGAGGCAATACCGTGAGCACAAGAAACGGAAACATCGAAATGACGATATACCGGCGCCGCGTGAGCATCCCGTCGCAGTGGGCGTAGAACGCCAAGACCTTGGGGTAGAAGCCGAAGACCGCCTGGCGGGACACGACCCCTCCTTTGAAACAGACGGCGTGCAGAAACTCGTGAACCGGCAGGACGAAAACGATAAACAGCATGACGATAGGCCACGAGACGCTCAGCACGAGTTCAGGGTCTCTTGTGAGCAACGCCAAGGTTATCAGGACTGTCACACCCACCGCGGTCAATATGGCCAGAAGCTGGAACCGCGCTGGACTCGGTTCCCTCAAGGGATGCCAGGTGCTTTCGTCTCCAACGACGCTCGCGTTCTCCGGAGGTGGTCCTATCCGAAATCTCATGGGGCTCTACTCAATCCGACCTCAACGTCCGGCAGGTTCCTTTAGCCATCGCCCGGAAGAGCCGCATTCACATCAAGGTGCCGTGTCCCTCCTGGCACGTCAGTCGTCGTGATGTCGCTGGAACTCGCCAGGATTCTCGCAGGGCGACCCGACGACGTCAAGCGAGCAGGACGACCTTCCGGCGGCAGGATGAGCTCTTGCGCATGCGGATCTCTGGATTGCGAAGGAGTAACCTACGCGGCCCGGCCCGGGAGAAATGTCGATCCCGGTTCGGGTGCTTTCGTTGATGGGAGACGCCGGCTTTGACTCGCCTGGCCGGCCGGGGTCCAGAATTCGGCCAGGCTCGGGCCATATTGGCCGCGCCCGTCGTGAAAGATGAAGTTGCGAATTTCGTAGGGCCACACCTGCCGACCGATGCGGTGGTACCACCCCATCGCGGCGCGGAGCGCCGGGTCCGGATGAGCGAAGACCCGCCACAGGGCGCGCGGCCGTAGTTGCATCACCGCCTCGATGAGTTTCACCCATAGTAGTACCCGCCACGCCGGGATGTAACGCGTGGCGAGCACCTGGTGCTTGTAGTCCCACTTGGCCAGGTCCGTCTGGATCACGCGCCGGTCCGCCGCGACATAGAAATAGGGCGTCCAGCGGTGCGGCGTCGCGTACACCAACTGGATCTGGTCCGGGTCATACGAGAGCAGTTGCCTCAGGCCGCGCCACAAGTCGCCGTCGGTTTCCTCTTCGAACCCGACGGCATAAGCCGCCATGGACAGAATGCCGTGCCGGCGCAGCAGGCGGATCGCCTCGCGGTCCTTGGCGGTGGTGCTGCCCTTGTTGATCTTGTGCAGGGTCTCTTCGTCGGTGTTCTCGATGCCGAGTAGGAATCGAGTGACGCCAGCCTGCTTGTACAGGTGCAGGATGTCCGCGTCACGTACGATGTCATCGGCCCGGGTCGAACCCACCAAGGTCAGCGGCACGTTCTCCGCGATCAGGGCTTCAAGCAAGGCGCGCCAGGCCGGCCGGGATGCAGTCGGATTCTCGTCGGCGAAGTTGACCACTTCCACCCCGTGGACTCGGTAGAGCCAGGCAAGCTCGGCCGCGAACGTCTGCGGATCGCGATGCCGCCAGCGTCGCCAGAAGGGATGCTGGCCGCAATAGGTGCACTGGTGTGGGCAACCACGCGAGAACTGCACCACCACCGCCCGGCGGTCTCCCCAGTAACTATACCGGCTCAAATCGATAAGTTCCCAGCCCACGCGAAAGTCATCGAGATTGTCGAGGATTCGCGCCGGCGCCGTGGCGCGGGGCAGGCCGAGGTCGTTGAACGCGATGCCCGGGACGTCTTCGAGCAGGCCGCCGGCTTCCAGCGCCTCAATGACGTGCACGGTCGTTTCCTCGCCTTCGCCGCGCACGATGATGTCGATCTGCGGCTCTTCCGCGAGAATCTCCCGCCAGTGGAAGGTCGGGAAGACGCCGCCATAGACGATCCACGCAGTCGGCAGCGCCTCGTGAATCGCTCGCGCGACATGCATAGCGCTGGGATGGCCGGACGTCGAGCCCGAATGGCCCAGCAGGACCGCCTGGGGCGCGAATGTCACGGCCTCGTTCGCGATCTGCTGTGCGGACATGGGTCCGAATTCCGCGTCGATGAGTCGCACTTCGTGTCCCGCGTCGATCAGTGGCCCGCCGATCAACAGCAGACCCAGGGGAGGCAGATGCTCGTGCGGAATCCGGCTGCCGATGGCCGGATGAGGCGGATTGATTAGAAGAACTCGCATAACGGCTCTCCTTTCCTGCGCCCGTCCGAACGCGTGACAGGTGCAGCGGCTCCGGGACGCCTTGCCTCGCAGAGGACACTACCCGCCCGCGCCTGTCCGAGACGCATACGCTGAGAACATCCTGGCGTCACCCTATAGGTCGGCGCAGAGTACGCTCCGTTACACCGCCGCCGTCACCCTGCTCAAGAAAAAGATCGAAACGTAATATGTATGGGGGTAGGGCAGTGACTCCCTTCGGCGCACAGCATTGCACGCGCCGCTAATGTGCCGACACCTCTGGCCTGGTGGGCGGGAGGCGTAGGCATCCGACGGATGAGGTTGTGGGGCTCGCTGTATCGAGCGCCACCGCGGTGTGCCGGACTCAGCGGAAACGAGCGTCGCGGCCGCCGCCGACTGCCCCTCGCTCATTCGTCGCCCATCAGACTAGGGGAGTCCGAAAGGGCAGGCCCGCGTTCGCCGCCGATCCTCGCCGTTTTCATATTCCATTCACTCCCTCGCCGTGGGCCGGGGCGTTTCAGGGCGGGCGGCCTGAGCGGGCCCGGTCCTCCGGGGAAGGGGGCCCGGCAGAAAAGGCGGGCGAAATCGCGGATATTTGGAAACGGGTGTTGCATTTTGCCGACAGAACGGGTATAATAAATGGTTCTACGTTCTTGCGGTGAATCTCTATGGGCAGTCAAGCGTTGGCTGCCCTTCAACATGGGTGTATTTGATTGGGTAAGGAGCAGTAGAAAATGGCTTGTCATCTGGCAATCGCGGGAGTGACCGGCGCCGTCGGTCAGGAGTTCCTGAGCATCCTCGAAGAGCGTAACTTCCCGTTCGACACGCTCAAGGTGCTTGCCAGCAGCCGCTCCAAGGGTAAGACGATAACGTTCAAGGGCAAGGAATACACGGTTGAGGAACTGACGACGGACAGCTTCGAGGGCGTCGATATCGCATTGTTCAGTGCCGGCGGCTCGCGCAGCAAGGAGTTCGCTCCCGCCGCGGTCAAAGCCGGCGCCGTGGTGGTGGACAATTCGTCCGCCTTCCGCATGGACCCGGAGGTGCCTTTGGTGGTCCCGGAGATCAATCCCGAGGCCATCAAGCAGCACAAGGGCATCATCGCCAATCCGAACTGCTCGACCATTGTCGGGATCGTGCCGGTCTGGCCGCTGCATCAGGCCAATCCGGTCAAGAGGATGGTCGTCAGTACCTACCAGGCCGCCAGTGGCGCGGGCGCCGCCGCGATGCGCGAGCTCGAGACCCAGAGCCGCGATATTCTCGACGGCAAACAGCCCAAGATGGAGGTCCTGCCCTATCAGATCGCGTTCAACTGCTTCAACCACAACTCGGCGCTGGGCCCGAACGGGTACAACGAGGAAGAGATGAAGCTGGTCAAAGAGACCCGCAAGATCTTCTCGTGTCCCGACATCAAGATCACGGCCACCTGCATCCGCATCCCGGTGATGCGAGCGCACTGCGAGAGCATCAACCTCGAGTTCACCGAGCCGATGACGCTGCAGCGCGTGCGAGAGCTGCTCGCTGACGCTCCGGGCGTGACCGTGATGGATGATCGCGAGCACAATCGCTTCCCGATGCCGATCGACGCGTCGGGTAACGACGACGTTTACGTCGGCCGGATTCGTCAGGACGAGTCGCTGCCGGACGGTCGCGGCGTCAATATCTGGGTCGCCGGCGACCAGTTGCGCAAGGGCGCCGCGCTGAACGCAATCCAGATCGCCGAGAAGCTGCTGGAAATGTAAGGACGACGCTTCCGCGTTGGAATGGTGGAATGTTGGAATAATGGGTAGAGAAGACCACCAACATTCCATCCTTCCAGTATTCCACCATTCCATTCTTCCATTATTCCGGTCTTTGAGATGCCGGTTCGCTGCGTCAAGCTGACCATTGCCTACGACGGCACGGACTATCATGGCTGGCAGATCCAGCCCGGCTTCACGACCGTCCAGGGGGTGCTCACCGACGCGCTGCGCACGCTGTTCGGACCGAACGCGCGCATCTGCGGCGCCAGCCGAACCGACGCGGGCGTGCATGCTTTAGGCCAGGTCGGGCTGATCCAGATCGACTCGCCGATCCCTACGGAGAACCTCGTCCGCGCGATCTCCGACCGGCTGCCCGACGATATCGTCATCACCGATGCGGAGCAGGTTCGGACCGGCTTCGACGTGATTGGCGAGGTCACGAACAAGCTTTATCGCTATACGATTCACTGCGGCGCGGTGCGGCCGGTCCTGCGCCTGCGGTATTGCTGGCACCTGACGTTGAAGCTGGATGCGACGCCGATGGACGCCGCGGCCAAGCTGCTGGTCGGCAAGAAGGATTTCAAGTCGTTCGCCTCCGCCGCCGACAGCCGCGACGACTCGGTGCGCACGATCTTCCGCTGCGACGTCACCGAGAAGATCGAAGGCGAAAACCAGTGGGTTTACATCGAGGTCGAAAGTGACGGATTCCTCTACAACATGGTGCGCAACATCGTGGGATCGTTGGTCGAGGTGGGTCTGGGACGCTGGACGCCTGATCGAATCGGTGAGGCGCTGGCCGCTCAGGACCGCCGCGCGGCCGGTCCAATCGCACCGCCCAACGGCTTGTGCCTGATGTGGATAAGGTACTGATGCTCGTAGAGCGAGATCATATCGGCATTTTCGGCAAGATGAACTCGGGCAAGAGCAGCGTCATGAACCTGCTCACCCAGCAGGAAACGTCCATCGTGGATGCCACGCCCGGGACGACCGCTGATACGAAGATCGCGCTGCAGGAAATTCACGGGATGGGACCCGTCAAGCTGTTCGATACCGCCGGGCTCGATGAGTCGAGCCTGCTGGGCGAAAAGAAGCGGGCCAAGGTCTTCGCCGATCTGAAGGAGTGCGACCTGGTCCTGCTGGTGATCGATCCCGATACCCCCAGCTTCGTCACCGAGAACGAGGTGCTGGAAAAGGCACGCGAGCTCGACAAGCAAATCCTGGTGATCTACAACTTGTTCGATCCCAGCGGCGCTGCGCGCATCGAGGCGGTCGAGGCGGAGATTCCGCTGCTGAAGTTCCACCGGAAAATCAGCCTCGTTGCGATCGATAAGAGCTGTCGGCCTGCCTTGCTGGAATTCATCCTGGCGAACTTCGTCTCGAAGAACGTCAAGATGAGACTGTTGCCTTTCGTCGAGCCCGACAAGTTCTACGTGCTGAACATCCCGATGGACGCCGAGACGCCGCCGGGACGATACCTGCGACCCCAGGCGATGGCGGAAGAATACATCACGCGGCACTGGGCCTATCCCGTCTCGTACCGCATGGACCTGGGCAAGGCCCGAGCCGGCGACGCCAGCGAGCGCAAGCGTTTCGACGAGTTCCTGGCAAGCTTCGGCAGACGTCCCCAAGCGATCGTCACCGACTCGCAGGCGATGGACCTGATGCATTCGTGGACGCCGTCCGACGTCATGCTGACGACGTTCTCGATCATGATGATCAACTACGTCAGCCGAGGCCGACTGGGCCGCTTCGTCGAAGGCATCGAGACGCTGGAGACATTAACGTCCGGCGACAAGGTTCTGATCGCAGAGGCCTGCAACCACTCGCGGATCGCCGAGGACATCGGGACGGTGCAGATCCCACAGTTCATTCGGCGTCGCTGGCCCGGTGTGGTCGTCGAGCACAACTTCGGCCGCGAGTTCCAGGACAACGAGCAGCTCCTGTCCTACAAGCTGGTCATCCACTGCGGCGGTTGCATGATCTCCGCCCAGCAGCTCCTGGCCCGCATCCGCGACCTGGACGCGATCGGCATCCCGTACACCAACTACGGCATCTTCCTCGCGCACATCCAGGGCCCCGAGGCACTACGCCAGGTGCTTGTCCCCTGGGGCATTGACTATGTACCCGGCGCCTGACACAATAGGCCATATTGGTCCTATAGGACCTATAAGACCTATTACCACCGGAGGCTGAATCTTGAAGATCGTCCAGGTTATAACGCGTCTGATTCTCGGTGGGGCGCAGGAGAATACGCTCATCACCTGCAAGCTCCTGGCCGAGCGCGGTCACGATGTCACGCTGATTACCGGCCCGGCCCTGGGGCCTGAAGGCGAGCTGTTCAACCAGACCAAAGGCCAGAAGTACGAGACCGTCATCATCGACGAGATGCGGCGCGCCATCAAGCCGGTCAAGGACTTCATCGCCTATCGCAAACTCAAACGTCTGCTCGTCGGGCTCCAGCCCGACATCGTCCACACGCACTCCGCCAAGGCGGGCATCTTGGGTCGCTACGCCGGTTGGGCATTGAAGGGTCGTTGGGCGCCGAACCGTCCCGGCGTCGTGCACGGCATCCACGGCCTGTCGTTTCATCCTTACCAGAGCGCCTGGCTCAACCTCGCGTACATCGCCATGGAGAAGGCCGCCGGCAAACGTACCGACTACTTCATCAGCGTCGCCGACGCGATGACCGAACAGAACAAGGCGGCCGGCATCGTTGTGGACAAACCCTACGTCACTGCGTATTCCGCTATCGACGAGGAGCAGTTCCTCGAACCGATCCCGCCGGAGCGGATAGGCGCGTTTCGCCGGCAACACGACATCCCGGCCGATGCGATCGTGCTCGTCACTATCGCAAGACTGTTCATGCTCAAGGGTCATGACTTCATCATCGAATCGGCCAGGGAACTCGCCAAGCGGTTCGACAACGTCATCTGGCTCTTCGTCGGCGACGGCAATTTGTCCGACCACTACAAACAGCAAGTCGCCGACCTGGGCCTGGCCGATCGCTTCCGTTTCACCGGCCTGATGCCGCCGACGGAGATTCCGCTGGCGATTCAAGCCTCCGACATCCTCGTCCACTGCTCTTTGCGCGAAGGCCTGGCGCGCACGCTGCCTCAGGCGATGCTCTGCGCCCGGCCCGCCATCAGCTTCGACGTGGACGGCGCCTGCGAGGTGGTCAACGACGGCACGGGCCGACTGATTGAGCCCAAGAACGTCCCGCAATTGATCGAAGCCTGCGCCGAGCTGATCGCCGACAAACCCCTCCGCGAACAACTTGGCCGCACCGGCCGCGACTCCGTCGTGAAGAAATTCGCCCCCGAAACGATGGTCGACACGATTGAAGAGGTCTACCGAGAGCTTCTGGCCGAGTCTGCCGCGACGCGATAATAGATCCCGTATGACCTATTGTGTCCCAAGGGATTGACCGTTGGCTGGGATAGGTGAGGCGATCCAGTCGTAGGTTGGGACGACGCGACCATCCCGCAATTCGAGGCCTGTGGCGTTCATTGGCGAGTCTCCGTCGAAGCCGGCGCTTCTGGCCGCAAGAGAGACCACTCCGAGCTCCTCGACCGGGATGACCTCTCCTTCATCGGCCTGGGCGTTCGAATTGCGGTCGAACCATACGGAAATGCCGGCCAGTTCCTCGCCGGCCAGCAGGCCGTCGCGGTTGTCGTCGAGACTGTCCAGGGCACGGTAGCCGTTGGCGAAGAAAAGCCACCACGTGACCGAGCCGAAGAACTGTCGGCCTGATGTGATGCGTCCCGCTTGCTCAGGGTCCCAGACGAGGATCCCGGTCTCCGGCCGGACCCACGTCCAGGTCTCGATCAAGCCATCGCCATCGAGGTCGAATCTCGCTCGAATCTCGGGGGCGAGAAGGTCGGGCAGCGCTGTATGCCGGGAAAGGGAGAAGACGATGGGGGTAATCATCCCTCGCCTGAGTGAACCGAGTCTGCCGAGGTTGCTCTGGACAGCCTCCACCCGCGTCTTCTCGTCGGGCGACATAGCCGATTCCGGGTCACTGAGACGCAAATACGCTTGGCCGGCTTCATGTGAGACGAGGCTGTGCAGTCCGGCCGCGGGGAGGCTTTCGAGTTGGATATCCGCCTCGATCGAGAGTGTGTAGGCCTTGTAGTAGGTCTCTTTGGCTTTTTCGAGAAGGATGCCACTGAATGCCTCCGGGATGCCATATATGGCTTTGACGAAGCCAGTATACTGCTCGAGCAAGCTGGCCAGCCCCAGATAATAGAGAGCGTTGTTGGGATCAAGCTCGATGGCCCTCTCGAAGTTCTCCGATGCTGAGGCGGCGTGCTGGTTCAACTCCTGACCTGATGGGCCCGGGGATCTCGATCCTTGGCCCTCCAACTCCTGGACCTTCTCTGCGATCTTGTCCCGCATTTCCTGTCGTTCGTCGCTTGGCACTTCAGCTTGGGAGGCGTAGCCAAGTTCTTTGAGCACGTGTCTCGTTGCCTGCAGGCGGCGTCGTTGGTCCGTCAGGTAGCGCAACAGCCAATCAGGCGCAACCTCCGGGAACCGCCCATTGCGGCTGTCAAAGACGGGGACCTGGGAACTCATATTGGCGAAGGCCAGGTAGTGGATGCGAGCGAGCGTGTAATAGCCTTGCGGGTCTTGAGGGTTCTCTTGGATATAGGCTGCCGCATTGGTGATGAGGCGGTCGACAGGCGCGTCAGAGGGGGCCACGAAGATCGCTGATGTGATATTCTGTCCCACCATCAACGCCGCGAAGCACAAAGCCGTGAATCTTCTCATGTCAGTTTCTCCCAATGCACTTGGTTGTCTGCAAACACCCGCACACAGCAGAAGCCTTGAAGGCACGGCTCCCCATGCCCTTAGACGCCCGTTCATCACCGTTGTGTGCAAAAAGATTGAAAGTACATCACCAATGGTGACTAGTCAAACCGGCAGTTCACGGCGGCTTGCGCGTGTCTGTGCAGATTTCCGGGCCGCCGAATCCTGCTTCATATGCGGCGTTGGAGGATAAGCTCCGTTGTCATTCCCGCGCAGGCGGGAATCCAGGATGCTTCGATAGGTTCCTGGACTCCTGCCTTCGCAGGAGTGACAGAGCTGGCGTCTCAGGCCGGAATCCGCAACTGCCAGGATACTTTCACACACACGCTTGCGCGACCCTGCCGCAAGACGGCGATAAATCCAATGGGTTCTTGGGAACCTACAAGACCTGTTCGGCGAACCCGACGAAATCAACCGGGTACGACGCCGGATTACGGGTGACTTCGGTCGGTTCCGGCAGGGCGGCGAGTTGGTGTTGCAGGCGCTCCTGGATCGTGGTTATGGGTTCGGCGGAGGTGAAGGGGCGCAGGAGGTCGTTCGCGGTGGGGTCGAGAGGCTTGACGATGTCTTTCTCGAACCGCTGTCCGCCAAGGCGGATGACGCTCTTGCGGCCGGGCAAGGTGGCCTTGTCGGCGGATGTCTTGTGCAGCGGGCGGTCGCCGTATTGCGCAAGCTTGTAGACGATGCCGACGGACGGCGCCTGCCTGGAGACGGTGAAGTGCGTGCCGACGCCGAAACCGTCGAACTGGCCGCCGGCGGCCAGCATGTCACTGACCTTATACTCGTCGAGATTGCCGCTGACGAAGATTTGGAGAAACTCGAGTCCTTGTTCCTTGAAATAGCGGCGGGCGAACTTGCTCTGCGCGACGATGTCGCCGCTGTCGAGGCGAATGCCGCGCAGCTTGACTCCACGTTGGAGAAAGTCCCTCGCAACGCGCGCCGCGATCTTCGTGCCTTCGGTCGTGTCATACGTATCTACCAGCAGAATGGTCTTCTCACCATAGAGCTCGGCAAACGCGCGGAACGCTTCTTCTTCCGACTCATGGGCTTCGACGAAGGAGTGGGCCATGGTCCCCGAAGGCGGCATGTTCAGCAGTCGCGCGGCAAAGACGTTGCTCGTGGCTTTCCAGCCGGCTAGCTGCGCCCCGCGCGCGGCGCGGAGCGCGGAGACCGGCCCCTGGGCGCGTCTCATGCCGAAGTCCACAATCGGTATGCCGCCGGCCGCCAGCGTCATGCGCGTCGCCAGCGTCGCGGTGACGATCGAGAAGCCGAGAATGTTGAGGATGTACGTCTCCAGCAACTGGGCGTGCGCGATTGGCCCGCTAACCTCCATCACCGGTTCGTTGGGGAAGAAGATCGTGCCTTCCGGCAGACATCGAACCTCTACATCCAATTCAAGGACCGCGAGATACCTGAGGAAGTCGTCCGCGAACAGACCGGTCGAACGCAGGTATTCGACGTCCTCCGGCGCGAAGCGAAAGGCACGCAGATAGTCCTCCACCTCGGCCAATCCGGCCATGACGAAGAACCCCCACTGCTCCGGCAAGTGCCGGATGAAGACCTCGAAGTACCCGCGCTCGGTCATCCCGGTCCGGAAGTACGCCTGCGCCATCGTCAGCTCGTACAGATCGACGAGCAGGGTCGGTGTCGCGCGCATCATCCACACGGGACCATCTCCTGCAGATGTCCAGACTCGGTCATTTGAACGCCTTGTCGCTCCAGGTCGGTCAGCACCTGGCCGGCGCCCTCGGAATCGATCGCGCACGTACCGTCGCGCACGACGACGAGTTCGGTTCCTGTGAATCGAGCCAATCGTTCGAGCGTCAGCTTGACGCAGAAGTCGAGCGCGACGCCGAAAAGGACAATCCGCTCGGGCCGCGACGGCATCGACTCGATCAGGCGCACCGTATTCGGATTCGAGAACACGTCGAGCGATCCTTTATGGAGCGCGATGTGAAACTGTCCGTGCCGGACCAGGTCGGCCAGTTCGTCCGGGTCGCGCGGCTCCGGATCGATTTCGTGGATGGGCAGCTTGCCCAGAAAGCCGATCCGGCGCGCGCCCGGCGAACCCGCCATACAGTGCGGCGGAAAGGTCGTCTGAAAATCGGGCTCGTCCGAGATCTCGGGGTTGTCCGCGCTATGCCAGTCCATCGACGCGACGATCGAGCAGCCGTTGTCCAGCGCCGTCGCGCGGAGCCGGTTGATGACCGGGATGATCCGCTCGGCGCCCTTAACGTAGAGCTTACCATCGGACATCATGAAATCGTACTGCGTGTCGACATCCCAAAATAGTGTCTTCCTTGCCATAAGGTACCCTTGCCTGGGAAGGTATCCATGTTGCCGTTGTCAATCGTCTCAATCCCTAGGGACTACGCTGACAAGGCGGAAGAGTTTGATGGTTTCGCTCTCGATCGCCGGATGGTACAATCGTGCCGCTACCGGCAAATGCCCGACACCGATACCAGCATATGGAGTGGTCTTCGAGCAGGAAAGGCCCTACATGAAGAGCTATCGCAAGGAACTGTGGTTCAATACCTCCCGCCGACGCGAGTACATCAACATCACGCCTCAGGTCGAGCAATGCCTGGTCGAAAGTGGCATCCGCGAGGGGATGCTGCTGTGCAACGCGATGCACATCACCGCCAGCGTCTTCATCAACGACGACGAGTCCGGCCTGCACCACGATTTCGAGGTCTGGTTGGAGAAGCTCGCGCCGGAGAAACCCTACTCGCAGTACCAACACAACGGCTACGAGGACAACGCCGACGCACACCTCAAGCGCAGCGTCATGGGCCGCGAGGTTGTGGTGGCCGTCAGCGAGGGCAAGCTGGACTTCGGCCCCTGGGAGCAGATTTTCTATGGCGAGTTCGACGGTAAGCGCCGCAAGCGCGTCCTGGTGAAGATCATCGGCGAGTAGAAGGACGGTGACCCTGTGGCGCTAATGCTCTTTCTCGTCAAAGCAGTCGTCATCTCTCTGTCCGGCGTCATGTCACCGGGAGCGGTGACCGCGGCCGCGATCGCTCGGGGCGCCCGGAATCGCTGGGCGGGACCACTGATGGCTCTCGGGCACGGCATCGTCGAGATCCCGCTGATCTTCCTCATCATGCTGGGCTTAGGCGTCCTGTTCCAGATGACCTGGTTCAAGATCGCCGTCGGATGCCTGGGCGGGGCCTTTCTTATCTGGATGGGGGTCGGCATGTGGCGCGAGGCAGGCAAGGCTGAAGCCTCGCCGAGCAAGGAGGTCGCCGGCGGCCCCCTGATGACCGGCGTGGTCCTGTCGATTGGCAATCCCTTGTTCCTGGTATGGTGGGCCACCGTCGGGCTGAATCTCACCATAGAAGCTCGCAGCCTGGGCTGGATCGCGTTTCTTCTCTTCGCCTTGGTTCATTGGCTTTGCGACCTGGTGTGGTTGACGGTCCTGTCCTTCGCTGCCTTCCACGGAACGAATGTCTTCGGTCCTCGTGTCCAGAAGGTCGTTCTGCATGTCTGTAGCGCCGCGGTGATCGTATTCGGCATCCACTTCGCCTACCAGGCCATCCTGCTTCTGTACGCCACGTGGCGCCCGGCCTGAAACGATTGGACGTGCGTTCAACCCGCCTCGGTCTCGCCAGCGAACCGCCGTCCGGTCGGTGCGTACACTCCAGCGAATGGACCGCCCGCGTGACGGTCGAAGCCTTCGTTCGATTTGGGAGGTTTGCCCTATGCACCGCCTGACATTCGGCTCGGTCGTATATCTGTGCTGTCTGACACTTGTCTTTGCCGGCATCGCGTTCGCCGCCGAGAGCCTGGTCGCGCTTGTGCTGCCGGCCGTCGGCGACGTCGCTCCGGCGTTTAACGCCAACACCGACACCGGAGACCTCTGGCAGACCGCCGACCACGTCGGCAAGGGTAAGTGCCTGGTCGTCTACTTTTACCCCGCCGCGATGACCGGCGGCTGCACCCAGCAGGCGTGCAGCTATCGCGACCAGAGCGCCGAGATAGCGGCGCTCGACGCCGAGGTGATTGGCATCAGTGCCGACCCGGTGAACAGCCTCAAGCTCTTCAAGCGGGTCCACCATCTCAACTTCACGCTCCTGTCCGACGTCAACGCCACCATCGCTCGTCATTTCGGTGTCCCCATCCGCGATGGCGGCACCTTCAAGACAACCGTGGATGGCAAAGAAGTCGCGCTCAAGCGCCCTTACACCCTCGCCCGCTGGACCTTCGTCATCGACAAAGCCGGCAAGGTGGTCCACAAGGACACGAACGTCAACGCCTCCGCCGACAGCGATAACATCGTGAAGTTCCTCCAGAACGCAGAGCGGTAGCTGTTTCTCATCCGCGTAGGACGCCGAAGCCATGCACTGCAAATGCTCTTGAGTGCCGATGCTAGTCCCGTTCCGTGTCCTGCGCGGCGACGCATTCAGCCATCGATCGTCAATGATGTATGGTCAGCACGCGATCTTCCCATCCACATTGGGCAGGTGAGACTGACCTCTTACACGTGAACTCGGTGGGGAGCGTGGAGGATGTGCGCAGGCCGAAAGCGACAGGGCGACAACGCAGGCATACGAGCGCCAATTCGCAGGCGAGCAGGCACGGCGGTACATTCGGACCATATCGCCGCAGGCCCGCCCGGGCAATCGGGCTCACGAGGATTACGATGGTCTATTCGACGGCTACGGTGCCGCCTCCTGACTGTCCGCCCAAGCGGCTAGCGTAGTTTCTTGTGGGTGAATTTGCGGGGGGTTTCGCCGGTGTAGTCGGCGGCGATTTGGCCTTTGCCGTAGAGTTTCCACTTGTAGATCACCAGGCCGTCGAGTCCGACGGGACCGCGTGCGTGGATCTTGTTGGTGCTGATGCCGACCTCGGCGCCGAGGCCGTAACGGTAGCCGTCGCTGAAACGCGTCGAGCAATTCCAGAAGACGTTGGCGGAATCGACGAGGTTCATGAACTGCTCGGCCTTGTCCTTGTTGTTGGTGACGATGGTGTCGGTGTGGCTGGAGCCGTGGCGATTGATGTGCTCGATCGCGGCCGGCAGTCCGTCGA
>JAFGLV010000062.1 GCA_016927855.1 Sedimentisphaerales bacterium
CCCGCCTCGGGCGAGGCGGGGCCTGACTGGTGGAGGCAGGTGATAGAGAGCTGCTATCGTGAGAGAAGCGATAGCTGACCTGGTGTGCGTTGCGACTCAGGACTATTGGGTACTGCTTGGGTTAAGTTAGAGGCTCGGGGAGCCTGGTTGGGTTCCGGGTTGATGAAGACCACGAGGCGGAGACCGGATGCCCCTGGCCCCCCTACGACACAGGGGCGCCGATCCCGACCTGCATCGGCGGCCCTACGAGCAATCGAATCGATTGTCAAAGAACCAGTTGCATGTAAGCTGCCGAGCATCATTTCCGTTGTCTCCTCGTTTTTCAAACAGCCTTGTGTCTTCCGTGTGTTCGCCTATAAGTGCCCGTTCGGCTCGCACGTGTAACGCCGTTTCCGCAATTGAGGCAACTTTTTTTCGGACGTCCACCAAAAGCCCTGTCGCGAAAAGACTTACGTAACGAGTGAGATCTGAACGTTCTTCACTTCACGGCCATGCGCCGGCACGAATTCCGCTCGGTTTTCTCGCGGCGGGAATCTCTTGAGAGTTGACAGAGTCGCGGCCCGGCGGTAGAGTCTGGGTTCCAGTCGCGCCTGTAGCTCAATTGGATAGAGCGTCGGTCTACGGAACCAAAGGTTAGGGGTTCGAGTCCCTTCAGGCGCATTTCCCTAAGTCCTTTCCCCATAAGAGCTAGCCGTTCAAGGGCGGCATGGCTCGGCCGCGTTCGGCATGCGCCAGGCAGGATGGGCGTCAGCCGATCCGGCCTGTGCCCTCCCTCAGGACGAGGAAAACCACCTGGGCTGCTGAAATGTCCGATGCCGGCACGCGTCTGATCATTCAGAAAGCAAAGTCGGAAACCGGGTTTAGGGGCATGCGCACATGAACGGTCACTCACCAGCTGTGATACAGAGGCACACGTTTCTGTCGAGCGTGGCCTCCGGGCTGGCCGGGGTTATCGTCACGATCATCGTGTGCGGCACGGTGGCCTTGCTGTACACCGTCCATCTGGCCAGCGACAAGTCCGAACAGATCATCACCCTGGCCCAGAGTGCCGTTCGCGGCCTGCCGGAGTTCCAGCGGTCGCTACCACCGGCAGTGGCCGACATGCTGGACGACCGCCGCCAGCCCGGTTATGCCGGCCAGTTGGCCATCACCGCCAAGGTCACCACCCAGCCCGACTCCCGCGGCCGGACCCGCACGACCATTGAGATCGTCAACAACGGCTCCGAGGTCGTCTCGCTCCTGTCGCTCCGCGTCGTTCTGCTGGATGAGGACGGGGAGCTGGTCAGCGAGTTCCAGGAATGGGCGGCCACCCCCGTGGCGTTGGAGGACGACTGGCGCGGCCCGCTGATGCCCGGCTCCAAGCGCCGCTTCGTTTGCCACAGCGGCTATCCGTACCACGTCGGTCCTCTCGACACAGTCAAACCCGAGATCGAGATCACCGAACTACGCGTCTGGAACGCCTCAGAGGATGATCCGACGCCTCCTGACGCCCCGATGGAGGAACCCATCCCATCGTTCCTCCAGCCTCAAAGATAGTCTGCGGGCCGGATTATCTCGCACGTGTGTTCAGACCTGCTCGCGAATTCGTCCTGGAGAGGGCCGACGAAGGCTTATTCCACAGGGATAGCCGGGAGGTGTCTCAGGGTCCTGCTTGCGCGACCGACCATGATGCCAATGGACTCAAGAGCCGTGACGCTAAGCAGCGGCTACAGCCGGTCCGCGTACTCTGCCAGTGCCAAGGCCGCCGCCGCGTCGAGCCATTCGTCAAACGAGGACTTGATGTCATCCACGTTGGTCCGATACGTGAAGACAAACGGGTCCGAGGAACACGGAGAATAGGTTTGCGACGCGCGCTCATTATCCTCCGAATTGTCAAACGACTGCAGTTGTGCGAAGGCGGTTGCTTCCATGATACCGGATAGTTCCCGGCCCACATGGTGGAAAGACACGACGAATACAAGACGTTCCCTCTCTATACGCACTGACGCCTTCACGAAGAAATGAGCCTCCTCAAGGTTGGCGAATTTCCCCGCTTCTTTGGCGGACTGCACGACCTCATACCTGTAGTAGTGCGCGTTGTTCTTGTCCGGCCCCCCTTCACTCACGTAGATGTCCGGCGTCGCTAGTTGTGGAACCAACTTGGTCAATTTGCCGAACGCGCGATCCAGCAACTCGTGCGCCCGCCCGCGCAGCACTTCGGCAATAGTGTTTGCCCCGCGAAGCTCAGCCTCCTTTGCTTGCTTCCGCTTCTCCAACCTCTTGCCGAGGTTCTCGATCACTGCCTCTGTCAATCGGCGTTCCTGCGTTGCGGCTGTATCCGCCTCGATGCTTAATGCCTGCAGAATCTCTGCCTTTTCAAGCCTAGCCAGGAGCGATACAAGGGGTGCAAGGCTTGCTCCATCGGCGGCCTCCAGCGAACTGATGTAGTCGGCTCGACGGTCCCGGTCTATGACCACTGGAAGTAGGTCTTTGCGTAGAAGGACAAGCATGAGAAGTGCTCGCCCGACGCGACCGTTACCGTCCTGGTAGGGGTGAATCTGCGTAAACCGGTGATGGAACCATGACGCTACGACAATAGGATCGTCTGCCTCCCAATAGTCGGAAAGCCATCTGAGAAGGTTCTCCATCTCTGACTCTACATGGATCGGAGGGCAATACTCGTGGACGGAGCCATCGGGCCGCCTGGGATTGTTCGGCTGTCTCTTGAAAACACCTTTGAGCAACGAAATCTCCATTCGATTCCCAAACTGGTCAATGGCCACCGTTGTGTCTTGATGCAGCGTCAACGTCCGATGGAGTTCGTGAATGACGCCTTTGCTCAGGTCTCGGCTGCCAGCGACACAATCCATCACAAGCCGGATTGCTGCCTCCTGATCTCGCAGCAAATCAATCAGGCGCGATGGTTCGATGTTTGTACTTGAACGAGAGACAAGCTCCTCTGCAAAACCTTGCGTGACAAGGACCTCCGTCGTTCCTCGATCCAAGTCATATAAGCGTTCGAGGATGCCAGTTTCAACACTGAGCCGACGAACCAAGCGCTCCGTAAAGCGATTGAGATTTTGCTCGCTGGACGCCTGGAGTCTCTTCTTCGCTGCTCTCCAGGTATCATAGAGTGGACTCATCTCTGCTACATCGATTCCCCTCTCTTCGTCCGAAAGTGGCTCAATGGGCTTCCACTTGTAGTCCGTCATCTGATACCTCCGAATCAGCCTTGTGCTCTCCTTGTTATGGAGGGCTCGACTGGCGTCCTAGTCTCCGGAATTCTATTCAACACAGCAATTCAGCTACTATGGCCAACTCGTCCGAAGAAGGCAACGCAAAAGTGATGACATGAGGGGGGGGCGATCAGCCTACGCCACACCCCATGTTCATTGGGCAGCAGGCGGTAGTAGATTCGGCTCGGCGCCGCCGATGAGGTGGGGTAGGCCTTCTTCCAGCTCCAGGCGTTCGGTCAATTCGCCGGTCAGTTCGGTGAGGAAGCGGCTGGGTTTCATCATGATGAGGTTGCCGCCGCGGTTGCGGTAGACTTCCGGGACAATCAGGTATAGTTCATCGCGGGCACGCGTGACGGCGACGTGGAAGACCCGCCGCTCCTCCTCCAGCTCCTCCTGGCGGTTCATCGCCATGTCACTCGGGAAACGCCCGTCCGCCATCCACGGGATGAACACGATCGGCCATTCGAGTCCCTTGGCCTGGTGGATCGTGCTGAGAATCACGAACTCCTGCTCCTCGGGACCGGAGACGACGTTCTCGCCGGAGAACTCCCCTGCCAGCGCGACGTCGGCCAGAAACGCCTCCACGTTCTGGTATTGCGAAGCGAAGTTGGCCAGCGCCTTGATGTCCTCGCGCCGCAGCGACGCGCCGTCGTAGTGCGAGACGAGGTAGTCGTCGTACGAGCGTTTGAGCACGAGGTCGATCACCTCGGCCGGCGAGTCGATTTCGCGTGCCTCCTTGATAAGCCCGGCGAACTCCTCGTAGAACGGTCGGGCGCTGGTCGGCAGGAGGCTGGCGGTCTCGACGGTGAAGACCTCTTTCATCGGATCGGCGCTGTCGCTGATGTGCCGCCAGACGCGTCGCGACAGGGCGCTGCCGACGCGCGGGAGCATCTTGAGCAGTCTGAGCCATGCCAGCTCGTCGGTCGGGTTCTGCATGATCCGCAGGTAGCAGAGGATGTCCTTCATGTGCGCCTGCTCGAAGAAGCGCAGACCGCCGCGGATGTGGAAGGGAATGTTGCGGCGTTGGAATTCGAGTTGAATTTCGAGCGAGTGCCAGTGGCTGCGGTAGAGCACCGCGATGTCACCGAGGTTGCGGCCCTCGTCGAGCAGGTGCAGCACGTACTCCGCGATGAACCGCGACTGCACATAGTGGTCCTGGCACGGCACGATGGCGGGCTTGAGCCCCGAGCTGCGACTCGCCTGGAGGTTCTTGGGCAGCCGACGGACGTTGTGCGTGATGCTGACGTTGGCGAGCTTGAGGATTTCGGGCACCGACCGGTAGTTGGTTTCAAGCTTGTACTCGCGCGTGTCAGGATAGCGCTCCCTGAACGTGATGATGTTCTCGAAGTCGGCGCCGCGAAAGCTGTAGATCGACTGCGAATCGTCGCCGACCACCGTCAGGTTGCGGTGCCTGGAGGCCAGCAGATCGACGATCGCGCCCTGGATCTTGTTGGTGTCCTGGTATTCGTCGACGAGGACGTGCTGGAATTGGCTCGCCAGCTTGTCGCGCACGTCGGGATGCTCGGCCATCAATCGCAGCCAGGCGCTGAGCAGGTCGTCGAAGTCCAGCAGTTGTCGCTCGCGTTTCTTCTCCGTGTAGAGCACGAGCACCTTCTCGACCCCGTCGATCTCCTGGACGAACATGGGATAGCGTTTCGAGAGGACCGCATCGAGCGGTTCGAGCGTGTTCTGGAGGAAGGACGAGATCGCGGCCAGGACCGACTTCTGCGGAAAGCGCCGCTGCTTGGTATCGACACCCGATTCGTCCACGCAGGCGGCCAGCAGATCGCGGGCGTCTTCGCGGTCGAGAATGGTGAAGTCGGACGAGATGCCCAGCAGCATGCCATGTGTGCGCAGGATACGATTGGCGATGTGGTGAAAGGTGCCACCCCAGATTTCGCGGGTCTTCTGCTTGACCAGCGTCTCGACGCGACAGAGCATCTCGCGTGCGGCTCGGTTGGTGAAGGTCACCAGCATGATCCGGCCGGGCTCGACGCCGTGGTGGACCAGCCAAGCCAGACGGTAGGTCAGCGCGCGGGTCTTGCCGCTGCCGGCGCCCGCGACCACCAGCATCGGCCCGCCGGGTGCGGTCGCGACCGCCAACTGCTCGGAGTTCAGGTCGGCGGAAAAGTCGATATCACCCGCCGCCGTGCGGGATTGAAGCGTGAATTTCCTGGCCATCCTTCTCCGACTGTCTATCGTCCTGCGAACCCCCCTTGGGCCTTCCACCCGAAGACCACGCCGACAGCATACCACAAAGCAAACCGACTGTCAGCCCCCAGGGCCCGAGTTGCCCCTTGCAGACCAGTGGATGCGATTGATGTCTGGGAACACGTTCGTAGAGCGGGTCCTCATGCTTGTCATTCCGACCGGAGGACTGGCGAAGCCGGTCCGCAGTGGAGGAATCTGGCCTCGAGAGAGGTACAGCTCGATTCGCTACCAGATTCCTCCGCGCGGCCTTCGGCCTTGGTCGGAATGACACGGCTGTCGGCCTCTGTCCTTTTGGAAATCTAACTGCAATCGTCCACTGCCTTCAAATCACCTTGCCACCCGGAAGGGACCTGACGACCCCGCAGAACGCTGGTAGAATGAATAGGAAAAACTCACGTTGCTTTTCGGGGAATGGAAATGGCCGGACACACAAGACTCCGCATCTTGATTTCACTGCTGACCTTCTGGCTGATCTGCCCTGCGTGCGGCGCCGAGGCCGCGTCAGCGGAGGAGGTCGGGCTGACGTTTTTCGGCTGGTCGGATCAGCACGTGCAAACCGACGGGAACGGCGACCATCTGGTCCCGGCCATCGACGCAATGAACGCCCTGCCGGGTCGGGCCTATCCAGAGGACATCGGCGGGGTTGTCGCCAAGCCGGCGTTTGTGTTCGGGCTGGGCGATATCACCGAGTGGCCCACGCACGCCGCCAAAGACACCTACGAGAAGCTCATCACGCAGCGTCTGAAATACCCCAGCTACGACGTCGCAGGCAATCACGACATGGGAGGCAACTCGCCCAGCCGGACCGTCCTCGACTGGCTCGTCGCTCGACATGGGTCGCTCAGCTACACCTTCGAGAAAGGCGGCGTGCATTTCATCGCGCTCTTCTCCGCGTACGACGAGAGTCTCAACAGCCCCGCCCAACCCATCTCGCCGGGCGCGCTGACGTACCTGCGCCGAGCGCTCGCCAAAGTCCCGGCGGGCCGGCCGGTGGTCGTCGCGACGCACCTGTGTTTCGACGCGATCACCAACCGCAACGAGTTGGCCGACGTCCTCGCCGGCGCGAACGTTATTGCCGTGCTCGGCGGCCACTACCACAAGGCAGCCGTCAGCCGCTATCGCGATATCAACTTCGTGCAACTGCCCTCCCCCGCTCCCGCCTCGCCCAGCGAGTTCACCGTCTTTCGAATCACCTCCGATCGCCTCGTCGCAGTCCCTTTTGACTACAGCAAATCCGCCTGGACCACCGACAAAAAGAAGATCCTCGACCTCCCCATCGAAGGCCCGTCAGAACTCGTGCCACAGCCGTAGTCGGTCCAGGGTGCGCCCTTGCCCCACGCCTTGGCCTGTCGTTGCGCGCTGTGGCGACTCAACAGACCTCATCGTGCATTCCGACGGACAGGAGCAGGATCGCTTCCTGGCCCTCATGCTCCACGAACTCAAAGACGATCCGCAAATCGTATCCGGCACTTGACGCCCAGCAGCCTTCCAGGCTGCCTTTGAGCTTGTGAGTCCGCAGACGCGGATGGAAAGCATCTTCGGCCAAGAGCGTGAGAGTCTCGCGGATGGCGACGGCCGCGGGAGGGTGCTTCCTAACGAAGCGCCGGGCCGCGCGCACAAAAGCAGGAGAGCGAATCAGAATGCGGCTCACGATTCAATCTCGTGCATCACGTCGTCAGGCGTGGTTGCACTACACCTGCCTTCCCCGAACTCCTTTCGGCCTTGGGCCACTTCCTTCTCGATGCGCTCTCGCCCGCGCTGGGCCAGCCGACGACGGATCACGTCCACAAGCTCCGCCTGTGCTTCTTCCGGCAGACGCTCAACAGCCTCCAGCAACTCATCGAATCGAACGCGTGGCGTCATGGTCCTGCCTCATTACCTCGATCAATGCTGTAACTACCGTATCCAGCCTCAATTCTATCTCAAAGGCGGCACTCGATCAATCCAATTGCTAAGAGGGCGCCGCGTGCGCTCGGCGGACTTCTTCGGCGATGGTTTGGATGCCGGCCGCGACGGTGGCTTCGTTCTGGGCGTAGCTGAGGCGCAGGCATTCGTGCTTGTGCGGCCAGGGGTCGGTCAGGCCGGGGAAGAAATAGTGGCCGGAGACAACGATGACGCGGCGGGCCTTGAGACGCTCGTAAAGCTCCAGGCTCGCGATCGGCAGGTTTGGCAGCCAGAGCCAAAGGAAGAAAGCACCTTCCGGCCGGTGGACGCGGTAGTCGAGGCCGTCGAAGTGTTTGGTGACCAGTTCCAGAGCGTGCTGGGCCTTGGCGTGGTAGAACGGCGCGATCAGGTCGCGGCTGAGTCGGACGATCTCGCCGGAGCGCACCAGATCGGTCGCCAGCGCGGCGCCGATGCGTACCGGCGCCAGGCTCAAGACCGCGTTGACACGCGCGACCATCTCCACGACCTCCTCACGGGCGATGACGATTCCCGTCCGCGTGGCGGGAAGGCCCAATTTCGAGAGGCTCATGCACACAATGGTATTCTGGTCCCAGATGGGATCGGCGTCGGTGTAGATAATGTGCGGGAAAGGAGTGCCGTAGGCATTGTCGACGATCAGCGGAACGTTGCGAGCGCGGGTGATGTCACTGAGCCTTTCAAGCTCGCTGTCGGTCAGCACGTTGCCGCTCGGATTGGTGGGACGGGAGATGCAGATCGCGCCGATGTCGTCGCCGATGCGCAGATTGTCGAAGTCGATATGGTACTTGAACAGGTGCTGGTCGAGATGTTCGATCTTCGGTCTGATCGCGGTGAACAGATCGGGCGTCAGACCTACGTCACTGTAGCCGACGTACTCCGGCGTCAATGGCAGGAGGATCTTCTTGACCGTTCCGTCTTCGTATCGACCGCCGAAAAGATTGAACAGGATGAAGAAGGCCGATTGACTGCCGCTCGTTAGTGCGATGTTGGCCAGGCTGATGTCCCAGCCGAACTGCTCGCGCAACAGGTGCGCCAAGACCCGTCGAAATTCCACGTTACCGCCCGGCGGGTCGTAATCGCCGACAGTGCGTTCGAACCGGTCGCTATCGGCGAGAATCGCTTCCATGCTCCGGCGGAAGTACCGCTCGACTTCTGGAACGTGTGCGGGATTGCCGCCGCCCAGCATGAGGACGTCACCCTTCTGCGCCAGCGCGGCGCCGAGATCGTCCATGAGCTGGCCGATCCCCGACTGGACGGCGATTTTACGACCGAAATTGGAGATGTTCATCATGGGCTTCTATTGTGGGCATGCAGAGCGCAGTGTCAATAGGTCGAATAGGTCTTATACGACCAATAGGACCTATATCGCTACGACCTGGCGCGCAGTGACGAAGTAAAGCCACCTGCTCGCGACCGGCAAACTGAGGATGTCACTCGCCGCGCGGGCATAGAGCTCGACCTGGCCGCGATACGCTTCGGCCCGGCGGGCGACGTCGGCGCCTGTGACGCGGTCGGTCTTGAAGTCGATCACGAGCAGGCCCTCCGGCGTCTGCAGTAGCATGTCGATGATCCCTTGGACCACGATGATCCCGTCGGGCGCCTCCGACGTCGGCAGACCGAACGTGAAAGGCCATTCGCGCCGGACCGTGTGGCGCTTATCGAGAACGACCGAACCGAGCTCCGCCTCGAAGAAAGCCGTGACGGCGCCCGCGTCGATTCGCTCGGCCAGCGCAGCCGTGAGCGTCCCTTGCTTGAGCAGCGTCTCGATCGTCTTCTCCACGGCGTCGCGCGTGACGGGCTGCGTCAGGTCCAGGCTCGAAAAGACCAGGTGCACCGCCGTGCCGATCAGCCGTGCGTCCTGCGGCGCGATCGCCTCCAGGCCGGCGGCCAGCGCTTTCGGCCGGCGTTCGAGCGCGCGCGAATAGTCGAGCCGAGTAAACTCGTCGCTCTGGTGCGTCAGCTCCGTCACCGACTGCTTGGCCGGCGCGTGCACGGCCGCCGCGAACGGGTAGCTCCACTCCAGGCGTTCTCTGACCTCCGCGAGCAGTTGGGCGCCTCTGGGGCCGTCGCCGGGCGCGCCGCGCATCGCCGCCGACGGCCTGGCTTTGACGTCTCTCAGGGTCACGACCTCTTGGGAAAGCTGTCTCAAAGCGTCGGCGCCGTATACGGCCAGGCTGAACAGGCCTTCGTCGTGTGCGTTCTCCGCCAGGCCGGTCACGAAGGCCTGATGAAGGGCGCGCTGGTCCGCCAGGCCATACAGGACCCACTCCAGCGGGCTCTTGCAGCTTTGCAGCAGCCAAGCGGGCACGGTCCCGTCGCTCAGCAGCAGCCCTTTGGCAAGGACCGCGCCGCAATCGGTGCGTTTCTGCGACGCCGTCAGGATCAGGTGGTCCTTGGCTCGTGTCATCGCGACGTAGAGAATCCGCATCTCTTCGGCCAGCGTGACGGCACGACGTTTCTCGCCGATGACCTGGTGGGCCAGCGAGCGCAGCTTCGTGTTGGAACGCGGATCGACGACCTGGAGGCCCAGCGTGTGCTTGGCGTCGGTGACGACGTCGGCCTGGATATCGCGCTGGTTGAACTCACTGTCGAGCTCCGCCAGAAACACCACGGGGAATTCGAGCCCCTTGCTCTTGTGTACGCTCAGGATACGAACGGCATTGCCCGCGGCGGCGGCCGGCTCGGCCGGTGTCCAGTCCTGGCCGGCCTCCTGGAGCCTTTCGATGAACTCGACGAACCGCGTCAGCGAAGGTACACCGGCACTGCTGGCGAAACCTTCGAACTGAACGGCGCGGTCGTGCAGCTTGAGCAGGTTGGCTTTGCGAGCCTGACCGTTGGGCAAGGCGCAGACGAACGCGATGTACTGCGTGTCGCGGTAGATGCGCCAGAGCAAGTCCGCCAACCACCCCCGCCGGGCCAGCGTGCGCCATTGGTCGAGCGTATCGAGGACGCGGGTCAGCTTGTCTCTCAGACGCGCGTCGGGACCATTGACGCGGTACTCGGCCGCACGCGCGTAGAAGTTGACGTGTCCCGATTTCTCGGGCCCGGCGATCCGGATCTCCGCCAGCTCCGTCTCGCTGAGCTGGAAGAACGGACTGCGCAGGACCGCCGCGAACTCAATGTCACGCTGGGGATTGTCGAGAACCTTCAGCAGGCAGACCACGTCGGTGATCTCCGTCGTTTCGAAATAGCCTGCGGTCGCGTCGCAACTGACCGGGATGCCGCCCAGGCGCAGAATCTCGACGTAGTCGTTGGCCTTCTTCGCCAGCGAGCGCATGAGCACGACGATGTCACTGTACTGCACGTCGCGCACGGCGCTCGCCTCTTTGTCGTAGATTTGCAGCTCCGCTCTGCCGGTCTCGGCGCCGACGATCTCCCTGATCCGCCTGGCGATGAACGCGGCCTGGCGCTGTCGAGGGTCGATCGCGTCGATAGCGCTATCCGCCTGCGGGTTCTCTTGCTCGCTCTCGGGCGCACTGGAGCCGTCCGCTTTTTCGTCGAGGATGTGCATTTCCACGATGGGCGTCACACTCGGTGCGATCTCTTCCGGCGCCGCCGGGCGCAGGCGGGCCGCGTCGTCGTAGTCGATGTTCGCGACCGACGCGACCATGATCCTGCCGAAGATCTGGTTGACGAAATCGAGAATGCCTTGCGCCGAGCGGAAGTTGGTGTTCAGATCGACGCGCAAGCCGCCGGCCGCTTCCGCCTGCGCCGCGGCCGCTTGCAGACGCTGGAGGAAGATCGTCGGCTCGGCGCCGCGCCAGGCATAGATGCTCTGCTTGATGTCACCGACGACGAAGACGTTGTCTCCCGAGCCCAGCGCGTCGAGGATCGCCTGCTGGACGGGGTTGATGTCCTGGTACTCGTCGACGAAGATGTAGCGGTAGCGCTCGCGCAGCGCCTGCGCGGTTTCAGAGGGCCTGCGTGCGCCGTTCGAATCGTCCTCGACGGTCAGCAGTCTCAGCGCGTAGTGCTCCAGGTCGGCAAAGTCGAGACCGTTCAGCGCCGCCTTGCGTTTGGCGTAGAGCTGGCGGAACTTGGCAGTCAGCTCGACGAGAACGCGACTCTGCACGCTCGCCGATTGGCCCACAGCGTCGAGGTAAGCGGGATTCACGACCGCCAGGTCGCGCAGGCTCACGAAGTCTGCCAGCGCCGTGGTCCGCAGGTCCTTGATCAGATTGCCGATTGTCTCGGGAAAGTCCTTCAGAGCCGGAGCGCGCGGCTTCTCGAAGGCGAGGATCGCTTCGATGCAGCCGTCCCAGTCATCCGCTTTGAGCCGTTCCAGGCACGCGGCTATTGGCTTGCCGATCTTCTCGCTCAGCTCCGCGCCCCAGCGGCCACCAGGCGCTTCGCTCTCGTGCAGACGATACGCGCAGCGCAACTGTGCCAGGATCGCTTCGAGCCGCTCGCGCACGATCTGCTCCTGCGCCTGGCCCAGTTCGCTCGACATCGAATCGGCAGTCTCGCTCAGACCGAACGCGTGCTCGTACCAGCGCTGGGGAGAGACGACGCCGTCGAGGAAGCTGCTCAGGTGGATCACGTTGGCGAGAAATCCTCTGTCCTCGCGCAGATCGCGGCGGCGCAGCAGGCTTTGCAGGTGCGGCACGGTGTCTTCCTGCTGCCAGGCCCACTCGATCGTCTCGTCCAGGACCTCGACCTTCAACAGCATGGCTTCATCGGCGTCGATGACGCGAAACGTCGGGTCGAGTGACAGCGCGTGAAAGTTCTCGGTGATGAGCCGTTTGCAGAACGAGTGAATGGTGCTGATGTCGGCGCCCTGGAGCAGGATGAGCTGGCGGCCCAGGCGCGGGTCGCGCCTCTGCTGGTAGGCGTCGCGAAGCTGGCGCGCGATGCGCGAGCGCATCTGCTCGGCGGCGGCTTCGGTGAACGTCAGCACGAGCATACTCAGCACATCGGCCCACAGGACAGCGTCGGCAACGATGTCCACCGCACGTCCCGAGAGCACGGCGGTCTTGCCCGTGCCGGCCGACGCGGTAACGAGAACGTTCCGCCCGCGCGCCGCGATGGCTCGCTGCTGCTGCTCGGTCCAGTTGATCTGCTTGTCCGCCATCAGTGTCCCTTGAGTTGCTCGATCACGTCCAGCTTGCCTTTCGCATCGAGGAAGCTGTAGTCGTTGATCTGCCAATCGAAACGACAGACGCTCCGGTAATCGCACGTCGAGCAGGCGACCTGCGTGCCGAGCCGGTAGGGATGCACCTCTACGGCGCCGGAGACGATCCCGGCCGCCAGCGCGACGATCCTGTCGCGCGTGAATTGCAGCACCCGCTGGAAATCGTCCGGACGCAGCGCGCCGCTGTAGGCGTAGTAGCCATACTGAGCATCGGCTTTCGTGACGCCGAAATTGTAGAATCGGCTCCAGCGCGACGTCGTATCGGGATCGACGTCCTGGGCATAGGCGCCATCGAAGAGACCGACCGCCTTGCGTGACCTGGTTCCTTTCTCCGCGCTGAGTTCGTGCAACGCAGTGCTCTGCGCCGGGACCTGGATGGGCAGGCAGAACGCTCCGGCGACGGAATCGACCTGGATATTGCTCGCCTTCAGGACCGCCAGCAGGTACGCCGGAAGCTGCACGTTCAGACCGTGATAGAACTCCGCCCAATTGAATTTGGCGCCGCCAGTCGAGGTCTTGTAGTCGAGGACCAGACCGACTCGGCGCCCCTCGATCTGAGCGACGTCGAGACGGTCGATCTTACCGGTGAGGGTGAGCACGCGACCGTCGGGCAACGTCAGTTCGAGCATTCCCAGGCTCTGCTCGGCCTGCTCGACGTCGCCAAAAGCAACCTCGGACAGGACGGGACGAAAGGCGCCGGCGCGCGACATCTGCGCGATGTCGCGCACGCAGTCTTCGAGCACTTCCGCAGCGTTGCTGATGATGAAGGCGTGGTGCGCCGACCGCGCGATGAATTTCGACAGGAACGGACTGCCGGCGGCGATCGCGCCGATCTGCTCGTGCAAGAGCGCCACGAGGCGCTCGTCGTCGACCGTCGCGAAATTGAGACCCTCGCTGACGAGGCGCTTGTGCAGCGCGTCGAGCACCGCGTGGTAGAAGTTGCCCAGATCGAGCGGCTGGAGCTTGAACTCTCGCCTCAGCCTCAGGTCCAGCGTGTACCGCGCGAAGTACTTGAACGGACAGGCCGCGAACGTCGCCAGCCTCGTAGCGGAGCTTTTCAACTCCGTGCCGAAGAGCCGTCCGATGATACCGTCGTCCAGAGTCGCGCGATTGTTGTAGCCCAGAGCGGTCGCAATTGACCTGCCGGTTTCCGCGTAGTCAGCATCCGAACGCAAGGCCTCCGCCAGATCGACGAGCCGGTCGTTGTCCTGCGCCTGCGGCGCGAACACGTCCCGGCCCAACCGGGTGCACAGCAACTCGGCCAGTTCCGCGCGGTTGTAGACACCGTCGATCTGGCCGTCGTGGTCGGTGACGGATTCGTCCTCCAGGTCCGTCAAGAGCGCCTTGAGCTCGTCGGCGAAGTGCGAGCGGACGACGGGACCGCCCTTCTCGTCGGCCAGCGGGTAGCTCAGACAGAGAAACTCGGACGGCCGGGTGAAGGCGATGTAAGCCAGGTACTGACGCTCGGTCAGCGATTGGGTCGAAGCCGGCGCCAGGCGGTAGCCGGCCGCGTCAGCCGCTTCACGATCCTCGTCGGTCAGCACGCCAGCCGCTGGCAACGGGATCGGGAACTGCTTTTGCGTGACGCCCAACAGGAACACCGCCTTGAGGTTCGGATGACGGCTGCGCTCAATGGAACCGACCAGCACCTGGTCCAGGCTGGGCGGAATCACACCGAGCGTCATCTGCGCGAACGCCATATTCAAAATCGCCAGGTAATCCTGCGCGGTCATCTCCTCCCGGCCAAAGACCTCGCCCATTTCGTCAAATGCATCCACCAGCCGCTCGAAGAACTGCCGATGCTCGTCGGCGGTCACATCTCCCTGCTGATGGGCCGCACGCACCCATGCACCGACCTTCTGGTGAACCTCCAAACGATCCAGGAAGGCGAAAACGGCGCGGGTGAACTCATCGGCGGTCAAGACCTTGGCGTCCTCCGCTTCGAGGCGCAGCGCTTCTTTCAGCCCGCGCAGCGGGGCGACGGCTCGCGCGCGGATGCGCTCGATCGCGCGCTCGTCGAATTCGTCTTCATCCTGGCCTGCAAAGCGCCAAGGCTCCGCATCCGTCCAGTCCCGGCCATCCACGCCGAACGCCAGGCAGTAATTTTCCAACACATCCACCTCGGCGCGCCCGACGGCGGCAAGGTCGGTCTTGAGATACGCGAACATGTCGGTGTGCGCGAAGCCGCCGGTTACCGCCTGGAGCGCGGCGCCGATCAGCTCCACCACCGGATGCTGGTTGAGCCTTCGGCGCTGGTCGATGAAGAAGGGAATTCCGTAGTCATCGAAATAGGCGCGGATGTAGTGCTCGTAACGACCGAGATCGGAAGCCACGACCGCAATGTCGCGATAGCGAAACCCGCGCTGCTGTACCAGCCCGCGGACCTGGCTCGCGACGAACTTGACTTCCGCTCTCAGATCGGGTGCTGAAACCAGGCGAACGCTGCTACCGGCCTCGTGCCGGGGTGCGGCTACCTGGAAGATGTGGCGTTCGATGTGGGCCAGCGCCGGACTGTCTGAGAATCGTGCCGGCTTCTTGAGTACGATCGGCTGGGCTACCGTGATCCCGGCAGCATCCACCAACGCGCACAGGTCCTGGTACGTGCGCAGCGTCGGCTCGAAGAGGCCTTCCGCTTCCAGCACGTCTTTGGGTCCGATGTGGGCCGGGTCGATGCACAGAGCGATGTGCGCCTGCTCGACCGTCTTGAGCAGTTCGACGAGCAACGCCATCTCGCCTCCGGTGAAGCCGGCGAAGCCATCGACCCAGAGCCGCGCGCCTTTGAGGAAGTCCGCCTGGCCGACCTTGCGACAGGCGTCATTGACCTGTGCGTCGGGATCGACGAACCGGTCTCGCAGAGCTTCCGTGTACTTGCGGAAAATCAGGCCGAGGTCGGCAAACTTCAACGCGACCAACCGGTTCGTCTGGTTCCCGATTAACCGTGAAGGCAACGCCTCCATTTCTTCCGGCGTCCGCGCGTAGCGGTGCAGTTCGGTGATGGTCTCGGCCATCTCGCGTGCGAAGCCTGGCAACAACGCCGACGAGCGGAAGATCTGCAATTCGTCGCGGATGTCGCGCAGGATCTTGTGGACGATCATCTGCCGGCCCAGGCGGGAGATCGTCGGCCTGGTCGTGCTCTTGCCCAGCAGCAGGAACTGGAGGCGGTCGAAGGAAAGCACGTGCAGGCGGTGGTAGCCCTTGATGCGCTCGCTGGCAAGGACCGCCCTCTCGGCCTGGTAGGTCGCCTGCTCGGGAACCAGCAGCACCAGCGGCTGGATGGATGGCTCCTGGAGCGCACCGACGATCGCGTCGATGCAGGCGCTCGTCTTGCCTGTGCCACTCCTGCCGAGAATGAACTGAACCGCCATAGGACCATCCGTGAACCAAGGAAACTTTCGGCGGTCTTTTTATCAGAATATGTGCAGCTTGGCAATGCTGGGAGAGGCCATGTATGAGGAAATGCGCCGATGATTGCGTGAGCAGGCCGTGAGCGACAAGGCCCGCGCGGCCGGATCAGCCAATGGCGACGAGATCGAGACTGGGCACAGTTCGACCGGCGGGCAATCCGGCGACCTCCGCCAGGCGCTGGGCGTAGATGCCGTCTTCCTCGCCGACCGCGTCCAGGACGGTCTCGTCGGCGGCCTGCTCGCGCAGGCGGCGGATGACGGCGTTCGCCAGCCAGAGGAAGGGATTGTAGAAGTACAGCACCTGCACGACATTCTGGACCATGTTCACCCACAGGTCACGGCGCTTCACGTGGGCAAGCTGATGCAGCAGCACAGCACGCAAGTGGCGGGAGCCCAACGTTGGCGCCAGGTTGCGTGGCACGAGAATGACGGGACTGAACAAGCCGCACACCGCCGGGCGCATGCCTTCCTCGCAGACGCGCAGTTGCACCGGTCCGCGCACCTTCATACGCTTGCGGCAATAGAGCAGAATGTCGTTCATGAGCAGATTGGCATTCGGCGCGCTGTCGACGCACTTGCAGGCGGCCGCGGCGCGACGGACGACGGCGCCCGCCATGACCACGACGCCCGCCAGCCAGAGCAACAGCACGGCGCCTTGCCAGGAGAGACTGCGTGGTGGCTCCCCCGTCCCAACCGAGGTGGTCTGGGACTGTCCGGTGGTGGGCTGAGACAGGGGAGCCTGTGCATGTTCGGCTGCCAGGTGTGTGGTCGGGTCTGCGTAGGCAGCGCTGCCTGCCGGCATGAAGCTAGAAGGAGGACACACAGGAAGGAAAGGTGT
The DNA here is from genome assembly GCA_016927855.1 of Sedimentisphaerales bacterium. Taxonomy (GTDB): domain Bacteria; phylum Planctomycetota; class Phycisphaerae; order Sedimentisphaerales; family Anaerobacaceae; genus JAFGLV01. Next base: position 16,723 of record JAFGLV010000062.1, read on the forward strand.
CAACAACAGGTAGGCGAGAACCAGCGTGACCAGCCAGTATCGCAGCGCCGCGCGAACGTAGCGCCGCAGCGTGTGCTCGACCAGCAGCGCCAAGCCGATCAGCGCCGCTGATTCGACTACCATGAGCGTGGAAAAATCCACGAATGCCTTGCCCATCGTATTCAGTTGTTCGATCATCCAGTTCATAGCTTCTCCTTACCTGTAGAGACGCCCAAGTCCGGATTCTATTACAGGAAAAAGTAAATTGTTTGGCCGGGGCTCCGGCGCCGTTTTGCCTGTCGGACGTCATAACTGGTCTCGGTTCGCAGGCTTAGCGACGCGGAGGCCTATGCGCATGCGGCGGCTTTGTCGCGCGCAATTCAAGGCATGACATTTTCCAGAGGTTGACGGGGCCCGCGCGATGTTACGATTGCGTTACGGTTTTGTATCGGATTTGTTGCGAGAGGGTCTCGCCGATAGAGGCTGGTAATGCGAGCGTCTTCGTGGTCAAATGGCGACGTACGTCGTCGTGCGGCGCCCCGGCGGACAAACCGTTGCGGCCTGAACGATTTTGTAGAGGCAGCTTGCGTGTTGGGAATGATGCTCAGTCAAGGTGAGGTGCTCGTCATCGTCATCATCACGGCGGTGATCGTGTTCATTATCGCGCGCCGAAGAACGAACAAGAAATAGGCCGGTCCCGCTACCGGGGCCTTTACTCATCTCGCCAGTTTTTTCTCGAACGCTGCTGCTTGAGACTGCTGCGCCGTTTCTTTTCTCTCAGCCGCCGCTCGCGGGCACCGGCGGGGACCTTTGTCTTCTTGCGAACCGGTCTGCGCTTCAGTGCCTCAGCCAGCAACTGCGTGAAGCGATCAATGGCGGCCTGACGGTTGGCCTCCTGCGTGCGATCCTTTTGCGCGACGACTCTCAGGACGCCGCGCTTGTCTATCCGCGTGGCGAGCTTGCGGCCAATGCGCTGCTTCTGCTCCGCCGACAGGCTGGGCGAGCCGGCCACGTCGAACAGCAGCGTGATCCGCGTATTGAGCTTGTTGACGTTCTGGCCGCCCGGCCCGCTGCTGCGCGACGCCTTGAAGACCAACTCGCTATCGTCAATGAAAGTGTCGTTGTCAATCTGCATCGCTGGGTCCATCCGGTGCATCTGTGACGCCAATTCGATTGCGCCCGATCTTACTATGATATCGCCCCGCTGACATGGGAACAAGCACGGGTCAGAGTTCAGGGGCGTGCATCCGGCGCGTGGGCGGATTTTCTTACAGATTTTTCACGTCCCATATGCCGTGACCGGCTGCGCGACCATCGCGTTATCGGATTTAATCGGGGTAGACCGTTGAATTTGGGACAAGGGCGGCAGGCGCCGCGCGATTAGTCCGGGACAGCCAGGGACCAGCGGAAACGCGCCGCCGCACGGCGCTGATTCTCCGCCCTCAGACGAGGCGCAGACGCGCCGCATCCACCCCTCCAGAAAGGCTCAAGTTCGTCACGCCGCGTTGCCGATCCATGATGTGGTTGATGAGAAGTGGCCAGGTGGCCCCTGGATGAACAGGTTTCTTTGATAACCGCAGAAGCGTTCCAAGAAAGACGTTTGGAACTGTCGTCCCGCCCCTGTGCCGATGGATAGGCGAGTATTTCAAACATGCTACTAAGCTGACTAGGGAATACTCTCGCACTATTTCGACAGGGGCTTTTTTTATGCCCGCGCCGAGCCATACGCGCACCTGCCGGCAACGGGACCTTTTGCCTTTTCACGTCGCTCGCCACCGCGTATATTAGCTGCCGTACCTGGCACATGCCCTCTACAACCGACAGCAATAAGGAGGCAAGTAATGGCACGTTCAAGCACACACACCCGAACCGCTCTGACGCTGATCGTTTCCGCCGGCCTGGTCGCCTTCGTGTGGACCTGGATGACGACGGAGGCGAACACCGCGATCGCACAGGAATCGGCCGGACCGAATGTCGAGGCGCTGCGCGCCGGCAAGAACCTCATGCCGACCCAGGTCTACACTGCCGAGCAGGACCAGGAAATCCTCAAGCTGTTCGAAGGCTTGCGCGTCGCCGATGTCTCCGACGGGATGGACAAGGTCGGTTTGACCAACACCGGTCTGATGTCGCCGGAGATTCACGCCCTTTGGAAAGACACCGAGCACTTTGCGCACCGTTTCATTGGGATCGCCGTGACGGCGCGCTACGTGCCGACGAACCGTCCGCCGGCAACCGCGATGGGAACCGAAGCGTTCGACCAGTGGGTCAGCAACTGGTATAACGAGATATCGACCGAGCCATTCGTGTCGCTGATTCGTAAGGGTACGGCGCTGGTGCTCGATGAGGCGCCGGATTCCGACGTCGGGAGCATCGGGTCGAACAACATCATGTCATGGCGCGCACGAGGCTGTGTGGGCGTGGTCACGAACGCGACCGCCCGCGACACCGACGAAATCATCACCGAGAAGGTCCCGCTGTATTTTCGCCGGCCGGGACGCGGCATCCGGCCGGGCCGCAACGAGATCGAATCGGTGAATCGTCCCATCGAGTGCGGCGGCGTCCTCGTGATGCCGGGTGACGTCATCGTCGCCGACGGCGACGGCGTGATCGTCGTCCCGCGCGCCAAAGCCAAAGAGGTCGCCGCCCACGCCCAAGCCGTCATCGAAGGCGACAAAGCCGGCCGCCGCGGCCTTTACCAACAACTCGGCCTACCCGAAGACGACTCCGTCAGGTGATTCGCTACATCAAGAGCATGGGTAGCGGTTTGACTTCTCTGCGGATAGGATCGAGAATCATGCCCAAGGCCTCCAGGGTCGTGGCGCCCAGCAGGAACACGTCCTCGTCCCCGAACACGACGGGCGCGGCTCCGACTTGGCCCTCATACTTGAAGTAGGCGTCGCCAACGGCTTTCTTGATGACCTCTCCGTTGGCCAGAATGAACTCTCGGAAGGAGGTGGACTTGATCCCCAGCTTCTTCAGGATGCTCGCAGGCACAACGGAACAAACGGCGCCCGAATCCACGAGGAATTCGCATCCGCGCGATTTCCTGGGCTGCTCGGGATTTATCACTTTGGCTTTGAGAAACGTAACGCTCATGCGGGTTTCCTTCCGTTCGGCTGTGCCGGATCATTCCTCGCCGGGCCAACGCCGTCCCGTCGGCGACCAAGCCGTAGCGCGACGTCGCGCTTTCGTCCAATACCGTCAGGTTACACGCTCGGCTGCGAAGAAGCAAGAGGGCTTGTAATCGAGGCATGAATATGATCTGATGTGTTCGCCACCGCACCGCCGGTCAATCTGGGGACGGGGCCTCGGGTGGTGCCAAGACAGTGTCTGTTGAGGAGAGCGCGCTATGAAGAATCGCAAGCCGTTATGGATTGCTATCGTCGCTGTTGCCGCGGTAGCTCTTGGTGCGGACGCCCAAGAGAAGTATGAGCCTACCTGGGAGTCGCTGTCGAAGGTCAACGTGGCGCCCCAGTGGTTTCGGGACGCGAAGTTCGGCATCTATTTTCACTGGGGGACCTACAGCGTGCCGGCCTTTGGCAGCGAGTGGTATCCGCGCAATATGTACAACGTCGAGGGCCGGGAATACCGTCACCACGTCGAGACGTGGGGCGAGCCGAATGCGTTCGGCTATCCGGATTTCGTGCCGATGTTTAAGGCCGAGAAGTTCAACGCGGACGAATGGGTCGAGCTGTTCGTCCAGGCGGGCGCGCGCTTCGCGGGACCGGTGGCGGAGCATCACGACGGCTGGTCGATGTGGGCCAGCAAGCTGACACCCTGGAACGCAGCCGAGCGTGGGCCCCAGCGGGACCTTACCGGCGAGCTGGCCGCGGCGGTCCGCAAGCGTGGGCTCAAGTTCATCACGACCTTCCACCACGCGCGGAACAACCTGTGGGAGAAGCCCGGCCGGGACGGGCAACTCCGCTGGACTGGTCATTATGAATTCGTCAAGCGGTACTTCCCCTCCCTGCTGGAGGACCCCGAACGCGCGATCATGTACGGCTACATGCCGCGCGAGAAGTTCCTGACGATGTGGCTGGGCAAGCTCCAGGAGGTCATCGACAACTACCAGCCCGACATCATGTGGTTCGATTCCTGGCTCGACGAGATCCCCGAATCCCTGCGCCAGGAATACGTCGCCTACTACTACAACCAGGCCACTCGCTGGGGCAAGGAGGTCGTGGTCACGCGCAAGCAGAACGACCTGCCGCTGTCGGTGAGCATTGAGGACATCGAGAAGGGTCGGTCCGACCGTCTGACCGAAAACGTCTGGCTGACCGACGACACGATCAGCGTGGGCAGTTGGTGCTACACCCAGGATCTGCGGATCAAGCCGACGTCGGTCGTGTTGCACAGCCTGATCGACATCATCAGCAAGAACGGCGTCCTGCTGCTGAACATCTCACCGATGGCCGACGGCACGATCCCCGACAACCAGGAGCAGGTGCTTCTGGAGATGGGCGAGTGGCTCAGGCTCAACGGCGAAGCGGTGTACGGCACCCGGCCCTGGAAGGTCTATGGCGAGGGCCCGTCGCAGGGCCGGGCCGGACAGTTCGGCGGCGTCACCGACCCAAGAGGCGGCTACAAGCCTCAGGACGTGCGCTTCACCACGAAAGGCGAGACGCTCTATGCTATCAGTCTCGGCTGGCCGGACGCGACGTTGACGATCGAGAGCCTCAAGGCCGGCTCGCCGCACTACCCAAGCGAGATCGGCTCGGTCGAGCTGATCGGCACCGACGCCAGGCTCGCCTGGACACGCACCGCCGACGGTCTGACGATCGCGATGCCGCCGGAGAAACCCTGCGACTACGCCGTCGTGTTCAAGATTCTGCCCAAAAAGTAGTTGGTGTTCTCCTGCGGCCACCGTCATATAAAGTGGATGGCTGTGCGATGGCCCTCTTCGGGCGACCCTGGTACTGCATGCGGAGGTATTGTGCTATGTCGGGTCGTGGTTTAGCCTGGGTGTTGTGTGGCGTTCTTCTTTCCACCTCGATGCCCGCGGCGGAGTTCTACCATGGTCGGAAGACGCCCATACCCGAGAACGCCCGGGTCGTCCTGTCTACCGGCAAGGACGAGTACTTCCTGGGTGAGAATATCCTCGTCCATTTCAAGTTGGAGAATACCGGTGGGCCGGCCTTCGAGGCGGAGTTCGGCGGCGACTACCGAGCAGCCCCTCGCCATTTGAGGTTCGTCGTGAGCGGCATCGACGCCTCCGGCCGGCCGGTTGCCGATCCGTGCCCCAACAGCATGTGCATGGGAGGTCTGGGCGGTCCGCGCCCCATTACGCCGGAAAAGCCATACTATCAGTCTTTGCCGATTTTGCGTTACCTTCTGTTCGAAGAGCCGGGCACTTACATCGTGACGATGCACCACGACTGTGGATGGGAGGAAACGGATGGCAGGAAGTATCCGGAGGCGAGGATCACTCTGCGTTTGAAGCATCCGTCCCCGGTGCAAGCGAGCGAGCTGGTGGAGGTCTGGCTGGCCGAACCACCCTATCTGGGAACCGTTTCCGGGAAGAAGAGCGATCCCTACGCGGATTTCAGCGTGATTCGGTGTGCTGCGTACCTGGAACCTCTGGCTCGACACGCCGCCGAGGGTAGCGAGAACGCTGTGGTCGGTGTCGGTAGCATTGCAACCCCGGAGGCGACGTGCGTGCTGGTCGACCTGCTCGACACCGCCGACGACGAATTCCGTGCGAACGTCTGCAGGCAGCTCGGCGCCCGCCTGCCCGATCCTTATCTGGAGGGCCTGCTGGGCAAGCGCAATCCGTTCGAGGATGACAGGAATGCGGTCCGCCGGCGGTTGATCGAACGATCCTGGCGGCCTGAGTTTACCGATGAGATCAGAGAGCATGCGGCGCGTTTTCTGGCCGATGAGCGTAAGGAATGGGTCGCGACCGGCGCCTTCTTCATGGAATGCGTCGGTCAGCCTTCGGACGCGGTCTTGGTCGAACAGGCGCTGGATCGCGAAGTGCATCGGACCTTGACGCTCGAATTCGAGACGCGGCTGTACCCCAGGCCGCGCGGCGCCTGCCAGGAACTGCTGCGGGCCGCCCAAGTCCTGCTCGCGCGCGGCGCGCCGGCTCCCACCCGCCCCGTCTCGGATGGACAGTCAATGTTCTTTCTCTTGGCTCTGAAAGAGAACGAGACGTTCCGCCCGGATGGTTGGCGCGAAATGTGCGACCGGCTGCTTCGTAGCGACATCCCCTACGTCCAGGAACAGACGCTCATCGCACTACCGGCTCCGATGCCGCAACCGCTACGCAAGCACTTGGCGCCAATTCTGGCCTCCGGCGACATCGATGCATCCATCGAGGCCTGCCGGATCATCGGGCGCGACAAGCTGATCGACCAGAAGGATGGGGTTCTCAAGGTCTGCCAGACCGCCAAGGAAGACTGGCTGTTTCGCGCCGCCGGCAACGCCCTGCACGCCCTGGGCGCCGACTACGAACGCCTGGAGATTCTCGTGGCGCGGCTCGACGAGCCCGGCCTGCTGTTCGACTGTCTCGACAGCCTCAAACCGATCATGTTCGACAACACCGGTGGTGGAGGCTCCAGCCGCAATATCGACCTGGAGGCCGAAGCCAGGAGAATCAAGCCCAAGTGGCAGGCTTTCATCCACGACCACGAAGCCTACCTGCGAGCCGGCGGCAAATTCACTTTGCCCGATCCGAACGTTCCGGCCGAGATGTTTCCCGAGCAGTACTCCATCACGCTCAAGGATGGCACGCGCTGGCCGTAGTGCTCTGCGTGACCCGGCCGTGCAACTGTGCTATAATCGGCTCATGCAGAAACGACAGGCAACTTCACGCGCTAAGGGCCGCATGAGCAGCAAACGCGAGGCAAAGCGTCACAGCCGCCCTTCCGCTGCGGATAAGCCGGCGCCGCGGACCACACAGACAATCCCTGCCAAACCGACAGGCTGGCGTCTGTGGGTGTTCCGCGCGATCGCCCTTCTCGTGGTGCCGGCGGTGTTTTTCGGGGCCGTGGAGGTGGGGCTGCGTCTGTTCGGCTATGGGCACCCGGCCGGACCGTTCATCAAGGTAAAGCTGGACGGCCAGACGTGCTACGGCGACAACACCGAATACAGTCAGCGGTTCTTCCCCCGTCATCTGGCCCGCGAGGCGATGCCTTACCTTTTCCCAGCCGACAAACCTGAGAGCACTTGCCGGATATTCGTACTCGGCGCTTCGGCGGCGATGGGGGTCCCGGAGCCGGCTTTCTCCTTCGCGCGGATGCTGCGGCTGATGCTGGTGCAGCAATACCCCGGCGTGGATTTCGAGGTCATCAATACCGGAATGGCCGCGATCAACTCTCACGCTGTCCTGCCCATCGCGCGAGAGGCAGCCAAGCACGACCCCGATGTGTTTCTCGTCTACCTGGGCAACAACGAAGTGACGGGACCCTACGGCGCCGGAACCGTCTTCGCTCCGCTCTCCGGCAATCTGTCGGTCATCCGGGCGGCGATTGCCTTCAAAGGCACGCGTCTCGGACAACTGCTGACCAACACGCTCGCCTCGATCGGCGCCGGCGCCAGCGCGCCGCAGATGTGGCGCGGCCTGGAGATGTTCCTAGACAAGCAGGTCCGTGCCGACGATCCCGGTTTGCAGGACGTCTACCAGCACTTCGAGGCGAACTTGAATGACATCGTCGCGGCCGGGCATAAAGGCGGAGCGAAGGTGGTCCTGTGTACCGTCGCGGCCAATCTGAAGGACTGCCCACCCTTCGGTTCGCTGCACCGCGCCGACCTGACCGAAGATCAGAAGCATCGCTGGGAAGAGATCTACCAGCAGGGTGTCGAGCACGAGCAGGCCGGACGCTGGGCCCAGGCGGTTGAGCGGTACTTGGCGGCTGGCCAGATCGACGACTCTTACGCCGACTTGCAGTTTCGCCTGGGCCGATGCTATTGGGCGATGAACGAATTCGACCAGGCTGCCGACAGGTACGTCAAGGCACGGCGCTTCGATACGCTTCGCTTTCGTGCCGACGAACGCATCAACGACATCATCCGCGCGATGGCGGGCGATACCGGCCAGGCAGTGACTTTGTTCGATACAGATGAAATGCTCGGCCGGCACAGTGACCACAACGTACCGGGCGCGAAGCTGTTCTACGAGCATGTCCACATGAACTTCACCGGCAGCTACTGGGTCGCTCGACTGCTCTTTGATCACATGGTGAACCAAGACGTGCTTCCGGAGCGGATCGCGCGAATGCAATCGAGCACACCGACGCCGCTAACCGAAGCCGAGTGTGCACGACGCCTGGCGTTCACCGAGTTGGACCGTTACCAGGTCGCCGAGAAGGTCCTCAGCGGCTTCATCAGGCGACCGCCTTTCAGCAACCAGCTCTACCACGACGAGCAGGTGACGCGGATGGAGCAGGACGTGGCCGCGATGAAGGCGGGCCTGACCGCGGAGGCGATGAAAGAGGTCGGCGAGCAGCATCGCTGGGCGGTCGAGAACGACCAGAGCGACTGGCTGCTGCACTTCAAGTTCGGTCAGTTCCTGAGCGAGCACGCCAGAGACTACCGCGCCGCAACCGAACAGTTTCGCTGGGTCCAGAGCCGTCTACCTCATTCCTGGCTGGGACATAACGGCTTCGGTATGATGCGCTACGCACTCGGCGACCTCGACGCGGCGATTGCGGCGTTTCGCACGACCATCCGCCTCAAGCCCACCTCCGGCGCCACCCATTTCTATCTGGCCGAGGCCCTGCAGAAGAAAGGGCGGACGGACGAAGCGATCCGTCACTATAGAGAGGCCATTCAATGGGAGAGGGACTGCATTCCCGCCTACAACAACCTGGCACGCATCTACTCCGAGCGGGGCAAGCTCGACCAGGCGGTCGCGGTCTGCCGCCGAGGCGTGGTTTTCTGTCCCGATAGCGCCACCCTGCACGGTACGCTCGGCACGTTGCTGGCTCGTCAGGGACACAGAGACGAGGCGCTGAGGGAACTGCGTACCGCGCTTCAGCTCGACCCGAATTCCGCGGCGATCCGCTCGTCATTGCAGGTGCTCCTCGGTGGACGCGGCTGATGACCGGCCGCGTCCGTAGATGCGTAGAAGCGTATATGCGTATATGCGTTGACCGGACCAACACTCCCGCGCTTTTACGCTTCTACGCTTCTACCGTCCCCCGTTTTGATTTGCGTTGTCCCGTGCAGCAGGTTATCTTCATCCGACTCGTATGTGACGAGCTTCGATCCAGGTGACTTTGAGGGCATCGCGCAATGCCTCAAACGCGCGAACAGTGGCACAATCGAGCCAGTTTCATCATGGCGGCCATCGGCTCGGCCGTCGGTCTGGGCAACGTCTGGCGTTTTCCCTATGTCGCCTATACCAATGGCGGCGGCGCCTTCCTGATTCCCTACTTCGTGGCGCTCTTCACCGCCGGCATTCCGATGCTGATCCTGGAGATGGGCCTGGGTCAGCGGATGCAGACCGGCGCGCCGCTATCGTTCGGGAGCATCCGCCCGCGACTGCAATGGTTCGGCTGGTGGGCGGCCGGGCTCAGCGCCGGAATCGTTATCTACTACTGCACGATCCTCGCCTGGTCGTGGGTCTATCTGTATCATTCGCTGGGCCTGGCTTGGGGCAGCCAGCCTGAGACGTTTTTCGAGCAGGAAGTCCTGCACAAATCGAGCGGGCCGGGCGAGATTGGCTGGCCGGTCCCGTCGCTGGTGGTCGGCATGGCGCTGACCTGGCTGGCGATCTACCTCATCCTACGCAAAGGCGTGCGCAGCGTCAGCAAGGTGGTCATGATAACCGTCCCGCTACCGATGGTGCTGCTGGCCATCCTGCTGGTGCGCGGCCTGACGCTGCCTGGCGCGATGGATGGGATTCGCTACTACCTGACGCCTGATTTCGGGAAGCTGGGCGACCCGGAGATATGGCTGCGCGCGTATGGACAAATCTTCTTTTCGCTGAGCCTTGCTTCCGGCGTGATGATCGGCTACGGATCGTACCTGGGCAAGAAGGCGGAGATCACCAACAGCGCCCTGATAACCGGTCTGGCCAATTGCGGTACCAGCTTTTTCGCTGGTTTCGTCGTCTTCTCCATGCTGGGCTATCTGGCCCAGGTGCAGGGTCTGTCGGTCGAGGATGTCACGCAAAGTGGCACCGGGCTGGCGTTCGTGGCGTTCCCTACCGCGATCAGCCAGTTACCGGCACTCAACGCTCTCTTCGGCGTAGTTTTCTTCATCACGCTGCTGACCCTGGGCATCGATTCGGCCTTTGCTCTGCAGGAGGCTTTCACCACCGGGTTCGGCGACAAATGGCGGATTTCCTCCGAGAAGCTCGCGCGGGTCTTCGTTCTGGTCGCGTTTCCCGTTTCGCTGATCTTCGTCACGCGCGCTGGCTACTACTGGTTCGACATCGTGGACAAGTGGATCTGTGATTTCGGCCTGGTCGTCTCGGGCCTGATCCAATGCTTGATCGTAGGCTTTCTTTATCCGGTGCACGAATTTCGAGAGTACCTGAACGCTGAGTCGGAGGTGCGGCTGGGACACTGGTGGGTTTGGGCGCTGCGGTATGTCACGCCCGTCGTTCTGACGGTGATTCTCATCGGCAACCTCGTCCAGGAGTTCAAGACCAGCTATGAGGGCTACCCGCGCTGGGCCACCACGCTCGGCGGCTGGGGGACACTGCTGTTCTGGCTGGTCCTCGGATACGTCTTGTGGAAACGTCCGGCGCAACAAGACGAGGCCTGAAGGAGAGACACAATGCCGCTATCGGCGTGGATCATGTTCGTTTTCGGCTGCACCGTCCTGTACGGCGGCCTGGGGTACTGTATCGCGCTGGCCATTCGCAAGCGCAACAAATGACCCCAATGCCGGCATGGGCGTTGGCCCGCGTTGGCGAAAACAGTTGACGAGCGTGGTTATATCGGCTTGAAATTGAGCGAATGCAGCCGGAAAAAGGGGCACTCTCGGGCGATGACCACCGCATGCGACCGAACGGGGCGCGTGTGAGTCTATTTTCCAACTCCGAGGGGCGGGTCTTGCTGCTGGGCGTGGCGCTGGTCTTCGCCTATACCCTCTGGCTCGGTTTCGAGCTGCTCTGGTCCCCGGCGGAAGCGCAGATCCTCATTGGAGCGACCGCTACCGCGGTAGTGTTCGGCCGGGCCGCGGGGCTCGCCTTCGGGTACTCCGCCAGCTTGAGCCCTCTGACGGTGATCCTGATCTCGGTAGTGGCCGAGACCGCGTCAGTGCTTATCGTCTACCCGCTGTTCGTCTTCAGTTGGCGGCACCTGCTCGTGCTCAAGCCGCTGCAAAAGACCTTCACGCGGATCCACGAGGCGGCCGAGACGCACAAGGCTGGCATTCAGCGGTACGGCGTCATCGGGCTATTTGCCTTCGTGTGGTTTCCGTTCTGGATGACGGGACCGGTGGTGGGCTGCGTACTCGGCTTTCTGCTGGGCCTGCCGGTCTGGCTGAACCTGACGGTCGTGCTGGCCGGCACGTACGTCGCGATCCTGGGCTGGGCCCTCTTCCTGCGGGAGGTGCACACGCGTGTGTTCTCTTCCAACCCGTATGCGGCCATGGCGCTGGTGGTCTTTCTGATCGTCCTAGTCGTCGTCGGCTACATCCTGCGCCGCGCACGCCGCGAGAACAGGCACAAGCCCTAACGCCGCCCGAGCGTCAGGCCCGGCGCCGCGCTATCTCTTCCAGCGCCACATGTCGAGCGTCATATCCTCGGCGGCCATCCATCCCACGTGCCAATCGAGCCAGAGGGTATTGCAACCATTCTTGTGCCGGGCCCGCGCAACCCGTCGGCCTTGGGTAACGTCGTGATTTTCGGACATGGGAAGATGGCTCGGACTCCAGATGTCGCAGCGGTTGATGCCGTCGTCGGTGGCGGACGTGATGATCGCTCTCCAGGAACCGTTCTCGTTGTCGACGAGATACAGCGTCTCGGCGGGCCGGCGGCAGTCGGTCAGACGCGTGTGTTCGAGGATCTCGTGCCCCGTTCGGTCGCTGCGGCTGTTGAACTCCCAGCCATTGACGATGTAGCAGACCGTTTGTCTCTTGTCGGGATAGCTCGGGCACCGGTAGATGTCCACCGTCCGATAGTCGTTGCCGATCGGCTTCTGGGCCAGGAAGTCCATGAACAGGGTATACCAGGCGCGATTGCCGGCGGCGCCGCGGGGCAAGTGAAAGTCCCAGGCTTCGGCATAGAAACTGGCGCCGAGCCCGATCTGTTTGAGGTTGTTGCGGCAGATGACGTCTTTGCCTTGCTCGCGTGCCTTGTGCAGCGCCGGCATCAGCACGCCCATCAGTACGGCGATGATTGCGATTACGACTAACAACTCAATGAGGGTGAACCCGCGGTGCCTGTACGTCATCGTTGCAGTACCTCCCAAGAGCAATCGGCGTAACGACTATTGTACCATCTGAGACTTCTCTGGCGGGGAGAAATAAGGACAAAAAAGGCAAAACGACGCGCTGCAACCCCCACGATCTGACACGCGACGATGCGGCAGGCGCCCTCTCGCGTGTTCCCTCACGTGAGAAGGCCACAGCCTGCCAGTACCCTCCCCTCGGTCGCCCGGAATCCCGCCCCACCCTCCCTGGAGATTCCGTTTGACCTGTGCGTCGCCATAGCGACGCTCCATACAACACGCGCGCCGGGGTTACTTACAGCCGTTTACGGCTGCGGCCTGTGACCGAGCCCTCAGGCGCACGCGAGCACGGACATGTTTGCTCTGCAGTCTATCTCCACCTCCCGCATATCGTGGGTACTTGTCACCGACCCCTCAAGCAGTCAAAGCCGGCTTCTTGGTCAACCACTGCTCGTCGCAGCCTGCGGTACCGCACTCGTACCAAATGTACAACGACCCGTTTTCACAGACCCGGTCCGCCTCTTCCATGAGACAACCGCACTGTGGGCACACAGGCGCAGGTTCTGACCTCTGAAATGGCGAGCGGATGGGAGCTGAATAGGTCATACTCATGTTCATGCCCTTTCCAAGCGACGCTCTTTCCTTGACCGTCTCCGGTCCAACCTTGGGCAAAAACTGATGCAAGGCATAGAATTATACCGGACTCTGCTGATCTGGGCATAGGCAAAAAGCCTAAAATTCCATAAGGGAAAACCCCGATGTGCCCGTTCAACCAGTCGCCAATGCTGTCGCGGCTGACCCGACACGCCTCAGGCGTCCCGGCCCCAACTGGCAGGTGCGCATGGGCCGACCTGCCGCTCCGGTTCGAAGTACTTTGCAGCGAACGGCTTACGGGGTGGGTCGGCGCTTGGTGCTTGCCTGTTCGGCTGGGCTCAGCAGGCGGAGCAGGCCCGGCCACATCAGCAGAACAGCCGTAGGTAGCAAGAAAGCGAGCAAGCCGAAGACCGTCGTCGGAGCTCTCCACGAAATCGTGACGACACGCATGCAGACCGCGCCGACCATGAACTGATAGAAGACAATGAACGAGGAGGCGGAGCCAATGTCGCTATGAACCTGTTCGAGGGTCAGGTTGTTACTCAAGGGTCGGCTCATCCCGCAGAAGAACGCCACGATGCCCATGAACCCGGCAAAGACGGCCCAGTGCCGGGCACCCCCAATCAGAATGCCCGCCCCGCGGCCGCACAGCCCACCAGGCAGACGGTCAGCAGCAGCGCGTCGGACCAGAACTTCATCACCCGGGTGCAAGTGAATGCGCCCAGCATCGACATCAGGGCATTCGCTCCGAACAGGAGACTGAACGCCTGGTTCGATAGACCGAATATCTGGATGTAGACGATCGGAGCGAAGGCGATGAAGCCGTAGAACGGGCCTAGGATCAACCCCATCGCCGCAGTGGTCAGCATGTACCGGCGGTTGCGCGCCAGCAGCCGGTAGCGACCCAGCAAAGCCAGGACGGGGCCGTGGAGGCGCTCGGCCGCCGTTTCTACATAGCCCAGGGACATCAGTAGTGTGCCGCCGACGAGCGCCGCTTGCAGCGCGAAGATCGCGCGCCAGCGGGAGAATCTCAGCAGCGCCGCACCGATCATGGGAGCGATCATCGGCGCCAGACCCAGAATGATGCCGATATAGGCCAGAGCACGTTTGCGCTGGGCTCCTTCGTATCGATCCCGACAGATGGCCATGCACATTGCCGACGGCCCCGCCGCTCCGGCCCCCTGCAGAATCCGGAAGGCAATCAACTGCGTGACATTCGCCGCGAGGGCGCAGGCGATGGTCGCGACGGTGAAAACCGAAAGCCCAGCCAGCAGCACCGGCCGCCTGCCATATTTGTCCGAAATGGGACCGCAAAGAAGCAGGAAAACGCTGAAGGTGACAAACCACAGGACCAGGGACAACGCCACTCGGCTGTCGGGCTCGTCCCATTGGCGCGCGATGAGCGGCATCGCGGCCAGATACATGTCCGTTGCCAACGGAGGCACCGCGGCAAGCGCGGCGAGAAAAACGATGTATAGAGCGCTCTGGGCCTGCTGGCGTGACGTAGGGTCCATGTGTGGTCGGTCGTCCGTCACTCAAGACCCGCGTTGCCGCCCAAGGCCCACTGCACCTTGTCGACCAAGGGTGGCTCGTACGCGGCCAGCTTGTCCAACAACGCCTGGGGCTCGGGCTCCGTGACGAACAGGGCCCGATGGGCCGGGTCGATGAAACCCTCCTGCACGGCGTGGTCGAGAAATGCGATGAGATGATCGAAGTACCCGCCCACATTGAGCAGGCCGCATGGCTTGCTGTGTAGTCCGAGCTGCGCCCAGGTCAGAATCTCGAAGAACTCCTCCAGTGTGCCGAGCCCGCCCGGCAGCGCGACGAACCCGTCGGACAGCCCGGCCATCAGCGCCTTGCGCTCGTGCATGGTCTCGACGACCCGCAGCTTCGTCAGCTCGGGCTGCGCCAGCCCCTGCTCCTGCAGTGCCCTGGGGATCACGCCGATGACCTCGCCGCCGCGTGCCAATATGGCTCGGGCCAGGACACCCATAAGGCCGATCTTGCCGCCGCCGAAGACCAAGCCCAGCCGGTGGCTTGCCAGACCTTCGCTCAACATCCCGGCTGCTTGCCCGTACTCGGCACGCCAGCCCGCCGAACTGCCACAATAGACACAGACCCGTTGCATGCACATCCACCGTAATTGAGATTGGCTTCGCGCCGCTACAGAGGCGCGTGCCAGAAGGTAGTGGGCCGAAGCTGGCCTGTCAAATCGAAACGCGCGGCGGACGAGCGCAGACTGCCCACGCGTGCTGTTGCTCCCGGGAATCCTCCTTGCCGGCCACTGAGTCAACTCCGCAGGGCCCGGAGGGCCTCTTTGATCCGCTTCTTGTCGCCCCGTTCGAGGATCTGGTACTTGGCGGGCGCCTTGCTGATCCGTTCGAGAATCCCCCCGAGTTCGACGGGGAATCCGTGCTTGTCCTGGCCCAGCGTCTGCAGGAGCCAGCGACCGAGGTTGCCGACCTCTTCCGGGGGAAGGATGATGGCGGCGCCGACGTCGCCGTTGTAGTCGAGTTCGAGCTTCACTCCGGCGCTGCCCAAATCATAGGCGGTTAGGGAATACCCATTACCGAACACGAAAGAGGGCAACGATGCGGAGGCGCGGCCGGTTGGTTTCTCGCTCTCTTGTCCGATGTACACCTTTGAATCTCCTATGCCTGCACCTCTACCGGCCCCTCCTGGCCTCAAGCTGGGACACCTCCCGAGAGCGCGCACGCATCAGGGCGCAGCCCGCTATGTCACCTGCCTTTTATACGGACGCACGGGCGGTTGGGTTTATTGCAGGGGAGCTGACGCCTTCTGAGGCCCTGGCGGCACGATTTTCGCCGATTTTGCCCCCAGCAGGCTCGAAATCAGGGCGAGAGCCTGGTAGGATAGGGCTCAACGCAGGTGCCGGCCAATCGAGTCGGCCGAGAATCGTCGGGCCGCACGCTGCAACAGTCAGCGCAGGTAAGGAAAGGAATCGTCATGAGACTCCCCCGAATCCCCCTCACCGTAGTTACGATTCTGCTGTCCACCACAGTGGCCTATGGGCAAAACGCGCGGATCAAGATCGACATCGACCGTACGATCGGCCGGATCGACGAGAACCTCTACGGCAACTTCGTCGAGCACCTCGGTCGGTGCGTCTACGGCGGCGTCTACGACGCCGGTTCGGACCAGGCCGACGCCAGGGGCTTCCGCACGGACGTCATGGAAGCCATCAAGGGGCTGAACGTGTCGATTGTCCGCTACCCCGGCGGTAATTTCGTATCCAACTACCATTGGCTGGACGGCGTCGGGCCCGAACGGACACCACGCATGGAACTGGCCTGGGCGCGGCTGGAAACCAACCAGTTCGGCACGAACGAGTTCATGGGTTCTGCAGAGCGGTCGGCACCAAGCCTTATTTCTCGGTGAACATGGGGACCGCCACGATCAAGGAGGCGCAGCGCTGGGTCGAGTACTGCAACGTCACGGAAGGTCCCTACTACGCCGAACTGCGGCGCAAGCACGGCTATCCCGAGCCTCACAACATCACGTACTGGAGCCTGGGCAACGAAATGGACGGGTTCTGGCAGATGGGCCACCTCAACGCGGAGGACTACTGCAAGAAGGCACGCGAAGCCGCCAAGCTGATGCGCCTGACCTCTCCCGATATCAAGCTGATCGCAGCCGGCTCGTCGAACTACCGGCCCGGCGCCGACCCCGATTACTGGAACGGCACGATCCTGCACGAGCTGCGCGACGTGGTCGATTACATCGCGCTGCACATCTACGTCGGCAATCCCGACGGCAACTACTACAATTTCCTCGCGACGCCGCTCGTGCTCGAACAGCGCACCAAGGTGGTCAAGGGCATGATCGACAAGGAGATGGTCCACGCCAATCGCGGCGACCGCGACCCGATTGTCATCGCGTGGGACGAGTACAACGTCTGGTATCGCGCTCGCACCGACGCGCTGAGGCGCGGCACGCGCGCCCTCGAAGAGCACTACAACCTGGAAGACGCGCTCGTCATCTCGGCGTTCCTCAACGCCTTCGTGCGCAATGCGGACATCGTGAAGATGGCCAACATGGCGCAGCTCGTCAACGTCATCGCGCCGATCTTCACGAACGAGCAGACGCTCTTTCGGCAAACGATCTACTTCCCGCTGCAACTGTTCGCCAACCACGTGCGCGGGACGTCGCTCGATGTCTTCGTCGATTGCGACACGTACGACACCGAGCGTTTCTTCCTGGGTCTGGGCGAGACGACGACGGTGCAGAAGGACGTCCCCTACCTGGACGTGTCCGCGGCTTACGACAACGGACAGGTGACCCTCTGCGTGCTCAATCGTCACCAGGACCAGGCGATGGCGACGAACATCATCTGCCAGGAAGGTCGCTTCACTGGCTCGTTGGAGGTCTATGAAGTCAATGGACCCGACATCAAGGCGATGAACGATTTCGGCAGCGAGCCGGTCAAAATGGTGCAGAAACCCGCGGTTCGGGCGTCGGGCCAGAATCTGACATATTCGTTCCCGCCCCACTCGTTTACACTCATGAAGGGAACGATCGCGCGGTGACACCGCCGACAGCATTGAATCGGGAGGTGAACGATGCGTAAGGCAATTTGCACGCTGGCAGCGCTGTTCGTCGTAGTTGGCAACGTTGCTTCAGATGCCGCCGGCCAAGGCCGGGGACGATCCGGACGCCGAGTCCAGGGTGTCTACAAAGATCGGATCACGCCGTACTGGTTCGACGACGGCACGCGGTTCTGGTATCGCAACGATCTGGCCGGCGGGACCAAGGAATTCATCCTCGTCGATGCCGAGAGCGGTACGCGGCAGTTCGCCTTCGATCACGACAGACTGGCTGCGGCCCTTTCCGAGGCAACAGGTGAGACCTGCCAGGCCGACCGACTGCCGTTTGACAGCATCGAGTTCAACGGTGTTGCCGTCCGCTTCAAGGTCGGTGGCACGGTCCGGCAGTGCGACCTGGATTCATACCGGTGTGCTCGACTAGCCAACGTGCAGGACATCTCGCCGGGCGAAACGCCGACACAGCGCCGCCAGCGGTTCGAGGAGATCACTCCCGAGACGGTCGCCGACGGGACGAACTTGGCCTACGACCCGCCCCTCTACGAGGACAGCGTCTCTCCCGACGGCAAGTGGACCGCGTCGATCAAGGACTACAACGTGGTCGTTCGCGGCGCTGATGGGCAGGAGGTGCGCCTTAGCGATACCGGTGTTGAAGGGCATTCGTTCGGGATGCTCTCATGGTCGCCGGACTCGAAGACGTTCATTGCCTCGCGCATCGTGCCGGGCGAGCCCAAACCGGTCTACCTGCTCGAATCGTCGCCGCGTGAAGGCGGCCGGGCTAAGCTCAGGACCCGGCTGTACCCCCTGCCGGGTGATAAGTACACAAGCTATGGACTGTGGGTCTTCGACGTTGCGTCGCGCCGCGCGACGAAGGTCGAGACCGAGATCGTGGACTTCTATGGCCCGCCGCAGCCGCGCTGGCGCACGGACGCCAGGAGGTTCCTCTTCCATCGAACCGACCGGGGCCATCAACGCTTTCGGATCATCGAAGTCGATACCGCGACTGGCAAGACGCGGACGATCTTCGACGACAAGGCAGAGACCTTCGTCAACACTACCTACGATTCATTCATCTATTACACCGAAGGCAACGAGGAGATTCTCTATACGTCAGAGCGGGACGGCTGGAAGCACCTGTACCTGATCGACGCGGAGAGAGGCGGAGTCAAGAACCAGATCACCAAAGGCCCCTGGGTCGTACGCGGCGTGACCCGCGTGGACGAAGCCAAGCGCCAGATCTGGTTTACCGGCAGCGGCAGGAATCCCGACCAGGATCCCTACCTGATCCACCACTACCACGTGAACTTCGACGGGACGGGTCTGGTCGCGCTGACCGAAGGTAATGGCAGTCACAGCGTCCAGTATTCGCCGGACGAGAAGTACCTTATCGACACGTACTCGCGCGTCGATATGGCGCCGGTCCACGAGCTGCGCCGGGTCTCGGACGGCGCGCTCGTCTGCGCGCTGGAGAAGGCGGACATCAGCGAGCTGGTCGCGGGCGGATGGGCGCCGCCTGAGGTGTTCGTCGCGAAGGGCCGCGACGGCGAGACGGGTATCTGGGGAATCATCAGCCGGCCGGCGGACTTCGATCCAGAGAAACGCTATCCCGTGATCGAGTACATCTACGCCGGTCCGCACAGTTCCTACGTGCCCAAGACATTCCGGCCGACGCGCCAATTCGCTTCTTTCACCGACGTGGGCTTCATCGTCGTGCAGATGGACGGGATGGGCACCGCCAACCGCTCCAAGGCCTTCCACGACGTTTGCTGGCATGATCTCAAGGACGCCGGCTTTCCCGACCGGATCCTCTGGCATCAGGCGGTGGCAAAGAAGTATCCGTATTACGATCTCGACCGCGTAGGCATCTACGGCGGCTCCGCCGGCGGCCAGAACGCCGCGGGCGCCGTGCTTTTCCATCACGAATTCTACCAGGCCGCGGTCGCGTCGTGCGGATGTCACGACAACCGCATGGACAAGGCCTCCTGGAACGAGCAGTGGATGGGCTATCCCGTCGGACCGTGGTACGCCGAGAGCTCCAACATCGAAAACGCCTACCGCCTGCAGGGCAAACTCATGCTCATCGTCGGCGAACTGGATACGAACGTCCCGCCGGAATCGACGCTGCGCTTCGCCGATGCGCTCATCAAAGCAGGCAAGGACTTCGACTTGGTCTTCGTTCCCGGCGCCGGTCACGGCTCCGGCGGCGCCTATGGCCAGCGCCGTATGCGCGATTTCTTCACGCGCCACCTGCTGGGCGTCGAGCCGCCCGATCGCAACGCGCAAATAGTAGCGCCGGCGTCCCACCCGTGATTCATGGGCGAGACGCTCATGCTACTGGAAATTTGCAGAACGGCTGTCACAATTTTCCGCGCTTGGTTTCTCTGCTTGAAAGAGGGTAGACTAAGGTCAGCCTTGGCGGAGATCGTGGGATGTTGGCAAAGCCGCGAAACGAAATAGAGCTACTGGAAGCCAGCTTGCGAGGCAGCACGCGCGCGTTCGAGAGCGTGGTGAGCGAATACCAGTCGCTCGTCTGCGCCATCACCTACAGCGCGACGCGGAATGTCGAGAAGAGCGAAGAACTGGCGCAGGAAGTGTTCCTGAGAGCCTGGAAAGGCCTGGCGCAGCTCAAGGACCTGACGAAGTTCCGCGCCTGGCTGTGCAGCATCGCGCGCAGCACCGTGCAGAACTGGCGGCGCAGCGAGCGCCACGACGTGGTGCACCGCGCCGTGGCGCTCGACGCGGCGGCGGAACATCCCTCGTACGAGTCCGGCCCCGAAGAAGTCGCGATCAGCAGGGAACAACAGGCAGTGGTCGATCACGCGCTGGCGCAGATCCCCGAGAGCATTCGGGAGCCGCTGATCCTCTTCTACCGCGAGCACAAGTCCACGCGCGAGGTCGCCGACCTGCTCGGCCTCTCGGAAAGCGCCGTTCGGCAGCGGATTTCGCGAGGCAGAAGTCTCCTGCGGGACCAGGTCGCGGCGATGATCGAGAAGACCATCTCGCGGAACGGACCGGGCAAAGCATTCACGGCAGCGGTGGCGGTCTCACTGGCCGCTCTGGCAACCAAGAGCGCGACTACAGCCGCCGCCCACGCAGGGACGAGCGGTGGCGGGCTCGGATTGACAACCGCCGCGTCCAGCGCCGCGGCCAAGATCGTGGCGCTGGCGGCAGGGTTGGTCATCGTCGCCGGTGGGGTGGCAGCCTACCGGTACCTGAGAGCGCCTTCCAGATCGCCGGACTCTGTACCCGCCAGCCGCAGGACGGTAGAGCAGCCCTCGCCTCACAATGGGCGCGCCCAAGAGCTCCCGCGTGTTGCAGCCGGCACAGGTCGTGCGGGTCCCCAAGCCACACTTGCGCCAGGGACGCCTCCTGCCGTCGAGCCTTCGGACTCGGCGCCGATGGTCCCGCAGGCCCAAGCCGAACCGTTCAAGTTCAGGCCCAAGGGCGTGCTCAGCGGTGTCATCACCGACATCGAAACAGGCCAACCCGTGCGCGACGTGCTCGTGCGGATCACCAACGAACGGCTCTTCGACGCGCGGACCGACGCCAACGGCTTCTACTGCTTCGAAACGGTCCCCACCGACGGCAACTACAGCATCGCGGTCGATTCGCTCGACCATCTCGGCATCCCGTGGGGACGGGCCAACCCGACGATCTACCTCCGCAGCGACGCACAGGCGGTCAAACACTTTGGACTGCCGAGGGCCTGCATGGCAGAACTCCAGGTGGTGGACGCCAACGGCATCGGCGTCGAGGGCGCGAAGGTCGTCGCGACTTCCTTGGCGGACGAACGTCAACAGGCGGTCGGCTACTTCGCCGACGCGCGCAGGACCGACCCCAACGGGCTGCTGCTGCTGGGAGGTTTCCCCCCGGTCGAGACTGATTACCTGATCACCGTTTGGCACCAGAGAGAAAGCCGGGTGAGAGAAGAGGACGCCATGCGGATCGTGGACTATGAGTACGATCTGGCGCCGGCAAGTGCGACCGTGCGTCTGACCGACCCGAACCTCGTTCCCCGGATGCGGATCGTTCTCGAGCCAGGCCGGCCGGTCCATGGCTATGCCGCGTACGCCGACGGTGTTCCGGCGACCGACGTGACGATCGTGGCGCGTCCTTCGTGGTGGCACTGCAACTATCGCGTCTATGGCTGCGAAACCAACGCCGACGGGACATTCGTGCTTGATCACGTTACCCCGGGCACATACGACATCTGCATGGAGATCATACGCCCTGATTTCGCGGGCGGCATCACGCGCACCATCACGCAGACCACGGTGACGGCGGAAAACGTCCAACCTTTGCTCCTGCGACTGCCTGAGAAATCGCCTCAATCGCTGGCGGCCATCAGCGGTCGCTTCATCTTCGCTGGAGAGGGCAGGCCCAAAGGCATCGACATACAGACTTACTCGCCGAGGTTTGGAAACACGCGCGTCGCCGCCGGCTACGAACCCGGCGGCGACGTCAAGGACACGTTCGTCATCGACCGGCTCGAGCCCGGGACCTACAGCCTGACATTCTCCGGGAGCGATATCGAGCAGAAGATCGTGGAGAATGTGGAAGCCCCCACGTCAGGTCTCGAAATCGAACTGCTCTACACCGCCAAGCCCACGCTGACGGGAACGGTCGGCGACGCTCTGACCGGCGAGCCCGTCAAGCGCTTTCGCATCCGCGCCAAGAAGCTGAGCACGCTGAGGGGTACCAGCTACGTTCAACCGGACCGCTGGGCGTATTTCGACGACGAACGCGGATCGTTCAGCCTGGACACGGTCGGACCGGGAATCTACCAGGTGCAGGTGGTGGCCGAAGGCTATGCGCCTGCCTGGAGCGAACCGATCAACACAGACGACGCGGTGACAGTCTCTGTGGCGCTGACCGCCGGCGGCGCCGTCCGGGGCATGGTCATCGATGAGGCAGGACGACTGATTGCCGGCGCCAAGGTCATACCGCTGTCGTTGGTGGCCGGGACAACCGCCGGGACGCAGAGTCCTTTTGCCAGCGAGAACGGCGCTGTCGAGGCCGAGAACGGCACCTTTGTCCTCACTAACCTCCCCGCCGGACAGGAAACGATCAAAGTCACCCACCCCGACCATGCATTCGCCCTCATGCCTGAAATCACCGTCACCGAGGGCCAGATCACCGAAGGGATCACGGTTGTCCTGAGGGAGGGAGGGACGGTTGAAGGCTACGTCTACGACAATGAGGGCGCCACCCAGGCCAGAGAGGTTCTCTACTTCCAGGATGCTCCCGCCTATAGCGGCGCCGGGGACGAGGAAGCCGGACGGCTGGCAACCGCAGTCACCGACAGCAACGGGTCCTATCGGGTCGAGCACCTGCCTGAGAGGCCCTGCTACGTCAATCGATCCGCCCAGTGGAAAGGCCTGGGGGTTGCCAGAAGGACGGTGCTGCCCAGGAACGGAGCAGTGCTCAGGCTCGATTTCGGCGGCGGACCAGTCATCACCGGCGTGGCGATCGTCGACGGCGCTGCCCTGGCCCACCGTCGACTGCTGCTGGCGGCTGCCGACACGCCCGATCTCGGCGTCTTCAAGTGTCTGACTTCGACCGACGAGCACGGCGGATTCGTATTCAGGGGGGCCGTGCCCGGCACATTCGGCGTCTACCGCGAAAGGCGGGAGCGACAGAACGACTGGACGAAGATCGCCACGATTACGGTCGGACCCTCCGATACGGAGGTCGGCATCGTTGGCAATGCGCTTGCCCAACTGCGTGTTACCCTCAACGACCCGGCTGAGGACTCGCCTTGGCAGATCGCCAGACTCGTTCTCTTCGAGGGCGGCAAACCCCTCGGACAACCGCTGGTTGTGGCGGAACCGCCGACGGAGGAGGGTTTTCCCTGGGTCTTCCCAGATGCTGGGCCAGGGGTCTATGCCCTGACCGTGGTGCGTCCCGACCAGGTCCAGTTGCGCAGGGAAATCGTGCTGGAGGCCGGCAGGGACTGCTGGGACCTGGCGATAGACCTGCCGCCAGCCACGGCGCGGGTGGCGGGACACGTTGCCGGCAGCGCGGCCGACGGACTCGTGCTCTGGCGGGACGACAAGAGCGTCATGGCTGCGATCGTCCCCGGCCCAGGTGGGACCTTTGCGATCGAGGCTTTGCCCGCCGGCCAATACCGCGTGGGGCCAGCCTTGAGTTATCTCTACGATACTCCCGCACTGGTCGAGTTCGACCTGGCGGATGGGCAGGCCAGAGCGCTCGAGTTGAATCCGACCGGCCAGACGCAGATCGCTCATCTGCTGGTCCAGGTCGTCGATCACAACGGCGTGATGCGTGAGGATGCCGAGGTTCGGCTCGACGGCCCGCTCGGCGCCATCGAACCACTCGGATCGGCCCACGGCAGCTATGCCTTTCTGGCGGCTCCCGGCCCACAAACACTGCGCGTCAGTGTGATGGGCTACGCCGCTGTCGAGAGGCCGGTGACCCTACAGGCTACCGGACTGGCCACAGAGCCGGCTCCGCAGACCGTCCTCGTTCGCCTGGAGGCTCCGCAGGCGCGGTGAAGGTCGCTTGACAGCATCGACCGGCATGGTAGAGTCGGTGGCAAGGCCGTCTGTCTGGTCGGTCGATTCCCGGCGTGCGTTGAGGCGCAGCAACATGAACCTACTGGCTGTGGTCGGCAGTCCAAGACCGAATGGCAACACGGCCATCCTGGTCTCGAGGATTGCCGAAGGAGCCCGCACCGGCGGCGCCGATGTAGACGTGGTCCGCCTGGGCAGCCTCGTCGTGCAGGAGTGCGACGGGTGCCACGCCTGCTGGCGGGGTCGCTCGTGCACCAAGGACGACGACATGCGCCGGCTCTACCCCAGCATCGGGGCCAGTGACGTTATCCTGTTCGCTACGCCGGTCTACTGGTACGGGCCCACCGCCCTGATGAAGGCGTTCATCGACCGGTTCGTGTACTTCAACTGCCCCGAGAACCGACCGCAAATCCGAGGCAAGAGAGCTGCTGTCGCTCTGGTGCTGGAGGAGGAAATCGAATCGACCTGGCGACCCGTGATGGATTTCTTCGACAAGAGCCTCGCGTACCTGGAAATGACGTTGGCAGGAACCGTTGTCGTGCCGGGAGTGGGCAAAGCCGGCGAGATCCGACAGAAACGAGACCGTCTTGACGAGGCTTTTCGGCTGGGGCGCGCCCTGGTCCAGACCGCCTGACGTTGCTGCCGGCCGACAAGCCGTATTCGGCCTGACCTGCCCGCGACGTGCATCGAGAGGATGGTTGACATTTTGCCGGTGATCTCCCATCATCAACATCTTCTTTCCCGGTCTGAGGTGGGGGTTGGCCGGTGGGGTCGGTTCCCTGCAACGATGACATCCGATATGATGACTATAGATAGAGGGAACGACCGTCCCTTACGCTCACGGAGAACAAAAGGGCGTGCGTTTTGCGTCGCGCCCGTCGATTTCATGGGTGCGCCGACAATATTGGGCTTGACAGCCCCCCGAATGTCAGCTATTAAAAAGAGTTTTCGTTGCGTTAGAGAATGTCTCTGCGTAATCTCGCAGAAGAATTGGAGTCTTTGACCATGCTACCAGTCAAGAAGACGAGTAAGAGTCGGACGCGCACTCGGCGGGCGCACCACGCCCTGAAGGCCGTGAATTATTCGTTGTGCAAGAAGTGCGGTCAAGCTAAGCTGCCCCACGCCGCCTGCGGTAACTGCGGCTACCTGAACCCGCGCGTCACGTTGAAGCTCGGCAAGGAGGAAGCCAGCTAGGCATGCGAATCGCCATTGACGCCATGGGAGGTGACCACGCGCCGGACGAGATCGTGGCCGGCGCGTTGGAGGCCGTTGCGCAACTCGACAAGGAGGACGAGGTCATTCTCGTCGGGCCGCAAGAGACCGTCCAAGCCAAGCTCAACGAGCTCGGAAGCAGTGCAGCGCGCCGCCCGACCGTCGTCGACGCGCCGGACGTGATCGCGATGGACGAATCCCCGATCGACAGCCTCCGTGCCAAGCCCAGAAGCTCGATCAGCATCCTGGCCAAGCTGGCCAAGCTCAACGAGGCCGACGCCGTCATCTCCGCCGGCAACACCGGCGCGTGCGTGGCGGCCTTTCAAATGCGGATGCGCAACCTGCCGGGGGTGAACCGGCCCGGCATCGCCGTGGTTTTCCCGATGAACGCCGGACCGGTGACCGTCTGCGATGTAGGCGCCAACATCGCCTGCAAGCCCATCAATCTCTACCAGTATGGGCTGATGTCGAGCATCTACTCCAAGCACATTCTCGGGGTCGCTCAGCCTCGCGTCGGACTGATGAGCATCGGTCAGGAAGACGCCAAGGGCAACGAAGTCGTCAAACGGACCCGGGAACTGCTCAAGTCCGATCCCCGGCTGAAATTCATCGGCAATATCGAGGGTCGCGACATTTTTCAGGGTGTTTGCGACGTCGTCGTTTGCGAAGGCTTCGTGGGCAATGTTATCCTCAAGCTCACCGAAGGCGCCGTGGACGGCCTGTTTCGCGCGATCAAGCACGAATTGATGCAGGAAAAGCCCCACCTGGCGCTCAAGTTCAAACCCATCATCATGCGCGTTTACCAGAAGCATGACTACAACGAATACGGCGGCGCCCCCCTGCTCGGGATCAACGGGACCGCGTTGATCTGCCACGGCACCAGCAAGGCGCGCACGATCCGCAACGCGGTGTTCGCGGCCAAGAAGTACTACACGCAGCGAATCAACGAGAGGATTACCGAATGCCTTTCGGAAGCCGGCGTAAGGACATCGGATGCATAGCAGAGCCACGGGCCGTTCTTCCAGCAACCACGCAGTGATTACCGGATGCGGATCGTTCGCGCCGGCAAAGATACTGACGAACGACGACCTGGCCCACATGGTGGAGACCTCGGACGAATGGATCACCACGCGCACCGGAATCAAAGTCAGGCACGTCACCAGCGATGAAGAGAGTACGGCGCTACTGGCGACGCGAGCCGGCCGGCGCGCGTTGGAGCACGCAGGCGTCGAAGCCAACGACCTGGACCTGATCATCGTCGCGACCATCACGCCGGAAATGCCCTTCCCGTCCACCGCCTGCTTCGTGCAGGAGGCGCTGGGAGCCAAGAAAGCCTGGGTTTTCGACCTGGCGGCCGCCTGCAGCGGGTTCGTCTACGGCTTGCACATCGTCCAGCAGTTCATGGAAAACGGACGGATTGACAAGGCGCTGGTTATCGGCGCCGAGACCTTGACCAAGATCACCAACTGGAAGGACCGAGCCAGTTGTATCCTCTTCGGGGACGGCGCCGGCGCGGTGTTGCTCGAGAGAAAAGACGACGGCCGGCGCGGCATCATCTATAGCACCCTCGGAGCCGACGGCGAGTATTGGGAGGCTCTCAACTGCAAGGCCTATGGCTCGCGCTACCCTGCCAAAAACGCGCTGGCGGACCCGGACATGACCTTGATGCAGATCAAGGGCCGGGAAGTCTATCAGCAGGCGGTCCGGCGGATCGTCGATTCCGTCACCGAGTGCCTCAACCGATGCAACCTCACGGTCGACGACGTCAAGATGGTCATTTCGCACCAGATGAACGCCAGAATCATCGAGTCAGCGGCCAAGAGGCTGAATCTGCCCGATGAAAAGGTCTTCGTCAACATCTCTCAGTACGGCAACACCTCGGCGGCCTCGGTCCCGATCGCATTCGACGAATGCGTGCGGGCCGGACGGCTCCAGCGGGGCGACATCTTCATCTTTGTGGCTTTTGGCGCCGGTGTCACGTGGGGCGCCAGCGTCATTGAGTTCTGAGGACTCGCCCGCCGCCGGCAATGCCGAGAGCAAGCCGGGTGCAAGGACGCGAACGATGAAAACTGCGTTTCTGTTTCCTGGACAGGGTGCCCAAACGGTCGGCATGGGCGCTGACGTTGCCGCCGCCTTCCCGGCGGTGGCCACGGTATTCGAGCGAGCCAACGCGGTTGTCGGGTTCGATCTGCGCCGCGTCTGCTTCGAGGGTCCTGCCGAGACGCTTAACACGACCACCATGTCCCAGCCGGCGATTTTCGCCACGTCGGCGGCGCTGCTGGAAGTGCTGCGCCATGAGACGCCGCTCACTCAGATCCAGCCCGACGTCACCGCAGGGCTGAGCCTGGGTGAATATACGGCGCTTTACGCGGCCGGACTGATCGGCTTCGAGGACGGCCTGACATTGGTCAAGAAACGCGGTGAAGCCATGCAAGCAGCCGCCGCTGCCACCGAGGGCAGCATGGTCAGCATCATGGGGCTCGACGAGGACAAAGTGCGCCGGCTTTGCCAGGACGCGGCCGAGGGCGAGTTGCTCGAGCCGGTGAATTTCAACTGCCCGGGCCAGATCGTCATCAGCGGGACCGTCGGCGCCTGCGAACGGGCCACCCAACGCGCCGCCGGTTACGGCGCGCTCAAGGCCGTCCGGCTGGAAGTCGCCGGAGCGTTCCACACGCGCATGATGTCAGGTGCCGCCGAGGCGCTCCGCGAAGCGCTGTCGCACTGCCGGATCGGGGAACCCAACGTCCCGCGGACGCTGGCGAACATCAGTGCCGACTATTATCCCACCGCTACCGCTATCGCCGACGGGCTGGCCAAACAGCTTACGAGCCCGATTCTCTGGCAGAAATGCATGGAACGGTTGCTCGCCGACGGCGTCGAGCAATTCTATGAGATTGGTCCGGGACGCGTGCTGACCGGACTGATGAAGCGAATCGACAGAAAGGCGCGCATCGTTAACGTCAGCAATCTTGAGGCGCTCAAGGCCCTGACCGCCGTAGAATGACCCGGGCACATAACCGCTTGCCCGGCAAGATGGAGGTTTAGAGAAATGGCAGATAGACGACTCGCAGTAGTGACCGGCGCCGCGAGAGGCATCGGACGAGCCATCGTGTTCGAACTGCTCCAGCAGGGACGGGCTGTGGCCGGCCTGGACATCATCGAAGATCAGCTCAAGGAGCTCCAGGAAGCCGCCCGAGAGGCGGGTTTCGAGGTGTTGACCCGATGTGTGGACATCACCGACACGCCCAAGCTCACCGAGGTGCTGGAGAAGCTCGCCGCTGAACACGGCGGGATAGGCATTCTGGTCAACAATGCCGGCATCACACGTGACAACCTACTTATCCGCATGACAGACGAGGAGTTCGACAATGTGCTCGACGTCAACCTCCGCGCGGCCTTCGTTGCCACGCGTGCCGCGGCCAAGTCCATGATGCGAAACAAGTTCGGGCGGATCGTGAACATCAGCTCCGTCTCCGGTGTCATGGGCAACGCCGGTCAGGCCAACTACTCCACCAGCAAGGCCGGGCTCATCGGCTTGGCCAAGACCACCGCCCGCGAACTCGCTAAGAAGAACGTCACCGCCAATTGCGTCGCGCCGGGCTTCATCGACACCGAAATGGCGCGCAAGCTCCCTGAGCCGGTCATCGAGGCCGCCAAGCAGATGATCCCCATGCGCCGTATGGGCAGCGTCGAGGACGTTGCCAAAGCGGTTGCCTTCCTCACCAGCGATGAGGCGGGCTACATCACCGGCCAGGTCCTCTGCGTCGACGGCGGCATGGCCATGTGAAAATTCTCAAAAAAATGTTGTGTAAGTCCCAGTCAGTAGCTAAGATACCCGCCAAAATTACGACGGGTGAGGACGACAAACAGACCGTACGTAGGCAGCAGCCGAGGGCGACACGAGAGCAGTCCGACTTTTATTAGGGAGGATGACCAAGTGAGTATCGATGAGGTAGACGTACAGGCGATCGAGAACAAGGTGATTGAGATCATCAGCGAACAGATGGGCGTTGAGAAATCTGAAATAAGCCGGGAAACCTCCTTCATCAACGATTTGAACGCCGATTCCCTGGACACCGTCGAGCTCGTCATGGAGTTTGAGGACGAATTCGACATGAGCATCCCGGACGAGGAAGCCGAGAAGATCCAGACTGTCGGTGCCGCCGTTGATTACATCGTCAATATCGCACAATCCAAGAAGAAAGAAAGCACCTAAGCCCGATATGAATAGACGGAGAGTTGTCATAACGGGCCTGGGGTGTGTTACTGCGCTCTCAGAGTCCGTCGATGAGCTTTTTGCTGCGCTATGCGCGGGACGCAGTGGCGTTTCCACCATTGAGTCCTTCGACACCAGCTTGTATCCCGTGCACTTTGGAGGGGAAATCAAAGACTTCGACGTCAACCGGTACATCGACAAGCGTGACTCCAAGCGCATGGACCGGTTTACCCAGTTTGCCGTCGCCGGGGCGGTCCAGGCGGTCAAGGACAGCGGGATTGACTGCGGCAAGGAAGACCCCTACCGCATCGGGGTGATCGTCGGTACCGGCATCGGCGGCATCAAGGAGATCGAAGAACAACACCTGCGCCTGCTGGACAAGGGCCCGAGCAAGGTGTCGCCCTTTTGCGTGCCGCGGCTCATGTCCAATGCCGCCAGCGGCAACATCGCCATTCAGTTCGCCGTGCGCGGTCCGTGCTTCAGCGTTTCCAGCGCCTGCGCCTCGGGCAACCACACGATCGGCGAGGCCTTCTGGAACATCGCCAGCGGTCGTTGTGACGTTGTGATTACCGGCGGTTCCGAAGCCGCCCTGACCCCCATCGGCTTGGGTTCGTTCTGCGCCGCGCGCTCGTTGAGCTTGCGCAACGACGATCCACCGAGAGCGTCGCGGCCGTTCGACCGCGATCGCGACGGGTTTGTCCTGGCCGAAGGCACCGGCATCCTGATCCTTGAGGAGTACGAGCGAGCCAAAAGACGTGGTGCGCGCATCTACGCGGAACTGCTGGGCTACGCCGCGACCGACGACGGTTATCACATCACCGCCCCTCTTCCCGACGGCGAGGGCGCCGCGATGGCGATGAAGCTGGCTTTGGAAGACGCCCAGCTCAACCCCGAGCAGGTCGGCTACATCAATGCCCACGGGACCAGTACGGAACTGAACGACATCGCCGAAAGCACGGCCATCAAGACGGTCTTCGGCGAATACGCCTACAAGGTACCGGTTAGTTCGACCAAGGGCAGCCTCGGCCACATGCTCGGCGCCACGGCAGCCGTCGAGTTAATCGTAGCGATCAAGGCGATCAACAAATCGCTCATTCCGCCCACCATCAACCTCAACAACCAGGACGAGCGGTGCGACCTCAAAATGGACTACGTCCCCCTCAAGGCTCGTGAAGCCAAGGTGGACGTCGCGATCAGCAACTCGTTCGGCTTCGGCGGTCATAACGCCTGCCTGGTCGTCGGCAAAGTCTAAGAGAGCATTCGTCCGCAGCCGCGCCTCCGCTGGTCGCGCCGGTCCCGGCGTTACAGCGGCAGCGCGGTCGCGGCTTTTTCAGGCAGACTATGGCTGTGGCGCTCTTATATCTGGCAGGTGGTCTCGTGCTTCTCTGGAAGGGCGCCGATCTTCTGGTCAACGGTGCCGTCGGTCTCGCCGACCGTTTTGGAGTCAGTCAGCTCGTGGTCGGCCTGACGGTCGTCGCGATGGGCACCTCGGCGCCGGAGGCGGCTGCCAGCATCGCTTCGGTCCTGGCGGACAAGGGAGACATCGCCATCGGCAACGTTTACGGCTCGAACGTCGCCAATCTGGCGCTGGTCGGCGGGCTGGTGGCGCTGATTCGCCCGCTCCGTGTTCAGGCTCGGACTCTGCGAGGCGAGATCCCTGTGATGCTGTTGGTCGCGCTGCTGCTGTGGCCGGTTCTGCGCGACCTCGTTCTGTCGCGGCTGGAAGGCGTCGTCTTGATCGCCATCTTTGCCGGCTTGGTGATCTACACCATCCGCACGGCTCGGTCTGGGCATGTCCCTACGTTCATCGACCAGCCTCCGCTGCCCCAGGTCAAGCGCCACACCCTCACGAGAGACCTCTGCTTCGCTGTCCTGGGCCTGATGGCACTGACGGTCGGTGCTCGCCTGGCGGTGAGAGGAGCGGTGACGATCGGCACCCTGGCCGGTCTGAGTGACGCGGTCATCGGCTCGACCATCATGGCTGTCGGCACGTCGTTGCCCGAGCTTGTCACCTGCGTCATCGCGGCGCTCAAGGGCCACCACGACATCTCCGTCGGCAACCTGGTCGGCTCCAACATTTTCAATACGCTCCTGGTCTCGGGGCTGGCCGGCGTGGTGCACCCGTTCGTCGTAGGCGTACGCTTCGCCAACGGTCCCGATTTCTGGATCATGATTGGCGTCAGCCTTGGGTTTGGCCTGGCCGCACTTCTGGGCCGGCGCGTGATCGGGCGGCTCAGCGGAGTGGTGCTGCTGGCGGTCTACGGCGGGTATTTGGTCTATCTGCTGGCGTCGATGCCGTCCGCGTAGCCGGCGCACACCGTCACGGGCTCAACAGCATCGCTTCCGCGAAGACGTCCGCGAAGTCCTTCTCGTGGGCAATCTCCACGTACTGAATCCGCCTCGTCAGAGCCGCGGCGCGCCGGCGGCACGCTTCGCTGAGCAGCAGCATCACCGCCCCTGAGGCGGCGGCATTGCCCACGAAGTGGATCCGTTCGACCGGCACATTGGGCAGCAGGCCGATGCGTATGGCACTGCTGGGCCGGATGTAATTGCCGAAGGCGCCTGCCAGCAAGACGCTGTCGAGATCCGCTTCCGTGATCCCCAACTTCTTCAATAGCAGGCGGATACCGGCGCGAATCGCTCCCTTGGCAAGCTGTACTTCGCGGATGTCCCGTTGCGTCAGGACGACCTTCGGAACTGAAGTGCCGGCGTCGAACGCCAGGCAGAAGGCAGGCTGCCCCTCGATCTCCACAAGTCGGGCGGCCAAGGCCTGGGGCAAGCGCGGCCTGACCGTCGCGGCGGGTGCGAAGCGTCCCGTCAGGTCGATCACACCCAAGTCGAGCAGAACCGCGACGGCATCGATCAGCCCGCTGCCGCAAATGGAGCGGACCGGCGCATCGCCTATCACGTCCAACCCGAGGTCTCCGTCTGCAATCACGACGGCCTCAATGGCTCCTTCGGCGGCTCTGCTGCCGTGTCTGATGCGCGCTCCCTCCAGGGCGGG
Organism: Sedimentisphaerales bacterium; assembly: GCA_016927855.1. GTDB lineage: Bacteria > Planctomycetota > Phycisphaerae > Sedimentisphaerales > Anaerobacaceae > JAFGLV01. The sequence continues at coordinate 49,167 of JAFGLV010000062.1, forward strand.
GCCGGCCGCACAACTAGCCGCGTAGAGATGGTCCCGCGTGGCCAGGACCAGTTCGCCGTTCGTGCCGATATCCACCACCAGCGTCGTGCCTGCGACCGAATCGACGTCGGTAGCCAGTGCCACCGCGGTCGTGTCGGAGCCGACAAAGCCGGCGATGTTCTCGACGGTATGGACGTTGCCTGCCGGGTTTATATGCAAATGCAGGTCGGCGGGCGGTGAATCCTGGGCCTCGACGGAGTAGGCACGATACGGAGCGACCCCCAGTTGCTGAGTAGGCAGGCCCAAAAAGAGATGGTTCATCGTCGTGTTGCCGACGACGCACGTTTCGTAGATCGCATCCGGCGCCACGGCGGCCGCGGCGCACAGTCCGGCGATCAGCGTGTTGACGCAATCCAGGATCACCTTCCGCAACTCGGCCGAGGCCGCCTCCGACCGTGCGTAGTTGATCCGGCTGATGACATCGTCGCCAAACTGCACCTGGGGATTGAGCGTTGCCTGCGTTGCCAGACAATGACCGTCTGCCAGGTCGATGAGCTTGGCCACCACGGTCGTCGTACCGATGTCCACGGCCAGACCCAGGATGTCACCGCTGCCGGCGCTGGGCCGATACTTCTCGACGATCGTCGGCTGAACCTCGGTGGCACGGTCAAGCCCTCGCGAGAGGATTCTGTGCTCGTAAAACCGCGACTCTGAGGGAACAGCCACCGCGAGGTCGCGCTGGACGGTGTATTGGCAGGCCAGAACCCGACGTCCCGACGGTCGAAGCTCGACCATGCACTTGCGACACGTTCCCTTGCCTCCGCACGGCGTGGTTAGAACGATTCCCGCTTGGCCTGCGGCTTCGAGGAGAGTAGCGCCCCGGTGAATGGACACCTCCTTGTCATCAGGCTGAAAGACTACGCGGAAGTGCTCCATGCGTCTGACCGCGCCTCCGGTTTTCGATGACCGGCTCGGTGTGAGAGCCCCTCACAGGGCGCGAATTGAGAATGAATAACGCTGATTAGCTGATTTTGTGCCTGATTTTCCAGCGTGTGCGTCGTTTCTTGCTGCCGATCTTCCTTCTGCGTCTTGGTTTGCTCATGCATTCCTCCAACAAAACTCGAAATCCCTGTCAATGACACATTTAGCTTCGTATAATACCATGCTACACGACGACTGTTTGCCTGTAAAGGGATAATGCGACAATTGTCTCACGGGAAAAGCGTATGCGGCGCGGGTGCGGCGAGAGGCCCTGAAATGCTACCTGACGCCGGTGTGAAGGCCTGCCTTCTCGCTCGGCGCCCCCGATGACGAGGTATTAATATGCTTCAGTGCGACCAATGCGAGTTCTATGAGACCGGCCCTGATGGACGGAAGATCTTCAAGTGCGACCCCTTCTCCACGATCAAGGAGCCCGAATGCCTCGCCAAGTGGCAGTTGCTTCGCCTGGACATGCTCGTGGCCAGCTATCAGAGCATGCTGAACTGGTACGGCAAGCTGGCCCCTCTGCAGGACAAGATCTTCAAATACGTCCAGAGGGAGATCAGCGATATCGAGGACTCGGAGGGCTGGAAGGCGGCGGAGGACGACGAGCCGGACGAAGATCAGAACGACGCGTGGCCTGTCTAATCCTCACCGGAGGCCGAGCCCATTCGTGCCGTCCGGCCGGGGGGAGAAACGTCGAGGCGCGCCGCCTCTGCGGACCGTCCGCAGTTCCACCGATTCATGCAATAGACCCGATCCCGATAGCGTCTTTCGAGGTGGTTAACACAACTGATGGGTTCCAGCGTCGAGCTAACCCGAATCATAGACGGCTGTAAATCGGGGGATGCCGAGAGCTTCGCGCGGGTCGTTGATGTTTACGCCGGCCGGTTGTATGGTTATTTTTATCGGCTCACCGGCGATCGGAACCTCAGCGACGAGCTTCTCAGCGAGCTTTTTATGAGGCTGGTCGAGAAGATCGGGACCTATAAGGGCGGGTCGTTCGAAAGCTGGCTCTTTAGGATTGCCTCGAATATCTTTCACGATCATCTGCGTAGTCGCAAACGGCGCAGGAAACTGCTGGATTCGAGGCGAACCGAAGCGGAGTTCCAGACGCCGGAGCCGAAGGTGTCGGACGCCAAGGACGAGAAGCTCGACAAGCTTCAATTTCAGTTGAATCGCCTGGACGACGACACCAGGGAGTTGATCATGCTGCGTTTCTATTCTGAACTGAGCTTCAAGGAAATTGCAGAGGCTCGTTCCGAGCCGATCGGCACGGCGCTGTCCAAGCTGCATCGAGGGCTCAAGAAGCTGCGCGAGTTCATGGAGGGTTGAATTATGGAAGACCGCAACCGAGAAGACTGGGAAAAGCTGTTTGGTCGATTCGTCGGGACCGAGCAAAGCGAGGCGGCGGCCGAGGATATCCGGCGCGGCCAGACGCTCCTGGAACTGTATCCGGCGCCGCAGCCTGACGCGCGGCTCGTCGCGAGCATCAAGCGGCGGATCGCCGGGCGGCTGGCTCATCGACATCGCTTCGCACACCTGGCGTACCGGATCGCGCCGGCGGCGGCCGCGGTGATCGTCATCGCGCTGCTCGGACGCTTCAGACACGGTCCGGCCGGCTCGACTCAAATCAGCTATGCGTCGTTGATTCCCACCGCGATCTGGGAAAGCGACGACATCAACGCCGATGATGTTGAATTGGCGTATTTCGCCGCCGAGATCGAACAGATCGAGGCACAAATGCGAGCACTGGAAGCGGGTGACGCAGACAGCAACGGCGCCAACGCCCTCGATGAGGTCGAAGTGGAGCTGTTGCGTATCGACACCGAGTTTTGGAAGGAATAGCGGTAATGCAGCATCATCGAATTACCCTCATTCTGGGTCTGGTCCTGCTGTGGGCCGGTGGCGGCGCCTACGCCGGGGGTCCGGACCGTCAAGAAGACAGAGGCGAGGACATCTGGGAGGATGCGCCGCGACCGCCGCAATACCCGTGGTGGTATCGCTGGTTGTCAGACGACGCTACCGTCGAACGCATCCTCAAAGGCATTGAGAAACGCGACCCGGCCAAGGCCAAGGAGCTGGCGGAACTCCGAAAGAAAGATCCCGAGCGGTTCAAGGCGGAACTGTGGACCGCAGGCGCCCAGGAGATCCAGGAGATCAGCCGCGAGCGGTACGAGGCCCATCGGCAGAGACGACAGGAGGAGTTTCTCGCGTGGCTCAAGGCCAACTACCCCAGGGACGCGGAGGATGTCGCCAGAGCCAAGGAGAAGGACCCTCAGCTCTATGTCAGGGTCTACGAGCGGATGTGGGACCAGTACGGCCGCATCTTCGAGGCTCTAAGCACAAATCCGGAACTGGGAGCCGTCCTGAAGGAGGATTTTGACCTCAAGAGGCGTAGAGACGATCTGCTCCGGCGTCTGCGTCACGAGCGTTCGGACGCCAGACGCCAGGAAATCGGCTCCGAACTCCAGGAGATTGTAGCGCGACGCTACGACCTGATCGTGCGGCGCAAGGAGATCGCCTACGAGCAACTTCAGAAGAAACTGGAGGAGCTGCAGAGGCAAATCAAGGACAGCAAGGATGAGATCGTTCGGTGGCAGGACTCCGATCTCAAGCGCGAGAACGTCCGACGTCGGCTCGAAGCGCTGACCGAGAGAGAACGGGGTTTCAGGTGGGACTGATCGGCTGTCGGACTTAGTTATTGTGGCGTAGCGAAGGCCCTGCAACCCGTTTGCAGGGCCTTTTTGTGCGGTGAGGTCGCGAAATGGACAACCGCGTCTCATGCTTTCTCGCGCTGGTGCTCACCTCGGCCAATGCCTCGTGCGGCGCGCGTGTGCGGGACGACCTGTTCGTTGCTACCCAGGAACCCGGCATCGTCCGAACCCCGCTGCTTGCGGAAGCCTCCGGCATCGTCGCCAGCCGCAAGCATCCCGGGGTGATCTGGGCGCACAATGATTCCGGCGACGTGCCGCGCGTCTTCGCGTTGGACACGAAAGCCAATCTCCTGGGCATCTGCACGATAACCGGCGCCGCCGCACGGGACTGGGAGGACATCGCAGTCGGACCCGGCCCCGATCCCAACCAGCAGTATCTTTACATCGGCGACATTGGTGACAACAACGCCCGGTATCGTTCCGTGCGGGTCTACCGTGTTCCCGAACCCGATGTAGACCCGGGACGTCCTTTCGGGCAGATGCAGAGCAGCCCGGCTGCTATGCTCGAACTGACCTATCCTGACGGACCGCGGGACGCGGAGACCCTCCTGGTGGACCCGCAGATCGGAGACATCTATCTCATCACCAAGCGCATCACCGGGCTCGATCTGCTCAGCAAGGTCTATCGCGCCACCTGGTCCAAATCGAGTACGGCGCCGGTCGTCCTCGAATGGGTCACGGATTTGCCCTGGCCGTTCGCCACCGGAGGCGACGTCTCGCCCGACGGAAACGAGGTCATTGTCCGCGGATTGTATAACGCATCTCTTTGGACCCGGCCGGCAGGCGAACTCCTCTGGCGAGCCTTTGAAGGCCAGCAGATCGGCCTGCCGCTGGCGAGCGAGCCTCAGGGCGAAGCGATTGCCTTCGACAGCTCAGGCGAAGGGTATTTCACGCTCAGCGAGAAGGCCGGGGCCCGCCTCCACCATTTCGAGCGCCGCGAGAAGCCGAACGAAAGTGCATTATCGGACGCGCCGGCGATTCGATGAATGTCGATTTCGAGCTCCTCTCTCGATTCTGCGGCCTCCGCCGTTTTGGCCCGGGGGAAAGACACCCTATGGTTTAAGTGGTGGGCCTTAGCTGCCGATCTCCGGATAGACGGTCTCAGGACGCATCTTCTGGGACCGGCGGCAAGGACGATCGAACAATGGCAGGACTTCGATGATGTCAGGACGAACGACGCGGCTGGAATTCATCATTGTTACCGTCGCTTTCCTAGTGCTGCTGCTGTGCAGCAAGCCGCCCAGGCCGGGCACTGCTCAGGTGGGTAATACCGATGGTCGCCCGATGGTCTCTCCGGATGTGGGCCTGGTGGCGTTGCCTGAGGACCCTACCCCGCCGATAGAAGTCAATGCGCCGGAACCGGAGCCGCTCGAGATTGTGCCGTCCGAACCAGAACCGAGCTCTGAGAACCTCCAGCCTGATGCCGAGCCGACCCCGACCGAGTTCGGTCAGCCGACCGTGCGGTGGGCCACGGTGGACGCGCGGCGCTGTCCAGGGCTGAAATACGACCAGCCCATGCAGGGTGAGATCACCGTCCGATGGGTCTGGGATGGCCAGCAGCTTGTGCCCCAGAAGGTCTGCGTCGTCCGCGAGCCCAACGGCGTCAGCACCGTGTGGCGCTTCGACGAACAAGGCAATGCCCGCCTGGCCGAGGTTGAACCAGAACCCGAACCGTCTCGCTAGTGTTGCCTTGAGCAAATCCACGCCAGGCTACGTGGCTGCTGTGCCGATGTGACACCTCCCCCGGTCGATTTCTCTTGCGGACAATCAGGGCGCGGATTTGGCGAACCGTCCGTCTTGGCGCGCGTAGGGTGCACAGCACCTGCTTCCGAGACGCGTCATTGAAGGGAATGGTCATGTTCAAGAAAGGACTCTGTGCTCCCATTTTCGCGTTCGTTCTCGCCGCGCTGGGTGGACTGCTGCTTCACCTCAGGACGCATTCATACAGATCGGTTTGCGTTGTAGGGCCGATGAGGCGGCTTTTTGTTGACTTGGCCGAGAAATCAGAGTATGGTTATGACGGTGAAACATCCGGTTCGGCGCCCCGAATTTGATGGCCTTTGGACCGTCGCCGAAGGCCTGCACCGTATGGTTTCGACGCGTTTCTGATTTGGAAGGAGGACAGTCATGTCGAGCAAAGTCATAGTCCTGGTAACCGCGTGCCTGCTCTTGGCGGCCGCAACATGCCTCCAGGCAGTCACCCTCACCGTCAGCCCTGATGCCGACACGTACGTCAGCGGTGACACGCCTAACGGCAACGCTGCGTTCCTATACATGCACGATACTCAGGATGCGGTCGTCTACGTCCGGTTCGATCTGGCGGCACTCAACGTGCTGAGCGTCCAGGACGCTACGTTGACGATGACCGTCTCCGGCGGCGCGCCGCGCAACGACAACCTCATCGCCGACCGTTTTTGGCTGCACGGCCTGGACAATGTGCCCGGAAACACGCCCCAAGATTGGGACGAAGCAACCCTCAGTGCTGCCAACGTTGGGGCCGAATACGGCGATCCGCTCGTCAACGTGACGGACCTGAACGGAACGGTCGCCGGGGTGACGGAGACGGTTACGAACGTCGCCGGTCTGGACTATTGGGTCGCTGGCAGCCGAATCGCTACTGTCACAGGTGAGACGTTTGTCGCCTTCCTGCAAAGCCGCGTCGACGACAACGGCCTGGTTACGCTGCTGGTGGATTTTCCGGGGTCGACTGGACGAGGCTTGGCCTTCGCCAGCAAGGAGTTCGAGACGGTGGAGTTCCGTCCCACGTTGGTGCTCGAAGCCACCATCGGCGCGAGAACGGCCGCGGTCGCACCGAGTCCCGAAGACGGCGCGACGGACGTCTCGCGCGATGTCGTGCTCGGTTGGGAACCCGGCCAGCTCGCCGCGACGCATAACGTGTACTTCTCGACCAGCTTCCAGGACGTCAACGGCGCCAGCCCGGACGCCCTGGTCACGGAGGGGCTGAGCAGCCCCTCGTACGATCCCGAGGGCAGTCTCGCCTATGGCCAGACCTACTACTGGCGCGTCGACGAGGTCAATAGCGCTCCCGACTTCACCGTCTATGACGGTATCGTCTGGAGTTTCACCGTCGAGCCGGTGGCTTATCCGGTGACGAATGTCACGGCCTCGGCCTCGATCCCGTCCGACGGGGACAAAGTCCCGGAGAACACGGTCAACGGTTCCGGCCTGAACGAGCAGGGTCAGCACGGGACCTCCGACACCGACATGTGGCAAGGCAACGCCGCGGCCGGCGATCCCGTTTGGGTGCAGTTCGACTTCGATCAAGTCTACAAGCTGCACGAGATGCGGATCTGGAACTACAACATGGACTATGAGTTCATTCTGGGCTTCGGCGTCAAGGACGTGACGATCGAATACGCCACCGAGCCCAACGAATGGACGGTCCTGGGCGACTACCAGATCGCGCAAGGAACGAATATGCCTGACTATACCGGTATGACGCTCGACCTCGAAGGCATTGCGGCCAAGTCCATCAGGATGAACATCAACAGCAACTGGATCACGCCGAACCGGTACGGCATTTCCGAGGTCGCCTTTTCCTATATCCCGGTTCTGCCGCGCGATCCGATGCCGGTCCCCGGTGCGACGCAGGTCGATCCTGCGGTCGTCCTGAGCTGGCACGCCGGTCGCGAGGCCGCTTCGCACCAGGTCTACTTCGGCACCGACCCGAACGCCGTGGCCGACGATACGGCCCTGCTCGACACGACCGACGTGAGCATGTACGACCTGGGCACGGTCGATCTGGGCACGACCTACTACTGGAAGGTCACCGAGGTCAATGAAGCCGAAGTCCCCAGCGCCTGGACGAGCGAGGTGTGGAGCTTCTCCACGCCGGACTTCATCGTCGTGGACGGCTTCGAGACGTACACGGACAACGAAGGCAGCCTGGTCTACGAGGCCTGGGCCGACGGCTTCAACATCCCCGGCAATGGCTCGCAGGTGGGCCATGACAATCCTCCTTACGCCGAGCAGGACATCGTTCGCAGCGGCAACCAGGCGATGCCCTTCTACTACGGCAAGGAAGGCGCGACGACTTCCGAGGCTACGCTGACGGTAGGTGGCCAGGATTGGACCCAAGCCGGCGCCCAGACGCTGGTGCTGTACTTCCGTGGTGACTTGGGCAACGCGCCCGGACAGGTGTATCTGAAGGTCAACAGCACCCGCCGCGACTACCCCGGCGGTGCTGCGTCGCTGGCAGCGCCGTCCTGGAAGCAATGGAACATCGATCTGGCTTCACTGGGCAACGCGGCGCGGAACATCACCTCGCTGACGATCGGGGTCTCCGGCTCAGGCGAGGGCCTGATGTACGTGGACGATATCCGCCTGTACAAGGAGGCACCTGCGATGCCTGAGGCTCCGGCCGATCCCGGCGCTGCCAACCTGGTCGCGCTGTACACCATGGAAGGCAGCGTCGCCGACGGCTCGGGCAACGGCCGCAACGGCACCGCCCAGACGGGCGCCAGCTTCGGACAGGGACCGACCGGCTATGGCCAAGCCCTGGTGCTTGACGGCACCAGCGGCTACGCTACGCTTCCCATCGGCCCGCTGGTCCAAGCCTCCGACAGCATGACGGTCGCGGCCTGGGTGAGCCGCGCTGCTGGCGGCCAGAACCAGCGTGTGTTCGACTTCGGCAACGACACTGACGTGTACATGTTCATGGCACCAAGTTCCGGCGGGGGCGTACGTTTTGCCCTCACGACCCAAAGCTACACGAGCGAATCGCAAGTTGTTTCAGAAAATGCGCTGCCGTCGGACGGCAGTTGGCACCACGTAGCGATCACGATCGACAGCGCCACGAGCGAGCTAAACCTCTATGTGGACGGTGTACTGGCTGACACCAGCACGACGGAGACGCTGCCGAGCGATCTGGGCAACACGGCCAACAACTGGATCGGCCGCTCGCAGTGGGAGGCAGACCCCTACCTGACCGGTGCGATCGATGATTTCCGCATCTACGACCGCGCCCTCTCGGAAGGAGAGGTTCGCTATCTCGTCGGCGACCGCTAGCCTAGGCACGGTCCTGATGAGCGTCAGGACGTCTAATCAGGTCTGATCACGGAGCCCATATCTACCCAATATGGGCTCCGCTGCTTTTGGCACGCGAAGACAGGGTGTAGACAAGCCACCGAACACAAGGGTATCATCCGGCTGTGAGCAGACACGGATTCCGGCATGAAGGTAGCATGGCTACCTTGACCTACACCTGGACCATTTGTAGGAGGATTCGCTATGAGGCTGAGGAGACGTTACGGGACAACAGGCAAGCGCCTGCTGGGGGTCGCATTGCTGGCACTGGTCGTCGGGACGACGCAGGCGCAGGCCGCGGGCGAACTGGCGGGGACCTGGCGAGTCACGATGGACTTCAACGGCAACCAGATGTTCGCGACGTTGACGTTCGCACAGAAAGCCGACGGCACGTACACCGGCAAGTGGGGCTCGGACGATCTGTCCAATGTCAAGTTCGACGGCGAGAAGCTCTCGTTCGAGCGGACCATGCAGATGGGCGAGATGGAGTTCACCCAGGACTTCGCCGGAACCCTCAAGGACGGCAAGATCAGCGGCACGATAGGCAACGACCAGTTCGAGTTTCCCATCAGCGCTGAGCCCAAGAAGGCCAAGTCCCCCGCCGTCGGCCAGTGGGACATCAACTTCAATGTGATGGATCAGGAGATTAAGGCCCGCCTGATCATCTCGGAAGAACCCGACGGCACGCTGACCGCCAAATGGATCGAGGAGCAAGGCGAGCACAGGGTTTCCAGCGTCAAGTACGAGGACGGTAAGCTCACCTTCACGCGTCAGAGCACTTTTCCCGAGATGGACTTCGAATTGGAGACGACCTACGCGGGCACGATCAAGGGCAATGAGTTAACCGGAACGCTCGAGGCCGAGATGGGAAGCTGGCAGGCCAACGGCACGCGCTTCGGCACGCCGCTGATCGGCACGTGGGAGCTGACCAGTGACGTGGAGCAGGGACCACGCACGACGACGCTGACCATCGAGCCGGACCTGACCGGTACGTACGCGTTTTTCGGCAGCGAGATTCCTATCCGGAACCTCAAGCTCGAGGGCAACCAGGTGAGCTTCGGCGCGGAGATGGGCTTTGGCGATCAGGGCTGGCGCCTGGATTTTGCCGGCAAGCTGGACGGCGGGACGCTCAAAGGCCAGATGAGCAATCCTATGGGGACCAATGAGGTAACTGGCAAGAAGACGCAGGCGGTCGTAGCCCCGGCCGCATCGATCGCTGGCACCTGGGAACTGACCTCCGAGTCGCCTCAAGGCACACGCACGAACACCCTCAAGATCAAACCGGATATGACCGGCACCTACACGTCCCGGAACAACGAAACACCGATCTCCGATCTGAAGGTCGAAGGCAATCAGGTCACGTTCAAGGTCACCCGCTCGTTCAACGACCAGGAATTCACCATGGAGTACAAGGCCACCCTGGAGGGCAACACCCTCAAGGGAGAGATCATCACGGAGCGAGGCAGCCGGCCGTTCACAGGCAAGAAGACCGACTGAGCCGGACCTTCGGCGCGGCGCAAGCAAGGGGCCTCTCCTGGGATCCCATCCCGGGAGAGGCCTTTTCAATCGGGCAAAAACACGACAAGCTCAAAAGCCGTCAGGACCCGGCGGTGTGCTGTTCGGTCCCGATGGCGGGTCGGTCATGTTGGGTTCCGGAGGTCGGCCTTCCATCTCGCCTCTGCGATCGAACGATCGGCGCTCGCCGTCCCGGTTCTGCCAATCCGGCCTCGGACCGCCGCGCCGGAACGGACCGTTCGGATCGCCGCGCCGCAATGAAGCGTTGGGATCGAACTCGCGATCGCCGTAGCGCCGCATCGCGTTCGGCTCGCCGTCCGGGCGGCCTCCCCGGCGGGGTCCTCGACGTCCGTCCCGGAAGCCATCGCGCGGACCGCCTCGACCACCGGGCCGCCTCAGGCCCCGATGGAATTCCCGCTCCAGACGCTCCATGATCCTCTGCCAGCTATCGCGCTGTTCTTCCGTCAATACTTCATCGATCTCACGTTTCATGGCCTGGAGCTCTTCTTCTATCTTTGGACGAGCATCCCTTCGGAGTTGGTCGAGGTTGCCCATTCGCAGCCTGACGACGGACTCGATCTTGGCCAGTTGGTCGTGACTCAGGTTCAACTCGTCTCGGAACCAGCCCACCATGCCCGCAACGGCCGCGTCAAGATCGGGCGGCGGAAGGCGTTCTTCCGGACGTATGAAGAGGACTGCCCCAGCAGCCCCAATAGTAATGCCAGCGATCAAGATCGCCAGACCGGAAAGCGCCATGCGCCATCGATGCAGGCGGCGCAACGCCACCGTCGGAGCCTCGTTCAGTTCCGGCGTCTTCATCACATGGCCCAGGAAACGCTGTTGACGATCTCGCGCAGCGGTCCGGCGCCGGCATTGTACATCGCCACCGCAAGGACCGCCGCAGGCACCGCCAAAGCGGAAGCCCCGGCTGCCAGCCACATCCACAGGCTTTCAGCCACCGTCAACGGTTCGGCCTCGCCGCTCATCAAAATGCCCAGAACGTCCGACGCCACGTTGACTTGCGGACATTCCTCGGCGCGCGCCCGAGCGGCCAACTGCTGTAATTTCTGTTCCCACGTCATCACATTAACTCCATTTCGCTGCGTTCCAGGAGTTTCTTGAGTTTGTTTCGCGCCCTGAGGGCCTGGACCTTCACCATGGTCTTGGTCCACCCCGTTCGTCGTGCCGTCTCAGCCACGTCGCAACCCTCGATATAGCGCATCATCAGGACCAGCCTGTCCCGCGGCGGCAACTGCGCCAGCAGGCGATGCAGGATGTCGGCCGCGCGGTCGGGCTCGATGCGATCGAGCATCTCGTCGTCGTCCGCGGCCACCTGATCCCATTCTTCGAGACTGAACGGTTCGGCCGCCTTCTGGCGGGCCTTCTCCTTCCAATATCGATACCCGACGCGCGTGGCAATCCGCGCGAGCCAGTGGCTCAGAGGCGCCCGGCCGTGGTACGTGTTGAGGCTCAGATACGCTTCGACGAAGACGTCCTGGACGAGCTCTTCATGAATCGACCGGTCGCGGCTAAACCGCCACAGGATCTGCGCGACGTGATCCTGATAGCGCTCGACGAGCCGACGGTAAGCATCCGAGTCTCCTTGGCGCGACTGGCGGATATCCTCGGCATCGCCGGCCATCGCCTCAGGGCCGACGTTGCCGTCGCCAGGCACCGCATGCGCCGCCGCCCGGACGAACGCACTGACGGCAGCTTTCACGGACTGGGCCCTACCGGCTGTCGGATAGCTCACACCAACCATATTTCAAAGAATAAGCAGAGCAGGACGCCGTCGGCAAGCCAATTCTGCCACCGCCGCGCCTGGCTCCCACGTCCTGGTTCCGTCTTCACTTTCGTATGAGCCGGCCTCGTCGTGCCGACACGCAGACGGTCCGCAGGCCCTTTCGCAGGATTAGTGGGCTTGGGACCCACGAGGTTACACCCTTCCGTTGAGTTTCTTGGCGCCATGGGCCGCAGCACCGGCCCTGCCGGGACTCTACTCGGACGAGGGCAACAAAGGGTGCTCTTGCTCCCTTCGGATGAGGGGGAGCAATGAATCATAAACTTCGTAAAAAAAAGGACTTAAGAGAGACTCGGCCGTCTGGCGGAAACTTCGCGTGGTTCCTTCGGCAGCGACCTGGGATCGCGGCCAGTACAGGCGCGCGTGCAGCCCTCTCTGTGGAAAGACTGTCTCAGGCAAGTCAGGCAGGTTCTCCGGTCGGCTCCTGCTCGTCAGGCTTCGCCTCCCTGGGCCCGAGCAGGCCCATGTCCGCAGCCCGCCTTAGCAGCTCGACCACGTTGGCGGCCCCCAGCTTCCGCATGACATGGCTGCGGTGAACCTCGATCGTGCGGGCCGATCGATGCAGCAACGTGGCGATCTCCCGGCTGTTCCTACCTTCCAGAACCAGGTCCAGCACGCGCGCTTCCATTCGGGTCAGAGAGTGGTTCAGCAGCGACATCCGCGCGGCGTTTTGGTGCAGCAGTCTCTCCACGGCGCCCAGAAACGCCTCGCGATCGAGAGGTTTCTCGACGAAATCGGCGGCACCCGCCCGCAGCGCCCGGACCGCCATGGGGACATCGCCATAGCCGGTCACCACCAGGATCGGAAGCTGAGGTAGCCTCCTCTTGACGTCGATCACCAGCTCGATGCCGTCCATCTCCGGCATCTTCACGTCGGTAATCAACAAGTCGCACCGTCTCTCGTCCAACTGCGACAGACACGCGCGAGCCGATTCGAAACATGTGACACCGATCCCTTGCAACTCCAGTGTCTTGCCGACGACGGCCAGCACCTGCGGCTCGTCATCTACAAAGAAAACCTGTCGTGCGGTATCGGGCTCCATGCACGTGGTCCTGTTTCGACGTTGCGATCAACACGCCACCTATAAGGCGGAGGTACACTGCCACAGCCGACGCTACCCTAACGGAAAACTCAAGGCGCATTGCCTCAAATGCGCCATTCACCACCTGCGATTGTAGCGGGGCGCCCCGGGGGTATCAAGAGAAAGTTGCCCGAATTCGAGTACATTGGCGGCGGGCAAGAAACCGCCTTGCCGGGTCAGCCGCCATGATTCGGGCGGCCCGCGTCGGGCTCACCTGCACGGGCGCCGCAATTCACAGTGCTATGGTAGGCTTTGGTGTGTCTGGACGGACACGAGTGTGTTTTCCAGATGCTCGTCCATCTCCTCAGGCAGCGCAGCCGGCGCGCCGGTCAGAGGCAACGAGACCGTGAAGGTCGTCCCTTTGTCCGGCTCACTCTCCACCTCGATGCGCCCGCCGTGGCCGGCCACGATCTTGTTGACAATGGCCAGCCCCAGGCCGGTTCCTTTGATCTCTTTGCCGGGACGGTGCACGCGATAGAAACGCTCGAAGATCTTGGGTAACGACTCCTTGGGAATGCCGTATCCGGTGTCGCTGACTCGAATGGCCAAGTGGTCGTCGCGGCGTACCGCGGAGATGGAGATTCGCCCTTCTTCCGGCGTGAACTTGATGGCGTTGCTGATCAGATTCGTGAGAACCTGGATCATCCGGTCGCTGTCGAAAACGACCTTGGGCAGTTTCCCTTCCAGATCCATGCTCATGTGCACGCGCCGATTCTCTGCGTACGGGCGCATCGTCGCGTAGGCGTCTTCGATGACGGCCTCGATGGCACGCTCCTGCAAGTCGAATTTCATCTTCCCGGCATTGAGCTTCTGGAAGTCGAGGACGTCATCGATCAACCGGCCCAGCCGGTCGATGTTTCGCTTGGCGATGTCCAGAAAGTGTCGCTGGTCCTTGTTGACCTTGCCGGCAACCCCGTCGAGGAGAATGATGACCGCTTCGCGGATAGAGGTCATCGGGGTGCGCAGTTCATGTGAGACCGTTGCCACGAATTGGGACTTCATCTCCATGGTTTCCTTGAGTTCCTCTTCGGCGCGCTTGCGGTCGGTGATGTCGTTGAGCGCGACGACCACGTGCTTTCCGGCGTCGATCGTAACCGGTTCGACGCTCACCAGCAGCCACATGGATACCTCGGCACCGTTGTCGTTGAGGACCGGGTTCATCTCCAGACCGCGGATCGGCTTTCCCGATTCGAGGGCCAGTTGAATCATGGCTTTGAGCGAGCAATCGCTGCACTTGCTGCGGGCGTGATGTCGTTCGCCGTCGTCCCGGTGCCAGATGCAGTCCAGCGCCTCGCACGGACTGCGATTGATGATGTCGCGGTATTCACGGCCGGACATCTGACGCACCGCCTCGTTGGCGCGCGCGACGACCATCTGCTCGTTCACGAGCAGCATGCCCACCGGCACCGCGTCGAAGATCGCCTCCAGGTTCTTCTGCTTGCGATCGAGGATTTCGTGGATGCGCATGCGGTCCGTCATATCCACGTCGGCGCCCCGGTAGCCGATCAGCTTCTGGTTGTGGTCGAGGATCGGCACGCCACTACGGAGCAGCCAGACGACGCGTCCGTCCCGATGGAGGTTGCGCGTCTGGAATTCTCTGAATTCATCCTGGCGGCTGAAAATCTCGAACGCCTTGGCTCTCCAGGACTCCGCTTCGTCCGGATGGAAGAAGTCATAGAAATGCTTCTTGCCGAGGATTTCCTCCGGCTTGTAGCCCAGGATGCGCTCCACAATCGGACTGGCATAGGTGTACAGCCCGTCGGCATCCACTTCCCAGATCCATTCCTTGGCGTTGGCGGCGACCTGGCGAAAGCGCTTTTCGGATTCGCGCAGGGCTTTCTCCATTTGCTTGCGCTCAGTGATGTCGCGCACCACACCGATCGACCCGGTGACCTGTCCGTCCGAATCGTTCAGCACGCTCAGGGAAATATCCACGTCGATGACCTGTCCGCCCTTGCGAACCATCTGGGTCTCGAGGTGGTGTTGCATGCCCTTCTGGCGCAGGCTCAGGGCGCAAATCCGCTCCCATTCCGCCGGCGGATAGAGCAACTCGACCGAGCGCCCCAACAGATCGTCCGGTCCCATGTCCAATAACTGCTCGGTGAACTTGTTCCACGAGACCAAGCATTTGGCCTGGTCGACCATCATGATCGCGACGGCGGAATTCTCGAAGATGGTCCGGTAGCGCTGCTCGGCAACCTGGAGCTGGCTTTCCGCCTTCTTGCGCTCGAGGGCATAGCGGATGGAACGCATCAGCAGAGTGCTGTCGACCTGCCCTTTGATCAGGTAGTCCTGCACACCTTTTTGCATCGCGGTGATCGCGGTGTTCTCGTCATCGAGACCACTGAGGACGACGATGGGCACGTGCGGTGCATGCATCTGTAGCTCGATGACCGATTCCGTGCCACGACTGTCGGGCAATCCCAGATCAAGCAGCACCAGGTCGACGGGGGACTCGCGCACTATCTCGACGGCTTTCGACAGGCGATCAGCGCAGTCGACCTGCGCCACATTGAGCGAGCTCTTGGCTAGCAGCCGCTCCAGCAGCTTTCGGTCGATGAGATCGTCTTCGACGATCAGCAGCCGCAGTGCTTTTCCCGCAGGCATGTGGGTTCTCCTATCAGGTGCTGCCGGCGCGAGGCGCCGTGCCGGATACGACTATGCTCTCAGCGCTTCAGGACCGTGCGTATCTTCTCCATGAGCTGGCCGAAATCGAAGGGCTTGGTCACATAGTCCGATACGCCGTGGGCCGAGGCGGTGGCGACATCCTGCGCTTCGCACCGGGCCGTCAGCATGATGACGGGAATGTGCTTGAGTGCTTCGTCGCTGCGCAGTCGCTCGAGCATCTCATGACCGTCCATTTGCGGCATGTTGGTGTCGAGCAGGATCAGGTCGGGCTTTTCGGATTTGGCACGCTCCAGGCCTTCCAGCCCATTCGAGGCGGTCACCACCTCGCATTCGGCGAACTTCAGGCGATATGCGACCGTGCTGACCAGGTCCACTTCGTCATCGACAATGAGAATCTTCGCCTGGGACGTTCGCTTCTTTTCTTTAAACAGCTTGAGCATTTTGGCACCTCCCGTCACAAGGTCTGGACCAGGTTGTCGGGCCCTTGTGGATCGTCTAGTCTAGTCGCGAACACGCGCGCGTCCGCCTTTGTTCATCCTGTCGTTTGTATCGTCGGCGCGCTCTGCCGGGGTTTGCGATAGCAGCGAGCGGCTGTGAGCCGCTTCGTACCGGGTCGCGACCGACTCGGGCAATGCGGCGCCGGTGTCGATGTGCGGCGACAGCAGCACAACCAGTTCCGAATTGTGCGTTACCTTACGGGTGCTCTTGAAGAGGTTGCCGAGGATCGGCAGGTCTCCCAAGAGCGGCACCTGGCTGACTTGTTTGGTCTGCTGCTCGCGCCGCAGCCCTCCCAGGATCACCGTCTGGCCGTTTCGCAGCGAGACGGCGGTATTCGTCCGCCGGGTGTCGACCACCGGGATCCCGTCGGTGCTCTGGCCGGTGCGGACATTCTGTTCGGTGTCCACCGTCAGGAAGATGTTGTTGCTGTCGGCGATGATCGCCGTGACCTGGAGCGTGATGCCGACGTTCTTGAACTTGGTCGTCGTCAGGGCAGCCTGCCCGGCTCCGGACGAGTCGCTGATTTCCTGGTACGGGATCTCCTCGACCGCCTGGATCGTCGCGGATCGACCGCTGACCACCAAGGCCCTCGGGCTGGCCAGAATCTCCACGTCCCGTTTCTGCTGGATCAGGTGCAGAACGGCGCGCACCGTCCCACTGATGACGCTGAAATCGCCGCCCAGACCGATCGTATTGAAGGCGGTGGCGTCTCCGAGCGTCGTGCTGTCCTCGATGGTCGAACGAAGCCGCGAGCTGGTGAAGTTCTGGCGGTAGACCGCGTTGGGCCGGTCGGAGGTGAGCAGGTCCCAGTTGACGCCGATCTCGGTATCGTTATCCAACTGAACGTCGAGAATGAGAACCTCGATCGCTACCTGCTGAGGGGTCTGATCGGCCTTGCGGATATATGCCAGGATCTTCTCGAGTTTCTCCGGCGTGTCACAGAGGACTACGGAGTTGTTGGCCTCGTTGACCGAAACGGCGCCGTACGGCTTGACCATGGCGGCCAGGACGCCTTGGAGGCTCTTGGCATCGAGGAATTTCAGGACGACCGTCCCCAGCTTCAGGTCGCGCGGTTCCTCGACGCCGTCGGTGCCGGCCGTCACAGCAGGGCTCGGCAGGGTTTCGATCATAGCGAATGGGTGTTCCTTCCCGATCTGCTCGGCCAGAGAGTTCGCGGCCTCGGCGCCGAGCGTGGCCTGCACCAGCCCCAGGATGACCAGGCAGATTCCCCCGTGCTGAATGTGTCTGAGTGTCTTCATAGCCTCAGTCCTCCTCGCGGCCTTGCACATAGATGGTAATCACCATGGCGCACTCGACGATCCGGGAATCGGTCCGAGCGGCCGTCATTCGGAGCGACTCTATCGCAACGCGCTGAGGTCGCGCGCGGAGCTTCTGAATGAATCGGATGACGTTACTGCAGGTGCCCTGCAGTGACAGCGCGGTCGTCCTGGCCTTGATCCCGGAATCGCTGTCTTGCCGATTGTCGAGGCGGCTGGCGCCTCCCATGACGCAGCCTGTTTCCATGCAGAACGCCTCCAGATCGCTGAGGAACTCGTCCGCTTTGGCAGGACTGAACACCATGCCCGAGCGCGACGCGCATTGGGCAGCGAGCGTCTCCAGCCGCCCACGCTTGGCCCGCAGGGCGGAGTTGACGGTTGCGCTTCTTTCCGCGGACGCCTTCAGCGCGCTGACGTATTGTTCGGAGGCCCGCAAGGCGCCTAGGTGAGGGCGCACGACCCATTCACGAGCGGCGATGAGGCCGGCCGCAACGAGTGCCACAAACAACAGAAGCTCCTGCTTCTGCGCGGCGAATTCGGTTCGATCAATCCGCATCAATCACCTCGTCTCCATGGGACCAATGGTGCATCGGATGGTGTAGCGCACCAGGCCGTCGATTGCGTCATCTCGACTCCGCTCAACGATCACCACCTCATCGATATGGGCCGATTTGTCGAGCAATTGTGCAAAGACGTGCACATCTTCATAAGAATGGGAGACCCCCTGCAACACCATTTCAGTATTGTTCTTGGTAAAGAGATTGGTGATGTACAGCAGTTGCGGAACCGCCGCTCTCAGGTCGAGCAGAAGCCGGGCCCAGTCCACCTCGTTTTCGGAATCTGCGATTTGGCCGAGGTATTCCAGCCCACTCGACAGCGACGTGACCCGCTGGTTCACCGCGGCCAGTTCCTCGGCCGCGATCGCCAGCGTATGATCTCCCTTGTCGAGTCGCTCCCGTCGGATCTCCAGGATGCTTCGGTCGAGCCGCTGCCCCATGAACCCAAACACATCAGTGGCTAACAGCGCGAAAAGGATGAGGACAGCCACGGCTGCTGCAGCGACAGTCGTGCACTTCTGCAGGCGCCGGTCTGTCAGGCCTTCGGCCGGCAGCAAGTTGGCGTAGAGCCCTCGTTCATGAGGGACCAGTACGCTCAGGGCCAGCCCAAGTGCTGTCAGTGACACCGTTGCGTTCTCAGGCATGTCCGGCCCAAAGTCACAGAGCGGGTCCGTCTGCGTCACGAGGCGCAGCGTCACGTGCGTGAGCTTCTCGGCCAGCCCTTGTCGCATCGCCTGCGGGACCAAGGCATGTTCGTCATCGACAAGCACCACCGTCCAACTCTGCGATGGGGTCCCATGCTCTATCTGGTAGAAGCGAAGGGCCGCATCGATTTCGTCCGCGACCGATTCATATTCAGATTCAAACTCCGTGGCGGTCTCGGCCAACGCCTTCGTTCTGACCATGTCCATCATGCGCTTGCGGAGGACGCAAACGGTCATCATCCCATCTTTCAGCACAACGACCATCACGTTATCGGTTGAACTCGGTGCGTCGGTCACCACCCGCACAGCACGCAGGCAGGCCATGATGGGCGGCTCCAGGATGCCGGCATGGAGTCTGGCTCTGTCACAGGCCTCGATCAGGTTAGCCACGGTTTTCTGGTCGCTTGCGGCCAGGAGGATTCTCCCCGGCGTCCCATGCCTGCCGGGAGTCAAGATGTGAAAGTCGCACGCCGTTTCCCTGCCCGAGAACGAGGCATACTGCTTCAGTTCGCTCGACACCAACTGGACGATCCGCTGAGGATCGTCCTCCTCGAGGGGCAGGACACGGGTCACCGTGGTCCCGACAGGCAGTGACACGGCCACTTGCCCCGCTCGAAGGTGATAGCGTTTCTTGGCCGCCTTCAGTATGCGGGCCAGGTCCGCCGCATCGGCTGGTCCCCCTTTGCCGGCTATCTCCTGCGGCAGCGGAATTGCTACGGCTTTCAACACCGTGGCGCGATCGCCTGTCCCGGCGAGCAGCACCATGTTGACCTGCCGTGCGGTTATGTCGATGCCAAGGGCGGTCTTTGCACTCGATCTCATTCGTTCACCTTCAGGCTCTGCACGCTGACCGCATACGGCGGACCGGACGCGGAGATAAGCACCTGCGCCTCGACCGTTGCCATAAAACCTCCCACCGATGTCCCTGTCGCAGTGATCTCAGAGCCCTCGACCACCACGCTATACTGGCCGCCTCCTGGGAAAGACTTACCAGAGAATCCATCGTTCCAATTTCGGTCGATGCGGAGCTCGGCCAGGGCATTGTTCAATCCGGCCTCTGCCACGCCCAGAGCCTTGGCCGCCTCGACATGGTTGCGGACGATCTGGATCTCTTCGGTATTCATCTCAAGCATGCCGATGACGAGCGCTGCTAACAGGGCGACCGCGAAGATCACCATAGGCAGCACGGTACCGGCGTTGTGACCGTCATGTGCCATACGCGCTTAGCCCTCCCCCAGGTCGAAATCACAATCCAGGTCTACATGCAGCTTCCCGCCACCTTGAAGCTGTCGCGCCTTGATCTTACCGAACACTTCGGCCTCGTCCCAAATCTTCACGTTGCCGGCGGGATTCTGGATGATGGCGTGAACCTGCGCGTGTTGGCCGATCTGAATCTGCTTACCGTTGACCATGTAGATGCGCAGCCTCGCCGGGGTCGCGCCGGCGGCATTGACGCGCGCCGTGCCCCAGAGATCGGCTTGGGCCGTGAGGTACAGACGCAGCGCCGAACCCGCTGGAATCTCGATCTCTCCGTCCTCTCCCACGTCCAGCTTGTTGTCCAGCAGGATCGTGATGTCGCCCTGAATCCGGAGTTTGCCGCCCCCCCAGATTTCCAGCTTCTTCAAGTGACGGTCTGAATCCACCACAAGCGTCTCGTCTTCGATCGTCATGTGGCCTTCAGGATGGTCGTCGAATGGGCTGCCGCTGGGCGCTGCGAAACCGGGAAAAGCCACAGCCTGGTCCAGAACGCCGCGCGTACCAGTGATTTGCGCCCCGCCTGAGACATCGATGCCGGAATCCGGGTCGCCTCCCGGCCCCACGTAGGCGTCTCCCCGCAGTATTGTCTGCGTCCAGAGCGCAATTCTATTGTTGGCGGTCGAATTCACGCAAACCACGGCGGCCGCGCCAGGATTGAACGGTTCGTAGGGTCCTTCCGAGCTTCGGTAACTGTCGATGACCGTTTGCCACCCTCCCCAATCGACTTTGTCTTCCGCCGCCACTCCTGGATCGACAGGCTCGTTGTCGGGTTCCTCCCCGAGATTGCCGGTACGCAGAAAGACGCTCGTGGCGAAGGATCTGCTGCGGCCCATCGGCGCTGCGTTGGCAAAGACCGCCTGAATCTGAACGAATCGAATCGACGCCCCATCGGTTGTGGTTGAGGTGAAGTCGTTGCCGTCATAGCAGGTAAACTGCAGTCGGGTGACTGGACCTGCCAGCGCCGCGAGGTCATTGGGAGGCCCGAACGCGACGTAGCCGTCCGCATTGATTTCGTAGCGATAGACCTGACCATCGCTGCTCTGGAATTGGATGTGTCCGTCTTGGGCAGAGGGTGGACTGACGTCCGCTACCGCGACGGCTTCGAGGAGACTTTGGTAGATGTGGTCGGTGCAAACTCGTCCGTGCTGCACAACCTCGGCGTCCGCCTGGCGCGTCGTCCAACTGTTCCGGATGCTGGCGAAAAGAGGCACCACCGCGGTGAAGGCGATACTCATTATCGCCACCGCGATAACCATCTCGAGGACCGTCATTCCTCGAGCGAACCTGCCGT
The DNA here is from genome assembly GCA_016927855.1 of Sedimentisphaerales bacterium. Classification (GTDB taxonomy): domain Bacteria; phylum Planctomycetota; class Phycisphaerae; order Sedimentisphaerales; family Anaerobacaceae; genus JAFGLV01. The sequence continues at coordinate 70,499 of JAFGLV010000062.1, forward strand.
TTTGGTTTGTCTTCGTCATGCTTCAAACCGCGCCTAACCTCGAACTGGGTACCAGAGGTCATCGGCATCACAAAAGCCTTGCGTTAGCGAGATCGGTGCTTCCAGGCCCCTTTTGTGCGCCTGGACCAGACTGGCGAAAAGACCACGCCTGGTCGTGAAATCGCCGAGATTATCGCTCGCCCCCTGGAGTCGAGACGAACGCACCTGCCGGCAGACAAGCGCGTCCCATAAGCGGACGATTGACCCTCTCTGCGGACCGGATGTTGCGTTGGGGCCGCTTGCGGCCCTCAGAGCCTTCTGGCAATGTATGTCGCCAGGGTCACCTCGACCTCCTCGGTCGCCAAGACCCCGTCTGCATTCGCATCGAACCCGACTGCCACTGTCACGAGCCTCAGGCTGGCGTCCCGGTCGTCCGACACGTTGCACAGGTAGGAGTCGCCCAGCGAGACGGAGGACTGCGAATACGAGTCCCCGTAATGGTGGACACAGCGCGCCCTGATCTCGTCGAGCTTGCCTCTGGCAAGTGCGAGGCTCTGGGTCTTGCGCTCTAACCTGGTGTGTGTGAAAGTGGCCGCACTCAACGCTTTAAGGATGGGAACGATGGCGATGAGCAGCAGGCTGGAGGCCACCACCGCCTCCGTGATGGTCAGACCCGCGGCCCAACGTAGGCAGCCCTTCCCGCGCGTTCGTAACCTCTTCGAGCACATCGCGTCCATCATCCTGGGTTCTGAGAGGGAGGCTGGGCCTCTCGTTGTCATACCTGCTATCGGCATTTCACCATTCCCGTTGCCCTGACAACAGACACGACCACCGTTTTCCCGTCTGCCGAGAACGTCAACTGAGCCTGGTCTTCATCGAGCGTGCCAAGAGGGCCGAACTTGAATTTGCTCGTGCCGGTGCAGCAGACACGGGAGTCGATGGCGTGCGATGCGATGACCTCATGAGTATCTCGGTTGGCGATCTCGTAACCTCCGTAGGGAGCGCCGCCTGTCATGTTCAACTCAAACCCTCTGTTGTTGGTCGCCGCGTTGGCAACAGCCAAGCGGCGGGTCAAGCGTAGATCCGCCGCCATCTTGGCCGCAGCAACCTCCGCCTGTCGGCGGTGCAAGGCACCCAACTGCAGCCGGGGAACCGTCACTACCGCCAGCACGCCGAGGATCGCGACGACGATCACCAACTCGGTCAAGCTGAAGGCTACACGCCGTCGCATACCACCACCCCGCTCAATTCGGACGGAAAGGCTGGCGACCCAGCGCGGGTGCCAGCCCGAGATCTGCATTCGGTGCGAGCGGAAACTCGCTCAGACCGTTGGCCGGACACAATCAGTGATTGTGTTCAGCCACACGGTGAGTACCATCGTCTCCGCCGTCATAGTCATAGTCGTCTCCGAACGGACATACCGGTGCTCCGTCGGGGAAGTAGTCCTCGTTGCCGACGATGGCGTTCAAGTTGGCGGGCCAATCTCCCGTATTGGCATAGAACAGCTCGATCTGCGAATTGATCAGATCGACGTTCGTCTTGCATGCGTTCCTCTTCGCGGAATCGGCGCTCTGGCTTATTCTCGGAATGGCAATGGCAGCCAGCGCCCCGAGAATCAGTACGACGACCAGCAGCTCGACCAGCGTGAACCCTTTTCGCACTTTCATTTCACCTTCCTTTTCAAAGAGTGAGTTCTCAATGCCACAACGGACGCCTGCGTCCTTCATCGGCCAAAACCACGCCGGACTCCAGTACATTGCGGTGCATCTGCATCGTTCACGAAACCTGCGTCATATAGTCGAACATGGGTAGATAGACTCCCAGCAGCACGAGACCGATAACCAAGCCCATAACCAGCGTCAGGGCAGGCTCCAGCTTGACGATGAGCGCGCCGATCATCCGATCGATATCGCGGTCGAGAATATCGGCGCCCTTGCCCAGCATCTCCGCTAGCCGGCCGACCTGCTCGCCGGAGACTGCCATTTGGACGATAACCGGCGGGAAGATGGGATGGGCCTCCAGGCTCCGGCCCACGGGGTTTCCGGCACGGGCGGATTTCTGCAGCGCCTCGGAGATCTGTGTCATTTCCTCGTTGCCGCTAACGCGTCCGGCGATCCGCAACGCGTCGATCACGGAGAGCCCTACGGAGATCAGCATCGCAAAGGGACGAACGAAGCGCGTGACCAGGATCAGGCGATTCAACCTGCCCAGCACAGGAATCTCCAGTTTCAGGCGATCCCAGCGCCGGCGCGTTTCTGCATCCCGGAGCCTCCCCTTGGCTAACCAGATGCCGAAACCGATGCCGCTCAGCACGACCAGACCGCCCCAGCCTCTCAACATCCCGCTCAGATTGACCAGCAAGAGCGTAGGCCAGGGCAGCAACACATGCAGCCGGTCGTACAGCTTGATAAACACCGGCACGACGAACACGAGCAAGCAGGCGAGAATACCGAGGCAAACGACGCCGACCGACACCGGATACACAAAGGCCGACCTGATCTTGTTTCTCAGCTCAGCCTTCTTTTCCAGGTAGACGGCGCTCATCTCGAGTGAATCGGCCAGCTTGCCGCCAGCCTCGCCGGCTTCCAGCATCCCCACGAAGAATTCTGAGAAGACCTGCTTGTGTGGCTCGAAAGCCTTTCTCAAACTGGCGCCGCCTTGGAGCCGCTCCTTGATGTCGGCAATGACGCCGCGCAGCGCCGGCTTTTCGGACTGGGTCTCCAGCGTTTCAAGGCACTGGATGACAGACAGACCTGCCGAGTACATACCGGCCAGCTTGTACGCGAACGCTACAACATCCTGCTGCGTGATGCGTCCACGCAGCCGGGAGGGCGCCTGGGCTCGAGACGCTTCGATCAGGACGTAACCGAGACGCGACAGCTCGGCGCGCAGGGATGTGATATCGCCGATGTCCTCGTACGTACCCCGGTACTCCGCGCCGGCGCGGTCTTTCGCGATGTATTGATATGTCGGCATCAGCCCCGATCCATGTCTACCACTCTCATGATTTCTTCCACGGTGGTCCAGCCCGCCAGGACCATGTCCACCGCCGCCTGGCGCAGCGTCCTCATGCCCTCCGAGACTGCCTGCGTTTTGATGGTGACGTCATCCGCTCCGTCCACGATCATCCTTGTGATCTGCTGTGAGACGTGCAGGATCTCATAAACGCTCTTGCGGCCGACGTAGCCGGTCTGGAAGCAGTAGCTGCACCCGGTGCCGCGCCAGAGCTGGAGGTCGCTTCGATGCTTGCCTTCACCGAACAGGAGAATCTGCTCGACCTCGGTCGCCTCGTTGGCTTGCCTGCATTTCGGGCAGCAGGTGCGCACGAGCCGCTGCGCCACGGTCCCCAGCAGAGCCGAACCCAACAGAAACGGCGACACGCCAAGGTTCGCCAGGCGCGAGATGGCCGCCGCGGCGTCGTTCGTGTGCAGCGTGCTGAGGACGAGGTGGCCTGTCAGCGCCGCGCCGATGGCAATCTCAGCGGTTTCGTGGTCTCGGATTTCACCGATCAGGATGACGTCGGGGTCCTGACGCAGGATACTGCGCAAGGCCGACGGGAACGTCATGCCGGCGACCGGCTTGACCTGCACCTGGGTGATGCCCTTCAGGCAGTACTCGACCGGGTCCTCCACGGTGACGATGTTCCGCTCCGGCGTGTTGATGAGTTGGAGCACCGAATAGAGCGTGGTCGTCTTGCCGCTGCCGGTTGGGCCCGTCAGCAAAATCATGCCATAGGGGTTCGCGACGAGCTCCCGAAAGCGCTCGTTGTCCTCGGGCGAGATCACCACCTTGTCCAGCGCCCAGCGCTGGACCGTCTTGTCGAGGATTCGCAATACCATCTTCTCGCCACCGACAGACGGCAGCGACGAAACCCGCAGATCGTATTCTCTGTTGTCATACTCGAACGTCATGTGGCCGTCCTGAGGGATGCGCCGTTCGGAGATATCCATGTCCGCCATGATCTTGATGTGGGAGACCACCTCCTGCTGCACGGAGCCCGGGATGCGAACCGTGTCACGCAGGGTGCCGTCCACGCGGTAGCGGACGCGAACGTCCGGCCATTGTGGCTCGATGTGGATGTCGCTGGCGCGCGCCGCGATCGCACCCTTGATGATGGAAGCGACCAATTTGCTGATCGGATCGTCGCCGGCGGTTAAGGTGCGTATGTGCTTGTCCGATTCGCCTGCCCCGGCTCCAGCGTCTTCCTTCAATCGCATCGAAGCGATCACCTGCTTGGTGACGTTCGCCTCGTCGAAATGGTACTGGATCGCCTGCTCGATGGCGGTCGGCGCCGCGGCCACGGGAACGACGCGGTAGCCTGTCTTGAGTTCAATCTCGTCGCGCGTTGCCAGGTCCAGCGGCGCGCCCATGGCCACCAAGAGCGAACCTTCGTGATGCTTCATCGGGATGATATTCGCGCGGCTGGCCAGATCGTGAGCGACCAGGTGCGCCACCATGGGATCGATCTTCTCGGCCGACAGATCGACGAAGTCGATCCCGTTGGCGCGCGCGACGATCCGTGTGAATTCGTCCTCACTGAGCAGATTGTCGCGTTTGAGGATGGAAACGACGCTGTCTCCGGTATCTCGGTGCCGTTCGAGGACAGACTCGAGGACGGCCGGATCGAGCACATTCTCGTCCGAGAGCACTGCTATTACCGGATCACGTTCGTTCATCGTATCGGTTTCCCGAAGCTGTCTGATATCGGCCTACCTGCCGATTCATCGACAGACCAAGCCCCCCACGTTAGCGGCGTGTCGCCTCTGTCCAGCCGAAGCGACCGTGCCAGGCCGCACAGACCCGCTTCCGATCTCGGCAAAATCTCCTCCCCAGGTGGGCAGAATCTTCTTGCGAGACATCCTCCGCCGCTGTATAAAGTATGCGCTGTCAGGCGGCGTAGCCAAGTGGTCCAAGGCGACGGTTTGCAAAACCGTTATTCGTCGGTTCGAATCCGACCGCCGCCTTTGTCTTTGCGCGTGCGTCTGGCCTTTAAATCCTGGCCTAAGAATTACTTATATCTATCCCGGCCGCCAGGAGCGCGCAAGCACTATCGGACGCTTGCGGTGTCGACCGGCGGCTATCCGAGGACATCGTGCCGCCATGGCCATCCCCGAGTTGGAGTGCCTGCTGACCTCAAGGATCTCTGCCGAACGGCTGCGGCCGGAGCACGAGGAATTGATCCACCGTGTGCACCGCGACGAAAGCGTGATGGCCTGGCTCGGCGGCCTGCGCTCGCTCGAGGAAACGCATGACTACATGGCGCTTAACCTGGCCCATTGGCAGTCCTACGGATTCGGGATTTGGACTCTTCGCGAGACTGCGACCGAACGCTTTATGGGACGCGGAGGCTTGCGGAACGCCGCGATCGACGGCCGTCCCGAAGTCGAACTGGCCTATGGCCTGCTGCCAGAGTTCTGGAATCGAGGGCTCGCCACCGAGTTCGCGCGGCACCTCGTGCAGATTGGCTCTGACGACCTTGGGTTTTCAGACCTTGTGTCGGTCACAAGGCCCGAGAACGTCGCGTCGCAACGCGTCCTGGCCAAGGCTGGCTTCCAGCCCGAACGCCAGACCTTGTTCAAAGGGGAACTCCACCTGCTCTACCGCTGGCGCGTGGACGCTTCTGCTGAGCCGGCGCGATAGACGTCAGGCGTGCGCGTCGCGGCCGCACTCGTGTGGACTGTCGGGATAGAGCGCCGCATCGGTCGGTGCCCCGAAGGCGACGCGCTGCTCGTCCCGTTGAAAGAGTGAAAGACGCTGCTGGGCGATCTGCTGTAACTGCGCCGTCTCTTCCTCGCCGATCGGATGATACTTCGTCGCGACCTCAATGGCCTTGGCGGTCATTTCCAGGGAACTGGGCGGAACAGCCGCGACCACGCCTTCCTGCGAGAGCGTGAACCGCAAAGCCTTGTCGATCTGACCGTCGCCTTCCAGCGGACGATACCACCAACGGCGCTCGTGCTCGGCGCCGGAAGGCCAGGCGCCGCCGCACATTGGCTTGATCGCCAGGACCGCGGTCCCCTGCGCTTGGGCCTTTTCCAGCACCGCTTTGCCGAAGCTGATCTGGAAGAACTCGATGAAGTTGATGGGAAACATCACCGTATCGAACTTGTATCCGTTCAAGGCCTCCAGCGCGCCCTTCGTCGTGTGGGCCGAAAAGCCGAGGTAGCGAACCTTGCCTTCTTCTTTGGCTTTCAGGAAGGTCTCCATCGCGCCGCCGGGACCGAGGGCCTGCTTGACCTCGTCCGGCGTGCGGATGTGGTGCATCTGATACAGGTCGAAGTGATCGGTCCTGAGTCGCTGAAGGGAACGCTGCAGCTCCAGTCGGGCGCCGTCTTTGTCGCGCATCTTGGTCTTGCAGGCCAAGAAGATGCGGCTGCGGTCTATGCCTTGCAGGCCGATGCCCATCTTGATCTCGGCATCGCCTTGGCCGTAGGCAGGCGCGACGTCGAAGTAGTTCACGCCGCGATCGAAGGCATCGTGCAGCGCCGTGGTGCAGCGCTGCTGGTCGTCGTAGGCCAGCGCCAAGCCGGGGAACCCCACGATCGAAATCTTCTCACCGGTCCGCCCGAGCACGCGTCGAGGCAGCGCCGGGCTCGTTGACGCAGCGCCTGCTGCGCCGGCATTGAACAAGGGTCGCGCGCCGAGGGCATACGTTCCGGCCACGCCGCCGGCGGTCTTGAGAAACGTTCGTCTTTTCATACGTCTTTCCCCCTTGTCAGAATGATCCGTCGGCCAGCGAAGCCTCTGGTGAGGACCCCAACTGGGACCACGACATTCTACGATTCAGGCGGAAACGAAGCAACAAGGCTTTTCGTTGCCGTGTGCCTATGCGACTTTGCCGCATTCGATACACTCGACGGCGATCGAGGATAGATGCTCGGTCACCTTGCCGCGAACCCACACCGGCCCGCCGTAGGAACAAATGCCTTGATACAGTCTGATCTGGTCGGGAAAGAAACTCACTTCCGCCAGTCCCGTCGCATCCTCCAGCGTCACGAATCCCATGACGCGTCCGTCGCTGGTCCTGGCCTTGCGCGCGGCCGCGACGAACCCTGCCACCGTTGCCCGGCGTCCCAGTAGAGACACACCATGGTGGGCCTTCGCCAACTTGATCGCAGGCAGGTATCGGCCCGACAGCAACGTCGCCGGGTGCAGACTGAAAGACATGCCGGTCGTATCCAACTCCGCTTTCAGCCTGGCGATCCGGTCGTAATCAGGCAAGCGCCCGATGGCACAGTCGCGATAGATATCGAACAGCAAAGGCTGATCGAGGTCACGCCGGCCGAAATGCAGCCGGCTCAACATCAGCGGTCGCGTCGCGGCCAGGCCGTCGCAGGCACCGACGTGAATGAGGTTTTGCAGTTCGGGCCTGCGGAACGTCACGCGCCGCCGCAGGTCGTCGATGTCATCGAACCCTCGCGCACGCCGCTCTCGGACCACGTTTTCGGCGGTCGTGTGACTCAGTCCTTTCAGGACGTTCAGACCCGCGCGAATGGCTCGACCCTGCACGCTCCATTCGATCTCGCTATGGTTGACATGCGGCGGCAGGACCGTGATACCGTGCCTCTTCGCGTCCCAGACGTACACTCGCAAAGGGTACATCCCGTGATGATTGTTCAAGAGCGAGCAATAAAATTCGGTCGGATAGTTCGCCTTCAGGTACGCGGTTTCCCACGCGATATTGCCATACACCGTCGCGTGGGCTTTGCAGTACGAATAGGCGGCAAAGCGCAGGATCTCCTCCCAGATCGTCTCAGCGGTCTGTCGGTCGATGCCGGCCTGCTCGGCCCGCGACCGCACGAAGTCGAGGTATTGCGCCTGCAACCGCGCCGCCGAGACTTTCTTCGAGACCTCCGAGCGAAACCGGTCGGCGTCGGCCACCGTGTAGCCGGCGATCTCGACCGCGATCCGCATGACGTCCTCCTGGTAGAGCATCACGCCGTAGGTGTCACCCAGCAGGTCCGCCAGCTTGGGGTGGAGATACTCGAAGGGCTTGCCGTGTACGTGCCGTTCGATGAACGCCGCCTTCATACCGCCGGAAGCCGGACCGGGACGAATCAGCGACAGCGCGATCGCCAGGTCCTTCTTGCTCTTGACCTTGAGTCCGCGCAGAAGCTGTCTCATGCCGGGCGACTCGCTCTGGAACACGCCCAGACTGTCACCTTCGCTGAGCATCCTGGCGGTCTTGCTGTCGTTCGGCTCGAAGGAGACGTCGCCGGTGCCGTTACGCGTGCGGCTGATAATCTCGATCGCTTCATTGACCGTCGAAAGCGAGCGATTGCCGAGCAGGTCGATCTTCACCAGGCCGACCGCTTCGGCAGCGTCCTTGTCGTATTGCGTGATGATGACACCTTTGTTAGCGCGCTCTAGCGGAGCAACGCGGCTGACCGGGCCCGGCGTGACCACGATCCCGCCGCAGTGAACACCCAGGTGCCTGGGAATCCCCACAAGCTGCTCGGCCAGGCGATAGACCGGTGAGTCGCGCTTGATCTTTCCCGCTCGGCTCAACTGATTGATCTCGACCGGCGTCAGCCCCAAGGCCCGGCCGGCATCGCGAATGGCGCCGCGCCGCCGATAGCGATTGACGTTGCACACCATCGCGACGTGGTCGAAACCCCAATGCTCGTAACAGAAGCGGATCACGTCGTCGCGCCGGCGCCAGCACAGGTCGATGTCGATATCGGGACAATCGGTCCGGCCGGGATTCATGAAACGCTCGAAGTAGAGCTTGTTCTCAATCGGACAGACCCGTGTGAAACCTAAGACATGCGAGACCAGAGAGCCCGCCGCCGAGCCGCGCACCTCGACCGGAATGCCATGCTGCTTGGCGAAGTTGACGATTTCATAGACCACGAGAAAGTAATCGCAGAACCTGTTTTTCTCGACGGTCGTCAGTTCATATTCCAGCCGCTTGACGATCTCCTTGCTCACAGGTCGATACTGCTGCGCCAATCCTCGATGACACAGCTTCGCCAGTTCCTTCGCGCTGCTCGTGCCGTGAGCAAGTTTCGCTTGAGGCAGGATCGGCTTGCCGGTAAGCAACTGGAAATTGCACCGCTCCACGATCTCGTCGGCGTTGGTGAGCGCTCTCGGATAATTGGAAAACCGCTCCTTGACTTGCGCAACAGAAGGAAGTGTGCCAACCCCGTATGAATCGTCCGGTCCCGCACCAACCACGCTTAGGCTCCGTATCCGCGCCAAGGTCTTAGCGATTTCCATGTCGTTATTGTCCAGCCAAGCTGCGTTGTTCCAGGCCACCGGCTCAAGATCGTGAGCCGCCGCGAAGGTCATATCACATGGACTGCTGCAACCTGCAAACAGATGCTCCTTATCCAGAATGGGCCGTAGTCTTTTCAAGAGCGCAGATTGATTGCAGATGCAGAGCACTCCCCTGCTGTCACTCTGCAGCTCTTTGACGAGATCGAAATCGCGGTTGAGATTGCAGGCGGTGATGATCCGACAAAGGTTTCCGTAACCGGCCTGATTCTCCGCCAGCAAAACCGCTCGCTGGCTGTCGGTCAGAATCTCCACGCCGACGATCGGCTGCACATCGACGCTCTGAGCGGTTTTATAGAGGTCTACTACCCCTGCCAGAGAATTGACATCCGCCAGCGCCACGGCGCCATAGCCATATTCCGCGGCCCTTTCCACCCACCGCTGGACCGAGACCGACGCCCGCAAGAGGCTGTAGAAACTCCGACATGTCAGCGCCGCGATGCGCATACCTTCCCCGCCCCACAAAACGACACTGTAGAAAACGTAACGGTCTATCCTTCGAGGCGTTATCACCTCGAAGGATGGAATGTTAAAACGCTGGAATAATAGAATGTTGGAATATTGGAATACTGGGTACGCCCCCCCACCATTCCATCATTCCAACATTCCATTATTCCATCGTTCCCCCCTTTCCATCATTCCATCGTTTCACCGTCCTTCCTCTATTCTGTGTCCCTGGCGATCCGTGCCAGGTTTGGATACGCTTTGAGCAGCCCTTGAGGCACTGGCTGCTTCTGCCCACTGATCAGGGCTTTCAACTCAATCGCATTGGCCAGCTCCGCCCCTCGGTAATGATTGTTGGCGATCACCGTCAGCTTCTCGAACGCTTTGCCCAGTTCGTCGAGCCGTCCTTTGATGCCGGCCAGTTCCCGTTCGCTATAGTAATAGTTGTAGGTTTCATCACGTCCGGCCTTGCTGAACCATTTCTCGACGTTCCGGCCATGCATGCGAAAATAGCCTTCCCGCCCGACCGTGCAGTGCTGCAAATTGAACGACCGGCTCGACGTCGGGTAATCCAGGTTGCACACCGTCACGCCCAACCCATCGAGGAAATCCAGCGCGTCCTGTGCCTCCCACGACTTGTGCCGCAGCTCCACCACCAGGCTGAAGGCGTCGTTGAAACGGCTGACGATGTTGCTCAGATGCTGTCGGGCCGGCCCACCGTCGGCAAAATCATAGCGAAACTGCACCAGCAGGTGCCTGAGCTTGCCGGTCTCCAGGAAAGGCTCGAAGCCGCGATGGAACTGCGTGACGGTTTCGGGATCGATCTTGCCTTCGTGCGTGAAGCTCTGGTGCAGCTTCGCGGTGAAGAAAAAGCCAGGCCTGTCCGAGGTCCGGTTCAGCCACGAGCGGACCGTCCTGGCAAAAGGCGGACGGTAGAACGTGCTGTTGATCTCGATACAGTCCACGAACCGACTCACGTAGACGAGCTGGTCCATCTTCGACTCGGTATAGACGATCCCCTCCCAATCCGGATAGGACCATCCCGCGATACCGATATGAATTGGACAAGTCATAACACACCTCTGCTGGATCGTTTTGCGGTTGCGGTTGCGCGGCTCGTTTCGTCAATCGGTTGCTTGTAGTGTGCCCGTAAGAGCCTGCCCTGAGCTTGTCGAAGGGGCATAAACAAGATCGAACTAGAGTTCAAACTTGTCCATAGCGTCTGACGACGCCACTACAAACGAGCATCGCAACTCCAACCGCAACCGAGTTCTACATATCCATCCGAATGCACCCCACGACCTTACCCACGATACGCACGTCCTTGTCGGAACGTTTGAGATAGCGCGTCTTGTAGCGCGCCCGGCGGTTGGCGGGCTTTAGCGCGATCCGGTCCTTCTGCACGAACACGCGCTTGACGGTGGCTTCGTCGCCCAAAAGGACGACGCCGATCTGCCCGTTTTCGAGACGCGACGTAAGCTGCACCACGACGTAGTCACCATCCAAGATGCCGTCGTCGACCATGCTGTCGCCCGCGACTTTCAGCACGAAAGCCCCTTGCGACCGGTCCAGCAGCTTCTCGACGCTCAGGTAGCCTTCGATATTTTCCTCCGCCAGGATCGGCTCACCGGCCGCGACCCGACCCACGATGGGAATGCCCTGTGGAGCAACTTCACTGAGATACGCCTCCGACAGGCGCAGGCCCCGGTGCCCCCCCACATCTACCAGATATCCCTTCTTCTTGAGATAGCCTACCAACTGGTAGACCGCGTTCTGGGCCAAATGGAAATGCTGAGCGATTTCCCGCTGGCTCGGGGGGTGATTCTCCCGCAGCCGGCCCACGATGAACGCCAGCACCTGCTGCTGTTTTTCCGTCAAGGACTCCATGCCAACCACTCCAAAATGACTCAATTCCCAGCTTATGGACATTTGACCATATTATCAACAAGAATTTTCCGCCAATATTCTTTTCGGTAGGATTCGCATTCGCAAGCAACGCCAGCGGACACACCACTGTCATGTCGAGCGCAGCCAAGCGGAGTCGAGACATCTGGCCGCAAATCAAACGTTCCCTTCCCTCTTGACCAGATTTCTCCGCGCGGGCTTCGCCCTTGATCGAAATGACAGAGACAAGCAACAGACTCATACTCGCTGGCAATACCACAGGAGGCATGATATTCTCTTCCCGATGTCGCCGCGACGGCCGGGCAAGAGCCGAGGAGCACTCGGGCATGAATGAGATGGTCAATGAGAACAACGTCGTTGTCTTCGGGGCCGGAGCGGCCGGCAAGGGATTGATCGGACTGCTGTTCGCGCAGGCCGGCTACCACGTCACGTTCGTCGATATCAAGGACGACCTCGTGCAGCGCCTCCGCGCCTCAGGGAAATACCACGTCCTGCTGCACTGTCTCGACGGCAGTCGACGTGAGCATGTCGTCGAAGGCTTCCACATCCTGCGCGCGGGCGATCGTGACGCAATCGCGCAGGAAATCACCCGTGCTGCCTTTGTCCTGACCGCCGTCTTCCCTCAGAACCTGCCCGACGTGGCGCAGACCGTCGCGCTGGGCCTGGAGGAGTGTCGCCGGGCTGGACGACAGGTTCCTCTGAATTGCATCGCCTGCGAGAACATGAAGAACAGCTCCTCGACGCTATGTCGATACGTTGCCGAGCGCTTGAAGGCAGAAGTGCTGGAATATAGCGACGCACACGTTGGCTTTCCGGATTGTATGATCAATCGTGTGGTCCCGGCTCCGTTCGATCCGTTGCGGGTGGAGACGGAAGACTACTGTGAGTGGACCGCCGACGCCGGCGCACTCAAAGGCACACCGCCCGAGAGAATCGACTTCATCGAATGGGTGCACAACCAGAACGCACGGCTGGACCGCAAGCTGATGGTCTACAACGGCGCGCACGCGGCCTGCGCCTACTTCGCTTTCCCGCGCGGGCACACCTGGATACACGAAGCTGTCACAGACTCCGCTGTCGCGACGCTCGTCGAAGGCACCTTGAATGAGTTGGCGGCGGTCGTCCAGCGTCTGCACGGTTTCAATGAGGAAGCGATGGGCGACTACAAGCGCGACTTCTGGCTGCGGGCGCGCAACGCCGGCATGAAGGATACCATCGTGAGAATTGCACGCCAGCCGATCCGCAAGCTGGGCCGGCACGAGCGGCTGATCGCACCGGCCAAACTCGCCCAGCAATATGGTCTGCGCCGCCAGCACATCTTGCGCGCCATCCTCGTGGCAGTGGAATTTCGATACGCTGAGGATGCAGAGTCGGTAGAATTGGCCCGGCGGTTGAGTCGGGACGGCCTGCGCCGGACGCTGGCGACGGTCAGCGACTTGCCGCCCGACGACTCGTTACTCGACGAGCTTGCGAACATCCTGTAGAACTGCGCAGTCGGCGTGTGGCAGCCTCAAGCGCTGCTTGGGGATGGACAACACAAGAGAACGGAACCTCGTTGACAGGAGAGAAACGTGGCGGTTCAGAATATCCCGGACACGATGCGGGCGTTGGTACTGAGCGGAACCGGCTTTGAGAACGTGGCGTTGAAGGAGATGCCGGTCAGCCGGCCGGGCCCGAACCAGTTGCTCGCGCGCGTGGACGCCGCCGGTGTATGTACCAGCCTGATCAAGCTCATCGAACAAGGCCCGGCCCACCGCCACCTGGCCGGCTGGGACCCCGCCAAGTGGCCGCTGATCCTGGGTGACGAGGGAGCGGTGACGCTCGTCGAAGTCGGTACCGCCCTCCAGGACAAGTACGCACCGGGCCAGCGTTTCGTTATCCAGCCCGCCGTCGATCATCCGCCGATCAACCACCGCGAGCGGTTCCGTGACAACGCGCGGGGACTCAACAAGGTCTCGGTCGGCTACACCCTGCCCGGCCACTTGGCCGAGTACATCCTCATCCAGGAAGAGGTCCTCGCTGGCCGCTGTCTGCTGCCGTACGCCGAGTCGCTACCCTACGCGCACGCCGCCATCGCCGAGCCGTTCTCGTGCGTGATCTCTGCCCAGGACCATCACGTTCACCTCAAGCAGGATGATGGTTTGCGCCCCCGCGACGTCTACCGGGGCCTCAAGCCGAGCGGTATCACCGTCATCCTGGGACTCGGCGCCATGGGCCGCATGCACGTGGACCTCGCGATGAGCTACAAGCCCAAGGCCGTCGTCGCGGTGGACGTGCTCGACGAGCGGCTGGCGAAGGTCCGCCAATTGTACGCCGCCCGCGCGCAGGAAAAGGGCGTGCAATTGCACCTGGTCAACGTTTCGCAGCAGGACGTCGGCGCGTTCC
>JAFGLV010000063.1 GCA_016927855.1 Sedimentisphaerales bacterium
TCTGATACATATATGCCGTGACTTGTTCGAGTCTCGTCAGCACATCCGCCAGGGCAATACCGGAACCCGTGCCTTTCCAGAGAAATGTGCCGATCAAACACGCGAGGACAACGATCGCCGCGGCAGCGAATTTGGTCATTGGGTTCTTCATGGTCATTCTCCATGCTGTGATGAGAATGGACTTCGGCGTCCGCGCGGACGCGGTCGGTGCGGCAGCGGTGAAGTCTGTTGTCGAGCGTTCTCGCAACTGCTTCAAGAACTCTGAGTCCGGCGCCGCGGCCTGCCTGTCCAGCGCCGAGAGCAACGAACGAACGTTCTCATCCGAGTGTCTGTTCTTGTGGATTCTCATAATGGAGCCTCTTGCCTGATACCGACGCCGCGCGTCAGCCGGGTGAAGACTTTTCGAAAGGCCTTTCTCGCTCGCGCCAGTTTCGATCGCACGGCTGCGTGCGTGCCCTGCACCTCGTCGGCAATCCGTTCGATCGGGGCGTCGTCCATGTACTTTGCCGTCAAGAGCAACTGATATTCCGCCGGCAGTTCGCGCAGGGTGTGTCGGACCAGCTCCGCCAGCTCATGGGATTCGAGCACCTCGACCGGCGGCTTGGCCGCGCCCCGGAGCCAATCGTCCTTCTGCCCGTCGAGTGACATCCACCACGTCTGCGCCTGGACCAGCGCCGACCGCTGCCGGGCCTTTCGGTAGTGCAGGGCGACCTGTCCTCTTGCGATGGTCCACAGCCAGACATGCAGGCTGCCGCGCTGCGGATCGAAGCGGCGTGCCGAACGGGCCGCGGCCAGGAAGGTCTCCTGCACGATGTCCGCAACAGACGACGCGTCGGACCCCATCAGCCGCGCGACGTGGGACCAGAGCCTCTCTGCATACAGATCGTACAGGGCCAGCCAGGCGTCTGGATCGCCGGCTCGCAGGCCCTCGGCTATGTCCGTCTCGGTCTGCTTGTCCATGCCTCTCGGCCTTCGTGAGCCATCGATGGTTCTGCGTTCACCCTATAGTTTGCGCGCCGACTGAGAAATGTATCGAGGAAAACGCAAATTGCGAAACGCCCCTTCGTGCGACATGAAGGCCCTCACCGGCGGCGAGATGGGACCAACGGCCACCGCCGATGAACAGATGAAAGGGCGGATGACGCCCAATACAGGCGCACCGTCCGGAGAAGCACTGCTTTGTCGAGCTTTCTCAGACTATTCCTCAGCACCGTGGTTGCCGAGGAATTCGACAAGTTCCGTTCGACCGCGATCCTGAGCGTACCACAACGGACTATGTCCATTTATGTCTTTCGCATTGACGTCGGCACCAGCTGCAATCAGAAGCTGTGCCAGGTCCTCGGTGTCCGTGCAGAGCTGGTCGCGGAGGAAGTCGAACCCCGCTTCCTTGGCGGTTGCATACGTGATGTCGCAACTGTATGCGTGCCGGCGTTCTGACGGCGCCATTCCCTCCTGGATGAAACCGACGGTCAAGCCCAGGAACTCATAAACGGGGCCCATCCACGCCGCGTCACGCCGGGCCAGGTAGTCATTGAACGTCAGGACGTGAACCCCTTCTCCGGTCAGGGCATTGAGATAAGCCGGCAGCACGGCCACGAGCGTCTTGCCTTCGCCGGTCTGCATCTCGATCAGCTTGCCCTGGTGCATCGCGATCCCACCGAGCACCTGGACGTCGAAGTGACGCATCCCGAGCACCCGCGACGAGACTTCGCGCGCCAGCGCGAACGCCTCCACGAGCAGATCGTCGAGTTTCGTACCCGCCCGGCCCCGCGCGATCAGGTCATCCGATAATTCCCGCAGGCGGGCGTCACTGAGCTTGACGAGTTCGTCCTCTCTCGTGTCGATCTGTGCCAGCAGCTTGCGGTACGGCGTCAGATCGAACTCGATCAGCCGACCCCGAAAGCGATGAAAGGTCTGTCGTAGCTTGCCCAGGATCATGGCGTTCCTTGCTGCGGTCTTGCCGGTAGTCCGTCGCCGATGGCGATACACCGCGCGCTCATTGTAGCGGCTCTCGTCACACAAGAAACCCCATTTTCGGATCGCCCGCGCAGGAAAAAGGGCCGAACCCGAGGGCCCGGCCCGCTGACGCGTGCCAATCTCAAGCTGCGGCAATTCAGGGCAGCTCTTATCTAACCTGGACTATTCCGTCGCCCCGTGCTCGCGCAAGAGTGCGGCGATTTCCTTCTTGGCGGCCTTGACTTGGGCCGTCCAGGGCTTGCTGGGCCACCCCAACCTGTTCTTTTCGCTCAAGTTTTCGGCAATCCACAAAGGGGTGTGTCCGTAGCGCTCCTTTGCGTTTACGTCCGCGCCTCGACCGAGGAGCAGTTGCGCCACGGCCGTATTACCGTTATCCGCGGCAAGGTGCAAAAGCGTCTCGTTGCCTCTTGTCCTGATATTGGGATTTGCACCTCTGTCGAGAAGAAATTGTATCAAATCCGCATTGTCCCATACGTAATGCAGAAGCGACGTGCCAGTGTAGTCCTTCGCATTGGGATCGGCGCCATGATCCAACAGGAGTTTGAGAATGCCAATCAGTCTGGGAGCATCCGTGTATCCGGACCAGATGGCCCCTATCGCCGGCGAATAACCCCAGGCTTGGGAGTTGACATCGGCACCTTTCTGGATGAGCAGCCCGACCAGGTCCTTCTGCAGGTTCTGGCAGGCATAATACAGAAGAACGTCCCGGTTAGAGAGGTCAGCGCCTTTGTCGATCAGCAGCCGGACCACGTCCTCGTGGCCATACTTAGCCGCCAACTCAGAAGGTGTCGCCCCATCCGCCGTCTGTGCGTTGATGTCGGCGCTGTGATCGAGAAGGAGCAGCACCCAGTCTCTGCCGCCACGCCAAGCGGCATAATGCAAAGGTGTCCAGTCATTCCGAGTCCTGACGTTCACATTGGCTCCGTGGGCAATCAGTAGTCGGGCCGTATCGGTATTGGCCCGGCCCGTAAAATCCAGTGGCGTCAATCCGGCCTCGGTCTTTGCGTCGATCTCCGCGCCCTTTCCGATGAGCAACTCCGCCACCTCCTTGGAGCCTGCGGCGGCAGCGGCCGCGCAATGCAGGGGTGTCGTCCCGCTCGGGTAGACGGCGGAATCTGCGTTGACCAGGGCGCCTTTACTGAGAAGAAACTCCGCGACCTCCTTGTGACCGCCCAGTGCTGCGGCGTGCAGCGGTGTCACCGAGTATGCATCCTGCGTGTTGACACCGACTCCATCCTCCAGAAAGTCCTTCACTCGCGCCAGGTCTCCCAGGAAGGCGGCCAGTTGGATCGAGGAGATGTCGCCCCCTTTTGACAGGAGCAGCGTGACGGTGTCTCTGTAATGCCCGTTAGACGCCAAGAGTGCGGGTGTCTGACCGTGAGCGCCCTTGGCGTTGACATCGGCGCCCTTGGCGATCAGGTGTTCCACGGTCTCATTATTGCCGCGTCGCGCCGCATGGTGCAGCGGTGTTTCGCCCTCGGGATCGACGCTGTTGACGTGGGCCCCACGGTTCAGAAGTAACTCGACGATGTCCGACGAGTGCCTATTCGTTGCCGCTACGTGAAGAGCCGTCGCGCCCGCTGTATTCTTTGCCTCGACGGCAGCGCCTTTGGCCAGCAGGAGCCCAACCACCTTGTCCTGGCCGTTCTCGGCGGCGATATGGAGGGGGGTACGCCCGCTCTTATCCGTCGCGTCGACTTCAGCGCCATGCGCCAGTAGGACGTCAGCCGCTTCCTCACGCTGTTGGGTATAGCTGTGCGCTCTTCTCGCCCTGGAGGCGAGGTGAAGCGGTGTTTCGCCTTGTTCGTTCCTGGCGTTTACGTCTGCCCCTTTGGCCAGAAGGAGCTCAAACAAGCTTCTGTTAACTTCCTGACGACCCAGTGCAGCGTGCAGGGGCGTGTTGCCCTGGTTATCTGTGGCATTGACGCTGGCTCCTTGGGCGAAGAGCCACTCGCAAATGTACCGCGAACCCCACCCTGAGGCCCGATGTAGAGGAGTCTGGCCTGATGCGTCTGCGGCCTCTACATTCGCACCTTTCTCCAGCAGCAGTCGGGCCACGTCTTCCCACCCATTGCCGGCCGCCTCGTGCAAAGGAGTCGACCCATTCTCGTCTTTCCCGTTGACATCGGCGCCTTGGGCGATAGGCAATCTGACCTGTTCGACATCCCCCTTCTTCACAGCCTCAAAAAGTGATCTGTTCTTCTTCGTCTGTTCGGTGCGTTCGATCATGACCCGCGTCGTCGCCGCGACAGTGCTGGTCGGGTACTTCTCGACGATCTGCCGGAAGGTAGCCAACGCCGCGTCGAAGTCGTGCATCTCGTACTGGATCTGCCCGATCCAGTAGTGGGCGTTCTGGGCGATCGCGGTATTCGGAGCGGCGGCCATGACGGCTTTGTATTCGGCCAGCGCCCCCTGGTAATCGGAGAGCTTGTGCAGCTCATTGGCCTTCTCGAAGTGTCGTTCGGCCTCGGAATTCGCCCCCGGCTCATTGGCCCATAGGGATGTGACACACAATGTGCCGACGATGGCTACGATCCAGCACAGGGCCGGTGAAATCACTCGTTCATGAGTCATTCTTCTATCCTCTCATTTGGCGGCGTTGATTGATTGCGCCATATCCATCAATTGGGAAATCTCGGCATTGCCGACCAGGACGTACAGCAAGGCGTCATCCCGCCAGGTGAGAATAACCCCGCCGGCCTGCCCGTCGTTGCGATAGACGACGTACTCTCGGAAGTCCTGCGGCCCGAGCCCTCGCCGGCCGTCCAGAGGCTGCTCGAACAACGAGATCGAGCGGAGGCCGTCAGTGTAGAGCAACTGCAGGGCGTCCCGGCCCTCGATCCTGCGGACTTCATCCAGCCGGTAGCAGGGACGAAGCCACGCCGGGCTGACCAGGTCAAA
>JAFGLV010000008.1 GCA_016927855.1 Sedimentisphaerales bacterium
CAGGACTCGAACCTGCGACCTACGGATTAGAAATCCGTTGCTCTATCCAACTGAGCTACGGGCGCATCGACCTAAGCCGTGGCTATTCAACCGCTTCTCCAAACCGGTGTCAACCGCCAGACGGCGAAAATCAGCGCACACCGCCGGCCGCGTCAGGAGCCTACTGGAGAAGCGACAGGTGGGTATCAAGCCTCGTTGGTGGCGGCTCTCGCGCGGGCGTCCAGCCGGCGACGGAGCTGGCGGACGTGGCTGTCCACCACGAGCAGGTACGTCAGATGACACACCCAGGCGAAAGAGAAGGCCAGGCACAGATAGAGCATGGTTTCCAATCCCTTAGTCTCGTGAAGCGTGAAGCGTCGCTCGTGAAGCGGGCCGAGCTGCCGCTCCACGTATCACTCTTGGAGGAGTTCTTCTTCCAGTCGCTGGCGGCGCAGGAGCAAGTCGGTTCGCAGCCAGATCAGGGCGCCTGCCAGCAGCGCGGTGCCAAGCATGCCCAGCATCAGGGCGGCGGTCTGCCAACCGGTGTCGAAACTGAAGTTGGGCGGATGGACATCGGCGGGGATGAAGCGCGCGCTGATGTAAACCATCGGGACGTCCAGGAACGCGATGATCCCGAAGACGGCGCAGATGCGCGCCCGCTGTCGCGGCGCGCCCGGCAGGCTGATCCGCAGGATCAGGTACACCACATACAGAAACCACAGCATCGCCGACGACACGAGCCTGGGACTGGGCGTCCACCAGGTGTTCCACTCGGCGCGGGAGAAGATCATCCCGGTCCCGTTCAGGATCGAGGCTAGCAGGACGCCGACTTCGGCACAGGCGGCGGCGATCAGGTCCCAGAGCGGTTTGCTCGTGGCGAGGTAGGCGATGCTCGCCACCAGCAGGACGACGAAGCTCAGCAATGCGCACACCGAATTTGGAACGTGCACGTACAGGACGTTACGCTGGACCGGGGTAATCGCACCGATCGTCAGGCCTAGCCAAGTTGAAGCGATCAGCAGCCCCAAGGCGCCGATCAGCAAGAATCGTCGCATCGGTCTCACTCCTGCAAGATGACTCCGAATAGCAGCCAACAGGCCACGGAGAAAACCGCATCGAACGCGATCATGTAGCCCAGCGCCGCCTTGAAACTGCCGACGAAGGCCAGCGAACCGAAGCCGGCGACCTCTTCAGGCAGCGCGCCGAACAGCACGAGCAAGGCAAACAGTGCCGGCGTCATCATCGGCATCAGCACGACGAGAACCACGATGCTCAGCAGGGAACCTTGACTGCGACTGACCTGGACCGCGGCGGAGAAGAGCGTACCCAAGCTGGAGATACCGAGATTGCCCAACACCAGCACGGCCACGAACTCCAGCCATCTGCCGTCGATGCTCAGACCGAACGACAGCAGCACGAGCGGGACGACCGCCGCCTCGAAGATGCTCAGCATGACGACGTTGGCGCAGAGCTTGGCGAGGTAGATCGTCCCGGCGTCCAGCGGCGCCAGCAGCAGACCGTCCATGCAGCCGTCTTCTTTCTCGGTCGCGAACGACCGTTCTTGCATCAGCATGCCGGAAAAGAGAAAGGCGATCCACAAGGCGGCGGCGCCCATGATCGGCATGCCGGCGCCGGTCGGCATGGACTCGGCGGCCAGGCGCAGGATGAAGACGATGAGCAGGCCCAGGACGAACATCGTCGGCAGAACTTGCTTGGCCCTGAGCTCGACGACGATGTCCTTGGCGACGATGGCCTTGAAACCGAGCCAGCCGTGCTTCAACTCCCGCTCCTTGCGTAAGACAAGTAGTCTTCAATGAACCGCTCGGAATCGACCTGCTCTTTCGGCCTGTCCAGAAGAATCGCGCCGGCGTCGAGCACAGCGACGCGGCTGCAACAGCGCAGGCCCAGGCGTGTGTCGTGCGTCGTCGTCAGAAGCGTGCCGCCGGAAGCGACGAAATCTGCGAAGACGCTCAGGACGTATTCGACCGCCGAGCCGTCCAGTCCGGCGAAAGGCTCGTCCGCCAGAAGCACGGAAGGCTCGTGCAGCAGGGCTCTGGCGATGGCGAGCCTTTGGAGCAGGCCACGTGACAAGATGGCAGCGCGATCGTAGCTGAAGGCGGTCAATCCGGTCCGCGCCAACAGCTCGTCGATGCGAGCGGCGCGATTTGTCACGCCGTACAGACGAGCCACGAAGTTCAGGTTCTCGGTGACCGTCAGCTCGGGATAAACCATACTCTTGTGCGAGATCATGCCGAGCTGTCGCTTGAATTGCCCGGGATGATCGGCGGTGTTGTGTCCGCCGACGTCGACGGAACCTCGGTCCGGCCGAAGCAATCCCGAGATGATCTGCAGCAAGGTGCTCTTGCCGGCCCCGTTGACGCCGCACAGACAGACCGCTTCGCCGCGCGTTGCAGCCAGGCTGACCCCTTTGAGCACAGGGCGGGCTCCAAAGGCTTTGCTCACGGAGTTCACCTGCACCGCGGGACTGTGCGTCTCTGCGACCATCTGGCGCCTTTCAAGAGGACGATGGGCCTTGCGGCGATCCGGAGCGCAGCCGCAGAATGGCGATCGCCGCGACTACGGCGAACACCGCGCCCAGGATGATCCACATACGTGTATCCGAGCTTCTGACATTGATGCCGGTAATCTGAAAGCGTATGTCGTCGCCTGCCGCGAGGTTCTCACGCTTGTAGTATTTCATCGGGACGCCTTCGGCGTTGACCAACTCGCCGGCGGGTTCGCCCAGTCCTTCGAGCGTGCCCTGCCCTCCTTTCCAGAAGACCAGCAGCTCCGACGTCGGCAGGGCTATGCGCCTGGCGATGCGCACCGGCGAGCGCTCGATGCCGACCTGGTAGGCAATCGTCGCTTGATGCTCTCCCGGCGGCATAGCCATCGTATCATAGAATCCCGTCGCGGTCGTGACCAGCGCCTGCTGCTCGAAATAGTCCAGTGCCCTGAGACTCGTGAAGCCCTCGGGCAGGTCCATCTCAACCACGATCGGCCTGCTTTGCGCGTCGCGCCGGGAGCCAATAACCGCCATACGCGAGGCGTTTTCGAGCTGAAGATACTCTGTGACCTCGAGCCCGGCAGGCTGGCAGGCAATGATGATATGATGCGTGCCGATAGACAGGCCAGAGGCGTCGGTGGATACATCATACACTGTCACCTGCGCCGTCGTCTGTCCGGCCGGTGACAACCTGACCGGCCGACCGCCAAACGCCATGTTCTGGTGACGCGCGCGAGCGACTGCAGTAAGGCCGGGGTCCGCCGGCAGGTTGTCGAACACCGCTTTGCCGTCCTCACCCACGACCGCATCGAGCACCTGGAGCGGAGACGAGCCTCGATACAGTTGCATCGTCACCTGGTCGCCCACCACGGTAGCCCCGTCAGGCGTTCCGTTGCGGACCTCGACGATCAGTCGGCGCGCCGGCGCGGACTGACCCGATACGCTGGCGACCGCCATCGCGCCCAGCAAGACGATTGCTGCGGAGAGTCTCAAGATCGCTTGCCTCTCTTCTCAGGAGCGGCGCCGGGCTTGGCCAGGAGCGGCCAGACCGCGTACGCGACGCATACGAGCAACAGAACCCACTTCGAATAGGCCATCATGCCTCCAGCTCCTCGATCGGCGCCGTGGCGGGTCTCTTTCGCAGAACCGCAAAGATGACGAGTGCGGTTCCTACCACCATCAGGATGGTACCGATCCAGATCCAGTTGATCAACGGTTTGACGTGGACCGTCAGATTGATGAGTCTCCCGCCTCGATCGACCTGCGTCAAGGCCAGATACAGATCGCCTGCCCAGGTCCGCCGCACATCCACTTCGCTCGTCTCGCGTCGCGAACTCTCGTAGAAGGCACGCGAAGGCGATAGTCCGTCGATCTTCGTCTGCCCTTTGAAGACGGAGATCTTGGCGCTGGTCGCGGTGAAGTTCGGACCGCGCTCGGTGGTCAGACCGTCGAAGCGCAAGCCGAACGATCCTACCGTGACCTCTTGGCCCTGGCGCAATGCGATGTCCTTTTCGATGTCGTAGCCGCCGGAGCCGGCGATGCCGATGAAGGCCAGCAACACACCGAGGTGGACGATCCTGGCGCCGAGCCAGCGTGCGTCGGGCCTGCGCTGCTGAAAGCGCAGGACAACGTCGGCCACGAGATTGGCGCCGACGAACGCGCAGATCACGAGGCAGGCGAGAGCCAGGCTGTGGGCGAGCCACCAGATAGCGGCCGCGGCGACTGCCACCGCGCCGGCACCCAACGTCCGCCAGCTTTTGACCAGGCCGCGACGCAGCAGATAAGGACAGACACCGATCAGCAGCAGCAGCGCCAACCCGAACGGCGCCGTGATCTTGGTGAAGTAGTCGCTCTTGAGACTGATCGGCTCGTCGCTGAAGTACCTGCTGAAGAATGGAAACAGCGTGCCGACGAAAATCACGAAGGCCAGCAGGACCAGCAGCCAGTTGTTCACGATGAGGAAGGTGAAGCCGCGACCGCGCAGCGGCGTCAGCACAGCTCCCTGCCGCAGCCGG
This sequence comes from Sedimentisphaerales bacterium, assembly GCA_016927855.1. GTDB lineage: Bacteria > Planctomycetota > Phycisphaerae > Sedimentisphaerales > Anaerobacaceae > JAFGLV01. Next base: position 4,501 of record JAFGLV010000008.1, read on the forward strand.
TTCAACGACAGAACGCCGGCGAGGACCCATAGCAGAATCACGAGGATGAAGAACAGAATGCCCAATCCGGGATCGGGGAAGGCGTGCACGCTCGAAACCAGACCGTAGCGCGTCAGAAAGGTCCCGAAAATGCAGAGCGTGAAGGTGCCGAGCGCGAGGATCATGAACCAGACGGCGATCTTGGTTTGAGCGCGGTACATGCGGGCGCAGTGCAGCAGCGCGGTAGCGGTCAGCCAAGGCATCAGCGACGAGTTCTCCACCGGGTCCCAGGCCCAGTACCCTCCCCAGCCAAGCTCTTCGTAGGCCCACCACGCACCCAGCGCGATCCCGACGGTCAGGAACGTCCAGGCCAGCAGCGACCAGTTGCGTGCGGCTGGGAAGAAAAGCTCGGATTCGCTCAGATCCTTCCGTCTCAGGGAAGCAAGGGTCCAGGCGAACGGGATGGAAAAGGCCGCGTAGCCGACGAACAGTGTCGGCGGGTGCAGAGCCATGGCCGGGTGTTGCAGCAGTGGGTTCAAACCGGCGCCGTCGCTGGGCGTGACGGTAGACAGCGCGAACGGGTCCTTATCGAATATCAGGACGACAAAGAAGAAGACGGCTACCAAGTTCGTCGCTGCGCGGGCGTTGGCGCAGAATCGGTCGCGCCGGCGCGCCCAGACGGCAAAAGCCAGTACGACAAAGCCCACCTGGAGCCAGAGCCACAGCAGCAGCGAGCCCGAGGCTCCAGCCCATAAGGCTGTCAGCTTGTAGACCAGCGGCAGGTCGCGCGAAGAGTGCTCGGCTACATAACTGACCGCGAAGTCACCTCGCACCAGCAGGACCCACAGCGCGACTGCGGAGACGGTGAGGCAAAGCAACGTGCCGATGGTCGAATTGCGGCCGCTCCTGAGCAGCTCCTGACGGTTGCGCCAGACGCCCAGAAGATCGGCCAGGATGGCGTAGGCACTAAGGCACAGTCCCAGCCGCAGGGCGAATCGTCCCAGTTCCCACATCGCTACTTCACTTTCGCCTGGTACTTCGACTCACATTTGGTCATGAGCGTGTCGGCCTGAAAGACCCCGCTCGCGGCCAGGCGCCCCTCCACGACGACCTCCCGGTCTTCGGTGAAATTGTCCGGCACCACCCCCTGGTATTGAACCGGCAGCTCGGCTTCGGAACCCGCGAGAGTGAACGAGAGCGTTACGTTCTCAAGGTCGCGCGCGATGGTGCCGGCCTTGACCCTGCCGGCCAGGCGATAGGAATGCTCCCGCGCCGCTGAGTCGGCGGCGGAAAACTCATCAACCGAGTAGTAATAGGACCAGGATGATTGCATGGCCTGGAACATGAAATATCCGATTCCTCCTCCGATGACAATGATCCCGATAAGCAGCTTGATGATAGCGCCTTTCCTCATTCTCTGCTCCTGAAACTGGCCTTGGCCGTACGTGGGAGGATGGCACGACCCGTTTTCGCTGTCCGGCGGCAGTTCGTCAATACTCTTCGGGCGAGTGCGTCTTGCTGTGGCATGAAAGGAAACACCTACCCTGAAACACCCCCAGATCCTCGTATGCCAGCCGTCCCGTGCCGGGGTCGGGCCGGACGATGCTGATGTCGAAGTTGATCAGGTGGCTGTTGTTCAGCCGCGTTCCCTGTGAGGCACTGATGCCGTGCGAATCGTGGCATGCCGAACAGGGGATTTGCTCCTCCAGATGCCTGCGATGGCCCGGAAAGCTCTCGTCGCCCAGAATGCTGTTCCTACTGTGGCACCGATAGCACAGTTCGTAAGAAAAGCTGCTTTCCTGGGTAAAATCGGACGTTTCATACCGAAACGCAAGGAGATTCGGGTAGACCGATCCGTGCGGGCCTTGGGCGCCGGAGGTGCTGTCGGAATTGTGGCAATCGGTGCAGTAGATTTGCGTCGCGACGGTCATCGGCGGCTTGAGACTGGGAACGTTCTGGTTCGTCCCGGCGGCCGCGACTGGATGGAACGAACGCGCCGACGGATCGAACTCCAGTCTCGTATTGGTCTGCGTGATCTGGCGGGTGATCGACGACTGCGGCCGGTCGGGGCTATCCGCGTGGCACTTGAAGCAGACCTCATACTCGAACTGGGCGGTCTGGATAACGACGCCGCTGATCGTCACGCCGGAGACGCTTTGCATGGCGCCCTGCACCAGGGGAGGCTGAGCCGGGATGTCGTGAAGCGCGTGCGGATTGTGACAGTCGGCACATTCGACGTGCCGGGCAGCCACCAGAGGCGTCTCGCGCAGATCGTGCACACCTTGGTAGTGAAAGACATCGTGCCGGCTCAACTTGAGCAACTCGGCGCGAATGTTGGTCTGCGCCGCCGAGCCGTCGTGGCAATCGAGACAGTTGTCCTCCTGGCGAGCGAAATGCAGCAGCCGCTCGCGTCCGCCGGCGCCGTGTGGGCGGTGACAGATCAGGCACCCGACGTCAGCGAGGGTGCCATGCTGACGACGTTGGAGGTAAGGATCGTTGGCGCCAGCCACGAGCGTGGTGGAGCTTTCGTGGCTCGACAACCGCCATCCCGACAGATCGTGACAGCTCGTACACATCTGGGAACGATAATTGGACATCACCAGGAAATTGCCGTGGGTGTTGTCGTGAGCGTCGTGGCAAGTCGTACACTGCAGCTCGCCGGAGCGATCCAGTATCAACTCTCCCGGCAACGTCGAGGGCGGCCTGATCTGCGGGTCCTGGGTCGACAGACCCGACGAATACGTGAAACTGATCGGATGGTCGTCAGACAGGTCCGTCCCCAGGTTGGCGCTGCCGGGCGCGATGTAGGCGCCGCCGGCAAAGGCGTCGCCGATCGTCTGCGTCAGCGCGACGGTGCCGTCGTGGCAACTGAGGCATAGCTTGCTCGAGCCGGTCGGCTGGCCCACCCGCGCCTCGAGCGAAGAGCTCTGATAAATCTGGTAGACAGCCGTGGAAAGCTCGTGGCTCCACAGAGGCGTTCCCGCCAGAGCGCCGTGGGGTGTGTGGCAGAAGCTGCACGTCGCGCCACCAGCCACCGCCGACAGATCGTGGGGCGTGCCTTCTATCGAAGCCGGAGCTTCGACCGGCAGGCCGATGATGGCCATAACGCCGATCGTGATTTGCACCATCCGCCGCACGTTCATTCTCCCGTCTCCCCGAGCGGCTCGAATATCTGGACCCGCTTGTTGAATGAATCGGCTACATAGATGCGGTCGCGCGCGTCCACGCAGACACCCGCCGGCAACCAGAACTCGCCCGGCCCTTGGCCTTCCTGTCCGAAGGCCATCAGGATCTGCCCGTTCGGCGCGAATACCTGGACGTTCTCGAACTGGCGGTCGGCGACGTAGATGTTGCCACGACTGTCCGTCGCGATGCCGCACGGATGGGCGAAGTTGCCCGGCCGGTCACCTTGCTGTCCGAACGTCCGAATGACCCTGCCGACCGAGTCGAACACCTGCACACGATAGTTCAATGTGTCGCTGACGTAGAGCTGTCCCGCGCGATCGAGCCAGAGTTGCGTCGGATAGTTGAATTGGCCTGCCTCTGTCCCGCGCGAGCCGATCCGGCCGAGCGGCGCGCCATTGCTCGCGAAGGCGTAGACCGTATGGGCCGCCGTGTCGGTGACATAGACGACGTTGCCGGCCGGCGAACAGGCAATGCCGCTGGGCCTTTCGAACCGGTCGGAGCCGAATTCGAACTGAAACTTGCCGTCTGCTGAGAACACGCAAACACAGCGAAGAAGGCTGTCAACCACGTAGACCCGGTCGGCCAGCACCGCAACACCAACCGGCTTCTGAAGCCTCCGACCGTTCGAAAGCGAGAAGAACTGACGATAGTCGCGTGTCCTCAGATCGAACGCATGAACGACGGCGCCGCCGGAATCAGCGACGAACAGGGTCCCCTTGGTGTCCACCGCAACCGCATACGGCGAGACCAAGACCCCCAGTTGCCTCTCGCCAAACAGCAGGTCGCCCAGACCCTGGAACAGCGAGCTGGATTTCTGCAGGTCGGCCTCGGTGGAGATGGCGCCCAGATACGTGATGCGCGCCTGTTCGGGTGGCTCCGGCCACACCCGCGGCGTCTCGGGAACCGGCAAGCGGACCGATTGCGGTGAACCACATCCCGCGCCCGCGACCAGAAGCACCGTGGCGCAACACCAGAGCCACGGGTTCCTTCGACGTGCATCAGATTGTCGCCTTGCTACCGGCACGCGATATCTCCTGGTCAGAAGCGGCGCTGGAGCCGCATGTACAGGAAGACACTGTTGATCTGGTCGTCCCTGCGGTTGAGCGAGCTTAGCTCGGCTCCCACCGTCGCTCTCAATTGGCGATATTGATATTGCAGCTCCGCGTCGAGCTGAATCCCTTCGGTCAGACCGAAACGGGTGTCGTCCTCGTTGCGATAGTCCAGTGTCGCTGAGATGCTATACGCATCTGTCAGCCGGCTCAATACCTGTGCGTTGCCGCGATAGAGGGTGACGTCATGCGCATCGGGCTCACCGAAGCTGAGCCACTGGCTCGAAGCACCGACGCTGGCGCTGGTTCGCGGCCCGACGAGCCAGCGGTAGCGGCCCTCGAACCGGGTGCTGGTGGAGGGTATCTGTGTCGACTCCTCGTTGCTGTACTCGGCCAGCAGGAACAGCCCTCGGTTCGAGTAGTCGGCGCCCAGCGTGTTGACGGAGTACTGGTCCGCGGTGATGTCGGCCAGGGTCGAGCTGACGTCCTGATCCTGGCGCCGATACGCGTAGTACACCGACGCACCGTTCCTGAATCGCTCGCGCAACGTGAGGCTCTGACGGAGCGTATCCTCCCGCCGCTGGGGCTCGATGATGAAGTTGTAGTCGACGAAAAGCTCCTGTCCTTCCGTGATGTTCGGTATGAACAGGCCCAAGGTTGTGACATTCAGGAACACCCGTCCGTTGCTCTCGGTGACGGTATAGTCGTCGCCTTCCTGGAAGAAGACGCCACTGGCGTTCTTGACGCGAATCGTTGAGACATCGATGTTGGTGCGATTCAATTGGATCGGGACCAATTCCGTGGCGGTGTGCGTTTCGTCGGTGACGATGCCCATGGCGCCGCCACCGGCCTGATCGCTGGCGGTCAGGCTGGCGTTGTAGCTGCTCAGCAGCAGGCCCCACGGGTTCTTCTTGCGATAGGTCAGTCCGAGCACACCGCCGTACTGGGTGAGCGTGCCCTGCTCGTCCAGGTCGGTCTCGGAACCGAAGCCGTCGAGCGTCGTGACCAGGCTTTCGTACAGACGGCGCTCGAGGCCCACCTGGCCGCGGAGTTCCCGACTGCTCAGCGTCTCCCGCTGCAAGTCCGTCAAACGGAAATCGTAGCGGCTCAGCAGGCTGGGCGTATGTTGCAGCCTGAGCCGCTCCTGCCAGCGCATGCTCTCGAAATCGAACGTGCCGGTCTGATCGACGTAGTTGAAGAACGAATCCAGGCGGTGCCGGCTGTCATTGCCAAACGCATGATCGTGGGAAGCGGTATACGTGTCGGCTTGCGTGGTGATCGTAGCGCCGACGCTCTGCTGAAAAGACTCGGTATGATCGAAGTCGAAGTGCGCCCGGCTGCGCTCGCTGAAATCGTGATTCACTGAGTAGCGAAAGCGATCGTCCTCGCGGGCAAAGAAGTCTCGCGCCAGTGCGGTAAACCCGTCCTGGCTTGTGTCACTGTGGCTATACTGGAACGTCATGGGAAGACTCTCGGACCGCAGGAAGACCGCCGCATTCTGGGTCTCGCGCTCCGTTTGCAGCGAGCCGAGGAATTGGCGGGCGATCAGACCTTCGGATTTGGTCGCGCCCACGGTGGCCGAGTAAGGCTTGGCGCGGAGCAACTGGGCGGAAAGGTCGTATTCATCGAGCGTGCCGCTGTTCCAACCGGTGACGTCGTCGGAATCGATGTGCTGCTGCGCCAGGCCGGCGCCAACCCCGACGTCATAAGACAGGAAATCGGGATGATAGACGTCGCCTTGGGTTCTCACGCGAAAGCGCTCCTCGAAAACCTGTGTTTCACTCTCGCGCCGGCTCGCGTCGGTGCCTTGCTCATCGCGGCGATATTCGACGACGCTTTCCAGCTCGCCTCGGATCCTCTCATGTTTGAGGAGGGGCCGTTTCTGACCGCGTACCGTGACGGTGCAGCCGCCTGCCAGGATTGCGCCGACGGCGCAGATCAGGAGCAACCGGAGAGCGTCGCCAGAGGGCAATCTCCGCTCGGCACCGCGCTGCGCCGGGTTGTGGAGGCGGTTCAACAACTCGTCGGTGTCCTGGTCTCGACCGCGCTCGGTTTCCAGCCGAAGCTGCAAGCGCTTGGCGAATAGGCATCATAGCTTCAATAAGACTTATCTCCTTATCGTCATCCTTTGCATGTCACTGAACTTCACTCTTTTGCCTTCCGCCCACGGATTCGGGACAAAGATCGCTCTCCAGTAGCGTTGGCGCCAATCTTCTCGGACCGCCGGCAGATTCTCGCTTTCGGGAAGACACGGTGCGCCGTCAACTCGCGCCCGGCGGCATAGGCCCCTCCTTCAAGGCACGGTTTATCCGCTCCAGGTATTGCTCCACCGTCTTCTTCACCGGTTCCGGAAGAAGACCGCTGCCGAGAACGTCGAGGAACCCTTGCCGAGCTTCGGCGAGTCGGCCGGCACGGTACAGCTTGATGCTGAGATAGTACGATTCCGCAATCGCTCTGGCGCGTTCGCTGCGCTGCTGTTGCACCTGTCGAAGCGCCGCACCCAGCTCGACGAGGTCGGCGCCGCCTGGTTCGACCTGCTGCAATGAGACGAGGCGCTCCAGGAGGCCGGCCATCTTTGCCTGCTCTGCCTCCGTCAGCAGGCCACTGTTGACGACGACTTCCAGATACGCGCGGGCCTGGTCCAACTGACCTGATTCCACCGACTCGGCCGCGGTCCGGACCAGAGCCAGAATGTCTCTGCTTTGAGCCAGATCGATTCGCGCCTGGTCCAGCGACTGCTCGTACTGCCGCCGGCGGACATCAGCAAGGAACGCCGACCCGGCCGGCTGCCGGAGGAACGCCTGATTCAAGAGGCTTCTCGACGCACTGGCGTGACCGTCGTGACAATCGATGCAGTGCGCGTACGACGAGTCCACATGATGCTCGATCGCGTGGATAGCCTCAGGCAGGTGGCATTGGTAGCAAAGCTCGGGAACCGGACTTGTCAGCAGGAACTCGTTTCTCGTCTTGTGGGGCTCGTGACAGAACAGACAATCGCCTGTCGCCACCGGGCCGTGGACCCACCCTTCAAGCGTCGCGTATTCGGTGTGGCAGGTGTAACACAACGTCGGCGGCTCGGCCACCAGGATCACCTTGCGAGAGAAGCTCGTGCGCTGGCGGGCACCGTGACAATCGGTGCAGTTCTTGATGGCTTCGTGTACGACCCAGCCTCCGGCCGCGACGCTTCGCGTCTCGCCGTTAGCGTTCGGATCGAACGAGCCGATATCAGCCATCTCGCCGGACAGAGGGGGAACGCCGTCGAAGAAGTACGTCATCACTTCGTGGCGTCTGGTTCTGTCGCAACTGGCCGGCAGCAGAAACAACGCCGCTAATCCCAATGCCGCTACGACAGGTCGGCGCGACAGGTGCAGCATACGTCCGGCCCTCATCGACGTTCGGCTCCCCGGCCGCTCTTGAGCCGCTGGTCGATGTCCTGCAGGTAGCGCTTCAACGTTTCCTCCATCGGAGGCGGAATCAAGCCGCTCTCGAGGACTTCCACGAACCCCGCACGGGCCTCTTCCAGGTGGCCGGCGCGGTAGAAGGTCATGCTCTGATAGTAGAGGCGCGCGATTTCCTCGGCGCGCTGCTGCTGCCTGGCGCTGTCGGTCTGTGGCCGCGGTTCGGGAGTGACCGGCGGCGTTCTTGTCTCGCGAGCCTCCTTGACGGCAGCCATCGGCGTTGACGCAGCCGTCGTGCTGACGTCGGGAAACTGACCGAAACCGTATACACTGATCTTGTTCGGGCCGTACTGGTTCGTGACGAGCACGAGGAATTCGAGGCGCGCGCCGCGCACGGCATACGGCTCGAACAGATCGATGTTGTCGTAGTCCAGGACGATCGTCGCCGGCAGGTTCATCATGCCGGGCAGATTGCCCGGCCCTCCGAAGAACAACAGAAGACGACCCTGCTGATCGTATATCTTGGCGACTTCGGTGGACCAGATACTGCCGGTGATGGAGACTCCGGCATCCACCACCCAGATCCTGCCGGCTTTGTCGACCGCGATGCCTTTGGGCCGGACGAACTCATCGATGTTATCGCCCAGCCGGCCCAGGGTGCGCACCAGCTTTCCGGAAGGATCGAATTCGAAGACCTTGGCCTTGAGCTTGTCGGTCACGTACAGATGACCCTTCGGGCCGAAGGTCAGATCGCTGATGAGCTGAAACTGGTCGTCGGCGGTGCCGGCCTGCCCGATGCGGCTGATCTCCCGGCCGGTAGCTTTGTCCAGCACGACGACCTGGTTACTCCGGTAGTCCGTGACGTAACAGTTCGGTCCGCGTACCACGACGTCGAGGGGACTGATCTGCAGCTCCTTGCCCAGGATGGCTGCGAGCGTATCGCTTGCATCGAAGACGAAGACCGCTCCGGCGGTCGGGTCGGCGACGTACTTGGTCCCGTCGTCATCGATGAAGATGTTGACCGGGTTGACGAGCCTACGGTCTTCCGTCAGATAGCTGAACGTCCGGTTCCGCAGGTCGAGTATCTTGACCCGCCTGGTGCCGACGTCGCAGACGTAGATCTTGCCGTCGTGGATCGCCAGGCCGTATGGTGTGGTGATCCCCTCCTGCTGCTCGGCCTGGCCCAGGACGAACCGCTCGAAACCACCGGGACCGGACGCGCCCAGGTCCGCGGGACCGGAGAAGGACTTGAGGAATTGGAGACGCGGCTGCTCCGGCGCCGCCGGAAAGAAGATCGGATTCGCAATCTCGCCGCCGCGCTGAGGCGCGCCGCACCCACACAGTAGATAGAACACTACCACGCTCGCTGCGCGAGCCGCGTCCCTGGGCGCGAATACACTGCGAACATGCATACACTGGTTTTCGTCCGATCTGCTGCCTTCCTTTAGACGAGGACGTGTGCGGATCGGACCGCCGCCTGCCGCGGCCCCAGGTCGGGCTATTTCAGATGACACATGCGGCACAGTTCCGGACCATGATGGACCATCGAGGTGGAACCGTTGGGATTCTGGATGGTCTCGAGGCCATAGCCGTAGCCGCGCAACTGGTGCTCGCCGACGCCGGAGGTGTGCACGTCATGACAACTGTTGCACTGCATCTTGCTCTCGGGGTCCAGCAGGTCCTCCGCGATGGTCCGCCCGAGCGTGCTGGGCTCCGCGGGGTCTCGAAGCCCGCCGTCGGCCGCGACGAGACTCGAATCGTACACGAATGAGATCGGATGGCTGTTGACCAGCTCGCCGGCTTCGAACTTGTTCTCGTCGCTCATCCACAGGAAGTTCGGATTGGCGCCGTCGTGGCAACTGAGACATAGCTTCGACGCGCCGCTGGGCTGACCGTCGATGGCACCCTGGAAAGACGCGCTCGTGTACATGGTGAAGGTGACGGTGGTCTCACTGCCGTTCCAGAGCGGCACACCAGGCAAGGTCTGGGCGTTGTGCGGCACGTGACAGCCGTCACAGCCGGCATCCGAGTGGGCTTGTGCCCAGACTACCACCGCCATGAAGGCACTTGAGATCAGCAAAGCCAGGCAGAATCGCTTGAGCCACGAGTTTACATGCATCGGTGCTCCTCCTTCGTCTTTTCGTCGGCCGCGTGTCGGCCGGTGTTAGGTTGGCTCAGATACCGACTGAGCATATTCATTTTACCAACTCCACAAAGTCGAATCAACAGGCATCCACTACCGCGCCGGCATCGCGTCGGTCTCCTCGAAGATCCGCGCGAGCGCCTTGCGATAGCAAGCCAGCGCGTTCTCGGCATCCCCTTTCCCTTCGTAGACTTTCCCCAGCTCGTAGAGCGCACGCGGAACGGTCGGGTCCAGCGATACCGCTTGCGAGAGCAGTGACTCGGCGGCGTCGAACTCACCCATCTGGCGTCTGGCCCAGCCGGAGATCAGCAGGACGCGCGCCTTCTCAGAGTCCGTCTTCACTTTGGATTCTGCCGTCGCGGCCGTCTCCAACGCGGCCTGGCTCCGGCCGGCACGGCACAGCAGCTCTCCGAGTTCGAGCACGACGTCGACGGCATTCGGGTCGAGCGCTCGGGCCTTCAGCAGCTCCTCGATCGCGGACGACAACCTCCCACGCTGGGCGAGCATGCGACCCATCCGCACGTGCCTTTCGAGGCGGGCGCGGTCGGACGCGTTCTGGAGCGTCTCGACGCGCACCGAAGCCTCGGCGCCTCCGCCCAGACCCAGGGCCTTGGCCATTTGGGCGTGGAAGGCGGGTATGAAATCGTAGCCGTACCCCGCTTCGGTCCATTGGACCTCGTGATTCGCTCCCACGACGATCGCGGTCGGCGCGGCGATGATCCCGAGCTTGCCCCACAGGACGAAGTCGGGATCGAGCAGGACGGGAAGCCGGGTCCGCGCCTCGACGGTGTGCGCGAGCACGAATTCGCGCGCGCCGGGACCGCTGACCACACCGACGCAATCGAAGGGCTCTCCGCCGGAGCGCAACTGTTCCACCACGGTGCGCAGGTCGCTCATGACGCGCTCGAACTGGTCTTGGCCCGTCTTCATGATGACCAGGCCCAGCACGCGTGGCCGGTTCGGATCGTAGGTGAAGATCTGTCCGTCGACGTCGGCCAGCGAGAACGCCGGCATGGTGTCGCCGGCATGAATCCGACGCGCCGTCTCCTGCGCTTGCAGCGCCGGCACCGCAAGCACGCCCAGAACCAGCAGCGCGAACCCCAAGACCTTAATCCACTGTCCTGTCAACATAGGGAGACTCCAGCCATCTCGATGTGGCGATTACTCCGTCTTCAATTCCGTGATAGCCGGCAGCGCTTCGTTGACCACCGGCGCCACGCGGTCGTAGCCAAAGGCCAGATGGCAGCCGGGGTGGCAACTGCCGCCGGTCTCGGTCTTCTTGAACTGGATCGGCAGGTTCCACGCGCCGTAGGGGACGCTCTCGCGCACGTGCTTGGGCAAGTCGCTCGCGTGCGTCGCATGGCACGAACGACAGGTGCGGCCGCGCTCGGCTTTGTTCACGTGGACGTAGTGGAGGTTCAAGTCGCCGTTGCGGAATTCGGTCAGGTCGGCGGTTCGCTGCGTCAGCACCAGGCTCTCCGGGTGGCAACTGAAGCACAACGCGTAGTTGTCCGTGCTGAACGGCGCGTAGAAGAGGCGCGGATAGTCCTCGATCAGCAGGCGAAAATGCTCGCTGCCGTGGACAGCGTGACAGCCTTTGCAGTCCTGCTGCGCAACGGGGCCGTGGAGGAATTGCTTGCCTTCGACCTCGGCGGTGAAGGACGCGATCAGCTCTCCGTCGGGCTTCTCGACCGGCGCATCGTGGCACGATTCGCACAGGGAGATCGGCGTCGCCTTCAACTGGAACTGGATCGTTGACGCGTGCGGCGTGTGACAGTGCATGCAACCGTTCTCCTCCGTCACGGCGCTGTGCTTGTACCGCGCGGTCTGGGCGATGGTCTGAATGTCCTCGTGACAGGAGTAGCACAACTGCGGCGCTTCGGCTTTGAGCATCTTCATGGTCGCGGCGCCGTGCGGATTATGGCAGCCGATGCAGTCGTTCTGAGCCGGCTCGTGCACGAACTCGAACTTGCCCAGCTCTTCGTGCGTGACCACGTGGCAGGAAAAGCACAGGTTGGTTGGCTCGTCGTTAAGCAGGAAGTCGTGGTCGGCGCTGTGCGACGCGTGACAGATCGTACATTCGCCGACCGCGACCGGCCCGTGCGGGAACTTGACGTCCATGCCGGTCTCATGGCATTCCTGGCAAAGTTGCGCCACGGTCTCGGTCGTGATCAGCGCCTTGTTCGCGCTGCCGTGCGGATCGTGGCATTCCGTGCAGTCTCCGGTCGTCAGTGGCTCGTGAACGTGCGCACCGGTCGTCTGGTCCAGATGGCAATATTCGCACAGGTCCCAGCCTTCGCGCGCCAGCGTGTACGTATGCGCGTTCGGATCGAGCGCTTCGTGGCAGCTCTTGCAGTCGCCCAGCCCGACGGGACCGTGCACGAACGCCTGCTGGCCGTAGTCCGCGTGGCACTCTTCCGTCACGCACGTCTTGGGTGGCGACGTCGGCTTCTTCACCGCCAAGGCGCAGGCCGCCAGAACCAGCACCACGGCGACGACGCTCGCACGAGAATATCGTCTCACATCTGCCATCTCACCCGCTCCTGTCCCGTTGGCTGCACGGGTCTTCATCGTCATAACCTTGACAGAGCACAGTCACATCGATTCCCGCGCGAACGTCACGGCACGCGCCGGTAGAACATCACCAGGGTGCCGAATTTCGTCGGCTGGTGATTGGGCTTGCCCAACTCCAGGATTGCCTCCTCCGCGTTGTCACCTTGAAGGACCGAAACCACCACGGCCGGGTGCAACAGCATCTCGGAGGCATTCTTCCAGCGATTCTCCATTGTCGCGTCGTAGCGGATTTCTTCGACTGCGAGCGAATAGCCTTCCGTGCCGAACGGATAGCGCTTGCCCAGCTCAACCGGCTCGATCACTTTGCGCTGGTCTTGCCAGTGGAGCATGCGAGGCTCCAGGCCTTCCGCGACGGTCAGGAGATACTGACCCGGTTCGGCGCTGACGTGAAAGTCGATGAACCTGACGCGGAAAGGCAGTTGCAGCCGCATGTGCGGCGAGGAGGGGAACTTGGACCAAACCCACTGCTCGTACGAGCCTTGCTCGCCTTCGACCCGGACTTGAACGGCCGGGTTGACCGGCTGATCCGATAGATTGCTGACCTCCTTGGTCTGGCGATCGATGGAGTAGTGCGGGACATATCGAGGAATCGAAAGCTTCCATTGCCCACCGGGCAACGCAGTGGACATGCCGGACTTGACGGCGTAAGGCAGCGGGACCGCCGCGTCGTCCAGCCAGACCAGCAGGACCCCGACGGTCTCCGGATCGGCCAGTTGCTGCACGACCGCCGCGCCCGCAAGGCCTCCCGGAAGCTCACGGATGCCGACGGCACCGATGTGCGAAGAGATCGACTGACGCGCGATGTCACCGGCGCTGAGCCATAGGTCCTGCACCAGGTTGGGCCCGCGCAGGGACAGCTTCGCGACCGCCGCACCGTTCGGGTCGTCGACCGCGACCGTCTCCCAGGCCAGGTCGGGCAGATACTGCTCGATCCTGACTTTCACCGGGGTCCCCATCACCGGCAGGGTCTTGCCGAGCTTCTGCGGCTTGTTCTCGTCGGCAACCGTCAGAGGCAGGCGGAGCGTCTCGCCCTCGTGGCCCATCTTCACGACCACCTCCCACGGTCCTCCGATAACTCCGTGGTGAGGGTTCTGCATCTGGGCGGCGGCTGCGCCGACCCACGCGATCGCAAACGCAAGAGACGCAAGCGCCGCAGTCTTGAGCGTCGTGTGCGATGATTGCTTGTATGCGTGCATGGTTAGTTCCCGCTGGTGACCAGCTTGTCGACTTCGAGCAGAAGGGCTTCGGTGTACTTGAAGTTGTGAACGCCCCAACTGCCGTCGAACTGAATCGAATCGAGGATCGACCGGGCCTGCTGGGCTCTGCGGCCCATCTCCTGCGCTCGCTGCGGATCGCCTTGGAGCTGAGCCAGCTCAGCGAATTGCGTAGCCTTGCGATCCACCTTCTCGTAGAGCGCCTTGATCGTCGATTGCCAGAACGGCACGTACTGGTCTCCGGTCCCCGGCTCGTGGCACCGGTCGCACGCGGACGGGACCGCACGGGCCACCGTTCCGAAGCTGTCGAGCGTGCCCGGCGTCTTGGCGGTCTGCTCGACGTGGCATCCGGTACACTCCACGTGGGTCAGGAACATCGGACTGAGCACGCGATCCTCCGCGTGCGGCGCCGGCGTCGGAGTGGCGTTCGGGTCCGTGCTGTAGATCGTCCGCTGGACCTGATGCGTGTTGCTGTGGCAGCTCTGACAGTCCATCATGTCCGAGACGGTTTGGACCTGCGTCTGGCCGTGCGCAATCTTGCCGTGGCAGGCGAAGCACTCGACCTTCTCGGCCGTCGTGTGCGCTTCGTGCAGTTCGACGCTGTTGGCATCGGCTTCGTTGCGGAAATCGTGACAGTTCAGGCAAACGGTCTCTTCGACCTGGCCGGCCTGCTCGACTTCCCGCTTGTGGCACGAGTCCTCGCAACTGGCTGCATACGAGACGAACTCCTGGTGATCGATCTTGACGAACCCCCGACGGATGACTTCGCTGGGTACCTCGTGACAACCGGTGCAGCCGGTCGCGACCGGCCGGGTGCCGTCGGCATTGGCGAGAAAATGGCAAGCATAACAGGCGTTCTGATTGACGCTGAAGTGCTGATTGCCCTCGAAATGGCTGTGGCAGGAACCGCACGACAGCTTTACCCCGTCGACGACGTTGTCGATGTGGTTGGTGTGCGAAAACGTGACACTGTTGTAGTCCACCGGTCCATCCAGGAGTTCCGCCTTGGTGTGACATTCAGACCGCAGACACGATATTTCCTGGATCGTCGCACTGGGCTTGGTGCCTACGCGCCCGACCACGTCGTCAACGACCTGGGCCAGCCCGTTGATCTTGCCTTTGACATAGCCGGTGAATCCGGGCTTGAGATGACAGTCCAGGCAATTCACTTCCGCGTGAGTGGACGTCTTCCAACTGGCGTAGTATGGGATCATGATATGGCACGAATTGCAGAATCCCGGTTGTCCGGTCACTTCGATAGCCACGACACTTACCACGGCAGACAGCATCAGCAGCGCGACGATTCGCGCGCGCCAGCGCATGTGCCAGAAGAACCAGGCCCAATGGGCGAAGGCCTTTCTCAGTCGTCTAACGATCCTGTACCTCATTCCATGCTTACTGCCACGTCATACGTCCGAACGGCAAGCGGTCGGCACGGCGCGGTTGACTCCGGCCCTGCGGTTTCAACCGCCGTCGCTGATGCATTCCCGACCTGCACGCGCCGTCCGAGCGTGCTACAACAGACCCGCGACCTCCTGCAGCAACACCTGGGGTCTCAGCGGCTTGTCGAGGAAGCGGTCCACCGGCAGCCAGGTCGGATCGCCGGCACAGGACCTGAACTCGATACCGGTGCTTTCCTCGATCGAGGTCAGCATCAGAATGGGCATGTCGCTGTACTGCGGGTCGGCTTTGAGTTCCCGGGACATCTCGAACCCGTCATGCCAGGTTTCCATCATGACGTCGAGAATGACCAGGTCGGGACGCTCGGCGCGAATCTTCTCCATCGCCTCGGACCGGCTCGTAGCCGCAGCCGCCGTGTAGCCGGCGTTCTCGAGAATCACCGTGAGCGAGTCACAGAGGTCTCGGTCATCGTCAACGACCAGGATTCGTCGCTTATCCATACACTCACCTCGCCAGAATCATAGATACGGTTGCACCGATGCAATCGGCAAACCGCGCGAGAGCTTGGGCAAAGTCCGAAACAGCCAGGCGCTGTAATTGCTGCTTGGCGCGGCTCAAGTGAGAGCCGACCAGGCGCCGGATGCGCGCGTCGCCGCCCGAGAGATGGAACAGTTCTCTGATCCGCGCCAGATCGATTCCTTCCAGGGTGAATCCGCCGGATCCGGTTCCTTCCAGGCCTTCCCGGCGGCAGTATCCGAGAAGGTGAACCACCGGCAGGGTGGCGTCGCCGGCCAGCAAGTCTTGCGCCGGTCTCTTTCCCAACCTCTGTTGATCGCTCAACAGGTCTCTGCAATCGTCGAGGATCTGGAAGGCGATGCCGATGTGCAACCCAAATTGCTGCAACGCGCTTCGCGTCATGGGATCGGCGTCGGCGGCAACCGCACCCACGCCGCAGCAGGCGCCGAAGAGGGCTGCCGTCTTCTTCTCCGCCACCGCCAAGCAGTCGGACTCCGACACATCCAGATCGCGACGCCCATAGACTTGCACCAGTTCGCCTTCGCACATCGCGCTGAGTCCTGAGCCCAGAACAGCGAGCAGACGCGGGTTCTCGCACGCGGTCGCCAACTGGAAGGCCTTTGAGCAGAGATAATCCCCGAGGGCAATCGAGACGGGACCACCCCATCTGGCATTGATGCTGGATCGGTGGTGGCGCACCGTGGCCGCGTCGATCAGGTCGTCGTGGACAAGCGAAGCCATGTGGATCAGCTCGACCGCAGTCGCTACATCCACCCAAACACGTTCCGATTCACCGAACCCGTCGGCCCTGCTCGCAGAGGCGGCCTCAGCCGAGAGCACGACTAGCGCCGGCCTGATCCGTTTGCCCGGTGCTTCAAGCAGAAAATCAACGATCTCGCGTACGCACGGATCCCGCGCCTCGCCCAGCACGCCGGCCAAGCGCTCCTCCACCGCCTCCATGGCGCACGACACCGGACGGAAAATGTGCGCCAGGCCTACCCGGGTGAACTCGTGCAAACAAATGTCATCTTCGGATAACGTCGTCATGAGCGGTAGAGTGGGATTCGCCCCATCGGTTCTTGGCCCAGCTAGGTTCTTCGCCATCGCTGTGGTTCCAGCCTTTCTCTCATGCTATCGCGCCGACCAGTCCCGTTCAATGGACGTGGCAGCTCCGAGATGGCCGCCAGCCAGCATGAGGCGGCATGCTTCTCACATTTGAGAATCCCGCGTCGATCCTCACTGTGGAGACGCGAACATCTTGCGTCTCCCGTGCCGGTCCGTTTGAGACGCAAGAAGTTGCGTCTCCACAAGGGGCCGTCGCCAGGCTCCGGCTGGTGAAGCGACACAACAACCGGCCTGAGGGACCTAGGGAGAAGGTCATTCCCGCTTGTGAGAATCTCCGTAAACTTGTGATTTAGCGCCTTTTTCTTGCGTGCGGCGGGAGCGGTAGACTCAGTCGGCGCGCGCAGGAGATACGTGTTGGGAGACGTTGGCTGCATCGGCCGCGCCGAGGTGAGGCAGGACATCGAAGCGATGCTCGGGATGGTTCCAGGCCGCGGACACAATGCTGGTTCCTTCCAGCATCTCTTTGATTCGGCGCGTCGCGGATATCCACTGCGAGAAGATGCGGCAGTTCTCGCTCGTGCCGCCGCAGGCGCAGTGCCTCAGCGGACAGTCATCAAAGAATGGCTCGCCTTCCAGAGCCTCGAACAACTCGAGCAGATTGATCTCCTCCGGCAGTCTGGCAAAGACGTACCCGCGGTTGCGGCCTCTCACCGATCGGATGAAACCTGCCTTGGCCAGTTGTTGGAGCACCTTCGACACGTAGCCAGGAGGCATGCCCTCCGCCTTGGCAATCGTTCGACTCGTGACCGGCAGTTGAGTTCTGTGTCTGACCATGTACATCATCGCGTGCAACGCATAGGCTGAGGCTTGGCTGATTTTCATTCGTACGTCCTGACAAATTCGCGCTCGAGGTCGCGCTGTCGTTCACGACCCGTGTGTTCGCTCACCGCTCCGATTTCCTTCCGACCCGTCTGCCCGGCGAGATCTCCAGCTCGTCCATCTTCCGGTAGAGGCTTGAGAGCCCGATCCGCAGGGCCTTGGCCGCCTCCGCCTTGTTCCAATCGCAGCGCGTCAGCGCCAGGAAGATTTGTTCTCTTTCGTAGGCTTTGACGGCGCTCTGCAAGTCTTCGCCGGGGGCGGCTGCCGGCATGCCGCCGGAGCCGCTCAACGCCACGTCGGGCAATTCGATGATCTCGCCCTCGGCGAAAATCACCGCGCGCTCGATCACGTTCTGGAGTTCCCGGACGTTGCCGCGCCATTCGTGGTGAACCAGCAGTCTCATGACCTCGTCACTCACCCCGGCGCAGTGCTTGCCCATCTCGGCGTTGTACTTCTTGACGAAGTGCCTGACCAGCAACGGGATGTCCTCGCGCCGCTCGCGCAGAGGCGGCAAGTGAATCCCTACGACGTTCATGCGATAGAACAGGTCCTCTCGGAAGCGCCCTTCTCGGATTTCCTGATGGAGATCCCGGTTGGTCGCCGCAATCAGCCTCAGGTTGACGTCCACAGGGCTGGCCGAGCCGACCGGGAGAATCTGCCGCTGCTCGACGGCGCGCAGCAGTTTGACCTGGCAGCCCATCGGCATGTGGCCGATCTCGTCGAGAAACAGCGTTCCACCCCGTGCGGTCTCGAAGAGGCCTTTCTTGTCCTCGAAGGCGGAGGTGAAGCTGCCGCGCTTGTGGCCGAACAACTCGCTCTCGAGCAACGTCTCGGGAATTGCGCTGCAGTTGACCGCGATGAAGCGTCCGCTGTTGGTGCAGCCCAGCGAATGGATCGCCCGGGCCACCAACTCCTTGCCGGTGCCGCTCTCACCGGTAATCAGCACGTTGCTGCGTGTCGGCGCCACTTTACGGATGGTCTCGAACACCTGCTCCATGACCGCGGTCTGGCCCAGAATCTGACTGACATCGAACCGCCCGTTCAGTTCCTCTCGCAACTTGCGGTTCTCGGCCTCCAGTTCGACGTAGCGCAGGTGCTGGCGGATCTTCGTCAGCATCTCGTCGAAGTTGACCGGCTTCATCACGTAGTCGCAGGCGCCGAGCTTGATGGCTTCGACCGCCATCTCGACGGTCCCATAGGCGGTAATCATGATGACGCGCGTTTCCGGCCGGATCGCGGCGACCTCGCGCAGCACGCTGATCCCGTCGCTGCCGGGCATCTGGATGTCCAGGATGGCTACTGCGTAAGGCCGGCGCATGATGGCGTCGATCGCTTCCTTGCCGTCCCCGGCGGCGGTGACCGAGAACCCCTCTTCGTTCAGCACCTTGGCGAAGGTCTCGCGAAAGGTGGCTTCGTCGTCGGCCAGAAGTATTTCCGCGCCGCGTTCCAGCGTGGAGTTGCCGCTGTTCATATCAGAACCTGTCGGTTTTAGTGCGGTATTCACTCGACTCACTTCGCGGCCCCAGCGCCGGTGGTCACAGGACTAGGACCGGCGATGAGCCCTTTCTTCGGCCGGATCGGGATACGGATGATAACCGTCGTCCCCCGGCCGGGTTGCGATTCCAGTTCGATGGTCCCGTCGATCTCCGCCAGAAGGTTGTAGCTGACGAACAGACCCAACCCGGTGCCCTTGCTGATTTCCTTGGTGGTGAAGAACGACTCGAACGCGCGCCGGCAGACCTCGGGACTCATGCCGACGCCGGTGTCGGAGACCCGCAGTTCGATCGTCTCATCCTCGACCGACTTGCGTATCTCCAGCACGTGATCGTGGTCCCTGCCCTTGGCTTCCATCGCGTCGAACGCGTTGATCACGATGTTGAGCAGACATTGCTCCAGATTCTGCGGACTGAGCCAGACCGTCGGCAGGTCCGCGTTGTGCGCGTTGACGATTCGCACGCCTTGAGCGCGCCTATCGAACCGCACCAGCGAGAGGGTGTTCTCGATCAACTCGTTGATATCGACCCACTTGTATTCCGACGTCACCGGCCGGGCCAGGCTCAACATACGCTTGAGGATGACCGAGATGCGTCCCACGTGCCGATCCAGCACGGCGCACATTTCCTTCTGTTCGGGGTCGGTACACTTGCGCCCGAGGTACTGCACCACCGAAGACAGGCTGGTCAACGGATTGCCGATCTCATGAGCGATACCGGCCGCCATGTGTCCCAGCGCAACCATCTTCTCGCGCTGCGCCATCTGCACGCTGGAGACCTTGAGCCTCTCGTTAATGGCCGTGACCTGGTCGGTCCGATCGCGCAACTCGGTTTCCAGCTTCTTGTGCTCGGTCAGGTCCTGACCGACGATGACGTGCCCGAGCGTGGCACCGTCAAGGTGCATGACGGGATGGCTCGTCGCTTCGATGAAGCGCCGGTCCTGACCACCGGTACCGAAGGAGATCGTCTGCTCGCAGTGGGCTTGGCCGTTGTTGGAACGGACCAGGCTTTGAATGTGTTCGGCCAACGCGCGCGGAAACGCGCCGAGCCCGCCGTTGCCGTCCGGCTCAGAACCGTCCTGCCAGCGCCGCGCCGCAGGATTGCACAACGACACCCCTCCGTCACCTGTGATGAATACAAGACCTTCGGACATCGCGTTGATGATCGCGTTGAGCAGCTCGCTGTTGCGCGCCGCTTCGCGTTCCTTGCTCGTCATGCGACCGATGATCATAGCGGTCAGATACTGGGCAAGCACGACGGTGCAAGCAAAAGCGACGAAGCCGGCCAGTCCATACACCGGATTGCGCCAGACACCACCGCCCGACGACAGTTGCAGAGGGTAATACCCGAACAGCGCGCCGGCGTTCATCTCGTTGGCTGCCAGCAGGCCGAACAGGAAGATCGTCGTGATCCCGACGGCAAAGGACAGGTGACGCGGCAGCAGGATGGTCGCGATGATGACGTGGAAGACGTAGAAGAAGATGAACGGGTTCACGACGCCGCCGGAGACGTGCAGGACCGCCGTGAGAACAATCAGGTCCACCTCCATCTGGACCATCGTCAGCACGGTGTGCTTCCAGCGGCGCCGACGACGCCAACCCCGCGCGAGGACGACATAGACCAGGTTGCACGCGAACAGCAGTCCCGCGAGGCTATAAAGCGGTACCGGGTTCGCGAGCAGCGGGAACACGTGCGTGCCGATCAGTGCGCCCGCGACGATGAGCCCGACCGCCATCCAGCGCAGCGAGATCAACCACGGAATCTGGTCGGCAAGCAACGACGTAGAGCCACTCCTGCGGACCTTCCACATGTTGTCCCGGCACCCGTTGGGATCGAGAGCCGTTACGTTTCCGTCGTTTCTCGCCGCGTTGGCTATCATGAGACACCGCTCGTCCGGCGCGAGATGGACGCCGGCGTTTCGCTCTTCGGCTTCGGGTCGAGCCCGATTTCCTCGTCGGTCAAGTAACAGGCCGGGTCGGGCGCCCAGGGGTCCGAGCAGTAAGCGTCCGCGCGGACGCGCAGGCTTCCGCCGCAGGCGTCGAAGAACTTGCAGTCGCGACAACGGCCCTTGATGTGGGATCGACGGTCCCTCAGGCCCACGAGCAGAGGTTCGTGCGGATTGGTCCAGATTTCGCTGAACGGCTTGTCGCGCACGCTGCCGAGAGTATAGTGCCACCAGAACTGGTCGGGATGAACGCGCCCTTCGTAGTCGATGCAGCCGATCCCCACTCCGCTGCTGTACATGCCGCCGCCGTTCCAGGTGAGCAGTTTCCAGACGTCGGCGGCGCGAGGGTCGCCTTCGGCCAACAGCTTCAAGTAGAGGTAGACCCCGTCGACGTGGTTGTCGACGGTCAGGATGTCGGTCTCGCGCCCGGCCTCTTTGAAGAACCTGGCTTTGGCGAGAATGCGGTCGATCGCCCCGCGCGCCTCGGCGTGCATCAGGTCGTCGTCGAAGATCGCCGCGCCGCGGCCGCTGGGCACCAGGTGGTAGAAGCACACGCGCTCGATGTTCTCGGTCTCGAAGAAATCGAATAGCGCTTCGAGATCCTGGACGTTTCGCTTGGTGAGTGTCAGTCGCAAGCCGACCCGCGCGCCGGCTGCCTTGCAGTTGCGAATACCGGCTACGGCGCGCTCGAACGCGCCGGAGACGCCGCGGAACTTGTCGTTGATCGCGCCGATCCCGTCGAGACTGATGCCGACATAGGAGACGCCCAGCCGTTTGATCTCCCTGGCGGTCTCAGGGGAGATAAGCGTGCCGTTCGTGGAGATGACGGCGCGCAGGCCGTGCCCGACAGTGTATTCGATCAGCTCGAAAAGGTCGTGACGCATCAATGGCTCGCCGCCGGAGAACAGGACCGATGGCACGCCGAACCGTGACATGTCGTCGATCACGCCTTTGGCCTGGGCGGTCGAGAGTTCGTCGCAGGGCTTGCCGATACCGCTGTCGTTGTAGCAGTGCACGCATTTGAGGTTGCAGGTGCGCGTGATATTCCATACCACGATCGGGCGTCTCTCCGACGCCTGGGCCGGGACCATCTCGCCCTGGCGTTCACCGGAGCCCTTCTTGCCGTAGCGGAGCCAATCGCCGGGAGTGATCTGGTCACAATAGAGCTTGCTGATATTGATCATGCCGTTGTCGACCTCGCTATTTGATCAGCGCGCCCCGTCGGGACATACGCGCAGAGAGGTTCTTCCGCCATGTAGTTGCCGGTCGCGCCATAGGCTCGGCCGCGACAGCCGCCGCAGACATTTCTATAACCGCAGACGCCGCACTTGCCCTCCAGGGCGCCGGTGTTGCGCATCCGGGCCAGATCGGCGCTGTTGTCCCAAATATCCACGAGTTTGTTCTCAAGCACGTTGCCGCAGTTGACCGGCAGATAGCCACAGGGATAGACGTCACCTCGATGGCTGACGAAGAGCACGCCGAGTCCCGCCAGGCAACCTTTCGTGACCCGTGATCCGTGACCCGGGGCACGGGGCACGAGCCACGGGCCACTTGTCTCTTGACCCGCTCGTAGTGAGGGCCGCAGGTGACCTTGATCTGGATGTCGCCCCGGCTTTCCAGCTCGCAGATGCGCACCATGATCTCTTCATATTGCTGCGGCGAGAGCATGTCCGTCTCAGCCAGGACCAGGCCGCAGCCGACGGGAACGAGCATGAAGATGTGGATGGCGACGGCGCCGAGCGATCTGGCCAACTCGTAGACGTCTTCGAGCTGCCCGGCGTTCTGTTTCGTCAAGGTCACATTGATCTGAAACGGTACGCCGACCGCATGAAGATACGCGATGCCGCGGATCGCTTGGCCAAATGCTCCTGGGATCTGACGCATGTGGTCGTGGGTTTCTGCCCCGGCGCCGTCGAGACTGATCGAAGCGCGCGCGATACCGCTGTGTCGGATACGCTGAGCGATCGCCGCGTCGATCAGCGTACCATTGGTCGCCAGGGCGCAGGTGATCTCATGCGCTCGCGCCGCGCCGACCAGATCGAACAGGTCCTCTCGGCACAGAGGCTCACCACCCGAAAACACCAGCACCGGCATCTGCGGCTGGTGGCGACCCAACTCGGCGAGTTGCCCGATAAGCGCCTTGGCCTGGTCGGTCGAAAAGTCGGCGCCCTCGGCGTCGTTGGATTCCAGTCGGCGACAATGGGCGCAGGTGAGATTACACCGGATCGTCGTTTCCCAGAAGAGCATGCGCAAGGCGCGATGGGACGGTGCGGCCGGTTTCATGTCGTCACGTCCTTCCCATTGTCCGAGGCATGAGAAATCTCGCGGGCCTGCTGGACGATGGCGTCGACCAGCTTGGCCGCCTCGGTCGGTCCCGCCTCCTTGGCGACCGTGTTAACATTGTGGATGACGCAGTGAAGCAGCCTGTTGACAACGCGATTGACCGCGGCCTCCATCACGTTTCGACACGACGCTTCCCGGCGGACGCCCACGAAGAACCGCTCGAGCTCTTTCTGGCTGATCTGTCTGAACTCCTCCTTCATCCGGCCGATCAGGGGACCGATGTCTTTGGCGCTGAGCCAGTCCATGAACCCAGCCGCGCTGGCATAGACGATTTCCAGTCCTTTCGTGAGGTCTTCCTCGCGCAACCTGAGGTTCTGCTCGGCGACCGCTTTCAATTCGTCCACGCTGTAGAGATACACGTCTTCGATCCGGTTGATCTGAGGTTCGAAATTGCGTGGCACGCCGACGTCGATGACGAGCAGCGCGCCGGCTTTGCGCTTGCGGAAGATCGGTTCGAACGTCTGACGCGAGTAGAGATAGGTGGGAGTGGCCGCCGAAGAAATGACGATGTTGGCCGAGCCGAGCTGCTCGCCAAGCTGCTCCCACGGTTTGACCTTGATCCCGGATCGCTGGGCCAGGTCGCGACCGCGCTCGTAGGAGCGATTGACCACCGTAACGTCGGTACACCCTCTCTTGAGAAGCTGCTGTACGACCAGCTCGCCGGTATCGCCCGCACCGATAACCACCACCTTGGCGCGGACGATGTCGGCGAAGAGCTGCAAGGCCAGCTCGACGGCTACGCCGGCGACGCTGACTCGACCGTTCGAGATCGAGGTCGCGGTGTGTACGGTCTTGGCCGTGAAGAAAGCGCAGTGGAAGAGCCGGTTCAGGGTCTTGCCAGTGCTGTGGGCCGCACACGCCTGCTTGTAGCTTTCCTTGACCTGCCCGAGAATCTGGGCTTCGCCGATGATCATGCTGTCCAGGCCCGCTGAGACCATCAGCAGATGACGGACGGCATCCTCGTTTTCGTGCACGTATAGACAGGGCTCAAACTCATCCCGTCTGAGGCGGTGGAAGGACGCCAGGAACGCGATCAGTGAATCCTCGATCTCGCCCGGCGCCCGTTCGGCGGCGCAGTACAATTCCACCCGGTTGCACGTGGACAGCAGCACGAATTCCGCCTCCGGGTCAGACGCCTTGAGCTGATGAAGCGCCGCTTCCACCTCGGACGTAGCGAACGCCAGTTGCTCGCGAATGTCCAGCGGAGCGCTCTTGTGATTGAGACCTATGACGACAATGCTCATCCAGCTTCACGCTACTTCGGTCGGAGCAACCAGCCCAGTGCAGGCGGAGAACTTGTGCTGCGTCACACCTGCAACAGTCACTCCCAGAACAGCCAGTATGACAAGTACAAAGGCCACGATGGTCACGTAAGCACGGGCCTTCTCTTTCAACAAGGAAAGGCGATCGAGAATCAGAATTCCGCCCAACAGCAGCCACACTGCCATGATGCAAAGAACCTTTCCGTCGACGAGCCATTCGCGCACGCCCGTGCCCAGCGACGACACCAGGCCCAGGCCGGTCAGCACGCCCACCGTCAACAAGGCAAAGCCCACACCCAGCGAAATCCGATTCATCCTTCCCAGAGTCTCCATATTCGGCATGCGGCCCAACACGCGGAGGATCTCCTTCTGTTTGAGCCGGTGGCTGGTAAGCAGATAGAGAGCGGAATTGGCAGTGGCGAACACTACGGCGGCAGCCGCCAGGATCATGACGCTTGCATGGGCTACCGCCCAAGGCGTCGCGGCTACCGCTTGAGGCTTTGACGCCGGCTTGGCCACGAGGCCGGCCAGCAGGACCATGCCGAGGGTCGTCCAAGCCAGCACTGAGCCGAACCACACCTGCTGGACCACCAGGCGAAGGAGCAGATAGAGAACGCCAAACACCAGTGCCAGCGCCACCAGGGACTCGAACAGGCCGGTCAGTGGAACCGCCCTGATCTGCGCCGCGCGGACCCCAAGGAAAATGGCGTCCGCCAGGACCGCTGCCGTCACGGCAGCGGTCAGGAACCGCTGCCATTTGCCCCGCGGGCGGACCAGTTGCATCAGAGCGATTGTGCCTCCGGCGACGTGGGCAGTCGCTACCACCACGAACAGAATTGCCTCCGGTGCGGACAAGTCAAGCATCCCGGACTCCGCCCATACGATCTTGCATCGCTAATATGGCCCGCGACCTTACGCTCACGTGACCGCACGTGTTCATCGTCCGTCACGGGCAAAACTGAGGTCGCAGACCGGTCACTCATGCCGGCCGACCAGCCCGTCCTCCTGTCGCACCACGACCCGCTGCCGATCCGTCCCCACGACCTGCCGGATGGCACTCTTACAAGAGACTCACCCTCTATTGCCAACACCTCCATCGGATGCTACGAGTCCATCCACTTGAGACATCATTCCCGTATCCGAGAAGTCATGGGTAAGCGTATTATACGGAACACGGTGCTTGCGAGCAAGGTTTTTTCGCTGGCACGAGCACTCCTTCTTGCTTCTTGGACCCGCTGGCGCTCGCAACCAGCCGGACAAGGCTCCGGCCATCGATGGGACGTCAAAGTGAGTATAACGCATTGTGATATAAACCGTTAGGTCAATCCAAGGCACCCGGATGTCAGTGCGTCCCCTCCTTGGGCAGCCGGACTACTGTGGTAGTGGCGCCCGACGGTTCGACGTTGCAGCTTAACCGGCCTTCGTGGTTTTCTATGATGCGTTTGACGATGGCCAGGCCAAGTCCCAGATAGTCGACCTCCTTCGCGCCGCCCATATCGGCGATCCAGCCTTGGACCGGCGGTTGGGGCAACCCTGCTTCCTCCCGAACCCGGGAAAAAATCAGATCGACACGATCCGAAGAGGTCTCGCAACTGATCGTCAATCTCTGCCTGCGACCCGGCTCGGTTGCATCCACGGCTCGTTGGATCAGGTGATAGAGTATCTGTTCGAGCTCCCGGGAAGTGAGTGCCATTACCGGCACGGCATCGAGATCCTTGATCGCGATGGTCAGGCCCCTGCGTTGGGCGCTCTCGGCGAACACGCCCATCATCCTCCTGGCTATCTGGTACAGCCCGACCGGCTGAGCCCTGGGCGGCGACCCCGGTTGCGCGACCTCGGTGAACCGGTCCAGAATCTCCTGAGCTCTCGACACGGCCGAGAGCCCCTTGGCTACGCCATTGCGAAGAGCGGACCCAGCATCGGACCGCTCCAGGTCGCTGACAGCCTTGTCTAACACCAGCCGAGCCACTGACAGTGGCTCAGCAAGTTGCTGAGCCAGGGTGGAACTAAGCGCTCCGACCGCGGCCTGGCGGGCCTGACGCTCCAGCGCCAGGCGGTATTCGTCCAGTTCCTCCTGAGCCCGCACCCTGGCGCTGATGTCCAAGGCCACACCCACGATTCCCACCGGCTCTCCGCCCGGGTCGCGTAGAGCGGAGCTGGATATCTCGAACGTCAGGCTGTTCCGCGAGACCACCGTGACGGTATCCCGCCCGGATAGAGCCTGGCGGCAGTCCTCGGCGAAACGCTCGGTGCTCGGAAACACCTCGGCAACGGCACGCCCTTGGATTTGTGTCGGGCTGAGCCCGAGGACATCCAAGCCTTTGCCTTGCGCGAACGTGACGACCATGTTGCGATCCGTCATAAACAGGAGAACCGGTATGGACGTCGCGATCGTCCCACACCGCAGCTCGCTCATGCGGAGGGTTTCCCGGGTCTCCCACCGAAACGCGTCCAGTATATGTATGGCGCTACCTGCGACGACAACGGCGCAGGCGGCCCGGAACACTTGCACCGGCACGCCGGTCGCGGCCCGAAACGTCTCGTAGTTCAGCACATTGGCTGGGAAGAAACCGGCTTTCTTCACGATGATCCCGGCGAGCACGCCATAGACGATCGTCGTGACCGCTGCCACCGTCAGAGCTACAGCAACGGAGCCCAGCTTCATGGCTCTGAATTGCGGCGCGCGGGACAGCAACGCCGTGGCGGTCAGAAATGCCCCGGGAGCCCCCAATAGGTAGCGTGCCAGAATGTCTCCCAGAACGAGCTTCTGCTGGGCCTCCACCACCACCAGGACCACCAGCCAAACCAGCGTCAGCAATCCAGGGATGATTCGCACGAGGCGTGGATGCCTCAACCGCGTCGCGATGGCCGTGCTTCCAAACAGCAGCAGGAACATGAAGGAGCCGGACAGGGTGGCCATACGCGCATTCTCCATGAACACGGGCGGCAGCGGACCCCCTATCGCAATGAACATGTCCAGCCATTCGTTGATGCCGTGCAGCATCCCGAAGGCTCCGATCTTCCAGACGTGACCGGCCAATTCAAACTTGCTGTCCTGTTTGGGGTAGACCAGAACGACCAGGCCCAGCACGAAGAAGGCCAGACCATACACAAACCATACCAGTATCATCCAGATACTCTCCTTTTCACCGGTCGTGCCTCTCGTTAGCGTGGTCCGGCCACCATGACGCCGGAGATTGGGATACGACACATGCCCGGGATACAGCCCCCTGAAACCGACGACGACATGCGGGCCTCAGCCTTCGTGCAAGCAGCGTGCCATCTTGCCCCGCTCGACGAATGACCTGCCAGAGCAAGACGCGCTGGTACCGCGATGCCGCAGGCGCATCAAGGATTTCGCGTCAGAGAGCCGCACCGCGGGACGGTTCAGGCCAGACCAGACTCCCTCGCAACGTTCCAGCCCGAGAACGACCGGCGTTCCCACAATTGGGACTCACCGCTTCGCTGCGTCTCAGGAATGAGAGAACCGGGGCGGCGCGATCCACATCAGGGAAAAATCCGCCTGCCACATCCTCCGATAACGACTGTGCCTGCAAGATGTTAGAGCAGCGATCCTCTTTTGCTGCCTCCGGAAGGATGCAGTGGCACGTCGTTTGCTCGAGGCAAACCCGGAGTCGCCGCGCACGCTCGAAGGACCGCGTGCCCGCGTGTGGACGTATTCACGGACTGTCCGGGAAGGGAAACACAGATCGGAAGGGTGCAGACGACGATGATGATGCTAAAGAACCTATCGACGGCAGCGCTGCTAGTGATCGCGTCGGTCGCACTGGTCGCCGGGGCGAGCACAGTGGATTTCAGTTTGATCGCCCTGCAGGACGAATCCCACGTGGAGGAGGTGCCGAACGAAGCCGAATGGATCATGTCGGCCCACGCCGACGCGGAAGCGGAGGCCTTCATGCACTGGGATGAAGAGGACCCGCCGGAGGTCCCCACGAGCTGCGCCAGGTGCCATAGCTCGCCGGGCTATATGGATTTCATCGGCGCCGATGGGACACCGGCCGGCTCGGTGGAGAACCCGGCGCCGATCGGCACCGTCATCGAGTGCATCACCTGCCACAACGAAGCCGCGGCGGCGCTCGACAGCGTCGTCATGCCGTCAGGGATCGAGATTACCGGCCTGGGCAGCGAGGCGCGTTGCATGCAGTGTCACCAGGGCCGCGCGTCCAAGCTCACTGTGGACGAAGCCATCGCCGACGCGAACGTTCCTGACCTCGATGCCGTCATGCCAGACGCTCGCTTCATCAACATCCACTACTACGCGGCCGCCGCGACGCGACTGGGTGGTCTGGCCCTGGGTGGCTACCAATACGACGACCCGTCATACGATGTGAAGTTCGCGCACGTTTCCGGCGTCGACGAGTGCGTCGATTGCCACGATTCGCACAGCCTGCAGATCAAGGGCAATCTATGTGCCGCCTGCCATCCGGGTGTAGAAACGGTCGAGGACGTGAAGAACGTGCGCATGGCGGGCTCCGCCTTCGATTACGACGGTGATGGCAACACGACCGAAGGCATCTATCACGAAGTGACCGGTCTCCGGGAAAGCCTGTACGCCGCGATGCAAGCGTACGGCGTCGGCATCGGAGCACCGATTGCCTACGACCCCAACGCGTATCCGTATTTCTTCGCCGATGACAATGGTAACGGCGTGGTCGACGAAGGCGAAGGCAGCTACGCCTCCTGGACGCCGCGGATGCTCAAGGCCGCCTACAACTACCACACCCCTCTGAAAGACCCCGGCGCGTTCGCGCATAACGCCAAGTACATCATCCAGTTGCTGCACGACTCGATTGCCGACCTCGCTCCCGACACTGCCGCGACGCTGGTCCGCAACGACGCGGGCCACTTCGCCGGCTCGGAAGAGCCCTGGCGGCACTGGGACGAAGAAGGCGAAGTCCCCGGCACGTGCAGCAAGTGCCACTCCGCGACCGGCCTGCCCTTCCTGCTGGAAGAAGGCGTGACGATCGGTCAGCCGCCATCGAACGGCTTGATGTGCGAGACCTGTCACGATGCGATTCCGCAGTTCACTCGCCGCCCGGTGGAGGAGGTGGAATTCCCCAGTGGTGCCCAGCTCAGTACCGATGATCCCGACAGCAACCTATGCATCAATTGCCACCAGGGTCGCGAATCGACCGTCTCGGTGAACGCCTATATCGCCGCGGCCGGGGCCACCGACGAGGACGAAGTCGGCGGCCTGAGCTTTAGAAACGTCCATTACTATGCCGCCGGCGCGACCTATTTCGGTACGCAGGCCAAAGGCGCCTACGAGTACCAAGGCAAGACCTACCTCGGACGGCTCGATCACGTCAGGAGTTTCGACACGTGTGCCGAGTGTCACGACGCTCATAGCGGCGCCGTGCAGACGCAGGCCTGTGGCAATCTGTTCTGCCACGGAACGCCCGACGTCACGGGCATCCGCGAGGACAACAGGGACTTCGACGGCGACGGGATCACTGCCGAGGGTCTGGCCTGGGAGGTCAACACGTTCCAGGAGGTGCTCTACAGTACGATCCGCGACTACGCCGCGAACGTCGCCGGCACGCCGATCGCCTACAGTGGCCGTGCCTATCCATACTTCTTCGTCGATACCAACAATAACGGCCAGGTCGATGAAGGTGAGGGACGGTTCAGCAGTTGGACGCCGAGGCTGGTCAAGGCAACGTACAACTACCAATACGTCCAGAAAGACCCCGGCGCCTTCGCCCACAACGGCCAGTACATCATCCAGGTCCTGCACGACACCATCGCCGACCTGGGCACAAAGGTCACGGTCGACCAGAGCAAGATGATCCGGCCGTAATCGCCGGTCCCATCGATCCGACGCACCCGAGAGCAGGTTTGGCCCCCCAGACCTGCTCTCTTCTTTTGCGCCCCAACATTGCCATTCCGGAATAGGAATTGAGCCTTTCGGCCCTCACCTGCTATACTAATTGTCGTTTTCGGTGCGGACCATAGATTGGAGACTGTCGTGAACACCGCAAGAGACAAAGTCCGGTCGCTGCTGGCGAAGGGGGTGAATGGCTGTGTCTTGGAGTGTGGTCAGTTTCATCGGATCTGCTCGGTACAGCGTTCTTGTGCCCTTCCGACTTGGCATCATCTGTCGTGGCCCATCCAATGTGGGTATTCGGTGGCCCCCGGAGACAGGAGCTTAGTTCGACATGATCGGTGATAGTGCTGTGCCTTTCTCTCCGCCAATGGCTGCCATCCCCACATATGCAAGGACCTTCGGGCAGGAAGCAAACGTAGAAGACCTTGTCGCGTTGCTTAAGAGATACCCCGCAACTGAATGGCTCAGCTTCCTTTCCCGCGTACAGAACATGCTCTGCGCCGACCGCTTCCAGGAAAAGGAACGTATTCATCGTGTCATTTGTGGAACGATGGGCAAGACAGTGTGTGCGAGGCTGAAAGAGCTGGGCTTCCTGGACGGCGAACACGCGATATACTACGAGCGACAACTGAGCACCTTGCAGCAACTTGCCGTGCTTTATGCCCCAGAGACCGGACCGTCCAGACTTGAAAACAACGAAGGGCGAGATGACTTGAGCATGGCATTGTTGATGACCGCCGACATCATGATGGCAAATCGTTCGTCGCGTCCTGTCCTGGAATTGCTGATACAGGACCAGATTCGGATGGCAACAACTCCGCCAGAGATTTATGCAACACGGGCCTTCTACCTCTACGAACTGGATCAGGCTGAACCGAGCACAGAGGTATCCAAATACCTTGGACTCTTCGAACAAGCGTCTGGGGTCAGTGCTCCCGATTGTGTCTTAGGCGGGCTTGCTATCATTGCCCGTGAGCAGACGCGGTCGCTTGATGACATCGCCAATGCATGGCATTCGATTCCCCGGTCCCAACAATGCGAGAATCCCAAGGAAGGGAGGCTTCTGAGCGCTTACGAGGCGGTCCGTATGAGGTCCCTGTCTGAGCTACGAGCCCTGATCGAGCAGCGAGAGTGCAATCGTCCGATACGCGATTGGAACCTCATCGCATTGTCACAAGCTCCAATCTGCGATCTTGAGAATCCGGGGGCTTTTGTGTTGAACCACACCGTTGTGGGGCGAAGCCTTTTCGATAGCATCCGCCACGAGGTTCTGACCGCTGCCCGAGACGGCCGTTTGCCAGAACCGTACACGAATGTAAAGGCCGTCGGCGATCTGTATGGCAAGATTTTCGAGAAGTACATCTTGTCCATCTTCAGGTCGGCCTACGGGGATCAGGTGTGGCGTATCCCGGAAGACAACCGAGAAAGAAGAGCCGATTTCTTGGTCTGGTTCCCTGACAAGGTGGTTGTCGTCGAGGTCAAGAGCTCCCATTTCATCGGTCTATCCCACGCGTCGCTCAAGTCAACCGCTGAACGGCAAGAAGAACTGGAGAAGATCGGAATCCCCATCGCCGTCGATCAGTTGACGTCGACCATCGATGCCCTCCGCAGAGGAGATATAGTCGCGCCCACCATGCCGGCATACGACTGGACCATAACACCGATCATCCCACTGATCGTGTCAGAAGAACAAATGCCACAGGTGCCCGGATGTTGGAACGCACTTTACCGACCGCTATGCTCGGCGCTTGATGAGACAATCGCGGTCGGTCCTCTCGGTAGACTTCGCTTGCTGCCTGTTGGGCATGTGGAGAGACTCCCCGACCTCCAAGCTCCTCTCGACCTGGCGACAATGCTGTACCAGTGGGGAAGCGACAGGGACTTGGCGGAATGGCCCTGGGATAGCTTCCTGAGCAAGAGAAATGTCACGTTTTCTGGTTCCTTCATGCCGGGGAGATTCCGCAGAGTAGTCAAGTTCCTTGCGCGGCGCCTCGGTTTAGACGAGACGAGAATTGGGTAGAATGGAGGGATTCAGTCCGTGCGAACGTGCGGCAACCTGGACAGGGTAGGTTCTGGGGAGAAGTTCTGCGGACGCCATATCCAATTCGAGAACCGGCAAGTGGCGATTGAATCCGCCGGACAGCGACCAGTTCGTCATGGTCCATGCATTCGACTTGCCGTCGGGTGGACCATGCCATAGAATGGTATGGGATCACAGGTTGCAGTCAGGAGTGTGCTATGACCACGAAGCAGAAGGCTTGCGAACTGATAGCGCGAATGCCGGAGGAATCGACGTTCGAAGATATTCAGTACCACCTCTACGTGCTTGAGTGTATTGAGCGAGGCGAGAGGGACATTGAGAACGGCAAGACGCTCACCCATGATGAAGTGGAGAGGCGCCTGGCGAAATGGCTGAAGTGATCTGGACAACCAAGGCCGTCGAGCAAGTCGAGCAGATTGGCTCGTTCATCGAGAAAGACTCGCCCTTCCAGGCCCGCCGGGTTGTACAACTCATCATCCGCGAAACCCGCAAACTCCGAGAGCATCCCAGGATCGGCAAGATGATACCGGAGATGGAGCGAGATCGGTATCGCGAGCTGCGAGTCTTCAGCTACCGGATTCTCTACAAGATAATCAGCGAAGACAAGATCGCCGTTGTGGGGGTTGTCCACGGGGCTCGATTGTTCGATCCACACTGGCTGCAATAACCACCGGCGTCCAAGGACTGCGAGCGCGCGTGCGGCTCGGGAGCGGATCAGAATTCATCGTAGAAGATGTCTTCGGGTTTTAGGCCTTTGGCGGTCAGGGTGCGGGTGACGGCTTCGATCATGAGGGGCGGGCCGCAGAGGAAAGCTTGGCGCGGGATACCCTCTTCGAGGTACTTGTCGACGGACAGGTGGATGAAACCGGTTTCGCCGTCCCATTTTTCGCCGTCTTGGAGCTTGTCCGACAGGGCGTAGATCACGTGGAAGTTGGGATGCTGCTCGGCCAGTTTCTGCCAGCGGTCGAGGTAGAAGACGTCCTGGGTGGTGCGGCAGCCGAAGAACAGCCAGCAGGTGCGCTCCGGCCAGCGGTGGTACAGGGTGTCGATGATGTTCTTCATCGGCGCCATGCCGCAGCCGCCGCCGACGCAGACGATCTCGACCGACGGGTCCTCGTTGAGGTAGAACTCGCCGTAAGGGCCGGTGAAGTTGACCTTGTCGCCGGGGTTGAGGTTGTGCAGGTAGGTCGAGCCGATTCCGTCGGGCACGAGCCTGACGACCAGCTCGACGACGTCGGGCTCGTGGGCCGCGGAGCTGATCGAATAGGCGCGGAAGACCGGCCCCTCGTCCGAGGGCGCCTGGACCTGGACGTACTGGCCGGGACGCTGCGAGATCTCCGCCGGCTCGTCCAGCTTCATGCGGATCTCTTTGATGTCGTGCGTCAGTTGTGTCGCGCTGGCAACGGTCGCGTCGAACATCTTGACGTTGAGCAGGTCGGCCGGGATGCGGACGAAGACGTCCTCGCGAATCTTGACCTGGCAGGCCAGACGCAGGTTCGCGCGGATTTCCTTGCGGTCGAGGTACGGCGTCTCGGTCGGCAGGACGGGTCCGCCGCCGCCGGTGACGGTGATCTTGCAGTGACCGCAGGAGCCTTTGCCGCCGCAGGCGGACGGGATGAAGATCTCGTTGGCGTAGAGAGCGGAGAGCAGGGTTTGACCGCCTTCGACTTCGAGCGGTTTCTCTCCGGCGTTGATATCGAGTTTGCACACGCCATAGTTGACCAGCACGCGCGCGGCGACCATCAGCAGGGTCGCCAGCGCCATGACCAGGCCGGCGAAGCAGACTATAGACCATACGTAGACCATCACGCGCTCCTACTGGATGGACACCATGCCGGCGAAGCCCATGAACGCCATCGCCATGACACCGGTGATGCACATCGCGATCGGTACGCCTTCAAACGGTTGGGGAACGTCGCTGTACCGCATCTTCTGGCGCAGGCCCGACATCAGGATGATGGCGACCGCCCAGCCCACCCCGGCTCCGAAGCCAAAACCCAGCGTCTGCATGAAACTGTACTCGCGGATAATCATGAACAGCGATGCGCCCAAAATGGCGCAGTTGACCGTAATCAGTGGCAGAAAGATGCCCAGCGCGAAGTAGAGCTTGAGGCTGAACCGCTCGACGAACATCTCCACGAACTGGACGAAAGCGGCGATGACCGCGATGAACACAATGAAGGTCAGATGCGTCAGACCGAGCGGGAGCAGCACGTGGTGGTAAACGACATAATTGATCGCGGTGGTCATGACCATGACGAACGTCACCGCGGTGCCCAGGCCCAGCGACGTGCCGATCTGGCGGGAGCAGGCGATGAACGAGCACATGCCCAGGAAGTTCGCCAGCAGGATGTTGTTGGTGAAGATGGCCGCGATCAGAATCACCACCGGGGAAGGTCCGTTCATTTCTTGTCCTCCTCTTCCTGCGGTCCGCGGATGGCATTGAACAGCGCGATGACCGCTCCGAGCATGAAGAAAGCGCCGGGAGCCAGGACCATGAGTTGGTTCGGTGCGTACCAGTGATCGGACAAAACGGTCAGGCCGAACACCTTGCCGGTCCCGAGCAATTCGCGCCAGAAGCCGATGATAGCCAGGATCGCCGCGTAGCCCAGCCCGTTGGCCAGGCCGTCCACCATCGACAGGATGGGCGGATTCTGGAGGGCGAAGGCTTCGGCGCGTCCCATGACGATACAATTGGTGATGATCAGGCCGACGTAAGGACCGAGCTGTTTCGACAGGTCCCAATAGAAGGCCTTGAGGAACTGGTCGAAGAGGATGACGAACGTGGCGATGATCGCGACTTCGGCAATCATGCGGATGCGGTGCGGCGTGTAATTGCGCAGCAGCGACACGAGCAGGTTCGAGCCGACGGTGACGAAGATCAGTGCCGCACCCATGACCAACGACGTCTCCACGCGGTTGGTCACCGCCAGCGCCGAGCAGATGCCGAGCACCTGGATCGCCAGGGGATTGATCCCCCAGACGCCGTCCTTGAGCGTCAGCATGCCTTTGCCGCCGCACGGACCCTTCTTCTTGGGGCTGGCGCAGGTCGCACAGGATGCAGCGTTCTTGTCAGCCATTGGTCTCCTCGACGAGTTTCTGCAGGACTCCATCCAAAATCGCTTCGAGCTTGTCGCAGGTCATGGTCGCGCCAGTGATCGCGTTGACCGAGTTGGGCCCGGCGGCGCCGCCGATCGTGATGCCCGGCTCACCGGTTGCGTCGACAACGGATTTGCCGACGAATTGCTCTCTGAACCAGGAAGCGGAAATCTCTCCGCCCAGGCCGGGCGTCTCTTCCTGATGATAGAACGTCACCGCTCGGATCGTCCGCATGTCCGGTTCCAGCGCGAGAAAGCCCTCGATCGGACCCCACAGGCCGGGACCGGAGAACCGCACCGCGAACGCCTGAGGCTGCCCCTGGTCCCCTTCCGGCACATAGGCGTAGACGGTCAGATCGCCGCGCTCACGTTCCTGGACGTTCTGTTCGAAAACGTCCACCAACCGCTGCGCCGAGGCGCCCTGATCGAATGGGACGCCCAAAGCGGTGAGGATGTTGAGCACTTCTTCGGCTTGAGCGTTGCTGGCTCGGTAGGGCGCAGTGAAACTCGCGGCGCCGGTCAGCAGCAACGCGCAAACCGTGCCGAGAACGCCGGCGAAGGCTATAGTGTAAGCGTCACCCTTCAACCTTGAGCCTCCTCAAGCGCAACGCGAAGACCATTTCATCCAGAATGGGAGCGAAGATATTGCCCAGCAGAATCGCGAACGTGACCCCTTCGACGTAGCCGGTGAAGTTGCGGATCAGGACGGTGACGACGCCGATCAGAGCACCGTAGAGCCACTTGCCGCCACTGGTGATGGGACCGGTGACCGGATCGGTCGCCATGAAGAAGGCGCCGAAGAGCAGCCCGCCGGCACACAGGTGCCACAGCGCCGGACCGAACCGATCGGGTTGGGCATGGTGGAGCATTGCCGCCAGAGCCGTGAACGAGATCAGGATGCTCGCGACCGTGCGCCAGTTGGCGACGCGCGTCAGCAGGAGGAACATCCCGCCGGCGAGGATCGCCAGCGCGGAGGTCTCACCCACGCTGCCTGAGACACTTCCGACGAACATGTGCGAGAGTGAAACATACTCACCGCCTTTGGCCAGCGCCAGAGGCGTGGCGCTGGTGACCGCATCGACGTTGGAGCCGTCGACGTACTGCAGGAGCCTGCCGGCGACGCCGGCGCCGGGCTTGAGCCAGCTACCGGACATCTGGACGGGATAGGCCAACGCCAGGAAGCAGCGACCAACCAGAGCCGGGTTGAACAGATTGCGTCCGGTCCCACCAAACAGCTCCTTGCCTATGACCACGCCGAAAGCGACGCCCAACGCGACCATCCAGAGCGGGACCGCCGGCGGCATGATCAGCGGAAACAAAAAGCCCGTCACGAAGAAACCCTCGTTGATCGGCTCTTTGCGCACGATGGAAAAGAGCGCCTCGACCGACAAGCCCGCCGCGTACGACACGACAATCAGCGCGATGAAACGCAGGCCGAAAAAGTAGATGCCGGTCGCGACGCAAGGCAGCAGCGCCACGATGACCATCGACATGAATCGCTTCAGATCGATAGGGTCGCGCACGTGGGGCGCCGTGGTCGTGATGGTTCCCGGCGCGAAGAGGAAGTGCTCGATCGCATCGTAGACCGGCAGAAACGCATGGAATTTGCCGCCCTCTTCGAAATGCGGACGAATCTTCTCAACCACGCGCAGGAGCAGTTTCACGCGTTGACCTCCTCGGTTGACTCCTGCCGGGCCTTGGTCTCAAGCATCTCGGCCTTCTCCCGTGCGATCCCGTTCTTCGCCTCGACAAACTGGGCCCTCAGGTCGATCTTGGACGGGCACACATACGAGCACAGGCCGCACTCAACACAGAGATCGACGCGCGCCGCGGCGGCCTCTTCCACCAGGTCCCGGTACAGATATTTGTGGATCAGGTGAGGTGAGATACCGGCGGGGCAGACCTCCTCGCAGGCGTTGCAGGAAATGCAGGGACGCCGCTCGCCGCGCATCGCGGTGGTCAGTCGCTCGGCGAACCGCTGGACCATCGAGCTGAGAAAGCACGGCCAGTAGCTGCTGCGCTCGGAACCCGGCCGCATGAAGCCAAGAAACTCCCGCTCCTGCAATTCCGGCAAAACGGTGATTCCCCGGCACTCGGTGTCGATGCCCAGCGCGCCGGGTCCGAATGCCTCGCCCGTCATGATGCCACCGTTGATGATGCGCGGGTGCGGCTCGAACACGTGCTTGTCGGTGATGCACTTCAGCGGGTATCCGGAAACGACCCGCAAGTGTCCCGGCGAGACTACCCCGGTCCCACCGATGGAGATGATGCGCGTCACGCAGGGCTTGCCGGCCGTCAAAGCGCGATCGACCGCCAGGACCCCCTCGGTGCGCAGCGCCCAAACCGGCCCATTGCCTGAGGAGAGCCCCAACGAGCGCGCCAGGACCGCGAAGTCGTCGTAGGGGTATGTCAGCGGCAATTCGACCATCTTCACCGAGGCGTAGCCGCGGATGTGATTGCGCACGATGCTGGCGAATTCGGACTTGATGTCCGGCAGCACGAAGTAGATCGGCTGGTATTCCAGCAGCGACTGAAGGTGTTCGAGACCCCGGGTGAAGTTCAGCAGTCGGGCCTGGAGCTGCACATCTCCCCGCGCGGTGAACGGTTCGAGACTCAAGGTCGAGACGAGCACCGCCTGCGGCGTGCCCAGCGGGTCGGGCAGGCGGCCGGAGTGAGCCTCATGGAGGAACTGCCAGGCGCCGAGCATCATCAACCTGCGACGTTGGGCCCCAGCGGCGCCAAACGTGCGCTCGACGTGCTGAACCTCCTCCATCCGACCGTTGGTGTCCGCATATTCCTGAGATTTGGCGATGTTCTCCAACACGACAGTATCCTCGACCTGGCCGAGGCGGACGGAGCCGGCGCGAGGCGCCAGCAAAGGCACGTCGTAGTTGTTCGGGTCGGTCGCCAATACGTCGCCGAGAGCGACGTCCTGGCCATCCGCGACGTGAATGGCGCTGAACCGGAAGCGCTTGCTCGATAGCGGCAGATAAAGCGTTTTCGGCTCGGGCATAGCTTTGATCGTACTGCCCGGCCTGCCCTGAAGAAATATGTTGTAGCCACCGCGTAATTTCATTCCACCGATCCATCCAGGTGAGATCGCGCCCGGCTACGCTCGCGCCGGGGTGATTGCGGGGCGAACAGGGCCGTATACCAGCGCGGCGCCAGCTCCAGCAGCCCTCTCGAATCCACATCAATACTATCGGGATCGCCCCCGTGGTTCAATGTGGGCGCAGCTCTGTCGCTACAGCGGCATTTGGCGTCAGCCCGCCCATTCTCATTCGTAAGAATGCCTCACAAACTCGACGACGCCGGCTCACTGCGCAGCAGCTACGTCGAGATCCGCTCGGCAGTTCACCACACGTCCACGAGCGTGCGCTCGCGCCGGCACCACCTGAGGCGCGAGGTTCTGGGGCCGACGGAGCCCGTCAGGGCGCCGAGCGATTCTCAGTTGTGAGAAAGTGGATAATTCTCTCGCGCGTGGCTCATAATCCTCGGGTTCCCGAGCACAAGACGGTTGACGCCTTCGCTGTCTTGACGGGACTTGAGCGAGAGGTCCTCCAAGTCATCGCCGAGGGCGACACCATCAAACAGGTGGGCCCGGACTTGCACACCCGTCCCAAGACCGTCGAGGCGTACCGCCTGCGCATCACGGCCAAACTGGAGATCGACAACATCGCCCAGCTCACGAAGTACGCGATCCAGGAAGGCCTGACCCACCCTGAAGTGTAGTCTTTGGCCGTCTCGTGTCGGCTAGTGCGATTCGAGGTAGAGCAGCGCGTCGCCGACGCGGCGCAGGAACTGGGAGTAGATGGCGTCGGTTAGCCGGACCTGGTTCTCGTCGAGGCCGAGCCGGACGATGACCATGTTCCATTCGGGAATGACAAACATGTCGTTGTTGTTATAGCCGCTGGCCGAGAAGGCGCCGGCCGGGACGCCTGGCCACTTGCGGCTGCCGTCGGGTCTGGTCCCGTTCGTCCACCAGTTGAATCCGTAGACCCCGCAGCCGTCGGCCCCGCTGTCGCGCCAGACCGGCAGCGTCGTGGATACCTGCGGCCGCGTTGCCGCGCGCACCCAGGCCGCGTCGACCAATTGCCGCCCGTCCCAGTTACCTTCATTCAGAAACAACAACCCCAAGCGAGCCATTTGGCGGGCGGAGATGAAGACGTGGCGATTCAGATTGCCCGAGCCACCGTTGACGACCATACCTTCGACGGGACCGAAGTGACCCCAGCGCCATTCCTTCGGGTCCATTCCGATCGGTTCGGCGATCCGCCGGCGAAAGAGAGCCTCGAGAGGTTCCCCTGCGATGCGGGTCAGCACGTTGGCGAATTGGTTCATCGCAGAGTCCCAGTAGGCATACTGTGCCCCCGGGGCGAACAGCGGGGTGTCGCATGGATCGAAGGGTGTCGGGCTCGGGCCGTGCCTGTAGCTACCGTGCGGCTCGTCTCCGACCGCTCGATAGCCGCTGGTCATGGTCGCCAGGTGCCTCAATGTCACGTTCGGATATGCCGAGGTCATTGCCGGCACGTAGTCCCGGGCCAACGTATCCAGCGTCGCCTTGCCGTCGTCGATCAACAGACCAAGCACCGTACTCGTGAACGATTTCGTGCACGACCATATTCCATGGACCTTGTCAACATCCGGGCCTCGCCAAATGACGTAGCCATTTCGAACGATGAGGGCCTGGTTCACTCCGTCACCACCGGCGTTGGCGCGCAGGTAGTCGACGGCGGCCTTGAGCGCGGCCTCGTTCACGCCCTGCGACGACGGCGTCGCTTCAATCCAATCCTTCGTCGGGAAGACCTTACGGTTGAGCCAGAGCACCGCATCGCCTGCGAACGGGGCGCGGAATTCCGTGGCATCCGTCGCGGCGTTGGCCGTGCCCGTCCCCGCGCGTCCGCCGGGGGCCGGGTCGAACCACTCGTAGGTGTAGGACGCCGGCGCCAGCTTGACGGTGAAGGAGTCCCCCTGCCCTGCGGGTCGGTAGACGAGATACTGCTGGCCCGGATTAGCGAGACAGTATGTCGTGGACGCGACATCCGTAGTCGGGACCGCGCGCGATAGGTCCATCTTCCCGGCGTATGCGAGCGCATAGCCCATGCTCTTGCGGATCGGGTCCCACTTCGCCTCCGGGCGGCCCGCGAGGACCTGGTCGTCGTAGGGGTCCATGAAGATCGGATTGCAGCCGCGCAGCAAGCTCTTCCACACCCAGGATTGATTGCCGCCGATGCCCCACAAGTGATCGGTGTCATTGATGATTATCTTGCGACCATCGGCAACGGGCGGATCGTCGCGATAGCCCCCTTCCGGGTTGGGCGAGATCCAGTCGGCCGGGCTGTCGAACAACGCCTGGTTCTTCCCGCCTCGATATTGGAAGGTCATGCCGACCGGGTGCTGCTGGGGTTTGGACTGCTCGTACGCCTGGATGAGCCGAATGATGTGGTATTGCCACTCGGTCGAAGGCGGGTGGTTCTCGTTGGATACCTCGTACAGGACGTTGTCGAAACCGTTGACGGTGTCGATGACTTTTCGCACGTACGCTTCCTGAATGGCCGTGACTGCCTGGTTGCCCAACTCGTGAATCTCGATGCCCTTGCCATCGCCGTTCGCATCACCATTGATACCATTGATATTATTGGACGGATGAAACGGATGCCCGTCCCAGGCGCCGGAGGCGAACTGGAGTGCCCAACCTTCAAAGAGCATCACCGAGACATAGATGCCATGCTCACGCGCGGAGGCCACGCGCTGCCGCAAACGGTCGAAATACTCCGGATTGAACTTTGTCAGGTCGAACTTGGGCTTGCCGTCGAGGGCCGCGCCGGATCCCGTTCGCGCGTAGGGCAACGGAGCGATCGTGTGCCTCTTGTTCTGGCTATTGGCGCTCGTATCCCATGTGACCAGTTCCCAGGCCCACAGGCGAATGAAGTTGTGGTTGAAGCCGGCCATCCAGTCCAGGTAGGCGTCGAAATCAAACGCAGCAGGCGGGTCCGACGTACCCATGTCCACGAGATTGGCCCAAGTGTGCGAGCCGGTCAGCAAGACCGCGCGTCCCGTGGCGGCATTCTGAAAGTAGCGCGGATTAGCCGGATGCACCACCAGCGGGCCCATGCCGCTTACGTTCGCCTCCGTAGCACCGCAGACGCTGGCCCAGAATAAGACAGCGACAAGATCAAGACCCAGCCGATTCAGCGTCATGGCAAGCCCCTTTCACCTGGACAAAACAGGATCGCACCCGAGTTACGATAACGCATGAGCGGCCATGATTCCAGAGCACGCCGGCAAAACCCCAATGAGCCTTCAGCGTTGCTGATTGCCCTTGCCGGCGTGTGCGATATGATAGTCGGCTGTTTCGGAACTCAGCAAACGTGTCGGGAGTCTCGGTTATGCTGGCCTACGTGCTCATGCCGGTGGGATTCGTCCTTGTCATCAAGGGCGCTGACCTGTTCGTCAACGCCGCCTCGGCGCTGGCGCGGCGTCTGGGCATCTCGGACCTGGTCATCGGGCTGACGGTGGTGGCCTTCGGCACGTCGCTTCCCGAACTGGCAGTCAACGCTACCGCCAGCGTGCAGGGCGACGCGGGCATCACCATCGGCAACATCATCGGCAGTAACATCGCCAACATCCTGCTGATCCTGGGCATCTCGGGGCTGGTCTTTCCGCTGGCCGTTACGAAGGGGACCACGTGGAAAGAGATCCCGCTGAGTTTGCTGGCCGCGATCCTAGTCGGGATTCTGGCCAACGATCGGTTTATCGACCAGGGACCGGCCTCGGTTCTGACGCGGATCGACGGGCTGGTCTTTCTTTGCTTCTTTGCGATATTCCTCTACTACTCGGTGACCATCGCCCGACGGGTCGAGGGAATCGAGAGCAACCTGCCCCAGGAGGCCACCAGCCTCCGGCGGACGAGCCTGCTGATGGGTGTCGGGTTCGTAGCCTTGATCGCCGGCAGCAAATGGGTCGTAGACGGCGCGGTCAAGCTCGCCCTCGCACTGGGCGTCACCGAGACCGCGGTCGGGCTGACCATCGTGGCGGTCGGGACCTCCCTGCCGGAATTGGCGACCTCGGTGATGGCCGCCTACCGCAAGAACCCCGATATTGCCGTCGGGAACGTGGTCGGCTCGAACATCTTCAACATCTTCTTCATCCTGGGTGCCAGCGCCTTGATCCGCCCGATCCCGTTTGCCCCGAGGACGAATATCGACATCGGTGTCCTGCTGGTCGCCAGCTCGTTGTTGTTCTTGTGGATGTTCACGGGCAGGCGACGCATGCTGGACCGCTGGGAAGCTGCTGTCTTTCTCGCGCTGTACCTCGGCTATCTTGTCGCGATTGCCATTTGGTTGAAGTAAGCGCGCCGCGTTCAACAGGAGGTTAAGCTGCCATGTTGCGGAATGTCCTGCTGTCCTTCATTCCCGTCTTCGTCGCGGTGGACGCGATCGGCGTACTGCCCATCCTGTCGTCCCTGACCGCAGGTCTTGACGCCAAGCAGAAGAACCGGATCATTCTCCAGTCCATGCTCACGGCCGCGTGCCTAGCGGTCGGCTTCATCTTCCTGGGCAAAGCCGTGTTCAGACTTCTGGGGATAACGCTGGGCGATTTCATGATTGCCGGCGGCGCGATCCTCTTCTGCCTGGCCATCATCGACATCGTCAACCCCGTCAAGCGTAGGCGCATGCCTGCCGACGACCTGGGCGTGGTCCCGCTGGGCACCCCGCTGATCGCTGGCCCGGCGGTCCTGACCACGTCCATGCTGGCGGTCTCCGAGTACGGCCTGGTCCCGACGGTTATTTCTGTGCTGGCCAACATCCTCCTGGCCGGCCTGATCTTCCGCTTCTCCCTCATGTTGATCGGTATACTGGGCGAAGCCGGCGCCAAA
The DNA here is from genome assembly GCA_016927855.1 of Sedimentisphaerales bacterium. GTDB lineage: Bacteria > Planctomycetota > Phycisphaerae > Sedimentisphaerales > Anaerobacaceae > JAFGLV01. Next base: position 47,814 of record JAFGLV010000008.1, read on the forward strand.
GCCATGTCCAAAGTCGCCAGCCTCCTCCTGGCCGCCATCGCCGTCATGCTCATCCGCAAAGGCCTGACGTCATTCGTAGCGCCGGCCTGAGCCGAAATTCAGCATGCTCGACTGCCATATTGGCACGCATCGCGAAGTTGGAATCCACCTAAGACATTTCCCCACAATTGTTTACGCAGACAAGCCGCATCGGGCACGCCGTTTGCACCATAGGAGCTTGTGGCGAAGTCCTGTCCGCACGACCTGACGCTTCTCGCCGCCGAGAGGCGGGGGAAAACGCGAGTTCGGACAAGATGATCGTGCGAAACAAAGCCAATTCGCGCTGCAACCGTCCGGACAGGCGTAGGGGCGAATGGTCATTCGCCCCTACAAGCATCGCTGGCGGCCAACGGCAATCGCGCCAAACAAAGCCAATTGGCCCGGCAGGGTGTGCGGACGGAACGGAAAGAAGAGAGGTATCAGGAATGAAATTCGATAGACTCACGTTGAAAGCTCAGGAGGCGTTGGCCACCGCCCAGCAGATCGCCATGGCTCGGACAAACACCGTCCTTTCGCCTTTGCACCTGCTCAGCGCGATCCTCAGCGACGAGGAGGGTATCGCGCCCATGATTTTCAAGAAGATCGGCGCTAACAGTGGGCGGATCAAATCCATGACCGAAAGCGAGTTGGGCCGGCTCCCAACCGGCAAGAGCGCCGGACAGATCATGCCGGACCCGGCGGTCAACCAGGTCGTGCTCGATGCCCAGAACCGCGCCGACGAGATGGGCGACGAGTACCTCAGCGTCGAGCACCTGCTGCTCGCGCTGGCAGCGGTCGACAGCGACGCCAAAGAGGTGCTCGGCGTCAATTCGATCACAGTCGGACAAATCGAAAACGCACTGAAAGAGGTTCGCGGCGGTGCGGCGGTGACCGACCAGAGCCCCGAGGGCAAGTACAAGGCACTGGAGCGCTATGGGATCGACCTGCTCGAAATGGCCCGCAAGGGCAAGCTCGATCCCGTCATCGGCCGGGAGGAGGAGATTCGACGCTGCATGCAGGTGCTCAATCGGCGGACCAAGAACAATCCGGTCCTGATCGGCGAGCCCGGCGTCGGTAAGACTGCCATCGTCGAGGGACTGGCGCAGCGCATCGTCTCCGGCGACGTGCCGGCGGGCCTGAAGAACAAGCGCGTCGTCGCGCTGGACATGGGTGCTCTGATCGCTGGGACGAAGTTCCGAGGTGAGTTCGAGGACCGGTTCAAGGCGGTGCTCAAGGAGGTCATCGCAGCCGAGGGACAGATCATCCTCTTCATCGACGAGCTGCACACCGTCGTCGGCGCCGGCAAGGCTGAAGGCGCCGTCGATGCAGGCAATCTGCTCAAGCCCTCGCTGGCGCGCGGCGAGCTGCGCTGCATCGGCGCGACCACGATCGACGAGTACCGCAAATATATCGAGAAAGACGCGGCTCTGGAACGCCGCTTCCAGCCGATCACCGTCGATCCGCCCAGTGTCGAAGAGACCGTCGCGATTTTGCGCGGGCTCAAGGCCCGTTACGACGCGCATCACGGCGTGCGTATCACTGACGCCGCGTTGGTTGCGGCCGCGACGTTGTCCAATCGCTACATCACCGACCGCTGGCTGCCCGACAAAGCGATCGACCTGATCGACGAAGCCGCGTCCAAGCTGCGCATCGAGAACGATTCGCTGCCGGCCGAACTCGACGACATCCGCCGTCGGATCATGCAGCTTCAGATCGAGCGCGAGGCGCTCAAAAAGGAAAGCGATCCGGCCAGCAAGGAACGTCTGAAAACCACGGAGAAGCAACTGGCCGAGCTGGAGAAGACGAACAAGGAGATGACCGCGCAATGGGAGCAGGAACGAGGCGGCATCGACCAGATCAAGTCGCTCAGACAGCAGCTCGAAGACGCACAGAATCAGTTCGAGGACGCGCAGCGCAACGGCGAGTTGGAGAAAGCCGCCCGGCTGAAATACGAGACCATCGTCAACCTCCAGAAGCAACTGAGCGAGAAAGAAGAGCAGTTGGCTCAGACGGAGAAGGCCAAGATGGTCCACGATGAGGTCAGCGAGGAGCACGTCGCGCAGGTCGTCGCCAAGTGGACCGGCATCCCGGTCGCGCGTCTGCTCTCGGGCGAGCGCGAGCGGTTGATCCAAATGGAAGAGCGCATCCGCACGCGCGTCGTCGGCCAGAACGAAGCGGTCGAGGCGCTCTGCAACGCGGTCCGCCGCAGCCGGTCGGGCCTGTCCGACCCGAACCGGCCCATCGGCACGTTCCTGTTCCTCGGGCCCACCGGCGTCGGCAAGACCGAACTTGCGAGAGCACTGGCGGATTTCCTCTTCAACGACGTCAACGCGCTGGTGCGCATCGACATGAGCGAGTTCATGGAGCCGCACTCGGTCGCGAGGCTCATCGGCGCCCCTCCAGGCTACGTCGGCTACGAAGAAGGCGGTCGGCTGACCGAAGCGGTCCGGCGTAAGCCCTATTCGGTGATCCTGCTCGACGAGATCGAGAAGGCCCATCCGGACGTGTTCAACGTGCTGCTGCAAGTGTTCGACGACGGCCGCCTGACCGACGGCAAAGGCCGCACCGTCGATTTCAAGAACACCGTCGTCATCATGACCAGCAACATCGCCAGCCAGCAGATTCAGCAACTGAC
>JAFGLV010000064.1 GCA_016927855.1 Sedimentisphaerales bacterium
GCCGAGGCGAGTGACGCGAATGGGCGGACTTGCCGATTTCCAACGCCCTATTACCTTGATTCGCTCCGATATGTGGCTATAATTAAGATAGTCCTTGCCGGACGGGCAAGAGACCGTTTTAGGTGCGAGGGAATCATGACCGCGATCCGGTGGCCTGCGATTGAGCCGTCCGAGCCGGCGCCATGCTTGGACCCGCGCGAGCTGTCGCCGCCGGGGCATCCGTCATCGGAGGGCACCCATACACTGCCTGACCAAGGACTGCCATTCGTGTGAATGGAACGAAAACGACAACCGGGGACAGCGGAGAGCACACATGAGGAGCGTAAGACCCAGTCAAAGGATCATCTCGCGATACTCGATCGGTTTCATGGTGGCGGCACTGGTGGCAGGCGTGGGAATATCCATGGCCAGCAACGACGCTTCGCTGCCGAAGGCGGAATCCCCAGCCAAACAGCAAGCCCGCGCCCGGCGGGCACTCCAGCAGACGTTTGTGACGGGCCAGGTCATCGTCAAGCTCAGGGATGGGCAACGCCGAGGGCTCGCGGCCGCGGCCGAAACGGACCAGAGCGCTCTGTTTCGCCTTCAGGCGCAATACGGCGTGGAGCACGTGGAGCCCGTGCGCCAGGACGCCGGCAGGCCCAACGGACGGCAGACTCTGAGTGCCACCGGGAGCATGCGGCGACCCGCGCGGCTCGACCTGACGCGCTGGCACCTTTTCCGGACCGAGCGGGACGTGCGCACCGTCTGCGCCGAGCTGCGCCGCGATGCCGGCGTCGAATACGCGCAGCCCAACTACGTCTACCACACCTGCGCGGTGCCGAACGACCCGAAGTTCCCCGATCAGTACGCCCATCAACTGATTCAGATGCCTGACGCGTGGGACATCTCGACGGGAAGCCGTGACGTCGTGGTTGCGGTGCTCGACACCGGCGTCGACGTCAACCATCCCGACCTGAAGGACAATATCTGGACCAATCTGAACGAGATTCCCGACAACGACATCGACGACGACGAGAACGGCTACGTCGACGACATCCAAGGCTGGAACTTCGAGAGCGACAACAATCAGCTCATTCCCGGAGGTTGGTATGAGATTGAGGGGCATGGCACCTGGGTCAGCGGCGTCATTGCGGGCCTGGGCAACAACGGCGAAGGCGTCTGCGGCGTCAACTGGCGATGCAGCATCATGCCACTGCGTATGAGCCTGGAACTGACGTCGGACGAGGTGGCCGAAGGACTGGACTACGCGACCGCCAACGGCGCCGATATTCTGAACATGAGCTTCGGCGCCGATGAATTCGGGCCGGAAGGCGATCCGATCGTCAAAGAGGCCATCGACAACGCGTTCGCGCAAGGCGTCCTGCTGGTCGCCAGCGCGGGCAACTCCAACACGGACCGGGCCCTCTACCCGGCGGCCCACTACAACGTCATGGCGGTCTCTTCCACCAACGGCGAGGACATCAAGACGGAGCACAGCATGTTCGGGCCGTGGGTGGATATCGCGGCACCGGGAACCGATATCGTGACCACCGACTTCGACGGCGAGTACATCTACACCGCGGGCACCTCGTTCTCGGCGCCCTACGTCGCGGCGGTGGGCGCGTTGCTGCTGTCGCATCGTCCCGATTTGACCCACACCGAGATTCGCGCCATTCTGGAGAACACGACCGATCCGGTCTACTACGGCCAGGTCGATCCCGACCAATGCTACGTCGGCACCGGGCGCGTCAACGCCTACACGGCGTTGCTGAACGCCGACGTTCGCTTGCCTCTGGGAGAGATTGTCGCTCCAGAACAGACCGAAGTCTTCCCACGCGACACCAACAGCGTTGACGTGGTCCTGTTCGTTCACGGCGATTCTTACCGCCTCGAGTACAGCTCCTACGGGAACAATGACTGGACCCTGATAAGTGAAGGGGACGGTCCCACCGATCCGAACGGGCTGATTCGAGTGCCGTTCGCGGTCCCAGGACCCTGCGTCTACGACTTGCGCCTGAGCGTCACGAGCGCCGGCTACACCCACACGGACCGCAAGCTGTTCAGCGTGGGTACAGGCGCCGCCCAAGAGCACTGGCCCAAGCCCACAGAAGTGGACTTGCTGACCGCAGAGGAGTTCTACGGCGGCGCCCTGTGTATGGATGTAGACGGGGACGGCCGCAACGAAATCATCCAGTCGTCGGTCTCGTGGGAGACCTACTGGGGAGAGGCACGGGTAAACGTCTGGCGCGAAGACGGAACGCCGCTGTCCGGCTGGCCGGTGTCCATGCCCGAAGCTTACGATCCCCCGCTGTGTGCTGTCGGCGACGTCGATGGCGACGGTGACTACGAAATCGTCGGGACGTGCAGCTACGATGACCTGGTGTACGCCTGGCACGCCGAGAACGGCGAGTTGCTTGACGGCGACTGGCCCGCAGAGGTCGGCGATTACTACTATGGGGAGATTGCCGGAACACCGATGTTGGCGGACCTGGACGGCGACGGCGACAGCGAGATCATCGTCGGTATGGACTCGTCGTCCGCCAGCAGTAAGGACAGCTTGTACGCCCTTCAGGGCGACGGGAGTGCCCTCTGGTCGCGGCGGTATTCGACGGTGGGCCCCATGAGCGTGGCGGACTTCGACCAGGACGGTGACATCGAGATCGCTTTGTGCGGATACGGTCCCGGCATGAGCAGCATGTACACCTACATCCTCGACCACCAGGGTCAGCAGGTCAAGCGCTGGCGCGGAGGCAGCACGAGAGGCACGGCTGTCACCGACCTGGATGGCGACGGCCAGCTCGAGATGGTCTTCTGCACCGAGGACAGCGTGCAGGCGGTCCGTGTCAATGGCACGACCGTGTGGACGACCCGGATGGGCGATTCGTTCGACAACGGTGGCGCGATGACCGTCGGAGACATCGACAGCGACGGCAAGAGTGAAGTCTATATCAGCAATTACGCCGAGTCGGATGGATTCAGCTATACGCTCGTTTACGCCCTGGATGGGCAGGGCCGCCAGTTGACGGACCTCGGATTCCCGAAGGCCATCGTGGGCAATCCTTATTTCGGCGCGCTGCTGATCGGCGACATCGACGGGGACGGAGACAAGGAACTGCTCGCGACCCTCGCCGGCAGGCCGACCATGGCCTGGGAGCGGGACGGCTCGACCACCCCGGGATTCCCGATGTTCAACCTGCCCTGCGAGGTGCATTGTGCGCCGGCATTGGAAGACCTGGACCAGGACGGAGACGTCGAGCTGCTCACGGCCGGCTACGACTACCGTTTCCACGTCGTGGACTTGCCGGGGCAATACGACGCCGGCCTGATTGACTGGGGCGCGTTGCGCCACGATCCGCAGTGCTCGGGATCGACGGCGATGGGCCCCGCCCTCGATCCGATCGCAGCACCCAATCAGGTCACGCCGGGACAGAGGGTCGAGTTTGCCTTGCACCCATCGGGTTCAGGAGACGAACCCGTGCGTCTTATGGCCGGCAACCTGCCCGCCGGCGCTCATTTCGATTCCGAGGCACTGGCGGTCTCGTGGAAACCTACCGCCGATCAGGTCTTCCAGACCTTCACCTTCTCCTTCCTCGTGACCGACGGCATTCGCCAGGCCAGCCGGAGCGTCTCCATCGAGGTTGCACCTGACGCGATCTACCATGCCACAATGGACACCGATCCGCTCTGGCAGCTCGACGAGGGATGGGCGTGGGGTGCGCCGAGCGGAGCAGGTTCGGGCAGCAACGACCCTGCATCTGGCTATACCGGCCAGTCCGTCATTGGATACGCGCTGGAGGGCGACTACACGAACAACCTGGCCCAGACGCGTTACGCCACGACAGGTCCCATCGACTGCCGGGGTTGTGAGAACATCCGCCTGAGTTTCTGGCGCTGGCTGGGCATCGAGTCGCCTTACGATTATGCCTGCATTCAGGTCTCCAACGACGGCGTCAACTGGGTGGACCTCTGGACGGTGGGCTACTCGCACATCTCCGAAAGCGCCTGGCAGTTCATGGAATACGCGGTCCCGTCGTCGATAGCCGATGGACAGGCAACGGTGTATTTCCGCTGGGGCCTCGGCCCGACCGACGATACGGTAGTCTACGGCGGCTGGAACATCGACGACGTCCAGGTTACAGGCGATCCCATCGAATAAGCCATAAAGGCTCCTGCAGGGTGGCTCCTTATCCCGTGCGTGGATGGAGGAGCCGCCCTGCACGCCTGCTAATAGCTGAACAGATCCCCCAACTCGTGATGTTCCTGCGTCACGGCGTTGAACACTTCAAGGATCTTGGCCTGCGTCCTGGGTGTCAGCCGCCGACCCTTACAGGCGCGCGAGACCATCTTGTGCGTGAGCTGCCGCGTCGAGAGGCACACGAGATCATGAGGCTTCAGATTGTGCTCGGCCATGAGGCGCGCGAGCGGCTGAACGCCCAGATTCCTCTCTCGGTCACCTTCCATCAGAATCATCACGTGCCGGAGTAGCCGCGGCAAACCGATATGACCGGGGCGCAACCGCTCCCGGCCTGCCATGGAAATCTACTGCTCGTCGGTGCGAGGTTCCTCCGGCGCGGGTTCCTCGCTCTCGCGCGGCTCGGACTTGGCTTTTTCCTCTTTGCGCTGCCTCTTTTCTTCTTTCTTTTTCTTCTTGGCCAGTTCTCGCCTGCGCTTTTCGAAGCTGTAGTTCGTCCTTGCCAAAGTGGCCTCCTTCTGAAAACAGTCATGACGCAAGGGCAAGAGAGCCAACCCTTCCAACTCACCCGCCATTTCACGATCGACCATCCCTCAACAGCAAGAGCTATCGATGAGTCGTTCGTCTGTATAGCCTGGTTCTAACACATAATGGCCGGTTGGCGAAGGCAATTGTTGTTTTTGTGAGGGGTATTCGCCTGGCGGATGGTGGACTTGACCCTTCTTTCACCAGGGTAGGCAGGGTCGAGTCGGCACAATGCCGCGCCCGCAAGAATGCGCCGCATCCACGAAAAAGCACGTTACGCGTAACGCGGCAAGCGGCACTACATTATAGCCGTGACACGAACGGAAGGACGCGTCCGATCCGATCTTCGGCGTGCGGCGGCAGCCATGGAAGACGGCCGGCACGCTTGCCCTTGCCAAGTCGTGGGCGCCGAATCCCGGCAGAGACACCAAGTCAGACGTCTCTGCGGCGATGGCAAGCATGGCGCGGCTGCCGCCGGCGCCGCTTGGCGATCCAAAGACTCACACGAGGGGAGACGTGGTGCAATCACAATTGAGAACACGTGGCAAGACTGCGCCCTTACGGCACGAGGCCGACAAAGGGACGATTCAACAAGAAGAACAGAAAGGAGTGTCAAGATGTTTAAGAGAACGATTATCTGCATTTGTGCCGCCGCGTTGTACGTGGGGCAGGCAAATCTGGCGACCGCGACGGAGCCCATACTGGTGGGCTGGTGGAAGCTAGATGAGACCTCTGGCACGATCGCCTCCGATTCGTCGGGCAACAATTTCCGCGGCGTTCTACGCAACGGTCCGGTGTGGACGCAGGGCGTGGATAACGGCGCCCTGGCCTTCGACGGGCGGGACGACTACGTCGCGATCGCCAATGTCTACTACGGCCGCACCGGCAATACCGCCGTAACGGTCGCAATGTGGGTGAAAACCAGCAACGGCAACGACCAGGTCCTCTTTTCTTTCGATCGCAGTGAATATTGGCGGCTCGAAATCAACGGTACGGCTGCTGACACCGGCCAGATCGGCTGGGGCGTCGCCACCGACGCCGGGCCGGCGGACCTGGCCAGCCGCACGCGAATCGACGATGGACAATGGCACCACGTCGCGGCCGTTTTCGACCGCGGCGGCCTGATGCTCTACATCGACGGCCGGGTGGACGCCACCTTGCGTCTCGGCAACAACTTTGGCAGCGGCATCCCGCGCTTCGGCTTCCTCGGTGTCGGCTCTGAGGCCGATAGCTTCGATGGGCCCAAGGCGCCGGAGGACTACTTCCAGGGAGCGATGGACAACGTGCTCCTTTACACCCGTGCTCTGTCGCCGACGGAGATCGCGGAACTGGCCGCCCGCAAGGGCAACAACGACAATTGTGCCAACGCCCTGCCTGTCGGGGAAGTCACCAACCTGCCGTTCGACACTCGACAGGCCACCTTCGATGGTCTGGGGGTCGTGATGCGCAGCCCCAACATCTGGTATCTGTACACGCCCTCCGCCACCGGCGTGGCGACAGTGAGCCTCTGCGGCAGCGAGTACGACACCATGCTGGCAGTCTACGCCGGTCACGTCTGCCCGCCCAGCGGCAAAGAGCTGATCGTCTCGAACGATGACTTCTGCCGGCTCCAGTCACAGGTGATGCTCGACGTCACTGCAGGCCAGAGCTACTTGATCGAAGTGGGTGGCTATGGGACCGCCACCGGCCGAGGCGTACTGACGATCTCCGTAGAGGCGAGCGTAACGGCGGAATTCGATATCGGCGACGCACCGGACAGCGATGGTGTGCGCAGCCGGCGCATGACCGCCTATGCCGGCGGGTCCACCGGCGTGGTCGATGCCCACTTCCCCACGCTGTTCACCGACGCAGACGGCAAGCCCATCGGGCCGATCCACCTGCATCCGCTGGCAGTCGCGCATCTCGGCGAGACCGTCTCGCTGGAGATGGAGGCCGATGCCGGGCCGGACGAGGACGGTGTCAACAACATCGAGCCGGCCAATGACAAGTCCGATCAGGACGGAGGCGACGACGGCGTCATTTTCCCGGTGGCCCTGCCTCAGTGTGACTGGGGGAGCTTCGATTACCTCGTCAATGTCATCGACCCGAACCAGGACCTCTGGGTCAACGTCTGGATCGACTTCAACCGCGACGGCGACTGGGACGACGACAGCGCCAGCGATCCTGAGATGGGCGACGGCGATCGGTACGTCACCGAGTGGGCCGTGCGGAATCAGCTTCTGTTCGGTCTGCCGGCGGGACTAAACCAGATCAGCGCCCCGGCCTTCATGTCGTGGCATCCGGAGAAAGGTCCGGAAGAGGTCTGGATGCGTATCACGCTGTCCGAGATCCCCTTCAAAGGCGGTGACAACCCCGGCGTGACCGGCAATGCCGGCTCGGGACCCGCCGAAGGGTTCGACATCGGCGAGACCGAAGACTACTTCTTCGTCCCGGAGTCCGACTGCATCCTGTGCGAGGACTTGAACGGCGACGGTGAGATCGATTTCAACGATCTGATTGAGTTGATGTACATGTGGTTGGATACCTGCCAGAAATAGCCCTCTGAACCAACCGCTTCTACAGTGTGTGCTGGGGCCGTGAGTCCACGCGATTCACGGCCCCCGCCGCGCGCCCTGGGACCGTGGGACTTGCAGGATGGGGCTCACCTGGCCTAGTGCGTTCTGAACCTGCCACATAGGGCGGCCTAATTCATGGCCGCATCCGCCTCCGGCGGGGCCGATTGGGCAGTCTCCGCCTTGCCCCAGCCAAGCGCCTTCATCACGCGGTCCGCGAAGCGGGTGAGCATGACGTACAACGAGGGAACAACAACCAGCGTCAGGACCGTCGCGAACGCCAGGCCAAAGATAATCACGACCGCCATGTTGCGCCACCATTCGGTCGATTCGCTCTTGGTCGCCCAACTGAACGTATGGAAATCGTACGAGATGCCGACCGCCATGGGGATCAGGCCGATGACCGTGGTCGCGGCCGTCAGCAACACCGGTCGCAAACGCGTGACCCCTGCCTCCGAGGCCGCGGCAATCAGGTCCTTGCCTTCCGCCTGCAGTTGCCGGGTGTAGGCCAGCAGCACGATCGCGTTGTTGACCACCACACCGGCCAGACTGATAACGCCGACGCCCGTCATGATAACGCCAAAAGGCAGACCGCAAACCAGCAACCCCATCAGCGCGCCGACAAAGGAGAGAACCACCGTGGTCATGATGATCACCGGTATGATGAGCGAGTTGAACTGGACCACCAGCACCATGACGACGAGCAACAATGCGATGACGAGAGCCTTGGAGAGAAACGCCTGGGCCTTCTCCTGCTCTTCCTGCTCGCCGACGTAACGCAGCTCGTAGCCCAACGGCAGTTCCAGGCGTTCGTTCGGCGCGATCACATCGGGCCAAGCGGACACCAGCGCTTCCCGGGTCAGAAACGTTGTCTCGACGTTTGTCAGGTTCTCGGGTCCCCGCTCAAGCATCGACACCGCTTGCGCCGGCAGAAGATTGGGGCCAGGGAAGGCATCCGCACGATAGAGCTGAGGATCGCTCAAGGCCTGGTTAAGCAGACTCAGAAGGCGTTCCTTCTGCTCCCCGGCGAAAGTCGGAGCCGAAAGCAGCGAGGCAAGATCATCCCCCGATATCGGAGCCTTCGTCCAAAACGGCCCATCCTGTGAGGTCAAAACGTCCCAGACACGTCCGGCCGGGGAGGAGGCCTGGGTCTGCCCACGCTTCAGCGTCTCTCGCAGTGCCGTCCAGTCAAGAACATCGCCTTCTGTCAGTCGGGGGTCACCCAGGGGACGAAGACGCTTTTGGACATCGGCCAGCACCTCGGTGCTGAGACGCCCTTCGACGTCGGCGGTCAAGGTGATGACGCGCTTCTGGTCGACACGATTGATCGTGCCCAATCCACCCTGGTAGGTGAGACTCCCCAAGGAGCTCAGCGGCACGGCGTCACCGGCCTGATTGGGGATTTGCAGCCGATAGAGATCGTCCACCTGCGTCCGGTCCTTCAACGGCAGACGCACGCTGATGTCGTACTCGTCGTTGAACTCGCGATAGGTGCCGACCTTGCTACCGAAGATGGCCATTTTGAGGAAGTTGCCCACGGTGGCGGTGTTGACGCCGGTGAGCATCGCGACCCGGCGATCCACCGTGAAGGCCAATTCAGGACGGGCCGCCTCGAAATCGCTGCGCAGGTTGACGAGGTTCGGCACCGGCGCGATCATGCGCTTGGCCTGTTCGCTGAGGCGCTCGAGCGTCTTGAAGTCCTCCCCGATCACGCGGACTTCCACCGCTGCGCCCGAAGGCGGACCTGCCTCTTCCTGCTCAACCCGGATCTCGGCGCCGGCGATGTCGGCGACGGCCTGACGCACCTCTGCGATGACTTCCTTCGAGGGGCGCTCCCGCTCGGCATAATCATAGAACACCAGCGTGATGCTGCCCAGGTGTGATCCGCCGGCGCTCGCGATCAGATTCAGGGTCCCTCCGCTGGCTGAACCGACATTCGTGATGACGTGTTCGAGCCATGGTGTGAACGGCTCCAAACGCTCTTCGATCAGCCGAGCGATCCGGTCCGTCTCCTGGAGGTTCGTCCCTTGGGGAGCGCGAATGTTGATGACGGCGCGCTCCGGATCGGTATCGGGGAAGAACTCGATGCCTTCACCGATCTTGCCATACAGCATCATCAGGCCGACCAGAAGGCAGATCGCCAGAAACAGCGTGACCCGCGGGTTGCGCAAGCCGGCTTCCTGAAAACGGCGGTAGCCTCGAATGAACCAGTGTTCGCCTCTGTGCCGCTTGGGACGGCGCGTCGCCCAGACGGAACAGATGACCGGGTTGAAGACCAGGCCCACGAACAGCGACGCCAGCAGGCCAACCGTCAAGGTGATGGGCAGGTACTTCATGAAATCGCCCATGACTCCAGGCCAGCGGATCATGGGCAGAAAGGCGCAGACGGTGGTAAAGGTGGAGGTCACGACCGGCCAGGCCACCTCGCGCGCCCCCAGGATCGCCGCGTCGATGCGACGGTAACCCAGTTCCAGATGGCGGTAGATGTTCTCCACGATCACGATGGCGTTGTCCACCAGCATGCCCAGCACCAGGATCAGGCTGTACAGCACGATCATGTTCAGCGTGTAACCCAGCGCTTGAACCACAAAGAACGTGATCAACATGCTCAACGGGATAATCATCGCGACGATCGTGCTTGGGCGCCAGCCCAGGAACAGCAGCAACACCACAGTCACCAGGATCAACGCGGCCGCGATGTTGTTCTCCAGGTCCGCCACCATGCTGCGCACCATGTCCGACATGTCGTAGGTGACGCTGAATTTCACCGACGGAGGCACGCGCCTCTGGGCCTCGGCCACCACCGCCTTGACGTAGTCGGAGACGCGCACCGCATTTGAGCCAACCCGCTTGCTGACACTCAGCGTAATGGTATCGGCGCCGTCCAGACGCGAATAGGTCAGGCGGTCCTTGAACGTGTACCGGACCGAGGCGACGTCGGCCAGGTAGATCGGCTTGCCCTCACGGACGGTCAGGATCAGGGTATCGACGTCCTCGGGCGCGACGAACTCGGCGGGAATGCGCACGTTGAATTTCGTGCCGGGCGTTTCCAGCCCGCCGGCAGAGATATTGACGTTCTCCGACGGGATCAGCGCCAGGATCTCCGGAATGGTCAGGTTGTACTCGGCCAGCCGCTCGGGATCGAACTCCAGGCGGATTTCGCGCTCCAAGTCTCCGGCCATCTCCACCTTGAGGACACCGGGCACCGCTTCGAGCGTATCCTGCAACTCATCGGCGATCCCCTTGAGCTGCACGGGAGAAAGGTCGCCCGAAACGCTGATAAGCACGATGGGCAGCTCCGCGATGTTGATCTCCGTGATGACCGGCTCTTCCGCCTCCTGAGGCAGCTCGCCCTTGGCCAGGTCCACGCGGTCGCGGACTCGCTGCAACGCGACGTCGCTGGGCACGTCGGGATCGAACTCCACGCTGATCAGCGACATGCCTTCGGCGCTGCTGGAGGTGATTTCCTCGACGCCTCGGATGCCGTTGAGCTCCTTCTCGATCTTCATCGTCACCGACGTTTCGATATCCTCGGGCGAAACTCCCTCATATGTGGTCGTCACGAGGATATAAGGAATGGGGATGTCGGGCGCCGCCTCGCGGGGCAAGGTCACGTAGCTCGTAACGCCCAGAAAGACGATGAGCAAGCCCAGAACGGCTACGGTGGTTCGGTTGCGAATGGCAACGTCGGTAAGGAGCATGGCGGCTACCTAATTCTCTGACACAACATTGACCTGCTGACCCGGCGTCAGGAAGCGGTGGCCGGCGACTATCAGTTTCTGTCCATCCTGGAGGCCCTCCAGGATGCGCACACGATCGCCTTTGACCATGTCGATCTTGACGTCCAGCCGTTCGGCCTGCGTGTCGTTGGCAACGTAGACCGCGTAGCCGTTCTCCATCGGGATCACCGCCAACAGCGGGATCATGATGGCGTTCTCGATGACTCTGCGGGTCAACTGCGCTCGCACGATCTGGCCGCTGCGCAGCAGCCCGTCCGGGTTGTCCAGCGTGATCTCCATAGGGGTCGAGCGGGTCTGGCGGTCCGCCAGTTCGTTGATGTACGTGATCGTGCCGGTCAGCGGCCGCTCGTCCCTCACTCCCACCAGGATCTCAGCGGTGCCACCCACCCTGAAGAAGGCAATGTCGCGCTCGGGAACATCTACTCTCACCTTGACAGGGTCCATTTCCACCACTTCGGCTACCGCCGTTCCGGGTTGTACGTACTCGCCTTCTTCCACGAGGAGTTCATTCAGCACGCCACCGGCAGGCGCCTCGATGCGAGTGCGCTCGAGGCGCGCCTGCGCCTCCTCCAGCGCCGCCTTGCTGGCCGCCAGTTTCGCGACGGCGTCGTCCAGGTCCTGGCGGCTCGTGGCGTTGTCCCTGACCAAAGCCTCCATGCGCTCGAGCTCGACCTGATCCCGCCTGTACTGCGCCTCGGCGGTATGGAAAGCCGGCTCGATCAGGTCCTTGTTGAGCTGAATGAGCAGATCGCCGGGACCCACTGGATCGCCTTCCTGCGGCGGGATCGTCTCGACCCGGGCCGCGACCTCAGCCGAAACGGTCACCACCCGGTTGGGCTCGATCACCGCCGGCAACGTAAACGTATCGGCAAGTTCAGATATGGCAACGACTTCCATCACCTTCACAGCAACGGGCTCAGCCTCCCCCGGAGGTGTTTGGCGGTCTCGGGGGGGTACGGCCGCCTGAATACCGACGAGGACCGCGACGGCAGCTAGCGCGATCACCAGTCTGACGATATTCCGCCGTAACGAGCTTCGAGGGGCCTGAGATTCCGTGTCTTCGTGCGATTTTTCGTTCATTGGCTATACCTCTCCTCGGGCTTTGGAGGTTTCTACTCTGAGACCACGTGCCATTCGGCCAAACCTTATACTATAGACTCGGGATTTACGAATGACAAGGGCCGGTCGCCCAAACGGGCAAAATCCCGGGGGGACCGCTGTGGTGGTTTTCTCGGCCAGCTCGTGCGACAGCCTCTTGACAGTACGGGGAGAAAGCCCTATAATATCAATTGGTTATTGAGACTTACGGGTATCGAGCCGCTGTGTTCCGCGGTAGATATCCGTCGAGTTTTTGTCGGACGGACTTGGCAAGGATGTCGGCAAGGCCGAGAGGGTCGGTTTGTGGTGTTTTGAGCCTGGACGGAACCGAGGTTGCGTCCAGGCCTTTTTTCAGGGCAGGGGGACTGCCCGCGCTTGTGGTCGCTGGGGTGGGAACAGTCAAGAGGGACGTTTTCCACAGGTTTGCGGAGATGCATCAGCGGCGGATGGGACGCGTGGAGTGCGCGACCATCTGGCGATACAGCGCCCTCGCGTTGGGCTGGACGCCTCGTGGCTCCTGCGGAATGCGGTTAAGGACGTGAGCCAATTTAGTCGATCTGGAAAAAGACAGGCCCTGCAGTCATAACAGTGTGGGAGGTAGTAAATCGTATGAAGGTGGCACGAATCCCGGGATTCCTCGTTTGTCTCCTGCTGGTCGGCGCTGCGTGGGGCGCCGGCATTACGCCCATCAGCCAGAAGCTGGATCATACCGATAACTATAACGAGTGGCTGACGAAGACGCTGCCACCACAGGACCCGGATCGGATCGTGTTCATACCCCCGTGGGCAACGCTGAACAACGACGACCCGTACGTCCTGGACCACACGCCCTATTACCGGGGCGCCTGGGAGGACTGGGGTTGGACGCACAACCTTCTGAGCCGCGTTCCCGACGATGCCAATGGGATCGAGTCCGCCACCCTGACGATCGAAGCCTGGGACGTCAACCCCGATCCCGACCCCGCTGACCCCTTTGACATGGGTCCCGAGATCGACGAAATCATCATCAATAGCACGCAGATCGGCATTCTGGACGAGACGCCCGTCTATCAGTGGGGAACTACCACCTTCACCCTGCCCCCGAGTATTCTCGACGATTTGTGGACCGATGGCGAGATCTATGTCCTTTTCAATATCGACAAACTGAACGGGGGGCATCGTGTCACGCTGGGCAGTTCTACCCTGACGGTCAACTACACGGTCTCAGGGCCGGGACGGGGCGCCGTGCAGCCGATGTTCCGTTTCTGGTCCCCGTCGCTGGCGCACCATTTCTACACGACGAGCGAATCGGACCGAAATGCGGTCATGGAGTACTGGCCCGACACGTGGTCCGACTATGAAGGCACGGTATACTATCTGCCGATCAATGAGGGTGGCAGCGATCCCAACGCCCAGCCGGTCTATCGGTTCTGGTCGGATTTGTTCGGGGCGCACTTCTACACCATCGATCCCGACGACAAGAACTATGTCCTCGCCACGTGGCCGGATGTGTGGGCTTACGAGGGACCCGTCTTCTATGCTTACCCGGCTGGCTCACAGCCTGCCGACTCTAAGCCGGTCTACCGCTTCTGGTCAGAGAGTCTCAGAGGGCATTTCTACACGATCGACGAGGACGAAAAGAGCTATGTCCTTGCGACCTGGCCGGACACCTGGACCTATGAGGAGATCGCGTGGTACGCCTACGACAAGTAGAGCCGCTAACAGAGGAATCTCTGTCTGGTGGCAGTGGCATGGACGTCGTAGGGGCAACCCCCTGTGGTTGCCCTGGGCAGGCACCGGGGCCTGCCCCTACGAAGCACGTCGGTCATTTCGTTAGACGTTCCTAGACCTTCGCCAGCAGGACCACGTAGTTCTTGCCGTAGAACTTGGCGCATTTCGGACACGTCGTATAGAAGAAGTACAGCTTCTCCATCACCTTCTTCTTCGCTTCGACGTAGTCCTTCATTTGCGGGATCCACTTGCGGATGTCTTGATACGGCCCCTCGAAGACGCGCGTCAGGAACGTCCCGGAAAAGCGCACCATCTCGGCTCCCGGCACGTCCTTGGTTACCGCAATGTAGACGTCGCTGCCCCACAAGGAGTTCTCATCGCAGAGCATCAGCGGCTCGGGAGGTACCGCACCCGCCGCCTGGATTCGCCCCATGTTGCGCACCATCACCTTGCCGAAGTTCAGCGGGATGTGGAGAAAGCTGCGTACGCGATCCTTGACAAACAGCTTCTGGTCGAACGTGATTTCCTTGCTGTCCCACGGCTCGGGATCGAAACGCAGACAGCATCCCGTCTCGGATTGTTCGTACAGCTTGTCCATAGCGATTCCTTTCCTTGCGCGCGAAGAACACACCTTTGACGTCTCGTGGACAGCATTCTACGCCCGCCGCGTGCGCGGTCGCAACCTTTTTGCGCGACTCCCGGGAGAATTCTGCGGGAACTCCCTTGGCGGCGCGGTCGACCTTGGTATAGATGGTGTTCGTAGTGTGCCCGTCAGGGCACTGTAGGACGAGCGTCCTCGCTCGCCGGTCGTGTGGGGACGCACGACCTACGCGGTCATGACTGCCGATTCAGGAGTGTACGTGATGCCTGGCAAGCTCTGCACCTTGGAGATTTATCTGAAAGCCATGTTGGCGGCGGTCCTTCTGCTGAATTCTGCCGCCTGGGCTCGCGAGGAGACGTCGGGCGACTATTTCGCGATCCAGGTGGTCGACCGCCGGACCGGTCGGGGAGTGCCTCTGGTCGAGCTGCGGACGGTCAACAACATTCGCCTCTATACCGACAGCAACGGCATCGTCGCCTTCCGCGAGCCGGGTTTGACGGATATGGATGTGTTCTTCTTCGTCGAGAGTCACGGTTACGAGTTTCCCAAAGACGGCTTTGGCTTCCGCGGCACCCGCCTGCGGACCACGCCGGGCGGCAGCGCCGTTATCAAGATCGACCGGATGAATATCGCCGAGCGGCTCTACCGCGTCACGGGCCAAGGCATCTACCGTGACAGCGTTCTAACGGGCTGGCCGGTCCCACTGAAGAACCCGGTGCTTAGTGGGCAGGTTGTCGGGCAGGACTCGGTCGATACCTGCCTCCACAACGGCAAGCTCTACTGGTTCTGGGGCGATACCGGCCGGCCCTCGTACCCCCTGGGGCACTTCGCAATGGCCGGTGCGATCTCGGACCTACCTGAGCGTGGCGGTCTCGACCCGGCGGTCGGCGTCGATCTCACGTACTTCGTCGACGAGAATGGTTTCAGCCGGCCGCTATGTCGCCTGAAGGAGCCTGGGCTCGTCTGGCTCGACGGCTTCGTCGTCGTACCGGACAACGAAGGCGATGAGCGCATCGTCGCCAAGTATGCTCGCTTGAAGAACCTTGGTCACGTGCTGGAGCGCGGCCTGGTGGCGTTCAACGACGAGACCGAGTCGTTCGAACCGGTGGCGCGGTCCGGCGTAGAGTGCCTGCCCTATTCGGATTCGGGACACACGCTGAAGGCAAATGCCGCCGGACAGGAGTATTTCTACTTCGCGACGCCCTTTCCGCTGGCCGTACGGATGCGCGTCAGGGCGCGCTGGGAGGATATTGTCGATCCGAATCGCTACGAAGCCCTGACCGGCCTGGGCGCTGCTCGTGCTCGCTGGGTTAGCTTTGGCGCCCTGACGGAGGGCGAAGGGCCGACCCGGACCTCCGTCATCGAGGCACTGAAGAAGGAGAAAGAGAACACGCACTTCTATGACATGGAAACGGGCCGGTCGATCACTCCGCACGGCGGGAGCGTCCACTACAATCGCTTCCGCCGCAAATGGGTGGCGATATTCGTTCAGTACGGCGGAGACAGCTCCTTCCTGGGCGAGGTCTGGTACGCTGAGGCGGACACACCGGCCGGTCCCTGGGCCTACGCCAGGAAAGTCGCAACGCACGATAAGTACTCGTTTTACAATCCGATGCACCACGTCCGGTTCGATCAGAATGGAGGCCGGGAGATCTTTTTCGAAGGCACGTATTCGCAGACCTTCTCAGGCTCGCCTGAGACCGCGACACCTCGCTACGACTACAACCAGATCATGTATCGCCTGAATCTCGACGACCCGCGTCTGGTCCTGCCGATGGCGGTCTACCGCGTCGAGGACGAGTCGGAGCAAGTCACCTATCTGCTGGGCGACGAGGTGGAAAGACGGGACACATGGAGCCTTATTGAGTCGGTGCCCTTCTATGCCATCGAACCGGACCGGGCTTCTGGGGACCTGATGCCGGTTTACGCTTCTGGCGGAATCTTGAGCACAGAACGCCCTTCACCCTCGGCGTTGCCGCTGTTCTGTGGCCTGCGAGCAGACACTGGGAACAGCGAGAATGAGTGTGTCGTTCCTCTCTACGAATACTGGCAGACAGACTCGGATCGACACCTCTACCGCACGGATGGAGAGTTGAACCGCGAGGGCTGGGTACGTTCGAAAGCCCCCTTGTGCCATGTCTGGAAGGCGCTACCCCGCCCACTGCTGATCGATCGCGAAGCGAAGCCGGTCACCGAGTGAGGTAGAGAATGAAGGCGACCAGACCGGCGATGATGCCGACGCACACGGCGACTGTACTGACGAACATCCAGGCGAAGCGCCGGTTGAGCTTGGTTACGACGTGCTTGAGGTAGCGATCGCTGGCCGCGAAGGTCCGGCTCATCTGCATGATGCCTTCGGTGTTGCTGACGGTGCTGTGGTTGAGCCGATCGAGAGTGTCTCTGAACTTGGTAAAGCCCTCGGCCAGGCGGACGTCAGTCTCAGCGGAGGCTTCCAGTTGGCGATTGATGCTCGTGAGCGTTTCGGTCTGGCGCGCCGTCTCAGCGGGAATCTGGCCTACCGCATTGATGAACTCCTGATCCTTCGACGCGGTGGCGCGAAGTTGGTTGAGAAGCTGCGAGGTGAGCGCCTTCTGATTCTCGACGGCTGACGGAAGGCTTTCCAGTGCCTGGGGTAGCTCGCGGACACGTCCCATAAGCTCTTCGTGTTGGCCGAGCTGGCGGTTGAGGTGATCGTTGATCTGCTGGAGCTGATCCACCAGTTTGTTGAAGCCCTCCTGGAGCTTCTCCATCGGCTCGCGGCGGTCCAACGACGTAACGGTGTTGACCACAATCGGATCGCTCGGTGCCGAGGCCGACCGCGTATCCTCAAGTTCCTCGTCGGCATCGAGGCCGGAGGCGATGAGCCCCTCGTCGTTCAGCAGTGGCCCACAATGGTCGATCCGCTCGTATCGGTGAGTACGAAACCAACTTGTTGGCGCCGTGAGAATGCTCTTTAGCGACATAGCGTCCCTCAATCCGAAACCTTCTCTGTGCCTGCGGCCACCGTGCCGTCGGCGCTCGTCTCATCGGACACGGAGGGATCTTGCCTTGAGCGAATATGGGCCAAACCGCGTCTGTTCGATCTGAATCCCGCTTCTGGGCCCAAAACGGTCGTTCCATGAACTGAAGTTCGTGGTCGGCGCCGCGTCATAGACAGGCGCGCGGCGACGTTTTCAGCACTGGCAGCCATACCGGGCCTATCACCACCTGAGGGCGCCGTTTTTTAGGACGTGACAATCGGCGTGCCGGCCCTTGTCTGGGCCGTCAAATCCGCTACAATGCCCGCCGACGCAGCATTATCGGCCACTAGGAGACAGACTCACATGAAGCTGGTGACATATCGGTGCAACGAATCGACCTCGTGCGGGATCATGACCGAGCGAGGCATTCTCGACATTCTGAAGGCATGGGGAAGTCCTCATCCGCCCGGCAGCCTCCAGGAAATCCTGGAGCGCGGTGGAGACTGTCTGGATCGCTTGCGGTCGCTGGACACAGAGGGCGCAGAGGTTCTACCCCTGGAGTCGGTGACCTTGCTGGCGCCGCTGCCGCGTCCGGGCAAGCTGCTCGCGCTGGCGGGAAACTACGCCGCACACGTCAAGGAGGCATCGCAAGAGCGCGGCTTCAAGGTCGGCCTGTCTGACTCGCCACGACAGACAACAGTGCCGCGCCCATTCCTGATGCCGCCGACGGTGGTCTGTGGACCGGGAGATACGATCCCCTGGCCGGCATACAGTCAGGACATCGACTACGAGTTGGAACTGGCAGTGGTCATCGGCAGGTGTATCAAGTGCAGCGACGCGGATGACGCGATGGACTGCGTTGCCGGCTACACCATCGCCAACGACGTCTCCGCGCGCAGCGTGACATTCAAGGAAGGCAGGGCCCAACGACCATGGGATGAGTTCTACGACTGGCTCAACGGCAAGTGGGCCGACGGCTTCTTGCCCATGGGCCCTTACCTCGTCACGGCCGATGAGATCACCGACGTGCAGAACCTGGAGATGACGCTGAAGGTCAACGGTCAGACGCGTCAGAGCGCCAACACATCGCAGATGATCTACTCTGTCGCCGAGATCGTCTCGTTTTGCAGCCACCTGATGACGCTGGAGCCGGGAGATATCATCTCGACCGGCACGCCTTCCGGCGTCGGCCTGGCTACCGGCAATTATCTTAAAGCCGGCGACACCATCGAATGCACCATCGAGGGGCTAGGCACCCTGACCAACAACCTGGGCCCTCGCCCGGAGCGGTTTTACGAACCGCTGGCAGGATGATGGGGTAGGTTCCGCCCCGCTACGGCTGCAGCCAGCTGTTGAGGATCTCGGCCTGCAGCTCGTCGGGATTCGGCAATTCCGTGATCGCGAAACTCCGCTCTGCGGGTTGGCCCAGAACGACCTTGATCTCGCTGATCTTGTCACGCCGTGCGAAGAGCACTCTCGTTGTCTCTCCCGGTCGGCGGGATTCGAGCATCTCGCGTAGCGAGCTTGAGGTCACGCGCTCGCCGTCGAGAGCGACAATCTCATCTTCAACACTCAGGCGGGCCTGCGCCGCCGGGGAATCCCGCCGGACTGCCGTGACGACGACCTTTCCGTCCTGGTCGCGCACGTCGGCGCCCAGATAAGCGCCGGAGCTCTCTTTCGGCTCAACGTCGATTTGCAGGCCGCCATAGGCCAGGTACTTGCGATAGTCGATCTCTGCGGTCGTGGAGGCGTAGACGTCGAAGAACTCCGAGAGATCGCCGCCAGCGATGGTCTCGCAGACCTGCCGGAATTCCCGGTCGGTGAAGCCCCTGTTCTGCTGTCGGAAGTATGTCTGGTAGAGCGTGCGCATCACGTCGTCGAGGGACCGGCGGTTCTGCGTCTCATGGCGAATCTTCAGGTCGAGCAGCAGGCAAAGAGCCGCACCTTTGTCGTAATAGGAAATCGTGGTGTTGGCCGAGTCGCCGCCGCGACGGAGGAAATGGAGCCACACGTCGAAACTCGCCTGCGTCGCCGACTGATACTCGTGTCCCGCGATGTTTTCGTAATTGGCGATGCTGCGCTGGAACTGCTCGAGACAATCCTCTCGTGACATGAACCCGGCGCGGTTGAGGATTAGGTTCTGGTAATAGACGGTCCCGCCTTCGCTGAGCCAGAGCAGGTTCGCGTAGTTCTCCCGATCGTAGTCGAACGGTCCCAGCGCAATCGGGCGGATCGCTTTGACGTTGTAGAGATGGAAGAACTCGTGAGCGATGAAACCCAGCCAGCCCTGGTAGTCACCCGGATCGTCCAGGTCGGGCAGTTCCGTGAAGACCGCCATAGAGTTCTGATGCTCCAGGCCGCCGCGGCCCGGGCCCATCATGATGAATGTGTAGTGCCGGTAGGGAATGTCCCCGATGATACTGACCGCGGCCTCGACCATCCGCTTGAGCACGGAAACGAGCTTCTCCCTGTCGAAGTCACCCGGCTCGGTAATCGCGACGGTGTGAGGAATGCTCTGGACCTCGAACGAAACGATCTCCTGGTTGCCGACCATGATCGGACAATCGTACAGCACGTCGAAGTTCGGAGCGGAGAACGTGTTCGGTCGCTTCTCGACAGGATCAAGGCCTGTTGAGATTTGGCTGAAGCTCGTCTGCGTCTCAATCGTCACCGTCGCAGGGTGATCGAGCAGGCCGGCGACGTGCATGAAGAGTCCCGTCGGCGAGATGAAGGCACGGCTGTCGTCGAGGTAACAGTCAGCCACCGAGCGCGCGAACGCATAGACATCGTAACTGACCACAATGACAGGTGCACCGTCCGACCGAACCCGCCAGGTATTCTTGGCGGTCTTCGTCCAGGCCAACGATCTGCCCTGCCCATCCTCAGCGCGAAAGTTCACCACGTTGCGGGCGTGATCCATGATCTGGTAGTAGCCCGGCGTCCAGGCCGGCATCTTGAAGTCTTGTGTCGCACCTTTGAGGCCTTCGCAGCGCAGTACGACGTGATAGTAGTGCGTGCTCGGACGTTCCATCGACACCGCGAACGCGAGTGTCCCGTCCCGATCCCGACCGAAAACAGGCGGACACGCCCCGAGGAGTAGCGCACAAAGGACGAGCCACTTGACGTAGTGTTTCATGCTAACGTCTCCTGGAAGTCCCCCGCCGTGGCGCTACTGCTCTCTGACGATTTCTCGAATGGCGATGCGCGGGCGGAGCCTCTGGCCCTCGGCGGGCGAGGTGTGAATCTTGCGCGCGACGTCCATGCCGCTGACCACGCGGCCGAAGGCGGCAAAGCCCTGGTCGTCGGGGTTGCGTTCGCCAGCGAAATCGAGCTCGGGCTGGTCACCGATGCAGATCGAGAAGCTGTGCTGCGCGGTGTCGGGTCCGTTACGCGCCATGGACAACGTGCCGTCGAGGTGTTTGACGCCGGTGTCACGCGTGCGCTCCAGAACGATCGGCGCGAAGAAGGCGTCCTCCTTGTCCGAGTTGGCCTCGCACTGGACGACCTGGATCTTCACCTGGTCGTTCGGCTGATTGTCCATCGTCACCGTACGAAAAAACGAGCCGCCGTTGAAGAGGTCCCCGTCGACATACTTGAGGAAATTCGCCACCGTGATGGGTGCTTTGTCGGGATAGAGTTCCGCTTCGATCTCGCCCAGCACGGTGCGGATGATCACGCGCGGCTGGTTCGGCTCAGGTACTTGGCGCCAACGAAAGCGCGGCGCTGTGGACGGATCGTAGCCGGCCAGGTGGGCGCGATCGGCCGGGTCGCGCTCCATCGGCTTCTGGTAGCGCCAGTCACCTTCACCTATGACCCCGGCGACGATCGCCGCGAGATTTGGATCGTATTCTTTCAATTCGGCGCGCGTATTGACGTGGTTGTGCGCGCGGTCGTTCTGTCGATTGTTGTCGAACCAGTCCTGGACGGCTTCCGCCCAGTATTCGGCGACGTTGGACCCGGCGTAGGTGCCTTCCCAGAGTCCGGCGGCTCTGGCCTGCTTGTAGGCGGCGCGGAGACGGCGGTTGAACGTAGGATCGACCGGATCTATGCCACGCTGCTGGATCACATGGGCGAACTCGTGAATGAGGATGTTCTCGGTGGAATACGGATCGCCTGGGAAGCAGAGCAGGTTCTCCTCGGCGCCGCTGATAATCCGGCCGCCCAGTCCGCGTGCCCGGCGGTCCCAGTACTCCTTGGGCGTCATGTTCGCCTGCTCGGGCACGTCGGTGGTGTACTCGCCGTGCGCCATGATGACCATGCGCACGTTATTGTCGGCCAGCGCCTGGAGGATATCGTCGCGCCCGGCCAGCACGTGTCGCACGATCCACACCGCTTCCTTCAAGGCATAATCGGAAACCTTGGCCGAGCCGAGTATCGGCAGCGGACCGGCGTGTGTGTACTTCTGATAAAACGGCGCCAGGTTCGCCTGTTGCCGCAACGTCTCGGGGACCGCCGTGACTTCTGGAATGGGCTCCGGCTCAGCGGCCTGCACGGAGAACTGGCCAAGCAAACCGACCACGGCGAACAACGAAGTCAAGGTCCCAAGCCTTCGCACGCGACGAATCATCATGGTCCACCCATCCTCAAGATAGATGTAAGGTGGGTCCTTGACCCACGCGGGAATCAAAGACCCACCCTACGATACCGTCACATGATGTGTCCTCTACTGGTCTCGGATCCAGACGATGGAGTTCAGGCCGCGACTGCCGCCACGACCGCGACGAGCGCCACCAGCCGCCGCGCCTTCATCCTCGTCCGGCTGGACCGGGCGATTGTCCCTGGCGTAATTCGGAATCGCCATGAAGGCAGACCCGTCGGCCCAGGCGCCCTTGACGACCAACACGCCATCGAGCAGGTCGCTCTTGAATTCAGTCGTCAACTTCGCATCGGGAGGCAGGACCTTGTCCAGATCCTGGTCGATCCTCTCGGCGCTGTAGATCAACGGACCATAGCGCAGCGCTACGCGACCGACATCGGCCGCGATGCGTTCGTCCGCCTTGATCCGCTGAACCTGCATCGGCAAGACCAGATCGATCTTGTCGTCGGCCTCCCAGTCTCTGGTGATTGCCGCGTAGCCCTTCTCGATCCTGGGGTTTACGGCCGAGCCGTTTACCGAGATCGACTTGAGACCGTTGACTTGGGGCGTCGGCATATACAATGCGCTGGTCGTGCGATCCGGCACACGCACGTAGACGGTGAACCGCTTGGGCGTCTCGGGATTGACCGTGATCGAGACGTTTCCGCTCCAGGGATAATCGGTCTTCTGCACCATCTGCACGTTGGTGCCGGCCACCTTCTCCACGTTGATCGTACTGCCGATGAAGAGGTTCACGTAGATACCGCTATCGTCCTTGACATACGTCCAGGTCGGGATCATCAGCAGCGTGCGCGGAATGTTGCCGACGCAACAGGGACAGCCGTGCCAGGGATAGCGGAAGCCGCGCGAATCCAGTGGATTCTGATAGTAGAAGTTCTTGCCTTCCAGGTCAATCGAACCGAGCAGCGCGTTGTACGTCGATTCTTCGTACAGGTCGGCGTACTTGGCGTCGTGATAAGCGAGGTTCATCTTGTACTGGAAGAAGATCAGGCCGCAGGTCGAGCACGATTCACAATAGGCGTTGTTACGCAGCGAGTAGTTGGGTCCGAAGCCTTCGGAGGTCTCGCCGCTGCCGATACCGCCCGTGATGTAGTATTTCTTGTTGACGATGTTGTCCCAGAGGCTCATGACGGCGCTCTGATAATCCGTGTCATGCGTCTCAGCGGCGACGTCGGCCATGCCGGAGTAGTTGTAGGTCGCGCGGACCGCGTGGCCGACCGCTTCGTATTGTTGCTGCACCGGCACGTGGCTCTGGTCGTACTCGCTGCCGCCATCGCGGCAATCCAGGAGGAACTTGGCGAGCTGTATGTAGCTGTCGCCGTGGCTACCGGCACCTTCCATATCGTTGACGAAGCGCCCAAACCGCACGAGGGCCTGCTCCATCTCCTGGTGGCCGTCGTACCAGTCCTTCTTGCCGGGACCTAGGTTGGCGACCCAGCAGTCGGCCAGCTTCTTGGCCGCGTTGTAGAGGCGCGTGTCGGTACCGTTGGTCAGGGTGTAGTGGTTGATCGCGGATTCGAGGAAGTAGCCGGCCACGTAACCTTCGTGGTCGCCCCGACGGGTCCAGCGGGCGGGTGGATCGCTATAGCGGTAGGCCGCCGGGCCGGCTTGGCCACCGCGACGTCCTCCGCCGCGGCTGACGCGGCGCATCGAGAAGGCGGTCTGGAGATAGCCATCGGGCTCCTGGGCGGCCAGGATCTTCGGAATCCAATCGTCCAGGGTCTTCTTGAACAACTGCTGGGCCTTGATGATCTCCGGATCGCCCATCGGATCGACCATCAGGCCGATGCACATCGACTCGACGGTCTGGTGGACCCAGGCGTTGGAGAAGACGTAGCCTCGGTGACCGTGACCTTCGGGCAGTTCCTCGCCCCGCAGCGCCATGGCCGCGTCGGTGAAGTTGTTGATCCCGCCCTCAGGCAGGTTCGGGTCGTTGATCCGCTCGATGCAGTGAGGAATCCAGCCGACGATCAGGGCTTTGGCCCGCGAGTTCCAGAGCGGGTTGTCGATCTTGTAGTTCTCGGTGTAGACGACGTCCAGCCGCTCGGCGGGCGGAGGCGTCTCGACCTTGACCTTCAGAGTGGCCGAACCGCTCATCTGGCCTTCGCCTGCGGTGAGCTTGAGGACGTACTGGCCCGGCACGGAGAAGGTCGCGGTCGTTTCGGCGGCGTTGGCATTCTCGAAACTCACAGTGCCGGGACCGGAGGCCTTGCTCCAGACTACCTTGGCGTCGGGAGTCTCGCCTTTGAGCGATCTGACGGTGCCGCTGAGCCAGGTCTTGCCACCGACCATGACGACGCGATCGATCCCTACCTCGACCGACGGCGGGAAGTCGGGCGACTTGCCGGTGTCGTAGACGCGCCATTCCAGGATGCCGGTCGAATTGGTGCCGTTCGGGTCGATCTCCAGTCTAAGCTTGGAGGTCGTGACTTCATCGAAGGCGGTGACGTTGTACTGATTGCCTTCCACCCCCAGGCCGGAGGCGTTCCGAACCGGAACGAACGCGTTGCCATCCCAGTAGAGCAGGCGCGAAGTACTGGGCAGGCGCACGCCTTGGTTGTCGTCCCACCAGAAGACCGCGATCCTGTTCGTGCTGATCGGCTGACTCCAGTCGTATTGGACCCACTGCGTACCGCGTGACGGCCAGTTGCCATAGCTGCCTCCCCGACTGGACCGCGAGCTCCTCGGATTGGAGCCGTCGTTCAGGGCCCCTAGCGTGGTGTCCCCGGAGACATTGGAAGCCGACGGCACGGCGACGACCGCCAGATTGACGCCCTCGGGAACCTCCGGGGCGGCGAATCGTCCCCGCCCGAAGCCTCCTGCGGCGGCGTTCCCTTGTGCCGAAGCCACGCCGGCCAAGCCGATAGCTACACCGGCGGCAAGCATCAGCACCAAGCGTAACGACTGTCTTCTTCTCATAACAAATCCCCTTTTCTCACTGTGAATGTGGGTTGAAACGTGCTCGTAGAGTTATTATGGCTGTGGGTTGGCTCGAACGGTCCGCACGCCGAAGATGGTCGGTATCCGGCCGTCCCCGGTAGATTGGAACCGCACGGTGACAGTCTCCTTGCCTTCCGTCAGGTTGCCGGGCAGAGGGATGCGAACATCGTAAAATCCTTCAGCGGCGCGGTCTACGACCGATTGCGTCGCGACGCAGGTCCCGTCGGCCTGGATCTCGAACGAGGCGCCGTCCTGCTGGCTGCTGTTGAGCGTCACCAATAATGCCATCGGCTCGTCGGCTTCGATCGGCAGGTCGAAGGAGAACCAGCCTGTGCCGGCGCGACCGTGACGGACGCCGAGCGACTGGACGGCGCGCTCGGTACTGCTCTGGTAGTTGGTATCGCGCTCGCCCTGCATCTCGCCGGCGTCGGCATAGCCGACGGTGATGGCATCGAGTTGCCGCTGCCGCTGCTCCTCGGTGACGGTTTCCACGCGAATCGCCCACTCATCCGGGCTGAGCACATCGACGTATGCGAAGCTGGCCTGCTGATGTGACGCGTAGAAAGGCACGAAGCGCACATCGTACGTCTGCTGCGGATTGGTCGCTCGGTGTCCGACGCCGGCAGCGATGAACGTGCCCGGCTCGCCACTGACGGGTTTGAGCCAATCGGAAACCGATTCAGCCTCCGTAACGATAACCGGCAGACCGGCCGATGAACCACGTCCGCGCCGGCCGCCGCGACGACCCTGCTGGCGCTGGTTCTCGTCGCCGGCCATCATCTCATCGGCCTGCGGCGCCAAGACAAGCGGTCCCCACATGATCGCCATGCGGTTGGCGTCGTCCAGCGTCGGTTCGGTGCGCAACGTCTTGGGGACGGTCAGCTCGACCGTGTCGCCGTCGCGCCAGGTGCGCGTCAAATCGACGTATGAGCTCACCGGCGGCCTCGAAACGCCGCCGCGGCCGAAACCACGGCGCTGGCCGGCGCGAGCGCCCTGACCGCCGCGTCCGCCGCGCATCCCGGTCGGCGCTTCGGCTGGCTGCTCGGCCACAACCTGTCCGTTGACCTTCGCCACAAAGCCGTCGCCGGCCCAGTAAGGCTTGCGCAGCGCCAAAGTCAGTTCCTTGGGCTCCGACAGGTTCACCTTGATCGTCACGGTCTCGCCCAGCGGGAAATCGGTCGCTACATCCAGCTTGGCGCCTTGCGACCGCCAATCGACGGTCGATGGCGCGTAGAGGTTCACCCACAGCTTGTTGTCCATCTCGTAGTAAGCGCCGTCGGCGTGTAGCGCGTGGCTCTCCATGCCGGTACCCGAGCAGCAGGTAAACGAACGGTACATATTCTGATACTCGCGGCCCGAGCCGCCGACCGGGACCATGTAGCAGACCGCCGCACTCTCCAGGTCGATCGCGCCGAGCATGTGGTTGAAGGTGGCTCGCTCCAGGAAATCGGCGTAATGGGCGTCAGGATAGAACTGGAAAAGCCGCTGGGTGAGCTTGCGCATGTTGTAGGTATTGCAGGTTTCGTTGCCGCGCGAGCCCATCGAGGCCGCCAGTTGGTCGGTCTGGGGGAAGTTCTCACCGATGCTATTGCCACCGGTGGCGAACGTGTGATGATGGACCACCTGGTCGAAAAAGAAGCCGGCGGCCATGATGTCCTCAGCGCGACCGATGTAGCCAAAGCGGTCGGCTGAGCCGATCAGCTTGGGGATGGTCGTGTTGCCGTGTACACCGCTGAGGTTGTCTATGTGACGCTTGAGGGGCTCAAGCATGCGCTCGTGCTCGAACTTGTACGACAGCTCCAGCCAGCGTTTGTCGCCGGTGTCGGCGTAGAGATCGGCCATGATCTCGTTCATGCCGCCGAACTCCGTGTTGAGCATGCGCTGGATCTGCTCGTCGCTCATGGGATCGAGGATCGACGCGGCCCATTCGGCGAACTTGATCTCGACCTCCAGCGCCGTCTTGTTGCCCGTGTAGCGGTAAGCGTCGCGCAGGCCGGCGTAGGTCTTGTGCAGCGTGTACCAGGGAGACCATAGGCCGTTCAGGTCGAAGCCGCCGGAGCGGATGTTGCCTTCGGAGACCTGTCTCATGATCTCGGCGCCGTCGGTCCCGTTGCGGTCAATGATCGCGCCCAGGTAGCCGTTGCCGCGTTTGTCCTGAACCTCTTTCATTTCGCGGACGAGGTAGTCGGCGCGCTGCTTGAAGCGCTCGTCGCCGGTCGCCGCGTACATGTAGCTGATCCCCGAGAGATAGTGGCCGGCGATATGACCGGTCAGTTGGCGGCTGTCAACGGCGTCCCAGCCGCCGTAGCCTTCAGCCTTCGGCTCCAGGCCAGCCCGCAGGCGGTAGCCCGCCATCATCCGGTCAGGCTCCAGCGTCAGCAGGTACTCAGCAGTGACATCCTGGGCCTGCTTGAGAGGCCCGCCGGTCAGCCGGACGCTACTCAAAGGCAGCGGCTGAGCCAGCACAAGCTTCTCTTCAAAAGCACCGACAGCCGCGTCGTGTCTTTCGCCCAGTACTGGAAAACTGCACAACATCCCCAACAACACGATGGTGAAAACTCTCTGCTCCATGGCGACCTCCCTTGTGGACATGGGTTCTTCCGAGACTGTGGGCCTACCACTAGGTTGACTCGTGTAGGATGGGCTTTAGCCCATGCCGACGAGACGTCTCGGCG
The DNA here is from genome assembly GCA_016927855.1 of Sedimentisphaerales bacterium. Lineage (GTDB taxonomy): Bacteria > Planctomycetota > Phycisphaerae > Sedimentisphaerales > Anaerobacaceae > JAFGLV01. The sequence goes on from JAFGLV010000064.1 coordinate 27,570, forward strand.
GAGCCCCAGCATGGGTTAAAGCCCATCCTACGCCGGCCTGTCAACGTACCAAAACCGGCGGTCATGATACCATAACAGACGCCACCGGGCCAATCCCCATTGCACTTACTTTCCCGGTCAGCGCGGCACGGCGATCGGCGCGATCCCTTCGAGCGTCGGTTGGACCTGCACGATCTTGCCGGAGTCGTCGAACTGGAGCTTGTCGATGCAGGTTTCGCGATGGAAACCCGCCGAGCCGCCCATCCGGATACCCTCGGGGACGGTGAAGCGGTGATAGACGATATACCATTCGTCTGTGCCGGGGACCTGGATCGTGGAGTTGTGTCCGGTCGCGTGGATGCCCCGCTCGGGGTCCTTGGCAATCACCAGGTTGTCCTCGGGGATATTCAGCGGTCCGGTCGGAGTCGGAGCCGTCGCGTAGCGCACGCGGTAGTTCTCGCTGCGCGTATCGTCCTCGGACCAGAGTACGTAGTAGGTCCCCTTGCGATAGAAGACGTGCGCCCCTTCGCGGAAGCTCCTGTCGGGCGTGATGACCTGAATAGAGTCCGGCTTGATCGAGATCATGTCGTCGTTCAGCTCGGCAACCGCCAGGTAGCCGTTACCCCAGAACAGGTAGTTCTTGCCGGTCTGCGGATCGGCGAACACGTCGGGATCGATCTGTTGACCGCCACGTACGCCTCTTGGGCGCCTGTCGATCAGAGGCTGGCCGCTGTCCTTAAACGGCCCGGCCGGGCTGTCCGAGACCGCAACGCCGATCCGCTGCGCGGCGGTGAAGTAGTAGAAGTAGCGGTATTGTCCGTCGATCTTCTTCTCGATAATGCAGGGCGCCCAGGCGTTGCGGCTCGTCCAGCTCACGTCCGTCTCGAGGTCGAGGATGGTCCCTTCATCCGTCCAGTCCACCAGGTTCTCGGAGGAGAACGCCTTGAAGTAGGTTCCCGACCAGCCGGTGAACCCGTCGCTGGTGGGATAGATGTAGAACCTGCCTGTCTTTTCGGCATAGAGGATGTCCGGATCGGCGTAGTAGCCATCCAGCACCGGATTGTGGTCATCGACGGCGCTGACCTTGAAAACGACCGGTTCCTGGCCGGCCAGACTGAAGGAGTAGTCGACCGGACCCTTGGAGAAGTCTTGCGGACCCTTCGGCGCCACGGTCACCCAGCGTGAAGATTCAAAGCCCGGATCCAGCTCGCTCAGGTCCGTCTGGCGTTTCACCGGCAGGCGCACGGTGCGGCCGGCCGCGTCGATCGAAACGTTGCGAACCTTGACCTGCTCGGACGTAACCTGCGGCGCGAAGTCCGCCAGCGAACCCCACTGGCGAATCAGACGGGCAAGCTCTCCACCGGTAATCGGCATCACGGTCCCGTGACGCGGATGGAAGTTCATCGTGATGTCATCGTCAATCACTTCGAAGCTCAGCAGGTCGGAGCTTCGGGTGAACTGGTAGCTTCCTCGCGTATAGACGTCGTACATGAGGATGTAGTCGTCGCTGTTATTGAGCTTGAAGATTCCGGACCCTTCTACCGGATTGCGGGACCTGTCGATGCGCCGGTTGCTGTAGAGTGCATAGCCTTCGGTCAGCCGGTCAGAGGTCGCCAGCTTGATGCCCGGATCGCCGTCTTCGGCCTTGTAGAACAGGTGGTATTTGCCATCCTTGTAGATGATGTCAGCATCGATGCAGGCGCGCGTATTGCTCTCGGCCGGCGGGAAATACAGTTGCTTCGGCGCCGCTTCGAGACCCGTGAAGTCCTCGTTCGCATAGGCGTAGTAGATCACATCGGGATCGCGACCCTGTTTCATGGAGAAGTAGACCATGTACTTGCCGGTAGCCTGGTCATAGATCGTCTGCGGCGCCCAGACCCGATTGACGTTGCCGAACGGCTCCGGATAGGTCTGGGGAATGTTGACCACCGAGGAGGTCCAGTGAATCAGGTCGGTGGACTTCATCAGGACTATCGCGTAGTTGTTCCATCCCATCTGGGGCACGTACAGGTCGGTCGCGACCATGTAGAAGGTCTTGCCGTCTGCGGCGCGCAGGATGTGCGGATCGCGCACGCCGCCGGAGGTGCTGATGGTCTTGGAGTCGATGATCGGCTGGTTGCCGTTCAGCGCCTTGTAGTCGAACCCATCCTCACTGATCGCAAAGCGAATCTGCTCCTCGCCGGGCCCGTTCCCGGTGAAATAGGCAAACAGGTACGCCGAGAATTCCTCGTTCGCCGGCGCCGATCCACCGAAGGCTGCACATCCGGAGGCGAGCCCCAGGACTGCTGCCAATAGAACACTGCGAAACGCTATCGATACTCTGTTCATCTGGTGTTTCTCCAATTCTCAGAATGTCACGGTCATGATGGAGCGCGGCGCACAGACCACCTCCGAATCGAGGGAATCCAGGGGCCGCGCCTTCATGTTCTCGTCGGATGTGGCGCTGGTGGTATACACGACAGGCTTCTGCGCCGAAGCAGAGGCCGGGAATCCCGTCGCGTCGATGTCCAACGTCACGTCGGCATCGCGGTAGTTGACAATTACCACGACGGCTTTGCCGGTCTGCTCGTCGGCAAAAGCCGAGATCATCACCTGCTGCGCCGCCTGTTCGTCGGAGAGTCCGTCGCTCCTGGCGACCACGAGGCGCTTCATGCCAGGACGTACGAAACGACTGTAGTGTCCCAAAGCCCAGAGACACTTGGTAGCGGCGAACTGGCCGTCCCTCCGGTCGGAGTCAGGCGTCAGGGCGATGAGGTAGTAACGCGGCGAAGAGGCACGACCAGGTTCGTATGCGTTCCAGTAATGCCAGGCGGTCGCCTGCCCTACGACCAGGTCATGGTGAATCACCTTGGCCAGAAATAGCGCATGGTCCATTTCACTCGGTCGACCCCGCCTACCGTCTCGGTAGCCGTTGCCCAGGAGGCAGTATTCGGATTGCCAGTACTCCAGGTTCTGGTCGGTTCGAGCGATGGCCTGCGCCAGATCGCGCCGGGTCGAGAGGAGTTGCCCGTCCCCGTTGTCGGTGAAGTAGCTATGCCCGGCGACGTAACGGCAAACGTGGCTGAAACCGCCCAGATAGAGGGGATTGTTCGGGCTCCAAAAGGCCGCGATCTGGCGCGACTTGCCCAAGTCTGCTTCCGGAACATCTTGCTTATAGAGGAAATCCAGCCTGGCCGCTTCAGGGAGCAGGATCTTCGCATTCTGCCGGGTCTTTGTCAGCGCCTCATCGAGCGCCTTGACGAGACGGTGAATCTCCTCGTTCTGCCAAGGACAGCCTTCCTGCGAGGCCCTTCCCGGGGTGTTGCTCCAATCCCACTGGGGCTCATTGACAGGGCTCAGATAGTCGAAGTGCAGACCCTGTTCGTCGAAGTGCTTGACCACGGCAGCCAGGAATTCGGCGAACGCGACCACCTTGTCGGGACGGAGATTGCTCAGGACGTCCCTGTCAGTCTTGAAGCCGTACCCATTCTGAGTGAAGAAGACGGGCGGCGTATTGCTGAAGGCGATCAGGTCCTCGACACCGTAGGCCTGCGCCTGCTTCACGAACCAGACGTACCCGGCCTGCTTGCTCCAATCGTAGTTGCCGTCGGCATCCAGAAAACACTCGACTCGCCTGTCGGCGTCGCGAATCCCGCTGGCCTGGCCCTGTTCGGCGGTCCCGCCGCCGATGTTGAACCGCCAGGCCGAAAGACCGATGCCTCGCGGTGACCTGCTCGCGTCCAGTTCCCGGCTGAACAGCAGTTCGGCGATACGCTCCTTCTTGGCCTCAGGCCAATACCGACCGATGTTCTCAGAATACCAGCACCCTGAGGCGCCGATATTGCGGATCGGCTGTGCCGTCTCCTTCAGATTCAAGGTGACCGTCACGACGGAGTTCGCTTCTGTTCGGAGTTCCGTCTTTAGGCGGTCTTCCTCTGACCCGCCTAAAGGCGGAACTCCAAACAGGAAGATGATTAGCAGCAAGACGCTCGGACCACGCCTGATAGGCCCGATCCTGTCCCGATTGACGTGGTTTCTCATGAGGAGGCTCCATAGACCAACGTGTTCTATCTGACTTCACGAGCGACGCTCGCAGACCCGAGGGTGTTCACCATACCCCAAAGGAGCACTCGATTTCAATGCTTCGATCCAGCAATTTGGCCGCTACGCCTGTCGCCAAGGCCAGGCGCGTATCTCGTTGCTCGTATCTCGTATTTCGTCGCAAGGCCGCAGACCGTAGGCCGTAGGCGATAGGCGCCTAAGGCCTGCCGCCTCCAGCCTGGCTCGCGAAGAACGAGAGACGAGATACGATCGGGCCTTGAAGGGCCGGGGCTCGTCTGGTAGGGTGTGCCATCGATGAAGGATGATATTCAAATGACCGAAATCCCAATGTCCGAAACGGCTCGCGCCGGAGCAGGGCGGCGTCTTGAATTTCGAGCCTTTGGACATTCGTGCTTGTTTCGGATTTCGTGCTTCGGAATTCGGATTTGTTGCGCCGGCGTATTGGCCGGCGCGCCGGCGACGTTGGTGGCCGGGTGCAGTCATCCGGCCACTTGGCTGGGCTTCAAGGACAGTCTGAACTCTCCGCGCATCCGCATGTCCTGCTATCCCACCGCTTCCGTGGGCACCGTCTGGGCCCATCCCGACAATCTCGGAGAGCACGATTACGCCACCGGGCGTAGGGAAAAGGACGGGATGCTGTACACCTGTCGCGGCGGCCATATCGATACGCCGCACGTGCGCAAGGCCGCCGATTGGACCGCCTATCTCGCCGGCAAGGCGCTGACCAGACTCAATAAAGGCGATACGAAGTTCTCGTTCAAGCTGTGGGAGCCGACGCGCTACTACGTGACCGTCGATTATCCGCCGGGCTGGAAACAGCTCGCGCCGCAGGAAAAGGAACGCATCGCGCGCGAGGTCTCGATCCCGCTGGGCCAATACCTCGCGTTCAACGCGCTGACCTGGCACGAGATCGTGACGTGGTTCGGTTACCGCCCCACGCCGTGGTATCCGGAATTTCCCTCAGCCTTCTCCTGGGAGGACACCTTTTCTAATCTCGTGGGCACCCGCCTGGCGGTCGAGGCAATGCGCGACGCGTCGCGACCCTACAATGAAGCTATGACCGTGGCGTTGGAGGCCGAGCTGCACCGGCTCGGCGTCCAGCCCCGAGACGTCGCGATCCGCGCCGCCAAAGCAGTCAAAGGCACGTGGTACACCGGTGAGTTCCTGTTTCTCGTCGATATCAGAAAGCGGAACCTCGACATCGGCCTCGACGACGGTATGGTGACCGCTTCGGTGGTCCCTGACTTGCCGGAGTGTCCAGACGCAGAACCTCAATCATACCCAGCCCCCAGTCTCGACTTCCTCTCGGCATACGATTTCTCCGTCAAGTTCGAGATCGAGCCGCGCGAGTTGGAGAAAGGCAAGATCTTGAAGATCGTCTACCCCAATCGCAAGGACAGGAAGAAGCGTATTGAGCCGGCGCTACACTTCGCTTCGATTATGGAGTACATCAGGCAGGATGCGGCCCGGAGGTTCGGCGATGCTATGTACTTCCCAGAGGGGGACCCTGACAGGTCGGAATGACGGAGCGTCGGAACTGTGGCCAGGACGACCGCGTGATTCTATCACTCCGTGCTTCCACGGTTGCCACCGATAGCGATGCTCAACAGCACCGCGATTTCCAGGATAATCAGCACCAGGTTCATTCCGACGTCCTTGATAGCGAGGTTCCATCTACCTAAACAAGGCACGTCTCCTGCCGGTGGTAACGCCGCATAAACCAAACCTGAGGCGCTCCTCCTGCAACAGCGGCTGGATACGCCACCTCTGTTCCGACTGATCCAGGTCGAGCCGGAATGGCGGCCGGAAGGCAGTGTGTTGTGCCAAGCGGGCTTTCTTGCCTTGTACGGAGAACCCGCTTGACGACCCCGCCAAACCCTATAGTATCCGATAGATGCAATTTGGCGCCGCGTTCGGTTTCTGATCTCGGCCGAGGGCGGTCGAATGACGCAGGCGGAAAGGTCACGCATGAAGCCAGTAGCTGACAGGCAAGGCCGCCAATGGCGGGACATCTTGTTCGAGGTGATCTTCGAGGCCGATACGCCCGCGGGCAAGGCCTTCGACCTCGCGCTGATCGTCGCGATCCTGCTGAGCGTCGCGACGGTGATGCTCGACAGCGTCCGCTCGATTCGCGAGCAGCACGGCGACTGGCTCTACGCGGGCGAGTGGCTCTTCACGATCCTGTTCACCATCGAATATATCCTGCGCCTGCTGTGCGTCGGCAGGTCGTTGCGCTACGCCGTGAGCTTCTTCGGTATCGTCGATCTGTTGGCGGTTGTCCCGACGTACCTGAGTCTCGTCATCTATGGCAGTCGCTATCTGGCGGTGGTGCGCGTCCTGCGCGTGCTGAGAGTCTTCCGGGTCCTAAAGCTGGGCCACCATATCAAGGAGGCTGGCGTTCTCAAGCAGGCGTTGTACGCCAGTCACCGCAAGATTCTCGTCTTCCTCTTTGTGGTCCTGACGCTGGTGGTCGTCATCGGAGCGCTGATGTACGTTATCGAAGGCGCCGAGAACGGCTTCACCAGCATCCCGGCCAGCGTCTACTGGGCCGTCGTTACGCTGACGACCGTCGGATACGGCGACATCTCCCCTCAAACGAGCCTGGGGCAGTTCCTGGCCGCGATCGTGATGATCCTGGGTTATTCGATCATCGCCGTGCCAACCGGCATCGTGACGGTCGAACTGTCGCAAGCCAGCCGCGCCGCCACCACCACGCAGGCCTGCCCCAAATGCAGCGCCGAAGGGCACGACGCCGACGCGAGGTACTGCAAGTTCTGTGGCGCCAAGCTGTAGGTCAGGCAACCGCGCTGTCCGCGCGAGGAAGGACTGACATGCCTTACGTTGAACTGGCCCTCGCCGGCGCGTTGTTGACAGCGGTCGTTTTGGTCGCCAGGCCTTTGCTGCGCCAAGCCAGACGCCAGCGCCTCATGGCGGTGCCTTTTCCCGAGGCCTGGCGGCGGATCGTTGAGAAGAACGTCCCTCTCTACGGTCGCTTGCCCCAGGCGCTACAACAAGAGCTTCACGGCCTCATCCACATCTTCCTGGACGAGAAGCGTTTCGAGGGCTGTGGCGGCCTGGAAATCGACGACACGATCCGCGTTACCATCGCGGCCCAGGCGTGCATGCTTTTGTTGAATCGCAAAACCACTTGCTTCCGCAAGCTCCGCACCATCCTGGTCTACCCTGACACCTATGTCGCCAAGACCCTCTCTTCCGACGGTCGAATTGCGATCGACGACCACAGCGTCCGCCTGGGCGAATCCTGGCAGAATGGGCCGGTCGTGCTGGCCTGGAACAGCGTCACTGGCGGCGCCTCGAATATCGCGGATGCCCGTAACGTGGTGTTTCACGAGTTTGCGCATCAACTCGATCAGGAGGACGGCGTTGCCGACGGCGCGCCGGTCCTGGAGCGTCGATCCGCTTATACCGCCTGGGCCCGGGTGCTGGGCGAGGAGTACGCGGCACTGCAAAAGAGCAGAGAAGCTCGACGGCGTTCGGTGATGAGCAAGTACGGCGCGACGCACCCGGCCGAGTTCTTCGCTGTCGCTACTGAGACGTTCTTCGAGAAGCCCCGGCAGATGCAGAAGCGACATCCCGAGCTCTACGAGGAGTTGCGCGACTACTACCGGCTCGACCCGCTGCAGTGGACTGCACGGACGCGCGACTGAAGCGCGCCGAGGTCAAGTGGGTACACCGGCAGGTGCATCCCAAAAAGATGTAACGGAATTGGCCGCCGAACGTCTGACACATACGGCTGTGTACGCCACTGGGCTGCGGATTCGATGCAAACGTCAAGTGAGCAACCTGTGAAAGGGAAGAACCATGACGAAGCACGCGAAACTGAGCCTGGCTGCGATTTGCCTGCTCGCAGCAGCGATTGTCTTGGCCGGGGGCAGCCCGGCCGCGTCGCAAAGGCCGGCCCGGCCTACCATCGTCCGAGAGCGCGGCGCTGAGCCGCAGGCGGAAGACCCTTACGCAAACGTCGGCGTCCTGGTCGAAGCATACGTCGTAAAGGTCGAGCTGGCCGCACTTTATGAACTGAGGGTCAGCCCGCTCGGCCAAGCGCCTCGCGCCGTGTCCGTCGAAAATATCCTCACCTGCCTCAAGTCACCCGAAAAGGCGACGGTCATCACCGGAACCAAGGCTTCAGGTGTCCATCGCTCCGCGCGAGGGCGCGTCAGGCAGAGCGAGACGATATACCGTTCTCGTGCCCGGATGGTTCCCACCCGTGAGGGTCAGGTGCAGACCGTGGACTACACGCCTTACGAATCCGGCCGGACCTTCCAGGTCCAGCCGACCATCGTCGCGCCGAACGCGGTCGTGCTTGAGTACGAGTTCAGCTACTCCGGCTTCCGCGGCAACCGCGAAGACAACGACGAAGCACCTCCCGATACGGTATCGTGGTCCTGGAACGGCGCCGCCACAGTCATCACCGGCATGCCCACGATCGTCGGGGCTACGCAGGCTGAGAACAGCGCGATCTTCCTGATCCTGACGGCACGTATCCCGAATCGGCCATAATGCCACCCCCGCAGCGTGAGAGCGTGAAAGGCAAGGCCGCAGACCGTAGGCCGCAGGCGGTAGGCGCCTCCGGCCTGCCGCCTCCAGCCTCCCGCCTTAATTCCACGCATCTACGCATTCACGCCTTTAGCCCTTTGAGGCCGGCGTCGAGCTTCTCCTTCTTGGCGAGAAGTTCGGACCAGGTAACGAGACGCTGCTCATACGCGGCGGTCCGGCCGAGGATCGTGATGAGGTTACTCTGCACGCTGGGCTCGACGGTCGGGTTGTCGAACTTGCCGGCCGTGATGCTGTCGTGGAAGGTCTTGATGTTGGCTACGGCGCCTTCCTCGTAGATGCCGGGTGATCGGCCGCCCCGGTAGAAGTTCTGGCCGCGGATAATCACTTGGCCGCCATAGGCGGTTTCGAGGACGCCTTGGTCGCCAAACATGCGGTTGCGAATGCCTTCGGGCTGGCTGCCGTGACCTTCGAACTGGCGCGAGTTGAAGGTGACGCCGACATGGTCGGGGTACTGGAACAGGACGCTGAACGTGTCGTAGCAGGTCCCGACGGACCGATACTTGCGGCCGCCTGTGCCGACGGCATGGATCGGCGGCTGGCCCATGATCCAGTTCATCACGTCGAGCGTGTGGATGTTCTGCTCGGTGATGATGTCGCCGGAGAGGAGCTTGTCCAGACCCCAGGCGCGGAGGCGGTTCTCCGGATTCTGCGGGTCCGCCTGCCAAGTCTCGACCATGCGGCCGAACGGATCGCCTTCCTGGTAGTTGGCCTCACCGAAGGCGAAGGCGCCGATGGCCTTGGCTTCGTGGACGCGGCGTAAGGCTTCGATATAGTAGGGATCGGCGCGCGTTTGGAAATCCACGAGGAAGCAAAGCTTCTGCTCCGAGGCGCGCTTGCCGCTGTCGGCGACACTGAGGCAGCCGGCGGTATCGACCGCAATCGGCTTGGCGAGGTACACATGCTTGCCTGCGTTGACGGCCGTGGCCGCCTGCTCGGGATGAAAATACGGCGGGCTTTCGATTGCCACCGCATCGACCTGCTCAAGGAGCTTCCGGTAGCCCGACAATCCGGTGTGCCGACGCGAGGCGGGAACGTTGAATCTGTCGCCGACGCCATTGGTCCGGTCCGGGAAGTAATCCGCGACCGCGGTGACATTGAACCCGCCGTGCCTGACGAACAGGTCGGCGATCCAGCCTCCTCGTCCGCCACAGCCGATCAGGCCAAGGTTGACCTTCGAATTCGCCGCGTAGGTGCGTACGGCGCCCGGGGTGGCCAATACGAACGACGCGGCGGCGGCACCCGCCAGAAAACGACGGCGGCTCAGCGACGGTGTCTCTTCATCTGACTCGTTGCGACGGTATGTCTGTGACATCGAATGGTTCCCCTTTCAATCGTGTGAAGCGTGAAGCGGGCCTCGTTCGTCGCTCGTCGCTGGTCGCTCGTCCCTCGAACAACCGCTTTGCCTCTCGAGCGACGCGCGACGAGAGACGAGATACGCTTCACGCTTCACGAGGTACGTCGTATCACTCATCGCCCAGGCAGACACCGACGTGGCGCGCCGCCTGGACCCACGGATAATCGAGAGTCACGAGTTTCTTCTTGCCGGCAACTTCGGCCAACGGAATCAGCTCGTAGCCGCGCCCGCGCGCCGCGACCATGACGCCGTAAGTCTGTTGGCTCAGGACCTGGGCGCACGCGGTGCCCAGACGCGTCGCGAGGATGCGGTCGGCCGCTGACGGGGTGCCGCCCCGCTGGAGATGGCCCAGGATGGTCAGGCGGGTTTCGAGACCGGTCAGTTCCTCAAGCCGATGCGTCAAATCCACGGTGTGATTGACGTGCTCGGCGTGGAAGGCATCGAGCCGGACAGACGCGGTCTTCTTGTCGGCTTTCTTCTGGGCCGCACCCTTGGCAGCCACCAGCTTTGCCACCGCGTTTGCCTGAGACTTCGACATGGCGCCTTCCGCCACCACGACGATGCTGAACGTCTTGCCGGCGTGCGCCCGACGCTCGATCGCGCCGGCGACGATCTCCGCGTCGTAGGGGATCTCCGGGATCAGGATCACGTCGGCACCTCCGGCAATGCCACCACCCAGCGCCAGCCAGCCCGCACGGTGGCCCATGACCTCGACCACGATGACTCTCTGGTGGCTCATGGCGGTCGAGTGCAGCCGGTCTACTGCTTCGGTGACGATGTTCAGCGCCGTGTCGAACCCGAACGATACATCCGTCAGAGCCACGTCATTATCGATGGTCTTGGGCAACATCACGACGTTGAGACCGGCTTCCTTGAGCTTCAGGGCATTCTTCTGCGTGCCTCCGCCTCCGATGCAGACGAGCGCAGTCAGTTCACGCCGGCGGTAGGTAGCGACCGCCGCGTCGGTCATGTCCCGAACCCTGTAATCAGCCGGCATCCGGTGCGGCTTGTCCCGGCTGGTGCCCAGGATCGTCCCGCCGTCGGTCAGAATGCCCGACAGGACATCGGGTGTCAACTCGAACGTGCGATCTTGCACCAGGCCGCGAAATCCATCGCGAAACCCGATGCAATCAATGCCGAAGTAGCTGCGCGCCGCTCGCGCGACACCTCGAATGGCCGCATTCAGGCCGGGACAGTCCCCTCCGCTGGTCAAGATGCCGATCCGTTTCTTCATCTGCCGCCTTCACCGATTCGCAGCCATCCATGTCGCTCGGTACCGTCGATCGGCAGGTATTATACTCGACAGATGGGCACGAGGTTAACGCAAAACCATCGGGTCGAGCCGATGAGAAACACGCCGGAATCTACGGATTTCGTTACCCGGTCGCCCTTTGCGGCCTTGTAAGAACAGACAGGGCAACAGTCGTGTCTTTCGGCGGCGTTCGATTCTGTGATGGAGGTCCAGATCATGGCGAAGAGACAGTCTATCTGCGAAGGCCGGACACAAGCAAACCAAGGCCCAAATGATAGTGACGGCGACACCCGACGTGTCCCGTGGAGGCCAGAACTGATGGCGATCGGAGCGGCGGTCTTGATCCTCGGCTGGATGACCGCGAGCGTGCAGGCCAACACCGGTGCCGGGATTGGCATCAAGGTCGGCGCTCAGACGCTCGACAGTCCCATCGACGGCCAGGAGACGACCCGCGTGCGGGTCGAGGCGGAGATCGCCAGCGCCCTGCTGGCGGATGAGCATGCCGATTTCTTCCTCTCGGTCGGCGGCTCGCCTTTGGGCAGCTACGACATCGCCGACATCTACGAGATCGATGGGGCGCTGTATGAGGACTATTTCTCCGGCGATTATTCCGTGATCGATGTTCGGCTGGGCGCTCGCCTGTACCCGTTCGGCCAGGACGCGCAGATTCGACCTCACGTCGGCGGCGGTCTCGGCTACTACTGGTTCCTCGACTCGTACGACGACGAATACTACGTCACCACGGAAGACCCCTTCTTCCCGGGCAGTCTCATCACCTACGCCGACTACGCCAGCGATACCGACACCCTGGCCGACGGGTTCTTTCCCTTCATCACGGCCGGTGTGAGCGTGCCGGTCACCTCGGGCGTTGAGCTCCTCTTCGAATTCGAATACGACTTCGGCAAAGACGACGGTGGCTTCGATCTCGGCGGACCGATCTATATGTTCGGCGCGAGGATACGCCTGTAGGGGATCTTGTATCTCGTATCTCGCCACCGTCGTCTCGAGGTTGCGGTTGCGCGGCTCGTTACGTCGAGAGGTTGCGTCGAGCGGCACCGCTGCACGCCCTACGCAACCGAAACGAGCATCGCAACCGCAACCGCCCGACGTACCTGGCGGCGCGCTGGCACGAGATACGAGTTACGAGATACGAGTTATGCCGACTTGTGGTCGAGGAAGCCTTCGAGCTTGCGAGCCCGGACCGGGTGCTGGAGTTTGCGGATAGCCTTGGCCTCGACTTGGCGGACACGCTCGCGCGTGACCTTGAAGATGCGACCGACCTCTTCGAGCGTGTAGGTGTAGCCGTCGCCGATACCGTAGCGCAGCTTGATGATTTCGCGCTCGCGGTACGAGAGCGTCTTGAGCACCATGTCGATGCGCTCCTTGAGCATCTCCTGCGTCGCCGACGCCACCGGCGAATCGACATCGTCGTCCTCGATGAAGTCGCCGAAGTAGGAGTCCTCGCTGTCGCCGATGGGACGGTCCAGGCTGATCGGGTGCTTGGAAATATTGAGTACCCGGCGCGTCTCCTGCACCGTCATGCCGACTTCGTTGGCAATCTCCTCGATCGTCGGCTCGCGACCCAGTTCCTGGTGCAAGACCTTCGAGGCGCTGCGGATGCGGCTCATCGTCTCGATCATGTGGACCGGGATTCGAATCGTCCGCGCGTGGTCCGCGATGGCACGTGTGATGGCCTGGCGAATCCACCAGGTCGCATACGTGCTGAACTTGTAGCCGCGACGGTACTCGTACTTGTCCACCGCTCGCATCAGACCGGTGTTGCCTTCCTGGATCAGGTCGAGGAAGCTCAGGCCGCGGTTGCGGTACTTCTTGGCGATGGAGACCACCAAACGCAGGTTGGCGCTGGAGAGGGTCCGCTTGGCATCTTCGTACTGCCCGAAAACGCGTTCCATGGCCCGCAGCTTCTTCTCCAACAGGTCGGGCGTCTCGAGGACCAGTTCGTTCAAGCCGGCCAATTCCTGCTTGGCGGCTTCGATATCGTCGGCGGTCATGAGGCTGGTGACGCCGGCGGCGATGGTGGCTTCGAGCTGGCGCATCTTCTCGCAGACGCCGTGCAGCTTGATTTTCATCGGCTGGATCCGGCTGGTGCGCAGGCTCAACTCCTCCAGCAGCGTTGCGACCTTGCGGCGGTTGCGGCGCAGCCGCTTGGCTTCAGCCTTTAGCGCGTCCCTGTCGGGTGCGTCGTTGAGCTTCTTGAAAAGCGTCTGGTTGATATCGAGAAGCTCCGTGACCGTTTTGAGATTGGCCACCATCCGCTTGCGAATCACGCTCTTGGCGGTCAGCGGCGTCGTCCCCGTCTTGATCGTCCGGTCGAACGACATGGAACCGTCATAGACCTGCTGGAGCAGTTCGACAGCGTTGCGCGCGCAATAGTCGCATTGCAGCATCTTCCGACGGAACGCCATCCGAGCGATCTCGATCTTCCGAGCCAGCGAAATCTCGTCTTTGCGGGTCAGCAGCGGAATCTGCCCCATCTGCGTCAGGTACATCCGAATGGGGTCGTCGATCCGGCGCGAAACCTCACCCTCGACCAACTCCTTCTCGAGCAGCTCTTCCTCTTCCTCCGCCTCCTCTTCCTCCGGTTCCTGCTCCTCGGACGCAGGTGCCGCGTCCTCCTCGAAGCCTTCGTCGGCCTTCTGGGCCTGGCGGGCTTCGGCGTCGCTCTCGTCGATGAGACTGATCCCCATCTCGTCCAGGGTGGCCAGCAGACGCTCGAGCCGACTGGCGCTGACCGCCTCATCCGGCAGCGCGTCGTTCATCTCCTCGTACGTCAGGAAGCCCCGCTTCTTGCCTTTGGCAATGAGCGTCTTGATCAACTGCTCGGGGTCCTGCACCTTCGAGGCATCGGACGGTTCTGTCACTTGCGTCTGATTCATATCTGCTGCCTTTTTTGACTTCACATCTTTTTTCGCCACAATATGGACTCCACTGAACTTAAAGCGCAAGCGCCCGAGATCATCACCCTTTTCCTGCTGGTACCGTCTGCGCGGTCCAGCGCCTTATCGGAACAGCTAACCTACGGCTGCATCCGCGCAAGAGTTCATCTGGCAAGCTCTTACGACACGCCTGCAGGCTATAGTATGCCCAGGCTGTGCGGGTTCTGCCGACCGACGGCTTCGTCGCCCGTTTCGGCAGCCCCAGCGTCTTTTCTCCCACGGTTGGTCACAATAACCTTGGAGCGATCCCGTCGCCGCGACAACACCTCCAATGCGTCCCCCAGTCTGGAGCGATAGTTGCCCTTCTCCTCCCCTACCCGCTGGAGCTCGACGAGACATTCGGCTACCTGCACCGATTCGGTACGGGCCAGCAGGGATTTAAGCGAGAAATCCCCCTCGGATCTGAGTACGTCCAATAACACGCCCGCGACGGCGCGAAGCACTGGCACATCGAACAGCGACTCCGATATCTCTTGCTGCCGCGTCTTGCAGAGACCAGGCTCGTTGACCAGCACCTCCAGGACCTCCCGCTGCGCCGCCGCATAGAGACCTTGTCCCCAGTCGATGGCCCGGCCACCGTCCTCGCCGGCATCGGACCGGGCGACCCTGGCAACGCGTCCCATGCGCCTGGTCAGGTCGGCGTTGATCTCCCTGGCGGGCAACCCAATGATTTTCGAGAGCCGGTTCACAATAAGTCCGCTGTCGAGCGCCGAGATGTTGTTCGATGCCAGGCCGGTAGCGACCGCCTGGAGCAACTCGTCCAAGACGGCCCGGCGGCCGGCCAAGGAATCATCGTTCTTGAACACCTCAGCCAACCGGTCCCACTTGAACTGTAAGACATCGGTCGCCTCTTCCACGACGCGATCGAACGCCTCCTTGCCGGCTGCCAGCAGAAACTCGCACGGGTCTTTGCCTTCCGGAACGAATCCCAGCTTGATATCCAGCTTCTGCGACAGGCAGACCTCAAGGGCCCGGTTGGCGGCTTCCATCCCGGCGGTGTCGCTGTCGAACACGAGAACGACGCGCTTGGCGTAGCGACGCAAGATCCGGCCATGTCCAGTCGTGAAACTCGTACCCAAGGTCGCAACCACGTTCGTGCAACCGAACTGATGGGCCATGATGACGTCCGTGTAGCCTTCGACCACGACCGCCGTGCCGGTCTGGACGATTCGGTGTCTTGCCTGTTCCAGCCCGTAGAGCGTGTTGCTCTTGTCGAACAGAGGCGTCGCCGGCGAGTTGATGTACTTGGCGCCGGTATCACTGAGCGTGCGACCGCCGAAACCGATGATCCGCCCTGTCACGTCAGAGATCGGGAACATCAGACGGTTGACGAAGCGGTCCTGGCCGTTGGCGCCGGTCAGGCCGGCCTGCTGGAGCAAGCGTG
This sequence comes from Sedimentisphaerales bacterium, assembly GCA_016927855.1. Classification (GTDB taxonomy): domain Bacteria; phylum Planctomycetota; class Phycisphaerae; order Sedimentisphaerales; family Anaerobacaceae; genus JAFGLV01. The sequence goes on from JAFGLV010000064.1 coordinate 43,115, forward strand.
TCGGTATCTTGCCATTGGCCGCGGCCGCTCTCGCCAGAGCATCCGCAACGTTCGGTCCAACGCCCAGACGCCACGTCGCGATACTCTCAGGCGATATCTTGCGCGAAGCTAGGTATTCTCGCGCTACGGCGCCTTTCTCTGGATCGCTCAGACTGCGTTTGAAGAACTCGGTGGCCCAGGCGTTGAGGCGCGCCAGCATGTTCGGGTCGACGTCACCGGCTTGCTTCGTCGCCTGGGGTTGCGCGCGTCTGACGGTATCGAGTTGAATGCCGGCACGTTCCGCCAGTCGTTCCACCGCCTGCGGGAAGGTCAGATTCTCGCGCATCTGGACGAACTTGAGCACGTCACCGCCGGCACCGCAGGCAAAGCACTTGAAGATCTGCTTCGTCGGGCTGACGTTCATGCTGGGCTTGTGGTCCTCGTGGAATGGACAGAGTCCCACCATCTCCCGCCCGTTCTTCTTGAGGCTGACGTGCTCGCTGACAACGTCGACTATATCGTTGGCTTGCTGCACCCTGGCTATGGCAGCGTAGTCAAATATCCCTGGCATAAGCGGCTATGCGCGCCCTTCTCTATCAATGCCTTCCACGGAGATCCTCCACCCCATCGAGGGTACGGGCAGAGGCAGATGCCGGCCTCCACGGCACAAGAACCTTGGCTATTAAATATAGGCCGCCGCCGGAGCCAAAGTCAAATCAGCTAAGCCAAACCGCTGTTTGCACCCCGGAGAACGCTGCCAATGGCCATTTTGGACACTTGGCCAAACAATACATTAGTCCGATATATTGGTATCTTTCAGCACTACGAGCCCTGTTTTACCCGAACAACCCACTCGCCCCATCTTACCGCTGGCTCGTCGGAGGAATACCGAAGAAGGTCGCAGCAGTCTGTGTGGTCGCGCGAGCGAAACGCTCGATCTCGACGCCTTTCAGTTCCGCTAGAAAGCGAGCGGTATGGACCATCAGGGCCGGCTCGTTGGGCTTCTGCTTCCTCACCGGCTCCGGAGACATGTACGGACAATCCGTCTCGACCATCAGCCGATCCAGCGGCACGACCTTGGCCGCTTCGCGCGTCTGCTCGGCGTTCTTGAAGGTAACCACCCCCGTGAAAGAGATGTAATAGCCCTTGGCGAACAGCAATCTCGCCTGTTCAGCAGTCCCACCGAAGCAGTGGAATACCACCGCCTTGAGTCCGTCGCCACGCCGGTCCAGGATCTCGATCGTCTCGTCGAACGCATTGCGGCTATGGATGATGACAGGCAACTCCAGCACCTTGGCCATCTCCAGATGGGCCGCGAACACCCGCCTCTGGTCAGGTTGCTGCGAGAAGTTGTAGTGAAAATCCAGACCCGTCTCACCGATCGCGACCACCTTGGGCTGTCGCGCGAGTTGCCTGAGCTGCTCCATCGCGGCTTCGTCGGCATCCCTGGCATCGTGCGGATGAATGCCGATAGCCGCGTACATCCGCTCGTACCGCCCCGCCAACTCGACTGCCAGCCGACTGTCACGAAGGCTGGTTCCCACCGTGACCCAGCCGGTCACGCCAGCCTGCCGACTCCGCGCCACAACGCCGTCGACATCGGCGTCCAGCGGCTCGAACGTCAAATGGCAATGTGCATCAATCAGTTCCATTCGCGACTCTGTGGGTGCAATCGATAGAGGCGTGCTGCGTGCCTCCGGCCCGGACGGTCATGACAGGCGAATCCACGCTCTCATAGTCGCCAGGCCGAGGTACGTAAGTTCGAAGCAGCATGGTGGAAAGAGGCGTGGTCTTATCCAGCGCCGCCTTGACCCAATACTGTCCTGGCGTCACCGTCGAGATCGCAAACGGAAACATTTCGGTATAGCCCATCTCGACACGTTCGAAGACGGCGTCGCCAAACGGAGCGACCAGCCGATGGACCGGCGCTGCGGCGTGCCACTGGTCCTTGGCCACTGTGATGGGAACGAGACATACCCACAGCGTCGCCTGCTTCGGGTCGGCGGTCCGTGGCAGGCGGACAGTGCCCTCCACTCGACCCAGGTAGGAAGTACCCGACTTGCCGTCCTTCCGGTCCCATTGGGCGAGTATCCGCTCGGCCAGGGACCGGTTCGAGGACGAAGCTTCGTACGACTCCAAGCGTTGCTTCGCAGGCCCGGTACCGGACGAGGGCAGTTGGACCGTGCGCTGTCGCACGCCGCCGAACCGCGCATCCGACAACAACAGCTCGATCAGAGGGCGATCTTCCGGATTCCGGAGCTTGCCGAGAAATTCATAGGGACAATCGCCACCTTGCTTTGCTTCGATCTGTTCCAGTGCCCACCGGCGCGCCTTGGCGTTGCACCGCTGTGTCATCGTATCGTCGACCACAACTTCGCGGCCCGTGCTCGGGTCCCAGGTCGTCCAGCGAACGAACAGGTGCAGCCAGATGCAGAAGCGGAGCTTGCCGGCCTGGCTGTCGAAGAACTTGATGCTGATGCGGTCCCACCAGCGGGAACTGACGGAATGAGGGATCAATCCCCACAGATCCACTGGTTTCAGGTCGGGTGACAGGTGCAAGACCTGTTCCATGGAGTAGCTCGCGATCAGACCCTGTTTCCCGTAGAAAGCCAGTACGGAATCCCCGTAGCCGACCTTGTGCCATTCGTTGCAGGTGGCTACGCACCGGCCGTCGTCGGACAGGTAAACCTCCACCGGAGCCACCTGGTTGGCCAACTCACAGGACCACCGCGCGATTCTCTCGGTCGCTCGGAGCTCGAACACATCGAGGCGTGGCTTCTGGGCATCCCTGGCCGGCGTCACATGAGCCACATACCGGCCATTGGCGCTTGGATAGTCCGCCTCGGTCGGCGTCCTCCATTCATCGGCAAGAGCGACGGTCCCAAAGACACCGACCGCGATGAATACCAGCACGTTCCTCATGCCTGAGCCCTTTCAGCCGCACTCTGAACGTTGTCATCCTATCCTATACGCAAGAGACGTCGCTGCCAACCAAGACGAGGGACTGGTGCGATCCATCCAGGTGGAAGTCGTTTGCGTCCTCCACACTATCTTGCCCCGGCCGGTTCCCCTCGTCGATCTTCTCCCGAAGGCTTGCTCACGGCTTCAACCGCTTCGGCATACTTCTCTTGCGTGCTCAGGATTCCCGCCAGGTGAGACCGCTACACTGCTTCTCCCGGCGATGCGTCGAGCGGTTCATATCTGTCTTTCAAGCACAACTACGACATCTCTGACCTCGCTGCCGTGCTGGATGGTCAGGGTGATCTCCTTGCCGTGGCCGGAGCGGCACAGTTGGCCGATCTCCCACATGGTATACGTATTCGCATCCCTGCCCTGCAGCTTGAGTATCACGTCCCCTGCCTTGATCCCGGCCTTCGCCGCCGGCTCACCCTCCCAGACCCTGTGGACAACGGTCTTCGCCTCCGATCGTATCAGACTCACGCCGCACATGCCTACTTCATCATACGCGCCAAATCGCTTGGCTTCTTTGAGATAGAGCTTATCGTTGGGGAAGTCAAACGTCACCGTATGGCGCGAGAGAAATCCCAAGCCAACAACGGTCCCACTGGCCTCGTCAAACACGAGGTTCTTGTACTCGAACAGCCCGAGCTTGAGGAGTCCCGCCCGGCATTGCCTCGACTCGACTGTGCCGGCCGCTGTAAGGGTAGCTGTCGGGGCCGATTGAGCGCCGGTCGCGGCAACAACTCGGGCGAAGATATCTTCCGCCAAAGTGCCGCTGGCCGCATATCCCGTATCAATCGCAAAATCATGCTCGCCGAGATCACCAACGGCCAATCTGACCAGTGGAATGCCGTTGTCGTTGTAGGTGAGCGGGAATTCCTCTCCCCACTCGCGCCGGTCCTGTTGCACGTCGTCGAAGAACGCCATTCGGCCCCGATCGAAATCCACTCGAACGACGTGGGACTTGAGCATGTCCATGCCGAGCACCCCGGGCACGTCTCGCCCAATCGACAGGGTGAACCTGCTGAGGTTTGCACACCTCACTTCGTTGCAGTCGGCAATATTGAACGGCCCCACGAAGGCGCGGGGAGCAACGAAGACCTGCACAGCAGCCCGCCCTCTGAGGGTGCTCATGCCGGTCATCGGGCCTGGGGCCCCAAGCTGGGGCCGAAAGGACAAGTCAAATATGGTGTGGCTGCAGCCTGTATCCACGATGAAATCATGGGCGCCCGGTCCGAACTGCACCGGCACGAAGATCAGACCCTCGTTCGGATCGAAGGAAAACTCGGTCCGGGGATCGGGCTGCGTCAGGGTGGGATCGAAAGGCAGCTCGCTCGGGTCCGGCTGGCGCATCGGGCTGGGGTCTTTCAGCTCGGCCGCACTGACCGTTGGCGGCGCGACGTTGACGACCGTCCCTGGCGGGAACGTGAACTCGAATTCGCAGGGATCGACAGGCTCATTGATCCGGAGGGTCTGGACGCGCATCAGCTTCTCGTAGTCCAGACTCCGATAGCCGCGAGAATTGATGTCGTACCGTCGATACCTGATCTCGGTCGGGAACGGGTAGCCGGCCAGGGACTCGTAGCCGTACTGCAACTCATAGAGCACTATGCCGAGCCGGTCGTCGATCAGGCATTTCTGCCGGCGGAGCACGTGGCGCGCGTCGGTGACTTCGATCCACACGTAGTTGAATGCCCGGTGGCCGGGTAGAGAAGGTGCGATGAAGACGACTTCAAGGCAATCGCAGCCATCGCCGGCCTCGATACCCCTGAATTCAAACTCATGCTGCGCGAATCGCTCGTCACTACCTGGCCGGATCAGACTGAAACCAGCGGCAGACATCAGGTCATTGTCCGTGAACGTGATGGTCCGGTGATCGGCGGGTAGGATCGCCCCCTGGGCCGGTCCCCTGTCGTCAGAGACACGCTGGTATCGCTTGACATCGAGCCCATCGTAGACGGTGCGATCAAAGACCTGGCGACCGTTGGGATCGGTGCGGGTCTCAACGATGCAGAACTTGTCGTTGTCCTTGATGTACGTCACCCGCGCCGTCTGCGGGGTTCGCGAAGGCCCATTGACCGAGTCAACCGTATATTCGGCCTTAAGGGTCTTGAGCTGCTTCATCTGATCGCGCAGGGTTTCAATGACCGCCCGCGGATCAACCTCGGAAGCCCAGAGACAAGGACACAGGATAGTCGAAAGAACGAGACAGGCACAGGCTCAGCTTCTCATATCGGCTCTCCATCCAGTCGCTGCATCCCGGCGGTTTCCGCTAGCCGGTCCGGCTCCTCCAGGCCCATCCGCACGTCGCCTGACATTATTGGGCAACGGCAGCGCCCGCGTCAAGTCGCGTCCTGAGCTTGGCTAGGTCGGCCGCGGGCACGGACCAGGCGGGATCGGCATCGGGGCGACTGTCGGACTCGTCAAGCGCCGACAGTGCCTCATCGATGCGGTCGGGACAGTAGTCCGCCAGATACTGGGCGTACCAGTACCAGTAGCGCGGCCGCTCGGGGTGACGGTCCAGCATCTCGTCATATACCCGCTGGGCCGCATTGAGGTCACCGGCCTTGGCCAGGCAGTTGGCGAGCCGCGGTCGGTAAGGTCCGTTGGGATCGAGCTCCACCGCTTTGGCGGCGGCTTCCACCGCTTCGGCGAACTGCTCCTGGGCCCTGAGGATCGCGGCCAGATGCGACCAATACAGTGCTTCGCCGGGAGCAGCATCGAGCAACTGGCGGGCAAATGTCTCGGCCTGCGCCGGCGCGGTCTTCTCCAGGAGTTGAAGCTTCAGCGCGTTCATGCTCTTCTGCGGGATCTTGCGCATGCTCGCTTTGGCTTCGGCCATGCTCAGAGCATGGAGGGCCGCTTTTAAATCGTCGGGTCGGTGCGCTGCCAGGAACGCGGCGTAATTGTACCAGCACTGCTGGCACTTGCACCGCTCGGTCATCAGCTTGTAGTACGTCTCCGCTTCGTCCAGTCGGCCCAACACGGAAAGAGCGTTGGCAAGACCGCCGTAGAACAGGCCGTTCGGATCGAGGTCTACCGCCCGTTGGGCCGCCTCCAGCGCTGCTTGACGCTCGTTGAGGTGGAGCAACGAGTTGCTGTAATGAAACCAATAGTAGGGGTCGTTCGGGTCGATCCGAATCAGCCGTTCGACCGTCTCCTTCGTCTGGGAGAAGGGCAGCAGGCTCAGTCGGTTCAACAGTGCTAGGCGATCGTTCGGGTCAAGCTCCAGAGCCGCTTCACTCTGGGCCAGAGCCTCGTCCCTGCGTCCCTGCTTCATGAGAAAGTTGCCATACACGGCGTGCGCGTGCGCGCTGTTCGGATCGGCCTGCAAAGCCTTCTCATAGCTCGATTCCGCTTGGCCGAGGAGTTCCTGTTCGGACAGGTTGGGATCACCGGCGCGGACTGTGGCAGCCAAGGCAGCCAGGAGATGGGCCTGGGTGGAATTCGGCCTCAGACGCGCCAGCTCCTGGGCCGACTCGAATAGTCTCGGCGCCTGGTTCTTGATCGTCGCTTCGAAGAAGTCCATTGCCAGGAGGAAGCCACGCTCGGCATCGGGGATTGGCTCGAGCTTCGGGGGACGTCGGGCGGCGACAGATTCGAGACCGTGTTGGCGCAGCAGGGCGTGAATCGATCCGACGCCGCACCCCAAGGCATCGCGCTTGGCAGACCGGCCCAATAGCGCCCGGAGCCGACTGAACCCGCGCGTGCGCCGTTGAGTCACGACGCCGGCGACGGCGCCGGTTTCAGGGATGACCAACGCGGAACCACTCCAACCCTTGGCGACCTGCTTGGTGCCTTTGAGTTGAACCGCCTCATTGGGGCTGGGGTTCTTCGGCGCGAGAACCGGCAGCAGTTCGGTGGAGATGATCCGGCCAACCTGTCCGGCCTGGGGCCGGCTGACGATGAGGATCTCTTTCGCGGCCGCGAGTTCTTCCTCGCTCGCCAAAGCCAGCGCCGGATGCGCCGGCCAAGGCGCCTTGAGAATCGCCACATCGGCCTGCTCATCCACCGCGACGATCTCGAAGCCGAAAACGTCGCCGTAGTAAGGACTTATGACAACGATGTCGGTCGAGACCGGATGCCGTGATGACTGCTCGAAGTCATCCACGCAGTGGGCTGCGGTTAGAAGCAACGTGCCGTCGCCAATCGCGAAGGCGACGCGCGTCCACTTGGTCGTGCCGATGACGGCCTGCCGCCGGTCCAGGTATTCAAGCACGACGACGGCTCGAGGATCCAGATTCGGAACGCTCTCGACCGCCACCTGGCGGCTCGCATCACGCGGGTCGCCGCTCAATTCCAGCAGAACCAACGTCCCGAGCGCCAAGACCGCGCCGAGAAAGAAAGCCGGCAGGTACTTCATGTCCAGTCCTCAAGAGAAGATGCGTCCTGTCACTCAGTATAGACGTCCGGCTCGACTCGATGTTACGGCTCTGTTGCTGAGCGACCACCGGCAAATCCGCTTCCGGCGGTACGGGCGTGGGGCTGACCCGCCATGTCGAACAACCTCGGCTTCTGTCAGTACTCCGTTTCGCGCCTGGACATCGGTGTCTGTTCAACGTCCTCATCGTCAGGTTCATTGCGGCGCTCGGCCCACCAGCTCTTCCAGTATTGGAGGTATTCCCGCTCGTGGGTCTCATAGTCTTGGAGCCGCTGTTCCGGAGGCTTCCTGTCCGACGGACCTGAGACAGCATCCATCTGATAGAAGGTGCGCCGGTCCCATTCATTCGAGAGATTGCGGTTGACGCACTTGTTCAGGGCAGAGACCGCCGTGCGCCGGATGGACTGAACCAGGTCATCCAGCAGCAGGATCATCTCAGGCACACTGGCCTCTTCGTATCGAATCCAGATCACGTTGGCGATGGCCCGACGCATATGCTCGCTGCGCGACACGGCATCCATGGCCAAGGCCGCCCGAAAGAACCGCGCGTAGGGAAAGCCGGGCACACCCCGATAGAGAGGTCGGCCACCGGGTCCGGCCATCGTTGAGCCGGTGTTCAGGTCCTTGATCGCACGCCGCGTCGTCGCGTCCATCATCTCGATAAGGCGCCTCTGTACCTCAGCGACGCAGAAATCCCTGATCCCGTATTTCGCTTCCGAGGCAGCCGGACCGAAGCTGTTTGGGTCAGCACGGAAGATGCGCAGCGTTTCGTCGAGAGTGGGCGGATCGGCGAGCTGGAAGCTGGATATGATTGCTGCCGCTCGAATCACAGGGTCTGGGGACGAACGCACCGGTTGGATCGCCTGCCGTGCCTGCTTGAGGGCCTCCGCCGGCGGCCGGGATCGTCCACCGTCGATCTCAAAGGGATGGATCCGTCTCATCAGCGCATCGCCGAGGTATCCCAGTTCCTCCGTCGCCTGGAGGCGAACCATCTCGTCAGCGCAGGTCAGACCGGCCCGGAACTCGGCCAGCAATCTCAGCAAGGGTTCTTCACCCAGATCGTAGGGCACGCGAGACGCAACGACTCTCGCCTTGCTCTGGATGCGACCGAGACGGTAAGGGCTGTCGAAGCCGTGCAGGAACACCAGGCACGACTCGCCCGATCTCAGTTCCGTGTACAGCCGGCAAATCGCGTCGGGCCAGAAAGCATTGTCGTCGGCTGGGAATTGAAACTCGATCGCGATGGAGGCAGGACAACTCCCTTTGATCACCGCTAGAACCTGCGCCTCCGCAATCCGCCGACGGACCTCCGGGGCGCCCGGGAACAACTGCGAGGTCGCGGCGCCGACGTCGCGAACCCGGCCGATGTGGACTTTGCACACCAAATCGGCGTTGGCCTCCATCTGAAAGGGCGCGTTGAGTTGCCAGCCGTTGTTGCCGGCGGAATAGCCCGAGACACAGGCACAACAGGCACCGAGTAGCAGTCCGCTGACAATAACAGGTGAGCGACTCCACACCGTGCGCATGGGCACCTCCTATGGCACGAACGCGTTCTCGTAGTGACGGATTTCGGGTCGGCCGGATGACCCCAGGATGATTGTGACGATATCGAAGCGGCAGGGTCGGTCCGGGATGTCGTGAACCGCAAGAAAATAGCGGGCCGCGCGCGTCATGCGCTGCTTCTTGCGTCCGGTGATCGCTGCCTCCGCGGGGCTGAATTCCTCGCTCGCACGGGTCTTGACCTCCACGAACACCAGGGTTCCGTCGGGATCGACCATCACCAGGTCGAGCTCGCCGGTCTTGCAGACGAAATTCCGATCGAGGGTCTTGAACCCCTTGGCCTTGAGGTACCGTTCGCAGCGTTTTTCGCCCCACCGGCCCAGCCGGGCCCGGTCTGCCAACAGCCTGCGTCGGTTCAACAGCATTTGCGACCGCTCCCAAGCCAACAAAAAAGGCCGCACGGTACGCGGCCCCTGTCTCTTGTCCATGTCAGTCGATCGCCCGGCTGGCGGGCCCGGAAACGCCTATTTCGTGACCGTATGGTCGCTGTGGCGGTGGGCCAGCTTGACGGCTTTGCCCGTCCGCTCCCGCAGGAAATAGAGCTTGGCCCGGCGGGCCTTGCCACTGCGGATCGGACGAATATCCAGCACGTTGGGCGAATGAATGGGGAACTTCCGTTCAACACCCTCGTTGTTGACGATCCGCCGGACGGTGAAACTCTCGTTGATCCCCCTGCCCTGGCGAGCGATTACCGTGCCGGTAAAGATCTGGGTGCGGGTCTTGTCCCCTTCCTGGATGCGGCAATGGACATCCACCGTGTCGCCGATTTCGAAATGCGGCGTTTCTTTCTTGAGGCTCGCGCTCTCAACGTGGTCGAGCAATATCGTTTTCACCGACGGGTCTCCTTGAGAAGATCGGTCTTCCAGCCTTGGCTAAAACTTGTAGTATATGCAGGCCCTGTCCGGCAGGCAAGCATTTTTCGCCATCGGCACCCACAAAATGAGGGGCGTCCGACCGGGCCCGTTTGTGGCGACGCCCAAGGGCATAACTGCCACCAGCGGCCGGTCGGACGCCCCGAGAAGGCGAATCTGCCTCAACCCAAGGCCCTTCGCCCAATGCCCATTAAGAGACTGGGTATGCCGGGACACTCCAACACGAGCGTCTAAACGATGCCCTGCTGGAGCATGGCGTCGGCAACCTTGACGAAGGCGGCAGTGTTGGCGCCGCGAACATAATCGACGAAGCCGTCGCCGTTAGAACCGTACTGAACGCAATTTTGATGGATCGAGCGCATGATCCCCTGGAGCTGGGCATCCACATCCTCGCGCGAGCGCCTCATGCAGCCGGCGTTTTGATTCATTTCCAGGCCGGAAACCGCGACGCCACCGGCATTAGCCGCCTTGCCGGGCCCGTACAGGATGCCGGCTTTTTGGAGGACATCCACCGCCTGTGGGGTGGAAGGCATGTTGGCGCCCTCGCTGACGCAGTAGCAGCCATTGTTGACCAACTGCTGAGCGTCACTCTCGTCGACCTCGTTCTGGGTGGCGCTGGGAAAGGCCAGATCGCACGGCACGCTCCAGGGGCGCTTGCCCTCCAGGTAGCGGGCATTCGGAAACTGCTTGACGTACTCGGCGATGCGGCCGCGACGAACGTTCTTCAGTTCCATCACCCACGCGAGCTTCTCGTCGTCGATGCCATCCGGGTCCACGATCGTGCCGCTCGAATCCGAGAGGGTAACCGCCTTGGCGCCCAGCGCGTTGAGCTTCTCCACGGTGTATTGTGCGACGTTGCCCGAGCCGGAAACGGTTGCGGTCTTGCCTTCGACGCTCTCGCCACGCCGGGCCAGCATTTCATTGGCGAAATACACGGCGCCGTAGCCGGTCGCCTCCGGCCGCAAACGTGAGCCTCCCCAGTTGAGGCTCTTGCCTGTCAGAGCGCCGTGGAAATGGCCGGTCAGCTTGCGGTATTGACCGAACAGGTAGCCAATCTCGCGCCCTCCGACCCCAATATCGCCGGCCGGAACATCCACATCAGGACCAATATGGTGGTAGAGGCTGGTCATAAACGCCTGGCAGAAGCGCATGATCTCCGCGTCGGACCGCCCTTTCGGATCGAAGTCCGACCCGCCCTTGGCGCCGCCGAGCGGCAACGTCGTCAGGCTGTTCTTGAACACCTGCTCGAAAGCCAGGAACTTCAGGACGCCCAGGTTGACCGACGGATGAAAACGCAACCCGCCTTTGTACGGACCGATCAGGCTGCTCATGCGAACGCGGTAGCCACGATTGACGTGGATGTTGCCCTGGTCGTCGGTCCATGTGACACGGAACATCAGCACCATCTCCGGCACGACCAGTCTTTCCAGGATCCGGGCCTGACGGTAGGCGGGGTTCGCCTGAACGATCGGCATCACGGACTTGGCCACCTCGTGAACCGCCTGGTGAAACTCCGTTTCTCCCGGCGCGCGTGCAATCACCTCATCCATAAAGGCGTTGACCGACGATTCGACGGCTGACCGATCTTTGACGTTGGCTGAAACCGTTATCGACATAAGAGCTCCTCTTCAACGGGAAGACAACGGAGGCACCGCGGTGCGAGGTGATGCCTGTCATCTGCTCCGGGCCTGGCGCGGCGTTACGCGGCGCGCTTAATGTTGTTTGCTGCAAATCCGCTGGACAGAATCCAGATAGTATTTCAACTGCCAGAGCCTCTCCAGGAATTCAGGCCAGCCACAGGCCGGTATGAATCCCTCTTTCGCCTCGGGTCGAATCATCCCGCCCGGCGTCACCAGCGGCTTGAACTCCTTCCAGACGTCCGCCCAAGCCTTGTTGGCATCCTGCGTGACCGAAGCGGCCACCTTCAACAGATGCTCCAACTCGACCAGCGGAGTGAAGGGCACAACCGTAGGCCGTGGGTCCGGCATCTCGATAGGGCTCTGATCCGTGCGTCTTCGCTGTGGTATCATGATGCTCTTCCCATCCAGAAGTTGCCACGCCGCGCTGGCCCGGCCCCGTGGACGGGACCCCACGCCGGCTTGAATCGTCCCCCAGTGTAGCAGCGCACTGCCCCCTTCCAGTGTCGCATAGAATACTCATTCATAGCACATGTACTGTGCCATATTTGGTGCGTATATATTACCCATATATATCACATTTATGTTGGGCAATCCACACCGCCAGGCAAATATATCGGGTCGCCTCATGCTCCATAAGCGCCTATATAAAAAGCTTTTATAGTCTACATAGGCAGGCACGGAGAAACTGCTTGACCATAAGCAATTCAGCGACGATGATAGAAGTCCGTTCGATAGCGTTTTGATTCCATGTGTATTTGATGGGTAGCACGCGATGGCAAAAAAATCCACCCAGGCGGAATTGCAGGCGCAGGTCAAGGCACTGCGGCGGCGCATCGCGGAACTGGAAAAGGCCGCCGCGTCAGGGGCCCCTCGCTCGGAACTGGAACTGGCCCTGCGAGAGCGCGTCAAGGAGCTCGACTGCCTGTACACGATCGCGACGCTGCGCGAAACGCACTTCTATTCCCAGGATCGCTTTCTGCAAGGCGTCGTCGACTGCCTGCCTCGAAGCTGGCAGTTCCCCGAGCAGGCGTGCGCGCGGATCGTCTGCGACGGAAAGAGCTATGTGACGCCGGAATTCAAGGAGAGCCGGTGCCGTTTGAGCGCCACCGTCTTTGCCGACGGTCGGGAGATCGGGGTCGTGGAGGTCTTCTATGGTGGCGCCGTCGCCGGGGGCGCCGAAGGCCCCTTCCTCAAGGAAGAGTACACGCTGATTCGCGCCGTGGCCGAACGGGTCGGCAGTGTGCTGATGCACATGAAGGCCCAGGCCGATCTGCGCGCCGCGCACAAAGCCATACAAACGGAGCACCAGGCGCTGCAAGAGGCCAACATCGCGTTGCGCGCCGTCCTGTCCCGCCTGGAAGAGGAAAAACGTGAGATTCGAGCGTCCATCCTCGCCAATATCCAGAAGATCATCATGCCGATTGTATTTGAGCTGGAGTTGGAAGTCACCGGTCGCCAGCGGTCCTACGTGACGTTGCTGCGTCAGAGCCTCCACGAGATCGCGTCGCCTTACCTGACGCAGATCTGCCGCAATCACGTGCAACTGACACCGGTCGAGATCGCGATCAGCACAATGGTCCGCAACGGCCTGTCGACGAAGGAGATCGCGAGACTGCGTTGCATCTCACCGGCCACCGTGCGTCGGCATCGTGAGAACATCCGCCGCAAGCTGGGCCTGAGGAACGAGAAGGCCAACCTGGCGACGTACCTTCAGGCGTCATTCTCCGATCAGCCTGCAGCGGACGTTGAAGACTGGCGGTCCCCTGGTTCGCACCTCACGGAGAGATAGGTTGCATCCGCCCTGCGGCTTTGGTAGTGTGAGCGTGTAAGGCAGTCGGATCGCGGCGCGAGCACAGCAGCGCGGATCGCCTCGATGGCACGCATGGGAGGTTGGATATGAGTGGTCTCTTCGGCGTCGTCTCCAAAGGCAATTGTTCGGAGACCCTTTTCTACGGTACCGACTACCATTCTCATCTGGGTACCGAGTACGGCGGCATGGTCGTTCTGGGCGACGAATTCACCCGCCAGATTCACGATCTCAGCCAGACCCAGTTCAAGTCCAAGTTCTATGATGACTGCCGGCGCCTGGAAGGCAATAAGGGCATCGGTGTCATCAGTGCCTTCGAGGAACAGCCCATCTTTTTGAACTCCCGGTTCGGCCCGTTCTGCCTGGCGACGACCGGGGTCGTGGAGAACGCCGAGGACCTGGCAGCCCGACTTCTGAAGAAGGGCATCTCGTTCGCCGAGGTTAGTCGCAAGGGAGTCAACACGACTGAGCTGATCGCCAAGCTGATCACGCAGGGCACCGATCTCGTCGACGGCATCGAAAAGATGTTCGGTATCATCGAAGGCTCGTGCTCGCTGCTGCTGTTGAACCGGACCGGCATCTACGTCGCTCGGGACCGGTTCGGATACACACCACTGGTGGTGGGCAAGCGTGACGACGCCTGGGCGGTCAGCAGCGAGTCATGCGGATTCCCCAACCTCGGCCTTGAAACGGTCAAGTACGTCGAGCCGGGCGAGATCCTGCTCATCAACGAGGATGGGATCGTCCAGCGCCGTCCCGGCAAGGGACACACGACGCAGACGTGCGCGTTCCTCTGGATCTACACCGGCTTTCCGGCCTCCAGCTACGAAGGGATCAACGTGGAGGTGGTCCGCGAGCGATCGGGGCGCCTGCTGGCGCGTCGCGACAAGGACATTCGGGTCGATCTCGTGGCCGGCGTGCCCGACTCGGGCCTGGCCCATGGTCTGGGGTACGCCATGGAATCAGGCAAGCCCTTCCGCCGGCCGCTGGTTAAATACACGCCCGGTTACGGCCGCAGCTATACGCCCCCTTCGCAACGGACCCGCGACCTCATCGCGCGGATGAAACTGATCCCGATCCGGGACGTCATTGCCGGCAACAGCATCGTCCTGTGCGAAGATTCCATCGTGCGCGGCACGCAATTGAAGAATTTCGCCATCAAGAAACTCTGGGACTGCGGTGCCAGAGAAATCCACATGCGACCGGCGTGTCCCCCGCTGATGTTTCCCTGTCCGTTCGAGCTTTCCACCCGGTCGATTCACGAGTTAGCCGCACGCAAAGCCATTCGCCAGATCGAGGGACATGACCTGTCCGACGTATCACCGTACGTCGACCCTACCTCGTCCAAGTACGAGCAGATGGTGGAGATGATCCGCCAGGATCTGGGGGTCACGACGCTGCGCTACCAGACCATCGACGACATGGTCGAAGCGATTGGGCGCCCCAAGGACAAGCTGTGCCTCTACTGCTGGACCGGCCAGTGCCCCAAGGCCGCGTGCAGTAGGACCCCTATCGACATCGTTGAGACGCGAAGAACCGGCTCGAAGCACAAAGCCGTTGAGGACGACACGATCCAACCCAAGTTATGGTAGGAGCCTGTGAGAGGCGCCGTCAACTTAGCGGCGACTCAGAAGGGCAAGCATTTGACTATGAGAGAGCATACGAGTACGAGGCGCAGTTTCCTCAAGGCCGCCGGCGCGACGGTGGCAGCGCTGAGCATCCGGCCGTTATCCGCCCAGCAACGCGAGGCGTCACTTCTCATCGATCCGGAGCCTCGCTTCGAGTTGTCTCCCTACCTGTACACGCAGTTCATGGAGCCGCTGGGTACAACGGACGGCTCGGTGGCGGCTGCGTGGGACTTTGGCCGAGACCGCTGGCGGCCCGACGTGATCGACGTGACGCGCAGACTCTCGCCTTCGATGGTGCGCTGGGGCGGGTGTTTCAGCTCCTACTATCGGTGGAAGGAGGCGGTCGGACCGCGCGACCGGCGCCAGCCTATGCTCAATCTATGCTGGGGTGGGATCGAAACCAACCAGGTAGGCACCGCTGAGTTCGTGGACTTCTGCCGGCAGGTGGACGCCGAGCCGCTGATGTGCGTCAACTTCGAGTCTGACGGCAGGAAGCACTGGCAGCGTGACCCCAAAGGCGGCATCCGCACCGCCGGGCCGGAAGAGGCTGCCGAGTGGGTCCGCTACTGCAACAATCCCGACGACGAGCTTCGACGCGCCCACGGAATCCAGCGCCCCCTGAACCTGCGCATGTGGCAACTCGGCAACGAGACGTCGTACGACCGCAATGGCTACGACTGCGAGACCGCAGCTCGGCGCACCATCGCGTTCGCTCAAGCCATGCGCCAGGCGGACCCGAACATCGAGCTGATCGGCTGGGGCGACAGCGGCTGGGCCCACAGAATGCTCGAGATCGCGGGCGAACACCTTCAGTACATCGCCTTTCACCACATGTTCAATCCCGACGGTGGCGATCGGGACTCGCCGTTGCGCGGCACGGAGTATCGCAAGGACCCGGCACGCACCTGGGAGCACCTGATGAACGCGTGCAAACCTCACGAGGCCAGGATTCGCTGGATTCGCGAGCAGGTCGGCGACCATCCGATCCCGATGGCGCTGACGGAGTGTCACTTCGCCTTGCCGGGACGCAACCGGTGCGAGGTGCTCTCCACCTGGGCGGCCGGCGTCGCGAATGCGCGCCTGCTGAACGTCCACGAACGGCACGGCGACAAGCTCAAGATCGCCACCCTGGCAGACTTCTGTGGCACGCGCTGGCAAGTCAACGCCATCATGATCCCCGTCCCCGGCGGCCGGGCCTACATGATGCCGGTGGCGATGGTCATGAGTCTGTACCGCCACCACACAGGCGTGCAAGCTGTCGGCGTCGAAAGGGTCCCGCACGGTCTCGATGTCACCGCCAGTCGAAGTACCGAACGCGTTTTCCTCCACGTCGTTAACACGCAGCGTGACTGCTCCGTCACGGCGCAGATCGCGCTGGCCGGCATGCAGATCGGCTCGGGACGGGTCTTCGAGATGACAGGCAATCCCGAATACGAGGTCATCGAGACGCGGCCGAACGAGATTGTGCCGGTAGAGAAGACCCTGCCACAGGACGGCCGCTGGACGTTCCCGGCCACCTCCGTCTCGGCCGTCGAATTGGACATCGAGCCCGCTTAGACCCAGCCAACGCCTACGTCTATCGTCACGGCGTGCAACGCGGCTCGACACCCAGCAGGTGGCGCACGAAGAAGTCCATGCGCCGCCGGCTGCCATAGGGGGTTTCGCCACTGCCGTGACCGCCGCCGGGGAAGATCAGCAGGTCGAAATCTTTGTCCGCCTTGATCAAGGCGTTGACCACCTGCATCGTCGAGGCGGGATCCACGTTGCGGTCGAGTTCGCCGAGGGTCAACAGCAGCTTGCCCTGGAGCTTGTGCGCCTGCGTGACATTCGACTGCTCTTCGTAGTGCGGACCGATGGGCCAGCCCATCCACTGCTCGTTCCACCAGATCTTGTCCATGCGGTTGTCGTGACAGCCGCAATCGGCGACGCCGACCTTGTAGAAATCGCCGTGCGCGAGCAAGCCGCGGAGCGCATTCTGGCCGCCGGCTGAGCCGCCATAGATGCCGACCCGCGTCAGGTCCATGTAGGGATACCGCGCCGCGGCCGCCTTCATCCACAGAATCCGGTCGGGAAAGCCCGCGTCGCCGAGGTTCTTCCAGCAAACGTCGTGGAAGGCCTTGGAGCGGTACGAGGTGCCCATGCCGTCCATCTGCACGACGATGAAGCCCAGCTCCGCGATGGCGTACTGGCGCGGCAGCAGCCCGAACGGCTTCGGTACGAACGCGCCTTGGGGACCGGCGTAGATCTGCTCGATCACCGAGTACTTCACCGCTGGGTCGAAGGTGGTCGGCCGGATGATGATACCGTAGATGTCCGTCTTGCCGTCACGGGCTTTGGCGACGAACCGTTCCGGCGGTCGCCAGCCGGTGGCGGTCAGGGCGCTCCAGTCGGCGCATTCCAGCTCGCAGATGAGTTTGCCGTCCTCGGCGCAGCGCAGCTCGCTGACCGGCGGCATATCCACGCGCGACCAGCGGTCGATGAAGAACCGCCGGTCCGGCGAGAAGTCGATCTCGTGCGTGCCGTCGCCTTCGGTCAGCACGACCAGACCAGACCCATCGAAGTTCACCCGACAAAAATGGAGGTAGTACGGGTCCTGCTCGGGCCGGATGCCGCCGGCCTGGAACCAGACCTGCCGGTTCTCGACGTCGACGCGATCGACGTTACGCACGACCCACTGGCCCTTGGTGATCTGGTTCTTCACCTTGCCGGTCTCGGCGTCGTAGAGGTACAGGTGGTTCCAGCCGTCGCGCTCCGACATCCAGATCATCTCTTGCGTGTCGTCGAGGTACTGGATGAAGCGCTTGCCGGAGTAGTCGATGAAGGTCGCGCTCTGCTCGTCGATGATGGCCTGCGCCTCGCCGGTCGCGGCGTCCACGCTGACGATGCGCAACACCTGGTGACCGCGCTCGTTGTAGTAGAACGTGAAGCGGCTCGAATCCGGCCGCCAGCGGACGTCCGAGAGCTGGTACGGATTCGAGAAAAGCTCGTCATCGACGGCGATATGGCACTTGGTGGCGAGGTCGAACAGGTGAGGCTTGGAGATTTCGACCTTGTCGCCTGGCTTGAGGTAGCGGAACTGGTGCAGTTTGGGCTGCAACTGGTCCTCCGGCGACGATTCGATCAGGTAGACCTGCCGGTCGTCGCCGGGCTGGGTGCGCAGCACGACGAGCTTGGTCGAATCGGGGGACCAAAAGAACCGCTGAGAGTAGGCGTCCGCTTCCGTGCCGTCGCTGGTCAGCGCTGTCTCCTCGTCCGTTTCGGTGTTGCGAACGTAGAGGTTGTTGTCCCGCACGGACGCGGCCCACTTGCCGTCGGGCGACCGGCCGCGCGATTCGGGTCTCAGGGCCCCGCCGCGACGCATGCCGGCGCCACGCATGCCGCCGCCGCGACGTCCGCCACGCAGCGTATTCTCATCGAGCACGGCGTCGGCTGGCGTTTCGGTAGCGACGAAAGCACCCAGCGTGCGGTCTTCGCTGTCGGTCACCAGCCACGAATGACCCGCATACGTGTGCTGCTGGTGGCGCTCGCCCGCGGCGACGGTCGCGTACTGCTGCCGCTGGCCTTCCGTGTCGATCCAGTAGATCTCGATGTCGCCTTCGGTGCGGTTGATGAAAGTGATCGAGGTCTCCGCGCCGGTCTGCGTGCTGGGCCGGGCGCGCCCGGAAGCCTCCAGCGTAACCACCGGCGCTTCGTCACTGGGCGTCTCGGTGACCTCGTAGCTGTTCGGATCGCACGTCCACCACTTGCCCTGGCTGCTGAAGACGAGCGTGCCGGAGCCGTTGATCTCGAGCCGGTCGATCGGCAGCTCATCCGCTTGGACTTCCTGGCCGGTGGCCTGCCCCAGGGCCGCCGCCAGTCGATCGTGGTCGAAAGCGGGCTTCCGCGTGCAGGCTTCGGCGTTGACCAGAACGAACTCGCGCTTGCCGTCGGCCAGGTCGTTGCGATACCAGAAACGCACGTTGTCCTCCATCCAGTGCGGCGTGACGCGCTCCTTGTACACCTTGTTGGCGGTCGCGTCACGCAGACTCATGGCGCGGTCGTAGTCCGCCTGCGTGCCCTGCGCGAGCACGGTTAGGCCGGCCAAGCCCCACACAGCGACAATAGCGACAATCAGAACGACGGGAGAGAAAGCGGTTCGTCTCATGTGCGGTACCTACCCTTGCGTGTGCCCCATTGGCTTTCTATTCGCGGACCCGATCGGCCCCGGCCTTCTTATCGCAGAAAGGTCTCCTCCCGTCAACCCTGTCACCTGCAGCCCGGCCCCCCAAATCGTCGGGCGGTTGCGGTTGCGCTGCTCGTTTCGGTTGCGTGGGGCGTGCCGCGGCGCCGCCGGACGCCACCGTAGGACGTACCGAGCCGCGCAACCCCAACCGCAACCTGTCAGCGCGTCAGCTTGAGCCGGTGCTCTGAGCGTCGGGAACTCGGTCTGCCAACGAGAGGACATCCACCGGCCTCGGCAGTGCTACCGGGGTGGAGTCGACGGGTCGTTGACCAGGAGCGAATCCTTGGGGTCGGCCGGCTGGCTGCCAAGCGTTGGCGGTCTGCCCCGGACCTTGTCAGAGTCGTCCCATGAGGTATAGATATTATCGTCGTCGATCCCACAGGTGGGTCGCCTAACAAATTCGACATGGCGGTCGAGGAAGAGGACGTTCTGGCCCTCAGCGTTATGAGCGAAAGAGTTGCCCGTGCGGCCCTGCCGGCCCGTTCCGCCAGAGGGAGCCATGTCTGGCCTGAACTTCGTGAAATCCCGTGCCTTGGCAGAAGGCGAGTCCATCCAGGGATTCCGGTCGGCCGCCACCGCCATACCCGGCCACCGCGACGTCGTCAAGGCGTGTCCACCATGAGGCATGTGATAGCCGTAGCTGACATGCTTGACTGGTTCTGGCCCAAAATCCCAGAAGTCGACGAGTCTACCCGACGCACCGTAATCGGCGGGATCAAACGGCCTTGCCTTCCCGTCATCGGGGCAGAGGAACGATTGCGGAATCACCTCGCCGTACTTGACGAGCAGATAGAGGCTGGCGGCAACCGTCGCTTGGCCGGGGTCGTAAACAGTCGTCATTCCATACGCTCCCAACTTGTCCCGGGACCTCCAATTCGGCGTCCTCGCAGCCCACAAGCCACCGGGACCGGCCGCGACCGGGAACTTGTCGTTGTTGTCTCCGGCATAAATCAGCATCGGCATGCCAAGATTCGACAGATTCTTCTTGCAGGTCATCGCAAACGCTTTCTTCCGCGTCTTGCGTAGCGCCGGCAAGACCAAGGCCACGAAGACGACGATGAGCGCGACCACGACGCAAACCTCAATGACCGTCAAACCACACCACCTGTCTCGTTCTGCCATCTGGCTGTCCATCCAAGAAGACTCGCCGAACCGCGCTCCCACAAGTCACCTCTGCATTTCATCCGCGAGGGACAGCCGGGTCGTTGACCAGCAGCGAATCGTTGGGGTCGGCCGGCTGGCTGCCAAACACCGCCGGCTTGCCGCGCACCTTGTCGGCGCCGTCCCACGACGTGTAGATATTGTCCTCCTCTATCCCGCAATAGGGCCGTTTGCCGAATTCGACGTGGCAGTCGAGGAAGAGGACATTCTGACCGTCTCCCTTGTGGCTGGGAGAATTGCCGGCTCGTGCCTGCTTCTGCGTTCCCCCGAACCCGGCCGCGTCCGGTTTGAACGTCGAGAAGTCCCGCGCCGGGGCAGAAGGCGAGCCCATCCACGGGTTGCGGTCGGCGGCAATGACACTGCCCGGTTGGCCGGCGAACGACAGACGGTGCTCAGTATAGGGCATCTGATAGGCGTAACTGACATGCCTGGTCGGCTCCGAGCCGAAATCCCAGGCATCCGTCAAGCCAAAGCCGGGCGGTGTGTTGGGCTCATCGGCAAGCACCCATGCGCTGGTCCCTATGTCGTTCTTGCAGACGAACATCTCGGGTGACGCTCCGGCGTATTTGACCAGCAGGTGCAGGCTGGCACTGACGCTCGCCTGCCCGGCCTGGTCCGGTCCGGCTGTTCCGTAAGCCTCCATCCGATTGCCTGCCTTCCAGTTGGGCGTCCGCGCCGCCCAGGAACCACCGGGACCGCCCGCGCGGGGCAGCTCATGGCCGTAGTCGTTGGGATAGAGCAGCATCGACTTGCCGAGATTCGACAGATTCGACTTGCAGGTCGCTGCGAAGGCCATCTTCCGCGTCTGGCGCAACGGAGGCAGGACCAGAACAACGAGGAGGACAACAACTGCCAGCAGAAAACAGGTATCCACGAGCGTTGCGCCGCGAAGTCTGCCAAGTCTTGTCATCTCGTTCTCCCCGAACCTATCGGGGCGCCACCGCCGGATCGTTCACCAGCAGCGAATCGTTGGGGTCGGCCGGCTGGCTGCCGAATGCCGCCGGCTTGCCGCGCGCCTTGTCCGCGCCATCCCACGAGGTGTAGATATTGTCCTCTTCCAGGGCGCAGTTGGGCCACTTGGCGAACTCCACGTGCGTGTCGAGGAACAGCACGTTCTGGCCATCACTCTGGTGGACGAGGGAATTGCCGGCCCGGGACTGCTCGGTCGTTCCGTTATACGGAGCCACGTTCGGCTTGAACAGAGAGAAGTCCCGCGCCTTGGCGAACGGCGAATCCATCCAGGGGTTGCGGTCGGCCGCCACCGCCAGACCTGGAGGACTCGATGTCGTTAGAGGATAGCTGCCGTAAGGCATGTGATAACTGTAGCTGACGTGCCCGGGTGGATTCGGGCCGAAGTCCCAGTAGTCGATCAGTTCGCCTCGTGCCCGGTAACGCTGTGGCACGAACTCTCTGGCCCTGCCATCCTGGGAGCACACAAACGACTTCGGCTCCACCTCTGCATACTTGACGAGCAGGTACAGGCTGGCGCTGACACTCGCGCGACCAGGCTGATTCGCAGTCATTCCGTAGGCGTCTGCCTGACTGGACGCCCTCCAATTGGGTGTTCGTGCCGCCCAGGCACTCCCGGGACCGCCTGCGCGGGGCAAGCCGCCGTCGTAGTCGCTGGCGTAGATCAGCATGGCCTTGCCGAAGCCGGCGAGATTTGTCCCACAGACCATGCGGGTCGCCCTGCCCCCCATGCGCGCGAGCATGGGCAAAATGATCGCTATGGCAAAGGCGAGCACAACCAGGCCGACAATCAACTCGCCCTGTGTCAATCGGTGCGCCTTCTGTCGATTCGTCATCTCGTTGTCCCTCCAAGAGAATCGAGCACACATCGTACGCCGGCAACGATTGTAGCACCTGACGGGCGGCCCGGGCAAGGGTTTGTAGTGTGCCCGTAATACGGATTCGGAGAAGTTCTTGCGTTCCGCTTTGTCATCCCGTTCGGCTGTGCCTCAGGGCAGGCTCTGAGCGGAACGCAGTGGAGTGAAGGATCTGGGCTGCGGCCGAGACGGCCCTCTCTTGCGGTGGCCAGATCCTTCGGCTTCGCCTCAGGATGACAAAACGTCTGCCGCCTAAGAACTTCTCTCAATCCGTATAAGGGCATAGTGGCACCCGACGGCATAACCGCGAACGATTGAAGGTAGCGTCTTACGACGCCACTACGAACGGATGGACGCCCTACGACGTCACGGCGAGTGAGGGGAGAGGTTCTGCTGGAGGGCTTTGATGTCTTTCTCGGCGCCGCCGGCCAGGAGGGTGTCGCCGGCGCGGAAGGTGTAGTCGGCGTTCGGGGTGACGAAGCAAGGCTCATGGCCTTCCTCGTACCGCTTGACGATGAAGACGGAGACCTGGTAACGGTTGCGTAGTTGCAGCTCACCCAGCTTCTTGCCCACCATCCAACGGGGGACCTCGATCTCGGCCACCACGCTGTCACCGCCGATATGGAGCACGCTCGATTTGTCGTGGGCCGCGATGCGAGCGCCGAGTTCAATGGCGAGATTGCGGCTGGCCACCTCGCGATTGTACTGGCGCATGATGTCGCTCATGATGACCGAGCCGGCCAGGCGTCCCTCGGCGTCCACCACCGGCAGGCGGTCCAGACCGGTCTCGGCAAAACGACCGACCACGGCGTCGAGCGACTGCGCCGCCAGCACCGGCGTCACCGCGACGCGGAAATCCTCGATATGGTAGGCGTGACGCAGCTCGTTCGGGTCGCTGAGCACGTGCTTGAGGTCCTGCAAGGAAATCACGCCGGTCAGGCGGCTCTGCTCGTCGATGGTGAAGATGACGTTGCGCGCGGTCTTCAGCGCCAGGCGCACCAGGGCGTCGAAGGGCGCCGTTTCCAGGATCGAGGCTTCGTCGTGGCGCAGCACGTCCTTGACTGCGATGGCGCGCAGGATGTTGAGATCCTCGCCGTGATGGGCCTGGATACCGCGCCGGCGCAGCTTCTCGGTGTAGATCGACTCGCGACCCAGCCGGCGCGAGACGTAGGTCGCCATGACGACGGTGAACATCAGCGGCACGAGCATCGCGTACTCATTGGTCAGCTCGATCAGGATGATAATCGCCGACAACGGCGCCAGCGTGCAAGCGGCATTGACCGCGGCCATGCCGACCAGGGCATAGGCGCCGGTCGAGCCGGTCGCTTCGGGGAAGAACCGGTTGACGATCGTCCCGAAGGCGCCACCCAGCATGGCGCCGATGAACAGTGACGGCGCAAAGACGCCGCCGGAACCGCCGGAACCGATGGTAATCGCGGTGCCCGCGATCTTGAGCACGACCAGCAGCAGCATGAGCCTCAGTGCGAGTTGCCCTTCAAAAAGGACTTCGATGGTGTCGTAGCCGACTCCCATGATGTGCGGATAGAAGATGGCGACGGCGCCGACGATGAGCCCGCCGGACACGGGACGAATCCACTGTGGGATACGAGTCTTCTCAAAGAGATCGTCGGCGATATAGATGCTCCGCGAGAAGACGAAACCGACGAGACCGGCACTGAGGCCAAGGGCCAGATACATCGCAAACTCCCAATGGGACACCATGGCGAATTTCGGCAGGTCGAACTCGGTGATGTTCCCGTGGAAGTGTCGCGTGATGGCGGTGGCTCCAACGGCCGAGACCAGGATCGGCGTAAACGCGGTGAGACCGAAGTCCGCGACGATCAACTCCAACGCAAACAGCGTGCCGGCCATCGGCGCGTTGAACGTCGCCGCGATGCCTGCTGAGACGCCGCAGCCGACGAGCGTCTTGAGCTGCACTGCGTGCAGGCGCAGAAGTTGTCCGGCCGTCGAAGCGATGGCGGCGCCGATCTGCACGATGGGCCCTTCCCGCCCCACCGAGCCACCGCTGGCAATACTCACTGCCGATGCCAGCGACTTGACGACGACCACGATCGGCCGGATGACGCTGTTGCGCGTTATGACTGCAATCATCACCTCAGGGACACCGTGACCGCGCGCTTCGCGTGCGAAGAAGTAGATCAGCGGACCGACGATCGCGCCGCCCACCGCCGGCAGCAGCAGCCGACGATACCATGCGACCGCCAGCAGCGAATCGGGCGCCATGTCCGGCGTCGCCCAGAACAACGCCTGGAGCGAGAAGATCAGCTTCTTGAACAGCAGCGCGCCAAAGCCACCCAGCAGGCCGACGACCGCCGCCAGGATCAGCATCTCCGTTGCCGGCGTCAGCTTCAGGCGCCGCAGAATCGATTGTCGCTTGTCCCAGATTCTTCTCATGGGTTTCAGGGTCGCCTCTTCTCGATCTACGCCGTACGGCCACTTCCCACGCGGCTGCCCCACAGACATTGGCCGTCACGAGGCATGAGGGTCGAGAGTGTAACGAACGCCTAACCGGCAGGCAAGCAAAACTCCCGTAACCCGATTCGCGCGGGTGCACTGCACGTTTGTAGATAGATTCCGCTTCAGACTGTCATTTCGACCGGAGGACCGCCACAGGCGGGCCGCAGTGGAGAAATCTGCCCAAGAAGGAGGTACCGCCATAGCCGCGGCCAGGTATCTCGACTGGGTCCCGACGAGTCGGGACTCCGCTCGATATGACAGAAAGGCCGATCATCCGCGTTACCTACCAACGTGCAGTGCACCCGATTCGCGCTTTGTCGCTGCTGATGGGCCGTGAATAGGGTCTGCGAAAATGGTATACTGAAGGAGGCTATTGTGATCGAATATCAGGCACGGCGGCCGATCTGAGCGGGTGGTTCGTGATGGCGGAGAGCCTACCGAAGCTGAGGTTCAAGTGTCCCCACTGCGGGTGCAAGCTGAGCGTCCCGCCCGACCGGGCGGGTCGGCGCGGCAAGTGCCCTCGCTGCAGCGAGACATTGACAGTCCCGGCAGCGCCCTTGCCCTCGGTCGCGGTCAAGGTAGCCCAGCCACCCTCGGCTGGAATCTCTCCCGAAGGCGGAGGCGCCACATCCCCCGAGCCGACCTTGGTCGCGCCGGTGCTCGACGCGGCGCTGCTGGACCTGCCACCGACCCGGGAAACCGACCCTGACGAAAGCCAGGAGACCTACGAGCAACTGCACGGGATGCAGGGTCGCTACCTGCTCAAGGGCCACGAAGAGCCACCTGAACGGAAGCTGCCTTGGATCATCGACATCTTCCTCTATCCTTTCAACGTGCCCGGCCTGTCGATCCTGGCGATCACGGTCGGAATACCACTGATCCTGCGGGTGCTGCTGTTTGTCTTCATGGCCGGTAGTGGCTTGTTTCCGCCGCTCATCATCTTCTGGGTGCTGTTCATCGTCCTCCATTGGAGTGGGCTCGCTCTGCTCATACTCTACATGAACTGGTACGCGTGCGAGTGCATCCGCGACAGCGCTCGCGGCGGCATCCGCGCGGCCGACACCGCGGCCATCACGCCGGGCTTGGGCGACATCTTCGGCCAGACGTTCAGGGTGCTGCTATGTGTGCTGGCCTGTGTCGCGCCGGCCGTGATCTACCGCGTCCAGACCCACCAGGTCGATGCCATCCTCTGGACGCTGCTGGGTGTGGGCGGCTTCTTCCTGCCCATGGCGTTGCTGGCCGTCACCATGTTCGAGTCGCTGGGCGGCCTGAACCCACTCCTGCTGGCCGGCTCGATCCTGGGCACACCCCTGCCCTACTGTCTGTTGGTCCCCTTCTGCTACACGCTGATCGTTCTGTTCCCATTTGCAATCTACTTCGTGAAAGTCGACTGGCTGCCCGGCTACCTGCTGCTACTCGCCACGTACTGCGTGTGGCTGGTCCTGGCCCACTTGCTGGGCCGGTTCTACTGGAAATACGAAGAGCGGCTCAATTGGGCCGCCTAGGCGGACTTCTTTGCGGCAAGCCTAAGGCACGCGGTGCGGCGCGACAGGTCCGTCTACAGCGGGTCATCCAGCAGGCGCTGGAGCAGTTCCATGGGCAGGCCCATGACGTTGGTGAGGCTGCCGTCGAGACGGTCGACGAAGGCGTCGCCGGTGTCCTGGATGCCATAGGCGCCCGCCTTGCCTTGCCAACCGCCGCCGGCAATGTGTTGGGCAATCTGCTGTTCGGTCAGGGGCCTGGGGAAGACGGTCGTGACATCGCTGCGCACGATCTCCAGGCCATCTCGCATTCGTACGAACGCGACGCCTGTGATGACCCGGTGGGGTGAGCCGAAGAGCTTGCGGGTGATGCGCTCGGCGTCGGCAGCGTCGGCCGGTTTGCCGATGATCTCACCTTGCGAATCGACCACGGTGTCGGCGCCGAGGACTAGGCGGTCCGGATAGCGCGCCGCCACGCTGCGAGCCTTGGCCAGCGCCAGGACCTCGGCCAGCCGCGACGCACTGTAGTCTTCTTCGGAGAAAGCCGATTCGTCAACGTCGGCAATTACGACCTCGAACACATAACCCGCGCGCGTCAGCAGGTCCCGGCGGCGAGGCGAGGCGGAGGCGAGGATAAACTGCGGAGGTTTCGATTCGCTCATGCCGTTCGCGGTGTGCGCCATCATGTATTGTGCCCGCAAGAGCATAGTAGCATGGGCGTCTCGCCCATGATCACGGGCAGGATGCCCGTGCTACGAAACGCCTGACGGCGTCACTACGAACACCCGTCGGCTAACGGTTCAGGGCAGGATACTCGCTGCCTGGGTCTTTGGCAACGGTTGTTTCGCGAGCCACCCGCCTGCAGAAGGCCAAGTACTCGCGTTCAAGCTGGTCGAGGTCGGCGGTGAAGTAGCGGCCAAACAACTCCGGCCCGACGGTCCGGTTCCAGTCGATGGTCCGAGGCAGGTTGCGGTCGGCTGCGGTTCGGCTCGCCGATGCGGTCAGAGGCCATGTACCCGAGAGACCGTCCCACAACAGGCGCTGGTACCGCGGCAGGCGCCGACCCTGGCCCGCCTCGCGCAGGAAACGCACCAACGCATAGGACTGGCTGTAGAACGCCATGACGGCTTCCGCCTGGTCCGACGCGAGAACCTCGCCGGGGCTGGTGGCGATCAGCTCGCGCAGCGGAATCGTCCTGGCCTTGGTCAGGGTCTCGCTCAGGGCACCGAGACGGACGCGATTGCCGCTGGGCTCGAAGGTGAACAGGCCGTTCTGCGTCACGCTCGATTCGAACTGCATCGCGATACCCTCATCCAGCCAGCTCGGCAAACGGTATTTGAAATGCCGGTTGGTGAACTGATGCCAGCCTTCGTGACCCAGCACCGAGAGGGTGCGGGCCCGGCCGATGTCATAGACCACGCAGGCGCCGTTGAGGTAGTAGGCGCCGCTCTTGATTCGGCAGAGAATAGGCGCTTGCTCGCCGGCAAAGCGGTGCGTGAAGGCCTCCCACTGCTGCCGGTCGGCAAAGAGGTAGGTCTTGAACTTGTTGACCGTCCGGATCGGCTGGGGCAACTGGTCGTTATAGGCTCGATAGGCCGCTTCGACGACCCCGGGAACGGTGCGGAGCATGAGCGGCTCCAGCAGCGTAGTGTGGATCTCGTAATGATCGGTGACGAGTTTCAGGCCGGGACCGTACGGGTTGGACCAGATCTCGACCGCCTTGAGTGCCGGAGGCTTCTCCGCCGCCAGACGATCCATCATCGCAGCGCGAGCGTCCCGCGCCGGTACTGGCGCGAGCGATACCCCCTCGGCGCGGTAAGACCGCGAGCAGCCGGCCGCACAAAGCGCGACCAACAGGGTCGCTGCGGAGATCCTCCGAGCCATCAGTCCTCCTCCGTGTCCAATCCTTCTCAATCACCCAGGCAGTAGTCGCCACCGCCAGGAGACAGGCTGCACCCTGACCGCGGCTGCACTCCCCTAAAGTATAGCAAAACCCGCCTACCAGGGGGGCAATTTCCTATTTTTGCACGCGCGCCCCGTCTGCGCTGGACCGATAAGAACATCCCCATCTGCCTAGACATCCTTGAAATCCGCCCCAAACACTTCAGCGGTGAAAAGGTAGACCTCGGTCTTGGGGTCTTGCCAGGCGTCGGCGGGCAGGCCGGCCTTGTGAGCGCAGCAGTAAGACAGGAATTCCTCCTTCGTCCAGCCGGTCTCGGTGGCCACCTGGGGCAGGAAGCAGCCGGAGGTGCATCCTTTCCTGATGTAGATGCCGTCGGTCCCCAGCCGCAGGCTCAGGGGGTCGTCCGTCCGCGCCAGGGGTGACAGAACCGAAATCTCCACGTCCAGGTGCTCCAGCTCGCGCGACGAAATGGGATTGGCCAGAAAGCGCGGATCGCTCGTGGCCGACGCCTTGGCCATCTGGACGACCAACTCGATCAGCGGTTTGTCGGAGGTGAACTGGCCAATGCAGCCGCGTAGGCGGCCGCGATTCTTGAGCGTCACGAAACAGCCGCACGGCGCGTTGAGCCGCGGATCGTCCGAACGCGGATGCGGGAGGGGCTTGCCGGAGACAGCGGCGCCGACTGTATCGCGGGCCAGCGCGAGCAACGTGTGCTTCTGAGCATCGTTCATAGCGCTTGGTACCGAGGATGCCGCAACCGTGGCGACAGCGTTAGTGTATCCACTTGATCACCATGACGCCGCCTACCAGCAGAGCGACGAACGCCAGCGAGAACCAGTTGAAGTATTTCTCAATCACCGGTCGGATCCGCTCGCCCTTCCAGCCCATCAGGCCGGCGACCAGGAAGAAACGCGCCGACCGGCTCACCGTCGAGGCAACGACGAAACCGGGAAAGAAAATGCGCGCCACGCCCGCAGAGATCGTGCAGACCTTGTAGGGCAAGGGCGTGAACCCGCACGTGAAGACGATCCAGAAATCGTACTTGTCGTACCAGGCTTGAAACTTGTCGAAGTTCGCCTGGGTCAGGCCAATGCCACTGAGGTGGGCATACACCCAAGGGCTGATCGCCACCCAGAGGAACCGCCCGATGACATAGCCGAGCATGCCTCCCAGCACCGACGCGATCGAGCAGGCCAGGGCAAAGCGAAACCACCGGCGCGGCGCGCCCAGGGCCAGCGGCGCCAGCAGCACGTCCGGCGGGACCGGAAAGAAGCTCGATTCGGCAAAACTCAGAATGAACAACGCCGTCGTCCCGTGCCGGGTGTCGGCGAAATGGATCACCCAATCATAGAGCCGTCGGTGCCAGTGCCACCAGGCGACGCTGCTCGCTGTACTCTGTCCGTCCATAGTGCCTTTCGCGAGAAATCCGAGACCACGATCCGGGTACTCAAGATAGAGCCCAGCTTTTATAATGTCAACCAGGCCCCGTCGTCATGGGTCATGAAGACTGTCTCTCCCTCCGGCAGGTGGAAGGTATGATGACACAGGCACCGCAGTTTGAACACCGTGACAACGGCTTGCTGGTCCGCGCGCCGGCGAAGATCAATCTGAGCCTGCTGATCGCCGGCAAACGCGCCGACGGGTTCCACGAGCTGGAAACCGTTATGGCCAAGATCGACCTGCGCGACGAGCTGCTGATCAAGCATGGGCAGAAGGGAGGCATCGAGTTGCTGTGCCGAGGCCGGCACTGGGCGCCGCAAGGACGCGATAACCTCGTTTACAGGGCCGCAGAGGAAGTATTCAGCCTCTGTGGGCGAGATCACAACGTCCGACTGACACTGACCAAGCGCATACCGGCCGGGTCAGGGCTGGGCGGCGCCAGCAGTGATGCCGCCGCGACTCTTATCGGGCTGAACGAATACCTTGGCCTGGGTCTGAGCCTGGCCCAACTGGCGGACATCGCCGCACGCCTAGGAAGCGATGTTGCCTTCTTCTTGCATGGCCCGTTGGCTCTGTGCAAGGGTCGAGGCGAGAATATCGCAGAAATCAGGACCCATTTCCCCTTTACAGCCCTCTTGATCCTTCCCGATGCAAACGTTTCTACCAAAAAGGTTTATGCCAACTACCGTCACGACGCGGACCTCTATCGGCGGCTGAGCCAACAGATCGGCGCCCACTTGGCAGAAAACAGGGTTGATTTGGTCGCCAGGATGTGCGCCAATATGCTCTCTGGAAGCTGTTTTGGCCTTTTTCAGGAACTCGGCGGTCTGAAAGACACTGTTGAATCGCTGGGCGTCGGCTCGGTTTGCCTCAGCGGCAGCGGGTCGGCTCTGTTCTGTCTGATATCGCAGAGCGGTTCAGGGCAGATCGGAATCCGGCCGGAAGAGATAGCGAGCAAGACCGGTTGCCAGTGCATTGTCGTGCGGAACAACGAGTGGTAGAACCATGAGCGAGGCGAGAAAATGGAAATCAGTGACGTGCGGGTCAGGCTGGTACGCAAGCGGGATGATCGTTTGAAGGCATTCTGCTCGGTCACGTTCGATCACGAGTTCGTGGTCCGCGATATCAAGATCATCGAAGGCAGCGACGGGCCCTTCGTGGCTATGCCGTCACGCAGAATGAGCGACCATTGCGACCACTGCGGCGGCAAGAACCATTTGAAGGCCAAATTCGGCAACGAATGTGGCGCCGCTTTGCCGGCTAATCGCGAGCAGTTCGACGCCCAGCAGAAAGCGAAGCTCTACGTGGACGTTGCCCACCCCATCAAGACCAAGTGCAGGCACCAGATCCAGCAGCGAGTCATTGCCGGGTTCAGGAGGGAGGTGGAGAAGTCGACGCGGCCGGGTTACGTCCCCGTCGAACTGGATGAAGCGGACAACGACACTCTCGAAGCGGTTGACTGACCGTGTGGTTGGGCAGGCGCCCGACTGACGCGGGCACGCGCCACGGGCGCGGTCGGTGCCGAAACCGGCGTGGAGATTATCTCTGGCTGGTCAGGTCTTCCAGCACCTTGTCCAGCACCACATCCAGTCGCCCGGCCAGATCGTAGCGGCCTTCCGTGATTTGCTGACGCAGACGAAGGACCTTCTCGCGGCGAATCTCGGGCATCGAGGCAATGCTCTTGAGCACCTGACCGAGGGGCGTGTTGTTGATGTTCTCCAGGATTTGCTCCATGACGAGATCCCTGTCCGCCGACAAGTCGATCTCAAGAGGATTGAGCCACTGCTCGTCGTTTCCTGCGAACCTGCTGGAACTGGAATCCGGCATGCCACCTACCTTGCCAAACGCACCCGAGCAAGACACTCCATCACTTGCCGCCAGGAGCTAACACCACTATATCTGGTATGCCCCAATAATCCACCTTGGGGCTCAAATCAACATTGATATCGACACGTCTGGGCGGAAAACTTTAACGAAGTTTAGGTGGCAAGCCCATGTTTCGGCCGCCAGAAACCGCGTCAGGCATAAAAGAATAGCCGCCTCGTAGTACAGGCAGCTACGATTATGCGCGACGGTCGCCGATTTTCGGGCCAGAGGTGCCATCCTTGCCAGCCGGCGGTGTTAAGATGGATAAAACACTACATATTGTGATGCCGAAATCCCCCTCTTCGCGGTGTGGATATTCCGGTAATCGGCTGCCTCGCGATACTGATCGAGCCGCTTTTCAGTAGCTGTACTTGAAGTCCAGGTCCACGTCCCATTGGTCCGGCATGCCTTCCTTCTTCTTGAGCGAGGCTTTCTCGCAGGTGAGGTTGACCCAGTTCGACTGAATGTGGGTCAGAAATCGCGCCACTTGGGTGATGCCCACGTCTTTGAGGGACAAGCGAGCTGTTTGCGTCTGCTTGCCCTGAGATGTGATGATCCCGCCGGTCGTGAAGGGGTAGTTGCCCGATGGGATACCGCACAGATTGGCGGACCGCCGGATAGCCTCAAGGTAGGAGAACTTGCCCAACCGGCTGTCATTCGGGTCCCCGAGCGACAGGCGCTCCGGGTCCAGCTTGAGGATCTCGGTGATGGCCACCACCACGTCAGTTCGCGCGTCCTTGTCGGCCTCCAGGCCCTCGCGCGCTCCTGGCAGATACACGGTCAAGACCAGCAAGGGCCAGATACCGATCAGGATGGCGGCGAGAACGTAGTAGAAAACGGGGTTCTTGTACAAATCTCGCATCTCTTGCACCTATTGCGCTGTCTTCTGAGGTTTTAGAGTCGCTGTAAACAGGTGGCGCCCGTCCTTCTCGCTGACCCCTAGCTGCTCCAGCGAGAAGCCCGCCGCCTCCAGCGCGGCAAAGACGGCTTCGGTTCGAGAGCCGCTGGAGGTATCGCCATTGAAGATGATCTCATTCCTTATCGTGATGGATTTGATCCTCAGGTCCGCCTGAGCCGCGCAGGTATTGAGGGCCTGTAAGACCTGCGTCATCTTGTTGGCAACCGACGTTTCTTCCGACCATTCGCCGGTCTTGCCGGCTCGCACGCGGCGCAGCTCACCCTCAACGTCTCTGACGGCATCGCTCATCCGCGCCGGTAGCCTTTTCTTGTTGAGCATGACCGCCAGGTAGTCCTGCTCCAGCTTGTCTCTCCAGGCGGCTCTTTCGCGGTTGACCCTGAACAACTGGGCCTGGAAGTAGATCCCCACCGCCAGAAAGAGCATGGCCAGCGAAATGCTCAGGAACCGAACCGCCCTCTGCACGCGAAGCTTCTTGCCGAGAAAAGGCATGTGGTCGTTGCGGAAACTGATGCTGGCGTCCTTCTGCACCTGGCCCAGGGCGGCGCCGTACGCGGCGGCAAAATCGACGGCGTTTGGACAGTCGGCGATCCGGTCCGGCTCAAGGCCGGCCATCTCGACCGGGTCACAGGCATCGACAGGCAACGCCACTCTGTCGCCAAGCTTGGCGGCGTCGAGCTGCCCTTGGGCATCTGAGACACACATCCTGCCCAGCGGCCCGGTGGTCTCGGCCAGAGCCGCGGTGACCAGCGCCTCGCGTGCCAACAGACCTGTGCGGTCTTGTGCCGCGCCCACCAGAAACGCACGCAGGTTCGAGGCCTCGCCCGAGCCGGCCGACATACCGACGAGATAGCCGCGCGAATCCGAAAGCAGAGCATACAGCGTCCCCGACGTGGCGGCCTCAGAGCATCCGTATTCGCCTAGGTAACGCGAAAGGCAATAGACGTCGGGATCGATCGCGACCGGGTCGATACCATTGCTCTGCAAAGACATCAGGATGTCGGACAGCACGCTGCGCTGCGCCGTGAAGACATCGAGGGTCGAACCGTGCTCGTTGCCGGAGGCAATGCGAAACGCGACAGCCATGTCGCTGACGTCGGTGGCCAAGGCTTCTTCCGTGTCGAAGCGGACGGTCGCCGCGATCTTCTTGCGGTCGCCAAAGTCGCTGTGCACGCG
This sequence comes from Sedimentisphaerales bacterium, assembly GCA_016927855.1. Taxonomy (GTDB): domain Bacteria; phylum Planctomycetota; class Phycisphaerae; order Sedimentisphaerales; family Anaerobacaceae; genus JAFGLV01. The sequence continues at coordinate 76,412 of JAFGLV010000064.1, forward strand.
ATGCTGCATGAACAGGGCACAGTCCAACGCCACGCACGCTTCAGTGAACTTGAGACGCCGGGTCTTGCACTCTTGAGCGATCCGGTCGGCGAGGGTCTGCTGGTTCGACTCGGCTGGCTCGTCCGGGAGGACCGAAAAACAGCCCAGCAGCTTGGCGTCCCGTCCCTGCGACGCCAAGCAAACGACTGTCGCTCGGTCCTTCCTCAGATAGATGCCTATGCGGTTCTGAGATTCCACGGATACTGATCTCCAAAGTCCAAGCAGGCAACTTGCCCGGCTCACGCGGAGCAGAGAAAGCACCAGTGTTTAGTCGGATATCACAGCAATCGTCTTTACTCGCGAGCCTTCCTTCGTCACCCCGGCCAAGGCAACCCTGGTGGCCACCCCGCTGACCGCGGTGACCCTGACGGTGAAGACGGTGCTGGTCGTTACGATGAACTCTTTGCACTTCTCGATCGAATCCGAGTAGCGCAGCAACTCTCTCTTGAGCTCTTCCACGTCCGAGAATGGCTGGACCTTCCGCCGCTGGATGATGGCGTCGGCCATTCTCGGGGCATCCGCAACGCTGCCGAACGTCAGGGCCGCTTCCAGGACATGACGCGGCGCCGTATTGACGTTCACCTGTCGCGTCGCCCAGAGGCCCAGGTACTTCAGCGCCGATTCCTTGCGACTGTCGCTGGCCACCGTGGGGCGCGACAGCAGGTCCGTATCCAGAAGCGAACTGTGGAAGAACCTGGCCAAGGTCGTATTCTGGCGGTCCATCTGATCGGCGGCGGAGATCACACTTCGACCCAGTGACTGTCGTGCGGTGGTCGTCGCGGTTTGGGTGCGCGCCACCCGGTTTCGCAATGAAGCGGCCCTGGCAGCAGCTGCCGTGGCTGCGGAGGTGGGAGGTGCCGCTACCGGTTTGAATTCCATCTGGAACGGTCTTATCTCGCCCACTTTGGCCAGGTTCTCTTTCAAGGCGGTGAACTCCCCCGGCTGATACCGCATCCATTCACAGAATGTCCTGAACCCGACGTCTGCCTCCGCGACGCGTTCCTCGTCCTTGAGCAGCACCCAACCCAGGGGGTATTTGGCGTTCTCATCTTCGATTTCGATCTTCACCTTCACGGAGCCGATCTCCAGCTCGACGGGCTCGCTCACCAGAGGCCACGGCGGACCGTAGGGGCCGGGAATCTTGGCGGATGCGCTGGGTCCGGCTGACTGCCATTGGGGGGCGTACGGCCCGTTGGCATCGTTGAGGTCCACCCCGCGCGTTCCGGAGCGGCTCCGACCGTCGGGCGAATCGACATTCTCAACCATCTGGGCCAGGAGCGCCTGGTATTGCGGCTCGCTCAGGGCAAAGACGTCGGAGAAGTCCGGCTCGTTGGGACGGCTGATTGCCTCGGCGGTCAGACTGCTCATGGATGTCAACGCATACTTCAACCCCGACATACATGCGTACTGGGCCTGCGTGTAGTCGATGATGTAACGGTCGCGATGCCGGCGCGCCGAGACCCGCGCGCCGAGCGTGTAGCCCAGCGTCGAGAGGATCACCAGAATCACGAGGGTAATCAGCAGGACCACCCCGCGCTGATGCCGGTGACTACCGTCCAAGTTGTCGCGGTCTTGGCGCATTGTTCGTATTGCTCTCTGGCGCATCGCTGTCCGTCGGCGCCGGCGCCACGGAAAAGCGGATCGTGCGCGTTCTGTCGATAGCGATACTACGGATCGTTTTGTCCTCTTCGTCCACGTCGAGGGTGCCGCGGATGGTCTCGTGGGGCTGGCTGAACGAGAGGGAGACCTTCAGACCGGGAGGCAAGGCGGAGCCCGACCACGCGTCGGTGGTACGTTCCCCATTGGTCACTTCGATGCGAAAGAACGTCACGCCTCGGCAGATCGGCACGAAGGGGTAGTTCTTCTCCACTGGGTCGCGCCGACTGTCGAGGAGCTTGTCCTCGGGAGCCATGCCGCTGAAACTGCGGTAGAGCACCAAGCCGGGGACACCCCCTTCATAGTCGTAGCCGGCGCGCCAGATGATCTCGTCCAGCGTCTGCTCCTGGTTCTGGGCATTGTGAAACGTCCGGCGCAGGACCAACTCGGCACGCGCGAACCCGTTATCGTAGCCATTCTTGAGTTCGATCGCGGTATTCGAGCTGCCGACCAGCCGGTCCATGTCCTGGGCAATCAACTGCACGACCTCCGTTGCCAGGGCCGGGCTGTCGATCTTCCTGGCGACCGCCTCCGACGCCTGGTTGGCGCGGCCGTAGATGCTTAGGACAGACGTCAAGACCATCGCGCCGATGACCAGCGCGGCCAGCATCTCACCGAGCGAGTACCCGGAGTAGAGCCTGCGTTTTCCTGCTGTGGTTCTCATGGCCAATTCTACGTTTCGTTCCAAGCGTTACCTTGTCGAGCCCCCCAGGACGCCGTCGCGCTCTTCGGTGGGCATGCCGGCGGTCGGATCGGCGCCATCAGGTTCCAGCGCCGGGTCGGTCGTCCCGTCGCCGGCCCCCGGGGTCCCTTCTTTCAACACATTGGCCAGTTCTTCGATCGTCGAGACCTGCTGGGCCTTCTCTTCGTCGGTCGGATTCCCCTCGCGCCGAACGAAAATGTCCAGGTTATACTTGATGAAGGCGCCTTCGGATGTAGTGACCAGGCCTGTGTCGAGCCACTGCTCGATGGTCGCGGCCTCGACGCCTGCATACAGGGCGGCGTCTTCGACGTATTCGACGAGCTGCTCGGCCGCGAGCGCGTCAAGGTCCTGGCTGCCTTCCTGGGCCAGTTGGCTGGCTTGCTGCTCGGTCAGTTGCGAAAGCCAGTTGACCAGTTCGACCGTTTGCGTCTCGCCCAGCGAATCGGTATAGTCGGCCGAACAGACCGCCCGCACCCACATCTGGCCCGTCACCGGCTCGGCAAACGTCTCTACCACGGTCCGCCAAGAGATGCCCGGGTGCTGCTCGCTGATGCCGTATTCGACCGTCTCGGTCACGATGTTGGCCGACAGGAGCTTCTCCATGTTCTCGCGGGCGAGCTTGAACGCCTCCATGCGAAAGGCCGAGTCCGCCGCGGAGGTGATGCTGCGGTTGATCAACACCAGCACGCTGGAACTGACGAAAGCCAGAATAACCAGCGCCGTCATGACCTCCAGCAGGGTGAAACCCCGGCGCGTGCCTGCGGCGATGATTGCGTTGTGAGTCTTTGCGTTTTGCATCTGCCTTGACAACGAGGCAATGGCTCCCTCCCTCGTCACAGGAAGGGAACCTCTTCTTTTGCTTTCGGTTTCATCAGCTCGGGGTCACCGTCAATCAGCTCCACGATGGGCGTCAGACGACTGACCGCCACCGTATGGGCCACTCCGGCGTCGTCGAGGAAAACGATCTTGCCGCCGTAGTGCCAGCCGGCATGGCCGGCGCGGAACTTCGCCTCTCCTTCGTTGGCAAACTCCCCGTCGTCGAATTCAACGTATGATACCCGGCAATTGTCGCCAAACCGATCGTTGGCGATGATCTCCTCTTCCTTCACGTCGGCCAGGTCGGATGAGGTGATCTGTCGCAGCAGATAGCTCTGCTGGCCGATATCGACGATAACCTCGTAGCGCCGCCCTGTCTCGGCGGCACCGGATGCCGCCAACTGCATGGTCGTAACAAAGTCCTGGACCTGGGCGCGGAATTCGCTCTTGCGGAGCATCCCGAACAGATTCACTTCGGCCACGAGCACAAACAGCGCCAGCAGCGAAAGCACGACGAGTAGCTCGATCAGCGTGAAGGCGCCGCCTACTCGACTAGCGATCCGTGCTGAGGAGGTCCGCATCGTATCCTTCGCCACCTTCCTGGCCGTCAGCCCCCAGACTCTTGATAACGAAGGGCTTGCCGCTCTCCGGGTACAGCTCGTAGATGAACTCGCGATCCCAACCATCGAGGGGAACCTCCGTCGAGTCCAGATAGCCGCCCGGTTGCCAGTTGACCACATCGGAGGGCTGCTCCACGAGTTCCAGGAGCCCCACGTCTTCGGTCGGATACCTGTTCGTGTCCATATAGAACTCTTTGACGGCGCTGGACAGCAGCTTGAGGTTAGCCTTTGTCTGTATCTGCTTGGCCTTTTCGGTCTGGCCGACGAAATTCCTGACGACGACGCCAGCCAGCAGGCCCAGGATAATCAAAACCGCCATCAGCTCCACCATCGTGAAGCCGCCTCTGATGTGTTTGTCCCTGTTCTTTCTCATAGTCCGTCAACTCCTCGATATGCTATTAGAACCCTACTACTGAGATTCGCAAAATCGGCAGGATCGTCGCATAGGCAATCACGCCGACGACCGCGGCCATGACGATGATGATGACCGGCTCCACCGCCGCACTGAGACGCTCTATCACTACGTCCGTCGA
>JAFGLV010000065.1 GCA_016927855.1 Sedimentisphaerales bacterium
AACGCAATGTCTTTGCGTTCATCCATCAATGCCTCCGCGCCCACTGGACCGGCTCATGCGGCCCAGAATTCCTGTGAACGGTTACACGCGACGCTGTAACCAGCAATACGGACAATTGAGGTGAATCATCCATGCCGTTCTTCCGTCTTGGTGTTGTCAACGCAGCCGCTTCAGCCTCTTGAGACCCGCGTCGCAGACAGCAGAGGGCTGCGGCCAAGCTACAGCCCTCTGCGATGCGCAGCCTCGCCTGCACCTTCCGCTACAGTGTGCCCTCCGGCGGGACCGTGGGTACGCAACCAGGCATGGCTTTGAGCCGCTTGCTCGTGCAGGTGAACGGCATGCAACTGACCGGCTCCTGACCTTCGTCGGGAAGGCCGTCCTGATCGGCGTCCTGGGCGGCCAGGTACATGCCGATCGTGGCCGTGCCTTCGTTGGTATCGGGACCGGTGAGGGTCCAACTCACGTTGCACACGCCAATGGCAACGGTCTCAGCTAGAAGGCCCGCGCCTTGCTTGGTGATGTAGAACAGATGGGTGCCTTCATAACTGTTGAGCCCGACCCTGACCGTCTGGCACGCCCAATGATGCTCGATGCCAAGCTCGCCCTCGGGGAACATCCCAAAGTAGGTGGGGTTCGTATTGACCTGGGCGATCGTGCCGCCGAAGTTCGTCCCGGTCAGGTCCTGGGCGTGGACGCTGTGCAGCATCAGGATGTTCCCGGCCGGCGTAGGCGCCGAGACCAACCACGTGCCCACCGGCGACCACTCCAGCCCGGAACCCGGCTCTGGACGGCCCTCGGCGCCGTTGCCTGCGAATGTCGTCCAGGCACCGGCCAACAATAGTGCCGCCAATGTCACAACTGTCACCTTCGCTACGTGTCTTCGTTTGTTCATGGCAATTCCTCCTACTCCAAAATGTGTGGTTATAGGTGTGCGCCAACCTCCGTCGTGGAGCTGCGCTACGATGATCAGCGTAGGCACACTGTTAACGTAGTTGCCGGCCTTCGCCAAACCGGGTGTTGTCAATTCGTCAGCGCGTCGGTGTAGAGGGTCGCGACTTCGTCGCTACTGAGCGCCACGTTGTAGATACGCACATCGTCGATCAGGCCTAGCCAGAAGGTGCCTGGCGCGGCATCGGCGCCGCAGCCGATATGAAGCCCTCCGGTCGATCCCGCGGGAGTGGCGTGTGCGTCGCGAGCCACCTCCACGCCGTCAACGTAAAGGACCCGATCTTGTCCCGTCCACACCAGCGCCACGTGATGCCATTGCCCGTCAGTGACGGTGACGTCCGAGACGAGCGGCGGCGCTTCGACCCGCCCACGCGGCTTGCGCAAAGTCGTCATCAATCTACCTGCGGATGGATCAGCCATCAGCCAATCGGCGCCTGTTTGCTGCGAGATGATGACCTGGCCGGGAGCACCGCCTCTGACCCAGGCGAAAACAGCGACCGCGCCCTCGGCCGGATTGAGGACCGTGCTGCCCACAACGACACAATCGTCGAGACCGTCGAATTGTAGGGCTCCTGCAAACCGACCGGCGTCGGGCATCCATACAGCGTCGCCCGTCAGTAGGCCGTCGTTACCGCCGACCGGGTCGTCGGCAGTGCTATCGGCAACTTCATCAAATGACCAATAGGCAATCAGACCTGGTTCAGGCGTTTCGGCCACTCGACCGAGAAACGTGCAATCGCTGAACACGGGAGGTCGACCATACCAGTACTCGACAGCGATTCCCTCGACAGCCTCTACCACACAATGGCGGATCGCCGGCATCGCGTTCCGGCAGGATATACCGATCGTCGCGCTCTGAATAGTCAGGCCCGCCAGCACGCTGGGACTACTGCCGGAGCCGGAGAAGGTCACCACCGGTCCGGTATGGCGTCCTCGCAAGATCGTCTCAGCGACTATCAACGGATCATCAGGGATGGACGAGCAGAGCGTCAGAGGCGTGGTGACCTCGACGTTCTCCTCGTAGACCGCTGGTTCGAGTAGGACGGTGTCGCCCGGCTCAGCATCCAGGATGGCCTGCTGGATCAAGCCATACCTCCTTTGCGTTCGCGTGTTCTTGACCGTCAGCGGAGGCAGATCTGACAACTCCAAAGGCAACGGGTCGGCGTAGATCGTCGAGCCGTGTCGGTCTCGGACACGGATCGTCCAAAACCTGTCTTCAGGGGAAAAATCCGCGACTATATCCATCGGCGGCGCCGGCGTGTCGGAGACCAGGCGGTACCCGGAAATGTGATGGGGGTGCGATCCTAACAACAACTCATAGCCCACGGCGTTTGCGCTCGCGTAGCAACTCAGGATTGCACCGCCGGATGACTCCGAACCGGCGGCGTCAGGGCTCCAGGCCGCCAGTCTCACGGGCTCGGGCAGCCGGCCCGGAAAGCGCGCTTCATCGGCCATCTCCAAGTGATGATCGCGCCAGCGAAATTGATAGACGCGTTGGCCCGGCGTGGAGGCGAGTTGGAGGTTCTTGCCGGGTCCGACGACAGACCAATAGGCGCCCGCCGCCACTCCACCGTTGAACGTCATAGCTTCCGGATCGCGCAAGGACTGCCACAGCCAGTCATTGCCCAAGAGGTGCTGCGACAGCCAAGCCATGCCCGTACTCGTGTACCCCTCGAATTCGACGTTCAGAACGCTGTTGTGGAACAGCGGAAAACTGGGACTGGGCCCCAGAATGTAGTTCTCGGCCAGGGAAGCAACGTGGTTCTCCACCCAGCAGGGTTCGCCAGCTACCGGAGCGGCCAGATAGCGCGCGACGCTCTCAGTGTAATCTCGACAATAGACGGTCGCGTCCAGAAACGTGACATGATTGACAGCGTAGCGGGGATCGGCATAGGTCTGGTTCAGACGGATGGCCACGTCGATGGCCGGCTGGCCGCCTGTGCTCCATCCCAGAGTCTGGATAGGCTGCGTGTAGTCGGGGGCCAGACGCGACAGATAGACGATCAGCATATCGGCGTACCTGTAATAGGTCCGTCCAGGACCGGAATCCGGACTGTAGCCGTTGGGAAACCAGAGGATGTTCGTCTGGCCCAGCCACCCCGACAGTTGAGCCAACGATAGCCGCGCGCCGTATTCATAATCCAGGCTGCCGATGGTGCAATCACCGCCGCCGAAATAGATCATGGTCGGCTTGGCGGGATCGAAGGCGTCGTTATATAGCTCGACCGACTCGGCGCCGAAATCTGGGACTATCAGGACGTGCGCTTGGCCCGAAGCGATTTCCATCTCCGCGTCGGTTACAGTCAATTCGAACACACATTCCTGGACCTCCGTCGTCTGCACAAAGCCGCTGACCGTCGGCCTAGCTGTGTTTTCGTCAACGACCGTTACCAATGGGCCGGACACCTGTTTCCACGCGTAAGTGAGCGGCCCTGACGCGTCGGGGTCGTAAGAGGCTGTTCCGTCCAACCTCACCGGATCGCTGGCCGCGTAGCGCGGCAGACCACTATCAACGACTGGCGCGTTTTGGGAGAGTGTCTCCTGTCCAGAGAAATGGACGACTAAGACCGTTACAACGATCGCGGTACGATACGTGCATGTTCGGGGCGCAGTTCGCATGGTACAAACCTCCTATTGAGCCTTGAATAGTTCATTAAAACATTCCGTTTTTGCCGATAACTGCTCACATGGCGATG
>JAFGLV010000066.1 GCA_016927855.1 Sedimentisphaerales bacterium
AACTGGAGGTCCTTCTTGTCCTTGTCGGTCATGGCGCCGAACTGGAGGTCCGCGCCAGGCATGTTAATTCCTTTGCGCTCCTTCAGGATGCCGCCTTCGACGACGACGCACTTAAGCGTGGTATCGGAGATCTCCTTGACGCGCAGCGCGAGGTTGCCATCGTCGATGTAGACAAGCTGGCCGGGCTTGATGCGGGTCAGATCGCCGGCGTAGTCGAATGGAATGGTCTTTGGTCCTGTGGCACCTTCGTCGTTGGTCAGCCAGACGGTCGATTGGTTCTTTAAGTCGCGGGTCTTGGGACCCTCGAATCGGCCGATGCGGATGCGAAAGCCCTCCAGGTCCTGCATGATCCGGATGTGCCGGCGGTATTTCCTGTTCAGCGAGCGGACCAGTTCGATAGACGCCGCGTGTGTCGCGTGCGTGCCATGCGAGAAATTCAGGCGGACCATGTCGAGCCCGGCCACGAACATCTTCCGCATGACGGTGGCGTTGGCGCTGGCGGGACCTAAGGTCGCGACGATCTTGGTCTTGGGCATCTTCCTGGCACTCCTATCTTAACCCCTCGCCCGGCGTGGGACGGTTGTGCGGCTCGTCGTGTCGCGGGCGTCCCGCCCGCGCGTGGCGAGGGCATCTTGCCCTCGATGCGAAGGCGAAACGCCTTCGATACACGCGGGCAAGATGCCCGCGACACAATGCGCCTCACAACCGCAACCGATGCACAACGCATCAGGCACTCCCGAGCCCCGAAGGCCGTCAGTCTACTCGCACTTCTGGCGTTTGAGCAAGCAAATTGCCTTTCGATGCAAGATCGAAGGGCTATAATCGTCTATGTTTAGGGTAACGAGGCCGCACAAGGACCGGCCCGCCGGCGCCGTACGGCCGCAGAGAAGACGGGAGGCTTAGAGAATGCCCGCTGCACTCATCGTCGGTTTCATCATCCTGTTCATTGTCGTCGCGGTGCTCGGCGCGATGAGCGCCGCCAAGCGCCGCGACGCGATGGCGACCCTGGCCGCCCGGCTGGGCCTGCGCTTCGACCCGGGCAAAGATCGGGACATCGCGCGACGGTTCAAGTTCCTCGACAAGCTGCGCCAAGGCTCCGACCGCTATGCCTTCAACATCCTCGAAGGCAACTACCAGGGTCACGATATTACCGCTTTCGACTACCACTACGAGACTCATTCTACCGACTCCAAGGGCCGCCGCCAGACGCACCACCACTACTTCTCGTTCTTCATGTTGCGCCTGCCCGACTCGTTTCCGGAGCTGACGATCGGACGGGAAGGGTTCTTCTCGAAGATCGCGCAGGCGGTCGGCTACGACGATATCGACTTCGAGTCGCACGAGTTCAGTCGCAAGTTCTGCGTCCGCGCGCGCGACAAGAAGTTCGCCTACGATGTCTGCAACGCGCGGATGATCGAATACCTGCTCGCGAACTCCGACCTGTCGCTCGAGATCGAGCATGATGCGCTGGCGATCTCCTTCGACCGCCGGCTGGACCCCGAGCAGATCGAGCCGAACCTGCAGCGATTGATCCAGATCAGGTCGCTGATGCCCGATTACCTGTTTGCACGGAGCTGATTATGATCCCGGCGCTGATCGTTCTGGCAGTCTTCGTCCTGCTGCCAATTCTCTACGTCGTTCTGACCTACAACACGCTCGTGGCGCTGCGCAACCACATCAAGGACGCCTGGGCGAACATCGACACGGAGCTCAAGCGGCGCTACGACCTGATCCCTAACCTCGTCGCGACGGTCAAAGGCTACGCGGCCCACGAGAAGGAAGTGTTCGAGCGGATCACCCAACTGCGCGCCCAGTGCATGGCCAGCCAGGGCAGCCCGACCCAGCAGGCCGCCGACGAGAACCAACTGGTCGCGGCACTGCAGCGGCTCATGGCAGTCGTGGAGAACTACCCCCAACTGAAGGCGGACCGCAACTTCCTCCAGCTTCAGCAGGAACTGGTCAACACGGAGGACCGCATCCAGGCGGCCAGGCGATTCTTCAACGGGAATGTCCGCGACTATCGCAACAAGTGCCAGACCTTCCCCAGCAGCGTCATCGCGAGCATGTTCGGGTTCGAATCGCAGGATTTTTTCGATGTCGAACCATCCGTGCGTGAAGTCCCCAGTGCCAAATTCGCATAGCGTGCAGGACAGGAATGCGAGGTTGCGGCGAAAGAGAATAGCGAGTGTTCTTGCGGAGGACCAGACTGTGAAAGCCATCGAAACCTACCGATGTACCATGAGCTTGCTCGTTCTGCTGTTGGGCGCAAGCCTGGTGTCGGCGTACCCAGTGGGACCGGCTCTGAGTCTGGAGAAGCTGATCGTAGAGGCGGACGTCATCTTCAAGGGCACTGCCGCTTCCAGCCAGCCGGTCCAGGACGATTGGTTCAAGCCATACTCCGGCTTTCTTGCCCGAGAGACTCGGTTCAAGGTCCTCTCCATCGTCAAGGGAGAAGGGCCAAATAGCGAACTGGCGTTCCGACACTACGACATGGACCCAGCGCCGTTGCAGGGCTATTCCTTCATGCCGCAGTACTATCACTTCGAGCCCGGCAAGAGCTATATTGTCTTCGCCAAGAAGACGGAAACCGCCGGTGTTCTGCGCCAGCTCTGGGCCAATCACAAGGCCAAGCGGGACCAGGGCGTCGTACAATGCCCTGACGACAGACCTCTGGAACTCGCACCCATCAAGCAGGTACTCTGGACCGAGTTGACCGCCATGCTGAAGAGTTCCACGGCCAGCGACGTCACGTATGCCGTCGGTCAACTCGACCAGATGAGCGGCGGCTTGCGGTTGTTCAACGCGCTGTCGGATTTCGATCGGGAAGATGTCCTGGAAGCCCTGGGAGGGTTGATCGACAGCGATGAACCGAAGATCGCCCGAGCGGTCCTGCCCGTAATCGGCTCGCACAACCCTTACCTCTCCGACAGCGAGACACTCCATTGGCTCGCCACGGTGGGCGCCGCCGAGGTGCCCGGAATAGGCAAGAGGGACCCGGAGATAGGGAATCTCGGCGGCCAGTTATATGTGCGGCACCTCGTGACGCTGGCGGACAGCGATGGATCTGCCGAGACGCGTGCCATGGCGATTCGCGCACTGGGACTGGTGCGCGAATCGGGGTTGCTGGCATCGATCGAGCGTTGGCTGGCAGACCCGGCCCCGGCGGTCCGCGCGGCGGGCACCCTGCTGCTGGCGGATTTTCCCAGCCCTCAAATGCGTCAACGGCTGACCACCCTTGCCGGGGATCCGGCGCCGCAGGTCCGCGCGTGCATGGCTCGCGCCGCGGGTTTTGCCCAGCCGGTGGAGCTGGCGGATGTTCTGGCGACGCTTCTGGTCGATACCGATCGGAAGGTGCGCGAGGCGGCCGCCATGAGCCTGCTCTCATTCTCACCGAAAGACGAAGCGATCGCCAAGGTCTTTACCGCCAACCTGGACAACGACGAGTTCAAGCCGCTCTTTCTTATTGCCCTGGCTCGCGAGAATCCGGCCGGGTATCTCGACGCTCTGGCCACGGCGGTGGAACAGAAGACCGAACCAAAGAACTTCTGGGGCGGACAGATCCCGGCCCTCACCGCCTGGCAAATCCTCTTTCGATATCTCCATACCCAACCTATCGGGCGCATCCGCTCGGGCGAGCTTGACCGCTACCTCGACGCCCTGGAGCAGGTGGGCAACTACTCGTCCTCGCAACCGCGTGACGTCTATGCCTTCTACGTTCTGTGTGGGATGATGGAACGCGCCAATCGGTATCGCCAAAAGGCGAAAGAGACACTGTCCTACGATATCGACTACTACTTCAAGAAAGTGGACAAGAACCCGTCACTGTATGGGCAGCAGTAGCAGGCCTGCCCGACGCCAGATACACATGAAGGAGATTGGATCATGAACAGGATCGCCCAATACACCCTCGTATCCGTCGTCGTAGGGTTTGCCTCGGTTGGACTGGCCCAGCAGAGAGACAGCGCGCCGGTGGAGTTCCAGAGGATTTCCGAGCGACTCTTTCAGACCGCCGGCGGCCGCGGCGCCCAAGGCGGCGTCTATATCGGCGACGACGGCGTCCTGGTGATCGACGCCAAGATGGACGAGGCCTCCGTCAAGCAGGTCATCGAGGGAATTGGCAAGCTCACCGACAAGCCGATCGAGTATCTTGTCAATACGCACAGCGATGGCGACCATATCGCCGGCAATCGGTACTTCCCGAAGACAGTGACGTTCATCGCGCACGAGAACTGCCGCAAGGAGTTCTTCCTGCCGGGCAGGGACGGCAGACCGTCGCAGTGGAGCACGCCGGAACTGGCGCCGTTCGTGCCCTCGGTGACGTTTGCCGACAAGATGGTCGTGTACCTCGGCTCCAAACCTGTGGAATTCTGGTACTTCGGCGTCGGCCACACCACCGGTGACATCGTTGTCTACTTCCCGGAGGAGAAGACCGCCTTTATCGGAGACCAGATCTTCCTGACGCGACCCCAACTGATCCACTCCTACAAAGGCGGCAACTCCTTCGAGCACGTCAAGACCTTGAGTAAGATGCTCGCGACGCTGGACGCCGAGAAGTTCTGCAGCGGCCACAGCGCCAGCACTGACCGCAAGGGCATAGCCGACCACATCGCAGAGATGAAACAGCTTCAAGCCAAGGTCAAGAGCCTGACAGAACAGGACAAGACCCTTGCCGACGTACAGGCCGAGTTCGACCAAGGCCAGGCCAGACTGATCGAATCCATATACAACGAGTTGAAGGCCGGCTCGGCTCAGTGAGAGTGCGTCGAAGGTCTTGCGAGGTAGACGTTCCGCCCATAGAATCGGCGGTGTGTGCGAGCGGGTGCCGCTCGGCGAAGGTGAAGGCTTTTCGGGTGTGAGCGCCAATGCCTGCTGTGTTCATCGTTGCTGTGGTCGTGGCCTATCTGGTCGGCGCGGTTCCTTTCGGCGTGCTCATCGCGAAGATGCACGGCAAGGACCTGCGGTCGATCGGCTCGGGCAACATTGGCGCGACGAACGTGGCGCGGGCCTGCGGCCGCAAGTGGGGCTACATCTGCTTCGGTCTCGACGTCGTGAAGGGATTGGCCCCGGTCGCGACGTTCCCTCTCGTGACGCCGCGAAGCGAAGCGGCGCCGGCGTCAGCCGGCTTCTTCGCCATGTGGCTGGCGGTCGGCATCGCCGCGATTATCGGACACATCTTCCCGCTCTACCTGAGATTCAAAGGAGGCAAAGGCGTCTCGACCAGCTTCGGAGTGGCTTTGGGGTTGTGGCCCTACTTCACCGTCTGCGGCTTGGTCGCCCTGCTGGTGTGGATTGCGTGCGTGCTGAAATGGCGTTACATCTCCTTCGCCTCGATCTGCGCGGCGCTGACCTTCCCCGTCACCCTGGCGCTTGCCACAACAATCGTGCCCGCCTGGGACTTCGGTCGGACGTGGCCTTTGTTGGTGGTTGCAGTCGCGATTCCCGTCTTGGTCATCGTCCGCCACCGCGAGAACATCACCCGCCTCCGCGCCGGCACCGAAAGCAAGATCCGCACGAAAGGCCGAGATGCCTGACGCCCTATTACCGTCTGTCCCGGCTGCGGATCATCTCGGAGAACGACCGTGGGCTGAGGATGGGAATTCCTCGATATTCCTCCAGCACAAGCGGATCCGCGTCGCCAGTGACCACACAATCCGCCCCTGAGGCAACCGCAAGACCAAGAATCTTCGCGTCATCCGGATCGCGACAGACATGGCCGGGGACAGGAGCAGGCTCCATCATGATGGCGTGCTCTTGAAGCAGCGTCCGGATGTCTTCCATAACCGCGACCAGGAGTTTGATCTTCCGTCGCAGGTTCCTCGTGATCTCGTCCAGCAGACCCGTGCCAAGGAACAGCTCGTGCCCGCTGAGACAGAGTTCGAAAACCGATTCGCACAGGCCGCGAGATGCAAATGCGGCGATAACAACATTGGCATCCAAGACAACCCTCATGAGATCGCTTTGAAGATGTCTTCGTCCGTGAGAAAGCCTTGAGCTTCCGCGAACGGCAGCACCTTTTTCCGCAGGGAACGGAACTTCTCTACTGCCACGTAACGCCGAATAGACTCCCTCACGATGTCGCTGACCGGTTTGCTCTGCTCCTCGCTGAGCCTCTGCAAGTCATCTTTCAATTCATCCGGCAATCTAATGCTTAGTGTGCTCATGGTAAGACATTGTAACACGCAACCTGGTGCATGTCAATAGCGCCGGCGGAAAGAAAACATCGCACGCGCTCCCGTTCACGCCGCTGAGATTGGGATCAGGCAGAGGAAGCGCAGGGGGACGTCGCTGGTGTTTTCGAAGCAGTGCTCCTTGCCGCCGGGCATGAGGATCGCGTCTTCCGAGCCGATGGGGAAGGATTCGCCTTCGCAGACGACCACGCCGTGGCCCTCAACGACGAAAACTTCGTGCTCGTGCGCGTGGCGGTGCAGCGGCGTGTGACCACCGGGCTGGAGCTCGAAAAGACGCATCGCGAAGGTCGGGGCGCCGTCGTCCTTGCCGATCAGCCATTGGATGGTCGCGCTCTCGGCGCCTTCGACGTCAACGGGGCCTTTAGACACGTCGTTGCTGTTTACCAGTCTCATCCGCATCTCTCCAACCTTTCAGCTCAGCTTGCGATCCAAGATCTCCGACACCACCTTGGGATTGGCCTGTCCTTTGGTCTTTTGAATGACCTGGCCCAACAGGAAGCCGCGGGCCTTTTTGCTCTTTTTGCCACCGCTGACGACATCCTCGACGGCCTGGACGTTCTCAGCCAGAACCTGATCGACGATACGCTCCAACTCCCCCGCGTCGCTCGTTTGAACCAGGTTCATCTCCTCGGCGAGGAGCTCCGGCGCCTTGCCGGTCTCGGTCATCGCCTGGAGAATGGTGCTGGCGGCCGTGGCGCTGACGGTCCCGGCGTCCGCCATTTGGGCCAGATTCGCCACCGCTGCCGGCGCGATGCCCAGAGCAGACATGTCACAACCTCGTTCGTTCGCCAGCTTCAGGCCGGCTTGAGTCAGCAGGTTGCAAACGCGTTTCGGATCGGCGCCGGCCACTACCGTCTGTTCGAAGAATTCAGCGGTCGCGCGCTCCGCCGTCAGCACGCCCGCGTCGTAATCGCTCAGCCCATACTCGCCAACGTAGCGCATCTGCCTGGCGACCGGCAGCTCGCACAGCCGTGACCGAATCTCATCCAGCCACTCAGGCGTCGTCGTCACCGGGACCAGGTCGGGATCGGGGAAGTAGCGATAGTCGTGCGCCTCTTCCTTCTCGCGCTGCAGGACCGTTGTCTCGTCGGCGTCGTTCCAGCCGCGCGTGGACTTGTTGCCCATCTGCATCGTGATTCCGGTCTCGAGGAACACGTCGAGCTGCCGTTGTGTCTCGTAGGCGACGCTGCGCTCCAGGGCGCGGAAGCTGTTGAGGTTCTTGACTTCGACAATCGGCGTGCGGAACTGCAGACCGGCCCTTTCGATCAGCAGGTTGATGTTGGGCTCGAACCGCATGTGGCCCTTCTGCATGTCGGCTTCGGAGACGCCGAGGTAGCGAACGATTCGCTGCAGTTCGACCGCCAGGGCACGGACCTCGGCGGCGCTGTTCATGTCGGGCTCGGTAACGATTTCCAGCAAAGGCGTGCCGGCGCGGTTCAGGTCGACTTGCGAGAAGCTGCCGGCGGTATGGAGGTTCTTGCCGGCGTCCTCCTCAAGATGCGCGCGGATGAGCCGGATGCGCTTGGTCCGGCCGCCCTCCAGCGGGATCTCGATGTAGCCGCCGGACCCGAGCGGCAGATCGTACTGGCTGATCTGGTAGTTCTTGGGCAAGTCGGGATAGTAGTAGCTCTTGCGGTCCCACTTGGTGAACGACGCGACCTCGCAGTGCAGCGCCAGCGCCGCCAACATGGCATACTCGACCGCCTGCTTGTTCATCACCGGAAGCGATCCGGGCATCCCCAGACAGACCGGACAGACCCGGCTGTTGGCCTCCTCGCCGAAACTCAGCGCGCAGCCGCAGAACATCTTCGTCCGCGTGGCAAGCTGCACGTGAATCTCCAGCCCGACAATAACTTTGTATGAAAGGTCGCTCATGTGGTAATCCGCCTGGACCCGGTAACAGTGGGTGGCCACTTTGTCATGTCGAGCGGAGCAAAGCGCAGTCGAGACATCTGGCCCCGAACAAGACGTGCCTCTGATTCGCAGCCGGATTTCTCCGCTCCGGCCTTCGGCCTCCGGTCGAAATGACATAGACTGCGGCAGCTCAGTACCATCCCAATCATCCAACAATAGCGGGTTTCTTCGTATGCCACTCGGTGGCGGCTTCGAACATTCGCGCGATGCGGACCAGCTTGTCCTCGCTGAAGGCCGGCGTGAGGATTTGCAGGCCGATCGGCAGTCCGGCCGGGTCGAGACCGCACGGAATGCTCAGGCCGGGAATGCCGGCCAGGTTGACCGCAATCGTGTAGATGTCCGAGAGGTACATTTTCAGCGGGTCGTCGGTCTTCTCGCCGATCTTGAAGGCCGTCGTCGGCGCCACCGGCATCAGGATGGCGTCGCACCGCTCGAAAGCCTTGACGAAGTCATTCCGGATCAGGTTGCGGACCTTTAGCGCCTTGAGATAGTAGGCGTCGTAGTAGCCGCTCGACAGCGCGTAGGTCCCGAGCATGATGCGCCGCTTGACCTCCTGACCGAAGGCCTCCTCGCGCGACTTGGAGTAGACCTCGACGTAATCAGCAGGGTTCGGGGTGCGATAGCCATAGTGGACACCGTCGAAGCGGGCCAGATTGCTGGACGCCTCGGCGGTCGCGATCACGTAGTACGCTGCGATCGCGTAGTCGATGTGCGGCAGCTCGATCTCCACCACATCGGCGCCGGCGCCGCAGTAGACTTCGATGGCTGCATCGAGCGCTGATCGCACGGATTCGTCGGCGCCTGCATTGAAAGCCGGCGCGATACCAACTCGCAAACCACCTACAGGCTCATCAAGGCGAGCGACGTAATCCGCTACCGGTGCGGTACGCTCATCAACCGACGTACTGTCGGCGGGATCGTGCCCGGCGATGACGCTCAGCATCAGCGCCGCGTCGGTCACCGTCTGCGCGAGCGGGCCAATCTGATCGAGACTCGATCCGTACGCGACGAGGCCATAGCGCGAGACGCGACCGTAGGTGGGCTTGAGGCCGACGACGCCGCAAAAGCTGGCGGGCTGGCGGATCGAACCGCCCGTGTCCGAACCGAGCGCAATCGAGCAAAGCCGAGCGGCCACCGCCGTGGCCGAGCCTCCGCTGCTGCCACCCGGGACCCGCTCGGTGTCCCACGGATTGACCGTTTTCTTCAGACCCGAATTCTCGGTGCTCGAACCCATCGCGAACTCATCCAGGTTCGTCTTGCCGATGATGACGGCGCCCGCGTCCAGCAGCCTGCGAATGACAGTAGCTTCGTACGGCGCGTGGAAGTTTTCCAGAATGCGCGAGCCACAGGTCGTCGCGCCGAAGCGGGTGCATAGGTTATCCTTGACGGCTACCGGAACGCCGGCCAGCGCGCCGACCGGCTCGCCTGCCGCCAGGCGACGATCGATCTCCTGCGCTCTCGCGAACGCCTCGTCGCGGAACAGGCTGATGAACGCTCCGACCGTCGGCTCGGCGCGGTCGATCTGCTCGAAGGCCGCGTGGACCGCCTCGGTGCTGCTGACCTGCCGGGCCGCGATGCGCTCTCGCAGGTCAATCGCTGTCAGTTCGTCCAGTGACATCGGCCGCCTTAGTTGTCTTTCGCAGCGCGTTTGTGGCTCAGGAGCCAGTCGTAAAGCTCGGGATTCTCGTACGTAACGGTCCAGGAATCGTGCTGTGCGTCGGGGTAGACGGTCAGCTTCGCCTGCCCGCCGGCGCGGGTGACCGCTTCCGCCATCACTTGCGATTCCGCGAGCGGTACGACCGGGTCTTTGGCGCCGTGGAAAGCCCAGACGGGAACGTTGGCGAGCCGGCGGGCCAGGTGGCGCTGGCCTCCGCCGCAGACGGGCACGATGGCCGCGAAACGCTCAGGGTGTGCGCACGCTAGAGCCCAGGTCCCGTAGCCCCCCATGCTCAGGCCGGTCAGATAGACGCGATTGGGGTCCACGGCGTATTTCGACTGGACCTCGTCCAGCAACGCCACGAGCGTTTCGGTCTTCTCAGGCCACCACTCTCCCGACGGACACTGTGGCGACACGACGATGAAAGGCAGGTCCTGGCCCTGTTCGATGAGCTTGGGTGGGCCGTGCTTCTTGACGAGTTCCAGATTGCTGCCCCGCTCGCCGGCGCCGTGCAGGAACATCATCAAAGGCCATTTCTGGTCCTTTTCGCCGTAACCTTGGGGCAGGTAGAGCAGGTAGTCGCAGGTCACACTCCGGGTGATCTGCTTTTCCAGTCTCTTGGCCTCTTGTTTGGCTGCCATGGCTGCCCTCGGTCCCCACACGCTACCGCACCACAACACCAGGATTCCAATCAGACCTCTTCGCGTTCCGACCGTCATAGCTGGTCCCTCCATAGTCAACGGTTGCCTACGATGTCTATGCTCCCGAACTGTCATCGAGGATCTTGGGCACTTTGAAGAACGAGCCGTCGCGCTGCGGTGCGTTCGCCAACGCGTTGTCCGTGCCCAGCGACGGTCCGACCACGTCGTCGCGGAAGACGTTGCTGATCGGCAGGCAATGAGCGAGAGGCTCGACGTCGGTCGTGTCCAGCTCGTTCATCTTCTCCACGTAGGCGAGGATCGCGCCCAACTGCTCGGTGAACGCCTCGACTTCCGCGTCGGTCAGTTCGAGCCGCCCGAGCTTGGCGACTTTTCTGACCTGGTCGGCATCGATCTGCTGCTGCATGGGACTTGCACCTAAAGAAAAAGCGAGGCAGACCCCCGCCCCGCTTCGGCAATCAACCGCAATAGACCTGCGTTTCAGCTTGCCGCTTTTTCGGCGGGCTGGTAGTTGCGCTTGGGCGGCTTGACGATCAGGCCCATGCGAATGGCCTTGGCGGAGACCCGGACCCGGCAGACTTTGCCGTCGACAACCGCACGCACCTTCTGGATATTGGGTTTGAACTTCCGCTTCGTAATACCGGTGACTTTCTTGCCGACGCCGCCAAGGTGCTTGGCCTTGCCGCGGCGGGAAATGCTCCGGCCCGAGATCGTTCGTTTGCCGGTGAATTGACATACTCTCGACATATCACTGCTCCTGCATCACCTTGTGCAACGGTTCGTCACTGCTATCGTCGGCCGGCGCAGGGCCAATTCCCGCGCAGACGCAAAACATGTATTGTAGCGAAAGGCAGATCGATTGCAACAAATACCTGCGGGGAACGTGAAAATTCGTGCGCGCCGGCGCGAAGGCCCGCCCCCACAGGGGGCTGTGGACGGGGCGCTACTGGGTCTGGATGGCGTCCACTTCGATCTCGAACAGCAGCTCGTCGCGGCAGACGTCGTTTTCCGCCACAATGACTGGGAACGCCGGCAGCCCCTGCTGTTGGCGATATTCGTCCAGCATGGGTGCGTCCTCGGCCCGCTTGAAGTAGGCCAAAGCGCGTGTAACGTCGGCCCAATCCATACCTCTGGACTGCAAAATGGCACCGACCACCTGCATGGTCTGCCTAACCTGCGCCTGGCAATCGCCGACGAACAAGGTCTTGCCGGCCTCGTCGATGCTGGCGGTCCCGGAGACGTAGATCCTCCGGTGGTCGGGCAGCCGAACCTCCACGGCACGGCTGAACGAGCTGCCGTAATTGGCGGCCGAGGACTGAAAAGGCGACGGGACGTCCGAAACCTGCACCGCCTGGCCTTTGGGCCGCAGCGCCAGCAATCCTGCAATCAGGGCCGCCGAGGCGACGTTGCCACCACCGATACCGGTGCTGGCGGGCATGAGACCGTTGAATATCCCCTTCTCTCTGAAGAACCGGTTGCGAACCGCGTTGAACTCGCCGTACCAGGCGAGGATGTCGTCGTTGTAGAACCACGTACGAAACACGTCCGCAAAACCGAACCCGTTGCCGGTCAGCGCCTCGTCCATTTGTCTGAAAAGGGTTTCAGCCTGGACCGGGCGCGGTGCAGACGCCTCCCTCGGCAGCAGCCCGACCAGCCGGCAGTAGCGAGCGCCGTCGTCCTCGAAGACGCTGCCCAGGACCTTGCCATCCGCCTCGACCCGCGCGACCGAGGTGCCTGCGATCAGCCAGATGTGAACGCCCAGCAGGTTATGGGCCTGAGCCTTCTCAATCCAGCCGATAGGCAGACCGACGCCATCCACGGCGCGAGCGAAATCGTGAAGGTGGGTTCTGTCGGCAGCCGCAATACCCAGGACTTCCGAGGAGACCACCTGACCGCCGATCTGGTGTACGACGCGACCGGCCCGACTGAACAGGGACTCGGGCGACTCTTCGCCTCCAGGCTTCAGGGTTACGAAGTGCTCCTGTATCCGGCCTCGTTCCAGGGTAATCACATCTGAACCAGCTACGACTCGTCTGAGGATGCGCGCCAAAAGTGTTGCTCCTTCTTGCTGCTGGGTGGCGATGCCACCCAAAGCTCTATTTATACCATATTACGACCATCAGAGGCAACAACTTCACCACCATCGGCCCAATCAGCCCGCCGGCACGGCCAGACAGACGACCCTGGCCGGAGAAACGACCGTCAAATCGTACAAGTGAGGCTGCTGTAAGGACATGCGGGACTGAAATCACCCGTGAAAAAACGGGTAATCATCCTGTCGGCGCGCCGCGCTTTCACCATTATCGGACAGCGAAAGGAATGTGGACGCGAGCGGTCTCAGTGGCTCGCGACCCAGGCGGTCAGTCGCGTAAGCCGCGCTTGAGCAGGCCCACTTCTGCCTGTGACAGCGCCCGGAACTTGCCCGAGCCCAGTTTGCCCAGCGCCAGGTCGCCGATCCGAACCCTGGTGAGCGCCTTGACGGGGATGCCGACACGGGCCAGCATCCGACGGACCTGGCGATTCAGTCCCTGGCTGATGGTGATCTCGACCAGGGATCCGTCGTGTCCGGCCTTGAGGACCTTCACGGATGCCTTTCCGGTCTTGCCCTCGGCCAGCCAGATGCCCTTCTTGAGCCTGTCGACCATCGGTGCATCGACCCGGCCTCTGACCTTGGCCAGGTAGGTCTTGGGGACCTTGTACTTCGGGTGGGTCAGCTCGTTGGCCAGTTCGCTGTCATTGGTGAGAACGATCATGCCGGTGGTGTCGGCATCGAGCCGCCCGATGCAGAAGACCCGCTCGGACAAGGGGACCAGATCGATCGCTTTGCGGCGACCCTGCGGGTCGCGGTTCGTGCAGATGACGCCGCGCGGCTTGTTGAGCAGGTAGTACACCTTCGGCGCCGGCCGCAACCGCTTGCCGTCGACGACGATGGTGTCGGCCTGCGGATCGACAAAGGCCGGAAGCTCGTCGACCACCTTGCCGTTGACGCGCACGACTCCCGTCAGGATCAGTTCCTCGCACTCGCGCCGGGAGGCCACGCCCGCGGCTGCCATTACTTTCTGGAGTCTTTCTTTCGCCATCGTGTGTGATCCGTACGTTTCGCAGTGCAGACGCTCATGCCTGGAAACCGGTTCCGTTGCCATAGATGATACCAACGCATAGGACGACCCAGATCAGAATCCCGATCTGAAACGGCCGATCGCGCAGAATCAGCTTGACCGGGTCGGAATAGACACCCTTCTGCGTCAGCGCGCTGAACCGGAAGATGCAGTACAGCACGACCGGCGTCGTGTAGACGAGTTGGTTCGTGCCGAAGATCGCCTGGGTTCTGTCGTCCATCGCGTACAGCAAAAAACACACTACCGCCAATACGCTGCTGACGTCGAGCATGTGCGCCAGCAGTTCCGGCGTGTACTCGCCCAGCGTCTTGCGGAACGCTTCGCTGCTGGCCTGGAGCTGGGCAATCTCGCCGCGGCGCTTGCTGAAGGCCAGGAACAGACACAGAGCAAACGTGCAGATCACCAGCCAAGGCGAAATGAAGACGTCCACCGCCACCGCGCCGGCGACCGCACGCAGGCAGAATCCCACCGCGATAATGACGCAGTCGAGGATCATCACGCGCTTGAGCAGGAACGAATACAGCAGGGTCAGGACCATGTACGTCGCGACAATTGCCGCCAGCGCCGGCGCGAGCACGTGGCTGCCTATCAGGGCCAGCAAGGCACAGCCGACGGCCACCTGCGCCGCCGTTGCGACGCTCACCCGCCCGGCGGCGATAGGCCGGTCGCGGCGTTCCGGATGGATGCTGTCGGCCCGGCGGTCCGCAATGTCGTTGACGACATACATCGAAGACGCCGCGAAAGAGAAGCAGAAGAAGGCGCCCACCGCCTGCGCGACCGCCAGGAGCACCTCATTGACCGGCCCCAGGAACTGCTTACCGAAGATCAGAGCCGCGAAGACGAAGGCATTCTTGACCCAGTGCACGGGTCGAAGCAGTCGAATCAGCTCCATAGGCGACCTTTCCGCGACTCACAGAACCATGCAGGCCTCTGCATCCTGCTCGGGGTACAGGCGCATCGACAACCGGCCCAAGCGCGGGTAGGATTATACCCTGCCCGACGGCTTCTGTACACGTTTGCCGTCCCGTCCCCGGACACAGGACAGGTGCGCGACATGATAACGACCGTGGTCTTCGACCTCGATGACACGCTGTACGACGAAATCAACTACTGCCGCAGCGGATTCCTAGCCGTGTCACGGTTCCTGGCGCGGGTGGCGGATGTCTCATGCAGCGACGACGTGTTTGCCTGTCTCTGGCGTCACTTCACCAGCGGCAACCGTACGCGTACGTTCAACGCGGCGTTAAAGAACCTCGGTATTGGCTATGGTGAGGCCCTGATCGCCCAGCTTGTCGAGGTCTATCGCTTTCACTGTCCCGCCATCGAGCTGCCGGCGGACAGTCGCGCGGCCCTCGACCAACTGAGTGGCGCCTACACGCTGGCGCTTCTGACCGACGGCTATCTGCCCGCGCAGCGGCTGAAGGTGGAGGCGCTGGGCCTCGAGCGATACTTCCAGGACATCGTGTACACCGAGGAACTGGGACGGGAGTTCTGGAAACCCTCGCCGGCAGGGTTCGAGAGGCTGATCGAGACCCTCGGGGTGTCCCCAGCGCAGATGGCCTATGTCGCCGACAACGAGGCCAAGGACTTCATCGCGCCCAACCACCTGGGGATGCTCACCGTCCGGATAACCCGGCCCGCGTGCCTCCACACCGCAGTCGGCTGCGGACCCGGTGCGGCCGCCAAGGTCAGCATCGAGCGGTTGAGCGAGTTATCGGGCACGCTACGCGGCGTCTGAGACCGGATCGTTCATCACCACCTATCCCCACCTGCCCGTTCTTTTTTCTTGACTGTATTGCTGTGAAACGCGATAATATGGTCAAACTGGTACCCATGGGAGGCCTTTTCCCTTTTCCAAGGAGTCATTCTTATGCCGCCAGGTAAGCGACGCCAAAGCAATGCCATGCTCTACACGCTCATGACCTTCGTCGGGCTCTTCATCATCGCTACGACGGCGGCCGTGGTCTACTACGTCAAGGCCGAAGAGCTCAGAACCAGAGCGGACGAAGCCGAACGCGAGTTGAGCACCGTCGCGTCCTCAAGCGAGATCAGTCGCATGGGCGACATCGTCGGAGAAAGATCCGGCGGTCAGACCAACCTCGGCACGATGGTGGAGCATTTAGATCGCGTCGTGGGCCTCGCTACCGGCACCCCGGTCCCGCCTGGCAACGCGGAAGTCAAGGCTAGCAGTGTCGCGCGAGCTGCCAGCGCCCTGCTGGACAAGGCGCGGTCTTACCTCTCCCTGCCCGGCGCATCCGATCCCAACGCTCCGCCGGTGGCGCTGACCACGCTCGTATCGGGCCTGCTCGATAAGCTCCAGAACACCCTCAAGGAAAAACAGGCGGTGCAAAACCAACTGAAGGCCCTCCAGACCAAGTTCACCGACGCCACGCAGATCTGGCAGGAGACGGAAGAAGGCCTGACCGCCAAAGTGGCGGAATACCGCACGCTCGTCGAGCAGACCAAGGCCGACTACAACGACCTGCGCGTCCTCGTCACGCAGCGCAGCGACGATCGTGTCGCCAGTTTGCTCAATCAACTCGAAGAGGAAAGGGCCCAAACCAGGCAGCTCAACCAGGAGATGGCGAAGACGCAGGACCAGTTGCACCTCGCTCAGCAAAGGCTTGGCGACGCCCTGACCCAGGTCAACAAGATCCAGCCTCCGCCCGACCACGAGGCGGAAGCCCAGGAGCCGGACGGCAGGATTCTGCTCGTCGACGACATTGAGCGCCTCGTAACCATCAATCTCGGCTCCGACGATAAGGTCTACCGCGGCCTGACGTTCTCGGTCTACGACAACCTGGGCGGCATTCCGCGCGACGGCAAACCCAAGGGCGAGATCGAAATCTTTGCCATCGACAGGAAGGTCTCCACCGCCCGCATCCTGTCGTCGCAGGAGCGAAACCCGATCTCCACCAACGACCTCGTCGCCAACCTGATCTGGAACAGCGACAAGGTCAACCACTTCGTCATTGCCGGCGACTTCGACCTCAACAGCGACGGCACGCCGGAGTATGACGCCGACGCCAGCATCGCGTCGCTGATCGGGAAATGGGGCGGCGTCACGGACAACACGGTCACCGCCCAGACGGATTTCGTCATCCTCGGAACGAAGCCGCGCCTGCCGCCGGAACCGACGTTCGAGGACCTGGCAGCCAACCCGATGGCTCGCGAGCGCTACGACAGCGCCAAGCAAAGACAGGAACGCTACGAAGAGATTCGTCAACAGGCGCAGGCGCTCTACATCCCGGTGTTTGCCTATCAGCGTTTCCTGTACTTCACCGGCTACGAGACCGCCGCCGGCAAACCAGGAGCGTTCTGAGAGCACTTAACAAAATGACCAATGTGATGCGTAGGGGCAGGTCCCCGTGCCTGCCCTGGGCAACCACAGGGGGTTGCCCCTGCAACGTCCGTGCCGCCACCGCCAT
>JAFGLV010000067.1 GCA_016927855.1 Sedimentisphaerales bacterium
GCTCGACAGCTCGTCGGCGCCGGGCTTGCGCAGCAGCAGATCGCCGTAGATTTCCTGCTCGGTTAGCAGCATTCCCGGCGGCACGCCCTGGATCAGGCTCGTGAGCCCCTCCTGATACGAACCTCCGGCGACGCTGACCTGGAAATTGCGTCCAAAGTGACATCCAAGCACGTTCGATTCTCCTGAAACGGGTCCCAGATTTGGCAGTTTCAATCGCGTGCGTTTATAGAGTGGGCGAGCACAAAATGCAAGCAATTCCTTGTGATTGCTGCTCGTCGGGCGCTACGTCTGGTTCCAGCCGGGGTGCAGGCGGTCCTGAACTTCCCAAGCGTCGAGCAGCGCCAACGCCGCCATGCTCTCGATGACCGGGATCACGCGCGGCACGATGCACGGATCGTGCCGGCCGTGCGTTTCGATGGTGCGGTTCTGCATATCGGTGTCGAGCGTCCGCTGCGGTTGGGCCAGCGACGAGGTCGGCTTGACCGCGACGCGTAGCGTAATCGGCTGGCCGGTGGAGATGCCTCCGGTAATGCCTCCGGCATTGTTGCCGACGAAGCCGCCGTCGGCCATGCCGTCGTTGGACTGGCTGCCACGCATCCGCGTCAGCGCGAACCCTTTGCCCACCTCGATCCCTTTGATCGCTCCGACCGTCATAATCGCTGCGGTCAGCTTCGCATCCAGCTTCTGGAAGACCGGGTCGCCCAGGCCTGCGGGCAGGTTGTGGATTTCGAGCTGGATGACGCCGCCGACGGAGTCATTGTCGTCCTTGGCCGCCAGGATGGCCTGAACCATCCGCTGGGCGGCCTGCGGGTCGGCGCAACGCACCGGATTCTGCTCAATGGCATCGTAGTCGCATTTCTGTGCGGCGATGCCGGCGATCTCCACGGCATGCGCGACGATTCTCACGCCGCGACGCGTCAGCTCTTGCTGCGCGAAAGCGCCGCCCATGACGCGCCCGGCGGTCTCGCGGCCCGAGGAACGCCCGCCGCCGCGATGGTCGCGAATGCCGTACTTGCGGTAGTAGGTGAAGTCCGCGTGGCCCGGCCGGAACAGGTCCTTGATCCCCTCGTACTTGGACGAGTCGTGGTCGCGGTTGATGATCGCCATCGCGATCGGAGCCCCGGTGGTCTTGCCGCCGAAGATGCCCGAGAGGACCTCGACCTGGTCCTTCTCGTCGCGAGGGGTGGTGACTTCGCTCTGGCCGGGACGCCGGCGGTTCAGTTGGGCTTGGATCTCGTCAGCCGAGAAGTCGATGCCGGGGCGCACGCCGTCGAGCACCGCGCCGATGGCCGGCCCGTGGCTTTCGCCGAAGGTCGTGACGCGAATGACGTCGCCGTAGGTATTGGCGGCGCGGCAGCGGATGGTGAGTTCCTCGACAATGTGGTCCATCGCGATATGCGCGATTTCTTCCGGCGTCTTGTTGGTCGTGTCGATCACGGCGTCGGCGTAGGGACCGAGCAACTCCTCGCGGTAGTGGATGTTCTCGCTGAGGTGGCGTCGCGCGTCGGGGCCGCGCAGCCACGGCGGCAGTCCATCCCTGGCGATACGGCTCCAAAGGGTTTCGGGATCGGCGGTCAGGTAAATCAAGATCGCGTTCCGGCGTAGCGCCCGGCGGCTGATGGGATTCAGCAGGCTCGAACCGCCGCTGACGATCAGCTTCCAGTCCGCCTCCGCCAGCTCGACCGCCACCTTCTTCTCCACGGCGCGGAATGCCTGCTCGCCGTGCTCGATGAAGATCTCGCGACAGGTGTGCTTCTCGCCCGTGTCGGCTTCGAACTGCCGCTCGATGAGATGGTCGGTCTCAATGGCTTCGAGACCGGTTAGTTCCGCCAGCTTCGCGGCGACGGAGCTCTTTCCTGCCCCTTTGGGTCCTGCCAGAACGATTTTCACGATTGCCCCTTGATTTCCATGTCGGCTCCGAGGGACCGCATGAGGTTGACGAACGCGGGGAACGTGACCTTGATGGCCTCGGCGGTTTCGATCGTGCAGGGCTCGTCGAGACCCAGCGCTGCCAGCGCCAGCGCCATGACGATCCGATGGTCACTGCGGCCGTCCAGGTGGGCCGCCCTGAGTTTGCTATGGTGTACGACCAGGCCGTCGGGGAGTTCTTCGACCTGCGCGCCCATCTTGGCCAGTTCCTCCGCCATGCAAGCGATCCGGTCGGTCTCCTTGGTCCGAGCTTGGGGTACGTTTACCAACCTGGTCGTTCCCTCGGCAAAAGCAGCGGTGACCGCCATCGCCGGCAACGCGTCAGGCGTCGCGTTCATGTCGATCTCCACACCCTTCAGCGAGGAAGCCTTGACCGTGATCCCGTCGTCTGCGGCCGTAATCTCGGCGCCCATGGCGCGGAGGTAGTCCACAACCGCCTTGTCGGGCTGGCTGTCGGCGAAATCGAGACCCTTGAGCGTAACCCCGTCTCCGAACAACGCGGCACCACAGAGGAAGAACGTTGCGCTGGAGAAGTCAGCCGGGACCGGCAGGTCGAAGGCCCTGTAAGACTGTCCGCCTTGGACGCGGAACCGCCGCATCCGGTCGTTTTCGTAGACGATTCCCTGCTTGTCGAGCCAGTCGAGCGTCATCTGGGCATAACCCGGCTCGTTCAGCAACGTCACGTTGATCTCCGTGTCGCCAGCCGCCAGCGGGGCGCACATCAGCAGACTCGTCAGGTATTGGCTGGTCTTGGCCTCGATGGAGGTAGCACCGCCTTTGAGTTGTCCCGTGACCTGGACGGGGGCCTTGCCGTTGCCCTTGACGCTCACGCACGTGGCGCCGAGGTCTTGCAGTGAGTCCAGGAGCGGACCGATGGGCCGGCTCTGGATCTGATGGTCACCGGTGAAGGTCGTGGTCTGTCCCGGTTCCGCCAGCGCCGCTGAGCCCATCGCGATCCGCAACGTCGTGCCGGAATTGAGCACATCGACGGTCTGCTTGGGTGGCACGACCCGCCCACCGATGCCGGTGACCTTCCAGACGGTCGGGTCGCTGGCATCGATCTGGGCGCCGAACGCGCCGTAGCAGTTGACCGCCGCCTCGCTGTCGCCGGACCACAACGGGTTGCGGATGAGGCTCTCGCCGTCTGCCAGCGACGCCAGCGCGACGGCGCGGATCGTATGTGATTTCGACGCGGGGATCGAAACCGTCCCTTGGAGCCGGGATTTCCTGGATACTAGTTGCATTGTGACCTCTCGTCAAAGTGCGTGAGGGAATCGTCCCGACAGTATACTGGCCGTTCCTGTCTCGTCAATACGCCCACGTCGTGCCGCGGCGCGCCTCTGAGCGACCGTTGAGCGGATGGGCCCGGTCCGTCTGCGCGGAGACCCTGCCTCCGTGGCGCGTTCGATCCGGCGGTGATCTTGCCTGCGTCGGTTTACCGCGTCCCAGAACTCGGCGCCGCGGGTGTGACCACCTCCACGACTGTGGTGTTGGTGCCTTCCATGGTGATCTGCATGGAAGCCGGCTGGCCCTGCGACGACTGGTTGGCCATCTGCGTCTCGCCGGTGAACTTCATTTGAGCCTGCTTGCCCAGCAGCAGGCCGGTCTTCGGGTCGATGTCGATCATGGCCTTGTAAGTGCCGGCCAGTCTCATGCTCGTTTGTGTGGGCCCCGTCTGGGAGATGATGGGATCGTCCTGCATGCTCCTCTGGCCGCTGAGCGCGATGGCACAGCGTCCGCTCTCGGTGAGCTTGAGCGTGTAAGTGCCCTGCATCTCGAAGGATGTGGCGCCGTCAACCGCGATGGGTTTGTCCCAGCTCTCGCCCACCTGCACCGGCTCATCCGGAAAACGGAGGATCAGGCTGCCTACCAAGGCTTGCAGCCTGTCTCTGTTCAGCAGAGGGAAGGCTTCCACCTGCTTCCTCAGGGCCTGTTTGCGGCCTTCGCGGGAGCCGAAGCGTTGATTCGTACGTTCGATGGCCTGTTCGGCACGCTGTCCGAGCCTTTGGCGCATCATTTCGTCCTCGCGCTTCATGGTATTCTCGGCGACCGCCAGGAACAACTCGTCGGTTGCCATTTCCACGATCTCGCCTCGCGCGGAAACCTCGGCGGGCAGGCTGGCGCCGATGAAGGCCGAGTAGTACCCGCCCAGCGGATCGTCGCTGTCTTGAGCTTTCGTCGAGTCGTACTCCTTCGGTGCCGGCGCTCCCGGCATTCCGCTCTTCTCCTGGATGGCGACAAACCGAAGGCGCACCTGGACCGCTCCATCGCGTGTGGTCTCGCCGGGCTCGAACGCCAAGGTGATCGTCCTGGTATTCGCGACCTCCTGCTGCTGCGGACCGGCTGCATAGGACATGATCAGCACGGACGTCACTTTTAACGTCTGCGCGTCGCTCGGGGCGGGCCGAAACTGCAAGTCGAGTTTCTGTGCCGCCGGCGCGGGGGAGGAAACGACTGCAAACAGAATCAATGCAACTGCGATTCTCAGTGTGGCTCTCATGCGATGTCTCCCTTCAGAATGTGCGTAAGCGTACGCCGGTTGGCCGCCGGTTAGCCACCTGCCTACAGAGTACAGACGCCTCACGCCGGAGAATGATCGAGAATTCCCGGATACCGTCTCTCTCTTGAGACGCGCGCTACGGTGCGACTGGCAGCTCGGAGCGGAGAGCGTCGCGGTACAGTCGCTCGACCGACTGGCGCGAGTGCTGGCTATCGTTCCGATACGCCAGCAGGACCTCACGCGTAACGTCGCGGCTGCGGCGCAGCACTGCGCCGATGCGCGGGTACAAGTCCTCGGGAACGGGATATTCCGTGGATAGCGCCACGTCGATAAGTCGTTTGACCACGGCGTCGGTCCTGTCGGTGATGTTGAAGAGCCCTCTCTCGACCGCCGCGAAGCGCACCTCCGGCACAGGGTCGGTGGAGAGCTTCAGGAGCAGACGTGTGATCGCAGGGTACTCGATCGTGTCGCCCCATAGCCAGTAGCAGCCTGCAAGCTCAGCAACGCGGCTGCGGACCTGCGGATCGGCGTCGTCGGCACAGGCCTCAACCGGCTCGACGAAACTCTCGTCGAACAGCATGTAGATCCTCTCCGTGCAAATCCGCTCGATTTCGGTACGTCGAGCGACGCTGTCACCGGTCAGGAGCGTCCGTCTGATCTGATCGAGTGACGCGCTGTACTCGTCCCGAATTCGCCGCAGCTTGTCCAATTCGATCTCGCCAGGCTGCGTGCTGTAGATGTTGTGCGCCCTGACCTCCAACATGCGGACAATGTTGCGGCTTTGAAGAAGCCGGGCCGGGTCGGCATCGCGGATACGCGAATTCAGACGCAGGAGAAACTCATCGCGCTGGTCCCACACTCCCCAGACGATGCGGCCGACGTTGTAGCCGTCCAGGGCCAGTTCCACGAGACGGTCGAGCACGTGCGGCGGCTTCGGCTTGGCGGTGGTCAGGCCGTAGTAGAACGCGTCGTATGCCAGATCGGGCTCGAAACTAGCAGCATAGAGAATATCCACTGCCAGCGGATTGCACGGTGACTTATTGATAATGAACTGGCTGCCGAGCGTCTTGATGATGTCGTTTCGTTTGGCGGTCGTGAGGCGCAGGCCCTTGCGGACCATCTCCAAAAACTCTTCCGGAGGCACGGTCCTGAGTGCTTCCTGCCTGACCGCCCACATATCGTCCAGCTCCTTGGCGGCTTCCGGATCGCTGGGAAAAAAAGTCCCTGGCGCGGCGATGTCGAGGGACGCAGGCGCCGCCAGCGCTCTCGTCTCTTCGGCTCTCTTCCGCTCGCGCGTCGCCTGGAATCTCTCCAGCGCCTCGCGACGAAGCCGGCTCTGCACCTGACGCTCGGCCACGATGTCCTGCAACGTCACGTACTGCATCGCGGCCGCCAGGTCCTTGAGCTTGACCTTCTCGCCGTCGGGTCCCTCGAATTCAATATCCATGTTCTGACCGACCCACTGCTGATAGGCGAAGGCGTTCTTGAAGTCCAGGCTTTGCGTCATCCGAGCCAGTTGCATGACGGGGTGGTCCTCTGGCGGCGTCAGTCCCTGCTCCTTCATGGCTATGAATCCATCGACCATCGGTTTCAAGTCCGCAGGGGGTTCATGCCGTCCGTTCGACCACGCGCAGACAAAGGGGATCTCGGGGACCACGGCTGGCGTGTCCGGCCGGACCTCGACCTGACCGTCGGTCCAGCCCGGGACGCTGTCGGATGCGAACATGGCGAAGTAGATTGTCCCCGTCGGCAGGCCGGACACGGTAGTCTCGCCGGCCGGCATGCGATTGGCGGCCAGCATGTTCTGCATGAACGCGCCGCCCCAGCCGGTGAAGCCAAGAATCGGATCGGCGCAGGTCGGCGCCGTGCTGAGCACGAGGAAGGTCTCGTCATTGGGCATGTCCTCGTCAAAGATGAGCACGCCGTTGCCCAGTGGACGAATGCGAACCGTAGCGGTGCGGCCGGCGGACACGCGCACGTGCTCGACGACACCTCGCAGCTCGATTTGCCTGCCGTTCGGCTCGATGAGCCGCTCGATCTTGTCCGCGTCCAGCCACGACTGTGCGATGAGCCGATATTCGCCGGCCGGCACATTCTCGAAGCGGAAGGAGCCCTTCTCATCCGTAAGGGCGTACAGGATGGGATTGTCCTGGTTCTTGCGCGGACGCGACTCCCTCCCTGCGGCCAGAAACTCGTCCGTAAAAGGTCCGGCCCCCTCGCTGTCTATCGGGATGCCGCTGGCCTGGTCGCAGAGTATGACCGCCGCTCCGACGACCGGTTTCTCCGCCGCGTCGGTCACGCGGCCTGCGAGTGTTCCCGTCTCCCGGGTCGTCTGGGTGGATGCGCCGCTCGACATAAGCCCGATCAGGGCCAGCGCGATCCTCAATGTGGCACTCATTCGAGTCTCCCTTCGCAAGTGCGTGGTGTTTGCGGCCGGTTACCGCCTGCCGGCCGCTTGCTCCCATGATACGGACGCTCCGCCCGGAAGGGCAAGCAGAAATCCCCACCCACCATCCGTGGCGTTGGTCGCGGTTCGCACAGATAAAGCTTGCGGTCCCGCTCCTTCTGGCTATGCTGGAGGCAGTTGAACCGTGGTCGATCACTCTTGGGCGATTCCTTGTGATCCACTTTTGAGAATGGACGTTCCGTTTTCGCAGGGTCCAAGCGCCAGGATCTGGGACACGGATCAGCATCGAAATAAGGAGACCGAACAACATGGGAACTCGGCTATACGTCGGCAATCTTTCCTACGACGCCACTGAAGATGACCTGAACGGCCTTTTTCAGGAGGTCGGGGTTTGCGTCAAGTGTGAGATCGTGAGCGATCGGGATACGGGACGGCCCAAAGGATTTGCCTTTGTGGAGATGGGCTCGCAGGGAGACGCCGACAAAGCGATCGAAGCGTGCAACGGCAAGGACTTCATGGGCCGGGAGCTGACGGTCAACGAAGCCCGTCCTCGCCCGGAACGACCGCCGCAGATGTTTGGCGGGGGTTATGGCGGCGGCTACGGCCAGAACAAGGGAGGCGGCGGCAAACGCAAAGGCAGCCGTCGCGGCCTGCGCAACGAAAAGCGCAGTCGAAAGGGCATCTTTTAGGTCGATCGTCGCGCTGGAACGAGCCCCGCCAGGAGGGCAGGAAGGTTCGTTCGCGAATCAACCGCACCAGCCCCCCTCGCCCTCGGCGTTCTCTGCGGTCGATATTTTACCGCCGAGGACGCAGAGGAGAGGCCAGGTGGTCGCCTTTCATGCCCGTCGTTGCCGTGGTAGGGGCTACCCCCCTGGTGCTGATCCCTTATGAGGTCAGCGGAAATACATTGACACCTGTCACGATACGTGCGACGACGCGCCAGGCCGTAGGATGGGCAACTTGTTTGCCCATGCGGGTCCGCCGTGGAGAAACAGCATGGGCAACGAGTTGCCCATCCTACTTTCCTCAGCCACGCCGGGGCCGTCTCACACGACGACGGCCTGGCCAAGGCCGAGCGCGAGTACGAGAGGTGGTACGACCAGCAAGCCGCTCTACCCAGCCCTGTCGAACAGCACTTTGACCAAGCCATCAAAGAGATCAAACGGCTGGAAGACACGCCATCACCTCAGACGCCCAAGTCGCAGAAACGGCACCAGGAGCGTCGAGGCCGGGCTGGCGACAAGCAGCGGTAACGCCCTGTCTTCGGGAGCGCCCGGTCAGGAGAAACGCATGGGTCTTTTCCCAAATGAACTGCCACGATTGACGCATCGCGCCAAGGCCGAACGAGTGGCGAAGTGGCTTCGAGATCATCCACAGTTAGCGGTATCGAATGAGAATCGATTGTCGAAGCAGTGTCGACTCATCACTGAAACTAAGGATGTTGTCCAGGACGACCACAAACAATGGCGCATCTTCGTGCAATCACTCAAGGACGTTCAAGAGTTCTGGTTCATAATTGGAGAGCTTGGAGAAGATCTGGTCCAACCTCCGTTTCTCGACTGCCTTGCTCGCAGCCTGAAAGACGCGCCCCACCCAGCAGACTCTGGGGCAGACACTCCAGGGCGAAACACCCAGTTTGAGTTGTTTCTGGCGGCAATAGCTAAGCGCGCCGGGCTGATGGTGAGTAATCGTGGTGGCGCTGGTGCCGATTGGATTCTGAACGCATCGCAAGAACGTTGGTCACTTGAGGCCAAGCGCATCAAGAGCGTTGAGAAGATGAAGAGGCATATTGAGAAGGCTGCGAGCCAGATCATAGAATCCCAGATCGGAGGTGTGATAGCAATTGACCTATCATTGGCCTGCAATCCGGACTGCAAACCATTGTCCAGATTCTTTCCGGATAGTGAGATTGACAAAGCGCACGGGGTTCGTCTGAATGCCTTCGTCGATGAATACCGAAAGTCGATAGTAGAGGGGGTGGGGGCGGCGAATGTGGGATTTGTCCTATTGCACGATTTCGTGATCAGACCTGCGTTGGCAACTTCACCTACGCGGGAGTCATGGGGACTGATCGAGCTGTGGGGCAAGGTGGATATGCTCAGTGTCGATTCGACCAGCAGACCACACTATGACCGCCTATGGCAGTCTTTGGAAGCGGCTGTTCCGAATCTCTGAAGTGAGTTGAGGATAGCGGTACGGAGGTCCGGTTCACTCCTCCTTACAGGCTACGTTGACACTTCGGCGGCGGCCTGGTTGACGAGGAACAGGACGGCCATACGGACGGCCAGGCCGTTGGTGACTTGCTGGAGGATGACGCTGTTGGAGCCGTCGGCGACTTCGCTTTCCATCTCCAGGCCGCGATTGATCGGGCCGGGGTGCATCACCACGATGTCGCTCTTGGCGCGGCGCATTCGCTCGACCGTCAGGCCGAAATACCGCGAGTACTCGCGGATGGAGGGGAAGGGATTGCCGCCGAGCCGCTCGAACTGGATGCGCAGCATGTTGACCACGTCCACCTTGTCGATCACCTCGTCGAGCGAGTAGCTGACGTTGACGGGTAGCTGGTCGAGATTGCCGGGCATCAGCGTCGGCGGGCCGACGAACGTGACCTCGGCGCCGAGCTTGGTCATCGCCCACATGTCACTCCGCGCGACGCGCGAATGGGCGATATCACCGACGATGGCGATCTTGAGGCCTTCGAGCGACCCCTTCATCTGGCGAATCGTGTAGACATCGAGCAGCGCCTGGGTAGGGTGCTCGCAGGAGCCGTCTCCGGCGTTGACGACGCAGGCCTTGATGCTGCGGGCCAGGAACATCGGCGCGCCGGCGGCGCTGTGGCGGATGACGACGATGTCGATCCCCATCGCCTCGAGGTTGCGCGCGGTGTCGAGCAGCGTCTCGCCTTTGCTGACGGCGCTGCTCTTCTTGGTGAACTCGATCACGTCGGCGCTGAGCCGGCTGGCAGCGAGCGCGAAGCTGTTGCGCGTGCGCGTGCTGTCTTCGAAGAACAGGTTGACGACGACTTTGCCGCGCAGCGGCGGCGCTTTCTTGACCGAGCGCGTGCTGATTTGCTCGAAGCCCCGGGCGGTATCGAGAATGTGGATAATCTCCTCGGCGGTCAGGTCGCGCAGGCCGATGAGGTCCTTCCGCTGCCACCTGAATTGCTTGCCTTTTCGCATGATCGCCATACCCGTGCCGTGTCGGCCCCCGGACTTGTGGTGCGTGTGCCGCTCCACGATGTTGAGGATGCGGTTCATTTGTCCCTACTCGACTACTACCTCGTTCTTTCCGTCCGATTCGATGAGGTTGACCTGGACCTTCTGTCCGGGTCCCACATCGGCCTTGTAGCCAGCGTAATCCGCCTGTATGGGGAACTCCCTTCCCGCTCGTTCCACCAGGACCGCGAGTCTGATAGCCTTCGGTCGGCCCAGGTCGATCAGGGCATCGAGGGCAGCCCGGGTCGAACGGCCGGTGTGGAGCACGTCGTCCACCAGAATGATGGTCTTGTCGTCGATGTCGAAGCCGATTTCGGTAGTTCGCACCAGCGGCTGGCCGGTGCCGTGAGGTGAGTTGAGATCGTCGCGATAGAGGGTGATGTCGAGGGTGCCGCAGGGGACCGGTTTGCCGAGCTGTTCGGAGAGGGCCGCCGCGAGCCGCTGGGCCAGGATTTCACCCCGGCTGCGGACGCCGATGATCGCCAGATCATCCTCGGGCGGGGTGACGGAGGCGATTACCTCGGCCAAATCGCGGAGTTTACTCTCAATCTGCTCGGCGTTCAGAATGACCTTCATGGCTGCTGCCATCCACTGCCCGACTGCGTCGGGGATACGAATAACCAGTCAATCAAAGACCCGGCTCCAATCAGTCCCCTGTTACCACGGTTCTTGGCAGTATAGCCAGGCCTGTCCGGTAAAGCAAGGCTGCCGGCACCGGTTTTGGCGGGAATCTGCTTTGGCAGCACTGGCAGCGGTGGTATACTACGACCTGCGGGTGGAAAATCCTTGAATTGCCGCCCCTGTTCTGCTATCATAGGGTCAGCCGGATGGAGGATATGGCTAACCAGCTACGGAGATCGATTTTGGGGGTGTAGCGGACGCGTCGGCGGGCGACGTGGACCGGCTCTTGGGTTCTATAATGCGAAGACACGTTCACATGGCTGGTATCTTCGTCCCAAGATTATGGGTCGTAGCCGCGTTGATCGGCACGATGGGCATTGCGCGTGCGGCCGAGCCGAACGAGACGTCCCTGCTTCAGCCTCAGGGCCTCAGCCGGGCAGGCCTTTATGCCTTGCGCCAGATCGATCCCACCCTGACGGGCCAAGGCGTGCGTTTCGGCGTTGTCTGTCGCAGCGTCACCTACCAAGGCGATATCCCCCAGAACGACTACCGTCCTAACATCGCGCATGCGTGTTTCAGCGGCGCCGACCTGGCTTTGCACGACGATGGTGATCCCGAAGCCGCGGTGTCGGCCCACGCGACGGCTGTCTGCTCCATTCTGTTTGGCGAAGATCCTGCCGCGGCCACGCCGTACCTGGGACCGTTCTTCTACCAGGGAGCAGTACCCGCGGCGGAAGCGCGGGTTTACGAGTTGGTCCACTTTGGCGAGCAATACGTGCTCACCCAATCGGCGCTGCCGCTGGATGTCGTGGCGATGAGCTTCGGCTTCCAGTTCGAGAACTGGTGGACGCAGGGAATCGAGTCCCTGGCTGAGCACGAAGGGTTGCTCGTGGTGGCCGGCATTGGTAACGGCGAGAACGCCTCCGATCCGCCACTCTATCCGGGCGCCGGCACCAACACGATCGGTGTGGGGGTCGTCAGTTCCGTCCGGACCGCTGATCCCGCAACCAACCTGGCCTACTTCTCACTGGCCTATCCGGACCAGTCCAGTCTGGGACCGACCGATGACGGTCGGTGTAAGCCCGATCTCATCGCGCCGGGCAACTGCCTGGTTGCCGAGCCCGGGGACGATCATGCCTACCTCGTGTCCGGCGACTGGTCGAGCTATGCGACACCGGTGACCGCCGGCGTCGTCGGTTTGCTGGTTCAGGCCGCCAGGCAGGATGAGAATCTGAGCCTGGTCCTGTCTCCCGATGGCGGCAATTGTGCGTTGAAAGCGATCCTCATGAACTCGGCGACGAAGCTGCCTTACTGGCACAAAGGGCGCCTGAGCGTCGATGATGACCGTGAGGCGCCGCTCGACCTCGTGCAGGGCGCTGGGATGGTCAACGCGGTAGAAGCGTACCGGCTTCTGAAGAGAGGCCCCATCCAGGCCGGCGACGTCTCCACGGCCGGCTGGGACCTGAACGAACTCGACGGAGGCGCCGCGCAGCGAGCCTACCGTATCGTTCTGGACGAGCCGGCCGGCAAGATGCTCACCGCGACACTGGTTTGGAACCGCCATTACAGTCGGGAGTTTCCGTTTGAGCGTATTGCCGGCAGCGATACGGACCTGCGGATCGAGGTCTGGGCCATCGACCCGACCGGCGAAACCGGCGACCTGTTGTTGGACTACTGCGACAGCAAGACCGACAGTGTCGAGCACATTTACATCCAGACGCTGGCCGGCTACAGCGTGTACGATGTCGTGGTCTCCTACAGCGACGCGGAAGCTGCGGCCACCAGCCGGCTCTCCGAACGGTACGGCCTGGCATGGTCCGTGGGTGTCAGGCAGGAAACGGACAGCATCTTCTGGCACGATCTCAACGCCGACGGCATCGTGGACGAGCAGGACATCAGTATTTTCCTGGACAACCGCAGTCTCGGTCTCACGGCGCCGGAGGCGTATCTGCTGGGTGACATCAACACGGATGGCAGCATCGATGCCAGCGACCTGGAGGTGCTGTTTGCCAACCGCAATCGCAAAGCGGACTGGCACACCGATCGGGTGACGAATTGACTTCTGCAAAATTCGAATATCGAAATCCGAAACAAATCCAAATTACCAAAACTCGAATGGCCAAAACGGCTCGCGCCGCGGCGTGAAGGTTTTGAATTTTGAATTTGGGCCATTTGAATTTGTTTCGGATTTCGTGCTTCGGATTTGTCATGACCGGCAAGAGGCTAATCCTTATTGCAGTCATAGGTATGGCTGTTTTCGCTTCTCCGGCCTCGGTCGCCGGACCGTGGCGGTTCGCTGTGACGTGCGACAGTCGTGGGACGACCGGCGGCATCAACGAGCCAGTCCTGTCGGAGCTTGCTCACGAGATCGTACGTAGCGGTGCCGAGTTCTTCATCTATCCCGGCGATCTGGTCTACGGCGCCAGGGTCCCTCCCGCGCTGTTCGAGAGCCAGTTGTGGGACTGGGTCCGAGCGATGCGGCCCCTCTACGACGCGGGCATCCCGGTCTACGTCTGCCGAGGCAACCACGAGGTTGGCGACATGTGGGACGCTGTGCCGCCGCAGCGTCCCGATCCGTACGACAACTACGGAATCCGTTGGCTCCGCGTGTTTGGCGACCCGGGCCGGCCTGAGCTGCTGCTGCCGGACAAGAGCCCGCCCGGCGAAGAGCACATGACCTATGCGCTCATCCACGAGAATGCCTTGATTGTCGGCCTCGACCAGTACGGTGGGCGCAACTACTGGCTGGCGCACAGCGTCGATCAAACCTGGCTCGATGCCGAGCTTGAGCGCAACACCAAGCCGCACGTCTTCGTCTTCGGTCACGAGCCGGCTTTTCGGACCTATCACTGGGATTGCCTCGATGCTCATCCCGCGCAGCGCGACGCTTTCTGGAACAGTCTCAGTCGCGCCGGCGGGCGCACGTACTTCTGTGGGCACGATCATTACTACGACCACGCGGTCGTTGACGACGGCGACGACGATCCAGGCAATGACATCCACCAGCTCGTCGTTGCCACCGCCGGCGCGCCGTTCTACGAATGGAGCCCGCCTTACCTCGGGGACAACGGTGATTTCATCCCCCACCAGCTTTACCACATCCAGCGGTATGGCTACATCCTCGTGGACGTGGACAGCCTGAATGTCACGCTCACGTGGATGCAGCGCCGCGATAACGACATGTCCCTGCCTGGCATCTATGAGGTAGGGGAGGTCTGGGGCTACACCGTAGTGCCCGGGCCGGTCGTGCTGTCGCCCAACGGTGGCGAGCGGGTCATCGTCGGCAGACCTTTCAGCATCCGCTGGAAGATGATCGACGGTGCCGACGTCAAGCGCGTCACGCTGGAGTATTCGGTTGACGATGGATTGACGTGGCTGTTCATCGACGAGGTCGACAATGACCGCACTTATGCGTGGGATGTCCCCAAGCTGGACTCTGCTACCTGCCTCGTGCGCGTCAGCCGTGCAGCGCCGCTCTCGGCGGTGAATCCAACCGGCGGCGGCTGGGCTACAAGCGACGTCAGCGACGCAGTGTTCTCGATCTTCGAGTGCCAGGCGAAGCTGGCCGCCGATCTCAATGGCGACTGCTACGTCGATGTTGCGGACATGGCGCTCATGGCCAGCGAATGGCTCAAGTGCGGCAACCCCCTCGACCCGGCCTGCAATCCCTTGGAGTGACCCCGCGGTTCTACCGGTTGCCGGACTCATCAAGAAGAAGATGCAGTGGTACTGGCGGATAGAACGCCTCATTCTGTCATTCCGACCGGAGGACCGCCGCAGGTAGGTCTGGAGTGGAGAAATCCGGCCGAGAACGGAGCGACTTCCTGTATTCGCGGCCAGATGTCTCGATTCCACTTCGTTTCACTCGACATGACAAACAAGGTCATACCTTGATGACACGCGCGAATACTGCTTGCCTCGTCGACGGGCGACGGCGCAATTTCTATTCGCTTTCTCTCGTCAATGGCCTAAAATGGCGTGGTCTTGGCCATTCGAACGTCGGAGTCGTACAAGGAAGTCCGTTTCATGCTTGAGTTGCAGGAAGACATTGCGAAGGCTTACGCGGCCACTGAGAGGCTACGCCGCGACTTGGCCAAGAGCGCGCAGAAGGAGTACTTCCAGGCCTGCTCGGGCCTGACGGGCAACTTTGACGCGGCGCGGACGAAGGCAGCATCGGCGCTGAAGAGCGGCCTGCTCACGGCGGAAACCCTCTCGGTCGTAAGTGGCGGGGCTCAGTTCGACGAAAAGTCTCTGGCCAGACTGGCGCTGAGCTTCGACGTCGTCGCGGCGCCGCTGCAAATACCGCCTCCGCCTGTCACGCGCGATCCGAAGGTGTTCACGCTCGCGCTGGCGGCGCTGGCGGGCGCCTTCGCTGGAGCACTGGGACTTTCGCCGCTGCTGGGCTGGGCCTTCGACGCACGCGAGCTGGGCGTGGTGCTCGGCGGTCCGCTGGGCGCCTTCCTGGGCGTGCTCGTCCTGCATCGACTCTCTCGCATCAGGGCGCTGTTACGCTTCCTGCCTTGGAGAGGGCGCCAAAACCAGCCGGCGAAGGGCTACCGGCGCAAGGAATACGAAAACGTCGTTCGCGCATCCATCGAGCAGTGGCTCGAGTGGGCGGTGCTTGTGCTGGCAGCGCTGTGCGCGGACGAGTCAGCCTCCACCGAACCTCACACCAGCAGGGAAGTCGCGTTCCGTCATATCGGCAAGCTGATATACACTCTGCACGGAACGCGGCGCGAGGCCCTACCGGTCGTCGCGGACGAGTTGATCAAAGAGGCTAAGAACTGCGGCTTCGAGGGGCTCGAAGGCACGCCGGCGTTCGCCGTAGGCGCCGAGCCCGAGCCCGTCGAGGTCGTTTGGACCAAGACGCTGCAGAACAAGTACGAGACCTTCGGACACGTCGACGAAGGCGATCGCGTGACGGTGGAACGCCCACCGGTGGTATTCTCA
Source organism: Sedimentisphaerales bacterium (assembly GCA_016927855.1). GTDB lineage: Bacteria > Planctomycetota > Phycisphaerae > Sedimentisphaerales > Anaerobacaceae > JAFGLV01. The sequence continues at coordinate 15,623 of JAFGLV010000067.1, forward strand.
GGCAAGGTGGTCGAGCGCGGGCTCGTCAGGAAGGTGCGGGACCAGGCTTAGCATGGACAACCAAGGCGTCCTATCCATAGACTTCGGCAC
>JAFGLV010000068.1 GCA_016927855.1 Sedimentisphaerales bacterium
CGCGTGCCCCTGCCGCCGGACTCGTATGACGGCTTGGTCTTGCTGCGTAAGGCTTTGTAGGATAAGGGATTGAGCAGTGAGTCGTTGGCGGACCTGCGACCGAGTCAGCTCAATCGCACGCGGCGCGAGCCTTTCGGTCCCGCGGCCCCAGCGCCTCCGCGTGAGAAAACAAACCCAATCGGGCGCCTCGGAACAAGCGAAGTGCGAAATTCGTAAGGAGGGTCGTTGCTTACGGTGGGCCTCTCGACTATAATAAAGGATTCATTCCTCGTCCGGTGCTGTTGGTTCAGGGTCGAGCCGGCGTGTTGGACGAACCTCTCAAGGGCAGTGGATCAAAGGAAGACGCGGTATGTACGCAGAGACGGTACGCAATGTGGCGATTATCGCTCACGTCGATCATGGCAAGACGACGCTGGTGGATCAGCTCCTTTATCAGTCGGGGATGTTTCGCGACGAAGAGCTGGACCGGCTGGCGGGCGGCCAGCACGGGTTGATTATGGATTCGAACCCGCTCGAACGCGAGCGCGGGATCACGATTCTCAGCAAGAACTGCGCGATCACGTATATGGATGCGGACGGGCGCGAGTACAAGATCAATATCGTCGATACGCCGGGGCACGCCGACTTCGGTGGCGAGGTCGAACGGGTGCTGAAGATGACCGACGGCGTGCTGCTGGTCGTCGATGCCTTCGACGGGCCGATGCCGCAGACGCGCTTCGTGCTGAGCAAGGCGCTCCAGCACGGGCTCAAGCCGATCCTCGTCGTCAACAAGGTCGATCGCGCCGACTCGCGGCCGGAGGACGTGGTCAACGAGGTGTTCGACCTGTTCGTCGATCTGGAGGCCAACGACGATTCGCTGGATTTCCCAGTGCTGTACGCCTCCGCCAAGGAGGGCTGGGCGACCACCGATCTGGCGAAGCCGAATGACAATCTCAAGCCGGTCTACGACGCGATCATCCGGCACGTGCCGTGTCCGAAGGTCGATCCGAAGACGCCGCTGCAGATGCTGGTCACGACGCTGGAATACTCCGATTACGTCGGGCGCGTCGCGATCGGCAAGCTCTTCGCCGGGCGGCTGACGCAGGCCCAGCCGGTGACGGTGATCGACAAGCGGGGCAGGCACACGCAACAGAAGGTGATCCAGTTGTTTGAGTTCGAGCGCTTGGGCAAGAAACGAGCCACTGAAGTCCAGGCCGGTGATATCTGCGCGGTGGCGGGCCTGGACCCGATCGACATCGGCGACACGATTGCCTGTCCTGACGAGCCCAGCGCGTTGCCGGTGGTGGCGATCGACGAGCCGACGATGAGCATGAGCTTTCACGTCAACAACGGTCCGTTCGCCGGTCGGGACGGCAAGTTCGTCACGAGTCTGCAACTGCGCGACCGGCTGGGGAAGGAACTCCAGACGAACGTGGCGCTGCGCGTCGAGCCAGGCGCCAGCGCCGACGAGTTCGTCGTCTCCGGTCGCGGGCTGATGCACCTGGGCATCCTGCTGGAGAACATGCGCCGGGAGGGCTACGAGGTCTGCGTCGGCAAACCTCAGGTCATCATCAAGATGGTCAATGGCCTGCGCCAGGAGCCGATCGAGCGGCTGGTGATCGACTGTCCCGCCGACTGCCAGAACGCGGTGATGAGCCTGATCGGCAATCGGCGCAGCGAGATGCTCAAGATGGACACGAAGACCGGGACGAGCGACTACGTGCATATCGAGTTCATGATTCCCTCGCGCGGCTTGTTCGGCCTCAATGCCCGCATCCTGACGGCGACGCAAGGGCGGGCGGTGATGCACCATACTTTCGAGCAGTACGAGCCGATGCGCGGCTCGATCCCCGAGCGGCAGGCCGGCGTGATGATCGCTACCGACACCGGCGTCGTCACCGCCTACGCGCTCGACGCGCTGTACGATCGTGGCGTCTTCTTCGTCCGCCCCGGCGACGAGGTCTACGAAGGCCAAGTCGTCGGTGAAAATAACAAGGACAATGATATCCCGGTCAATGCGACCAAGGCCAAGCAGTTAACCAACATCCGCGCGGCGGGCAAGGACGACGCGGCCCGCGTGCGACCGCCGCGGATCATGAGCCTGGAGGTGTGCCTGGAGTACATCCAGCAGGACGAGCTGGTCGAGATCTGTCCAAAGTCGATCCGGATTCGCAAACGCCTGCTGAAAGAGGCCGACCGGCGCCGCGCAGCGCGCAAACAGGCCTGAGCATGACGCTGGCATCCCGGCCCGGAATATGGTATCCTATCATCCGGCTTGAGCCCTGAAATCGCAAGACTCACTAAGGAGTAAGAGATGATTCGTATCGCCAAGTTGCTGGCAGTTTTGTGCGTGTGCGTGCCCGCCGTCGCCGCGGAGCAGGCCGAAGCAGCCAAAGACCCCAATTGCCTGATCAAGACGTCCAAGGGAGACATCGTGGTCAGGCTGTTTGCGCAGGAGGCCCCGAAAACGGTCGAGAACTTCATCGGCCTGGCGGAAGGCACCAAGGAATTCACCGACCCCAACAGCCAGCAGAAAGTGAAGAAGCCCTTCTATGACGGGCTGATCTTCCATCGCGTTATTCAGAATTTCATGATCCAAGGCGGCTGCCCCGAGGGCACCGGTCGTGGCAGTCCCGGCTACCGCTTCGAGGATGAGATCAATGCCAAATCGTTGGGCCTGGACCAGCTCAAGGTCCTCGATGCCCAAGGCAGGCCTCACGCGTGGTTGTCCGTCCGCTCCCAAGAGGATTTCAACAATAGCGTCTTGCGACCCCTGTTTAGAGCGATGGGGATTACCTCCAACGAGGAGGTCCAGGCCCGCCAGCAGGACATCAGCGAGAAAGTCAAGGGGATGACGCTCAAAGAGGCGTACGAGAACCTGGGCTACAAATACAACGACGCACTCCAGTCGCACCCGCCCACGCGGGGCGTCCTGGCGATGGCCAACGCCGGGCCCGGCACTAACGGCTCGCAGTTCTTCATCAACCTGGTTGACACGCCCTGGCTGACCGGCAAGCACACCGTCTTCGGCGAGGTCGTCAAAGGGATGGAGGTCGTGGACGCGATCGCCGCGGTCCCGGTCAGTCCCGGCGACAACAAGCCCCTGGAGCCGGTGCGGGTCCTGTCGATTCGGACCATCAAGGAACAGCCATAGTCGCCTTCGCTACTGCTTGTTCTTCTGATGTAGCGTGTCTTTGAGCACACAGGCCGCGAGTGTGAAGTGCGAAGTGTCAGGTGTGAAGGGACGAACGTCTGCGTTGTGGGGCGTGGCACTTGAAGCCCCCAACTTGACACTTGCAGCGCGACAACCGCGTATGACGACGCCATCACGAATAGGGTAGGCCAGCCGATATGGGCTGGGGACAGGTCCACCCGCGGGAGCGAGGGTGCCACACGAAGCGAGCCGCGCGGGCTAAGGCCCCTGCGGCGTGGCCGTCCGCGCGAGGCGACGCCAGCGGAACAGGTGTGTCAGTACCATCACCACGGCCAGGAGAAGGATGGGGCCGCAGAAGAAGAGATAATCGGCAAGGAAGAGCGGGTCGCCCCGGCAGGCGCGAGGCGGGGCCACGAGCGGCAGCACGATAGCGAAGACCAGCAAGCCGGCCCAGGTCGTCAGGCCCACCAGCGCATTCGACCGGTGGGGCGCCGCCGGGGTGCTGGACTGGCGGCGTGCACTCAACGAGGAGGTTGCGCGGTGAATTCCGGTCAGGACGAGCGCGTAAACCGTGCCCACAAACGGGGAAACAACCATCGTCATAGCCGCGCCGATGCCGTCGTAGCTCGGGACGAGTTCGACAGTGAGAGCGCTCGAGATGAACAGGAACCAGCAGGAAAGCAGCGCGCTGATGGGGAGGGCGATCCATGGTCGCCGTATCCGCCAGATCGGCCAGGCGGGTAGGATTAGCCCTGCCAGCATGACGGCCATCTCGACTGTTCGGTAAGAAGGCATCTCCAACGCATTCTCCGCCACAAACGAAGGGCGCACCTGGTGCACGTTCTGCACGCCTACGAGAACAGATGCCGCGCACACGACAGCAGGCCGCATCTCAAAGCCCTTTCCGGCTGCCTCTATTATGACGATGGTCCGCGACCAAATCAAACGGGACTCCAGGTCTCTCGGACGGTGCATGTGGCAATTCCGACGGGTGCCCTATTTGATTCGTTTGCAGGGTGCTTCCGGGCGGATAGACGACACGTGTGAAGTGTCAAGTGTGAAGGAACGAGCGTCGCGTTGTGGGCGTGCCGCTTGAAACCTCCAACCTGACACTTGCAGCTCAGCGCGTAGGGCCGGGTCCCCAGCCCGCCCAGGGCAACCACCGGGGGTTGCCCCTACAGATGCCACTACGGACGAGGACACTTGGCGGCGCGGGACATGTGACAGGTTGCGCTCAGCGGCGCGACCGGCCGAGCATCCGGTGCAGCGCGTCTCGCCAGGCTCGGTAGTCCGGCGGCGCATAGGCGTGCAGGAAGCGCAGGCGATCCCGGATCGGGATGGATCGCACCATTCTCTCGTGCAGGTGATGCAGGTTCTCCAGGCGCCTGCGCCTGCCGACGCGCGGCGCGAAGCGTGCGTCCTCGTAGTCGAGCAAGAGGAAGTCGAGCTGTCCGGCCCGAAATCGGACCAGGATGTTTCGTGGCGACAGGTCCACGTGCCAGACCCCTTTGTCGTGCATGTCGCGAATGAAGCGCGCCAACGTGCGGACCATGTCACGGGACGCGCCGTGGTTCGAGATCCATTCGTCGAGACGTGCAGCATCGCCGATCAGTTCAGTGACTATCATTCCGGGTCCGGCGGGCCGGCGCTCGGCGTAGCCCCACATCTGGGGACAGTGGATCCCGAGCTGCCCCAGGCACACGCCATTTCGGTACGCGCGCCGGCCCTTCGAAAAGCCCAATCGGGTGCGCACGCGGTTGCGCAGCCGCTCGTCGTAGAAGAGCTTGACGCAGGCGGTCCGGCCGTTGATCGTGACACCGAGGACGCCGGCGCGTGGGCTGAGCGAGATGCCCCACATTCGGTCCGGATCGGCCGGCCGCCAGGTGTCGGCGCCGCCCGGGTAGCGGGTGTAGACCTCCTTCGATACCGCGCGGACAAAGGCGAGGTCTGACTCGCGGTGGCTGTACAGAAGGGTCCCGTTGGTTTCTTGATATCTCATGAGGCTTCAGCGTGTTTCCGGTGCAGGGCCAGAGCCGCTCGTTCGACGCTCCGCCAGAATCTTGGCTCTCTGCCCAGCACCTGACGCAGGGATTCCTGTCGATAGGCTCGGATGAAGCGCAGCCGGTCGGTCTTCGTCAGGCCGACATTCATGGCCGAGAAGTACAGGCCGGCCAGGTCCTTGACGATCCACCGTCGTGGCGTGCGGCGGCGCACTTGGGCGCGGTGCAGGTCGATGACATACAGACGCAGATTGTCGGGGTCCAGGGGGTCGCAGCCGTCCGAGACGTCCAGCAGAAAGTGACAGAGGTAGCAGTCCCGATGGTTCATCCCGTGCTCGTGCATTTCTCGCACGATGGCCGCCACCCGCTCGATCAGCGCCTTCCTCAGGCGGAAGGGAGCCGGCTGCATCTGCCAGTCGGCGCAGAACTCCTCGAGACTGCGGGTCTGCGGCAATTCTTCTGTCACGATGAAGGACTTCAGCCGTGCGGGGCTGATCCCGCGTCGCCCGTATGCCGCGACACTCATCGTGTCGATGCCGATGAGGTGCAGGAGATTCAGCGCCGTCCACTCATGGGCAGCGCTCAAGATCGGGAGTTTGAGCTGGGAGAGGTCTTTGACGATTTCGGACCAGCCGATGCCCCGATGAATCTTGGCGAAGTAGGTCTGGCCATTAACGCTGAACCGGATCGTCTTTCGCGACTTGACGTGTCGGTAGACCTGCCCCTCCAACCGTTCGACTTCCGTGAATGGGTCCTTTCCTTGCCACAAGCGGCGAAACGTATTGGACAGAAATATTTCTTGCATGGACAGCACAAAGGGTGTTCTGCGTGCTCGTTCGCCGCGCCGGCGACGATGACGGCGTGCATCATATCACGTTGCCGCACGCTGTGCCAGACGTTCGATGATCTCCACCGCTGCTTCAACCATGCCGTACAGGTCGGCCTGGCGGGCGAACTCCGCGCCGCGGCGCCCGAATTCGGCCAGATCGCTGCGTCCCAGAGCGTCGCGCAAGGTACGGTTGAACCGCTTCTGGTCGAAGGGCTCGCCGATCACCCAGCCGGCTTGGGCCTGCTCGATGTAGTGAGCGTAGCCGCACACGTTGGTGGTAATGACCGGCAGTCCGGCCGCGAGCGCCTCCAGCAGGACAGTGCCGGTATTCTCGTGATAGGCCGGGTGGACGAGCAGGTCGGCGCCGAGCAGAAGCCGAGGGACGTCGTCCCGGGGACCCAGAAACTCGACACGATCACCAATGCCAAGCTTCCTGGCCAACCGCACGTAGTGCCCCGGCCGGTCGTTGCCTGCCACATAGAGCTTCGTCCTGGCCCGCAACGCGTCGGGCAGGCCGGCCAGGGCTCGGAGCGAGCGGTCCAGGCCCTTGGTGCGAAAGCCCGAGCCCACCTGGAGCACGAGCCGGTCCTCGTCTCGCAGACCCATCTCGGTCCGGAAGGCCCGCCGGACCTCGGGTGCGTCGGGTCCCGCAATGCGGTCCCGCGCGACGTTGGGAGGCAGAAAGTGGATCTGTTCGGCAGGCGTCCCATAATACTGCACGTACAGCGACTGCTGGATCTGCGAGAGCATCAGGATGTGCGTTCCGGATTCGCGCGCGAACACGGCTGCTTCGAAGGCTTGGTATTGTCGGTAACGCGGCATCAGGCGATAGAGCCAGCTCTTCTGGCTCAAGGCTTTGGCCTGATAGCAGCCGTCGGCGGCGTAATACACGTCCAGGCCGGGCATTTTGTTGAACCCCACCACGCAGTCGGCTGGTTTCTGCGCGAGTTGTTCCGCGACCCATCGGTGGTATTGTCGCATGCGCGTGTGATTCGCCAGCGCCGTCGGGCGGCGGACATGCAGCGTGGGACCCGGCGGGGCGTCACCTTCCCAGCCGGTGGTATAGACCTCGACGGCGTGACCGCGCGCCTGGCACGCCAAGGCGATGCGCAGCATGTCGCGCTGCAGGCCGCCGTGCGGGAAGTACTTGAACAGGCAGAAGGCCAGGGTCTTGCCCATGTGGCAGCGTCCTTATGGCGGGCTACCGTTCGTTGAGGAAATAGTCGGAAATCACGCCCATGAACCGGTTGTACTTGACGGCATAGTGTGAGAGGCCTTGCTCGCTGTGTCGCTGCGAATAGGCCTTGTCTTCGTCGAGCAGCGCGGGAGAGGCTCGCTCCCATTCGGACTCGTCCATGGCCAGCAGTTCGTCGACCTTGTTTCGGTAGAAGTCCGCGACCGGCAGGTCGGAGAAGGCGTTGACGAACCACGGCATGATCCGTCCGACCTTCTTGAGCAGGAAGTTGTGCTCGGCGCCGAATTCCAGGCATGACTGGTCCGTAAAATTCTGGAGCTGCTGCATCCTGTCGAAGTCGATAAAACCTCCTTGGACGCTGATCTGGTGCGACTTCGTGCCGGGGAACGGGAAGAAATACGTCCAGCGGAACCGTCCCGGCCGGGCCCGGCCGAGCAGGCGGATGGTGTCGAACACGTCCTCGCGGCCTTCGTGCGGAAAGCCGATGATGATGAAGACCGAACTGTGCATGCCGTGACGCGCGACCGCCGCGATGGCTTCCACGATGCTCTCGTTGCTCATGTGGCGGTTCAGGATGGTCCGCCGCACCTTCTCGCTGCCCGACTCCACGCCGAACTTGACGATCTTGCAACCGGCGCGCGCCAGGTCGGCGGCGCATTCGTCGTCGAAGAAGCCGACGTGCGCGTTGACCACGAACGGGATCTCCGCGACCTTGCGATAAGCCCGGCAGAACTCCTTGACGTACGCCTTGTCGAACGTGAACAGGTCGTCGTCGAAGATGAACGTGCGAATGTTGCGGTAGTGCCCGAGCAGATAGCGGATCTCTTCGATGACCTGCTCGACCGTGAAGCGGCGGATGTAGTTGAGCTCTTTGAAGCTGCACTGCAGGTCTTGCTTGTACGTCTCGACCATGACGTGGTTGAAACAGTACGTGCAGGAGAAGGGACACCCGCGCGACGCCATCAGGCCGACCCAGCCGTCCTTGGCGTCGATCATCCGCTGGAAGTCCATGCTCTCGTAGTCTTTCAGCGGCAGTCGCGTCAGTTCGGGCAGGGGGCCCACGGGATTGATTCGGATTTCGGATTTCGAATTTCGGATTTCGGATTGGGGACCTGCACCGTGGGCTGCTCCGCAATCCGGAATCCGCAATCCGCAATTTCCGCTCGTCTCCAGGTACGCCAGGTTAGGCACGGTCCTGACGCTTTCGCCGTGCTGCATCCTGTCGATGAACTCCAGAAAGGCGTTCTCGCATTCACCGCGAAAGGCGTAGTCGAACAGACCTGTCTTGAGGACTTCCTCGATGCTCACCAGCGCGTGGACGCCACCGATGACGAAGGGAATCGAAAAGTGTGGTCTCGCCCAGCTTGCCAGCCGCTGGGTGTAGGCCCATTGGTTGGTCACGACGGAGAAGGCCAGGACGTCGGGACGCTCGCGCACGATGCGCTCGACGAACTGCGTTTCCGTCGGCAGCGGCTCGATGTCTTCGCACAATTGCCAGAAAGCGACCTCGTGGCCGGCCCGCTTGAGGATGGCAGCCATGTGCGCGACGCCGTAATTGAACCCCAACTGCGAGTCCGCCGACGGATATATGAAGAGCACTTTCATCGTGGTTGTGCGGCGTTGTGACCGGTTCGGACGGATTCAGTTTCTACTCCGTCACATTCTCCCGGGCCGGTTTGGATCGGCGCTGCTCCTTGCGAATCTCGTGAATCCGCTGCTGGGGGGCCCGCAGCGCGCGGTCGGTTCGTTCTTGCATGATGCGCGCGATGATCTCATCGATATCGACGTGGCGCGGATCGGTCAAGGTATTGACGTGGACGATCTTGCACTCGGTGTCTCCGCAAGCGCTCCACCGTCGCACGAAGTTCATGTTGTTGCTGCCGGCGAACACGGTCAGGGTTGGCGTCTTGGTCGCCGCGGCGATGTGCTGGCAGGCGGAGTCGTAGCCGATGTATTCGTCACTGTGCGCGATCAAGGCGGCCATCTCGCCGATGCCGCACTCGACTGCGATGACGCCGTGACCGAGCGCCGGGAAATTTCCGCCGCTGAATTGAGTTTCCAGGCTGGGCAGGCCGCAACTGCGAATGTCGGCGACGAGTTGCATGGACCGCCCGATCTCATCGGGACCGAAGCCGCGATCGAGAATGACGACGGTGTTGGGCACGATTGCCAATGCCCGCAGCAGACGTTTCTCAAACTCCAGGCTCACGCGCTTGCGCGGGTTCTGGCCCACACCGAAGTTGATGGTGACGACGTGTTGGGCACCGGCGGCTCGCAACAGGTCCGTGCGGACCAGCGCCGCATCCATGACCGCGGGAGGGACCCAGACCGTCGGATAGCAGAAATCAGGCGCGCCGAAGACCCTGTCCATCCAGTTGTTGGCCAGCTCCGCCATGCAGCGGTCGGTGCGGGAAAGGGCGTGGTCGCGCGTGTTGAAGAACAGGTAGTTGTCCATGTGCAGCAGAGGCAGGACGCCGAGCTGCGAGATCCGCGAGTCCGGATCGATCACGAGCAGGTCGTCCTCGCCGCCGGACGGCATTTCCTCGCGGAGGATTTCCAGTGCCGCGTGCCAGCCGCCGAAGCGCTCGAAGAGACCGCCGCGGCGGGCGTAGTTCAATTCGCGCACGCGCACGTTGGGATTGGCATCGAACAGACCGTGCAGCTTGGGGTTGCCGATTACGACGATGTCCGCCTCGGGAAAGAGCTTCGTCAGCCGCTGGATCATCACGCTCAGGATGGCGACGTCGGCGCCGATCGTCACGCGTGACAACAGGACGATCCGCACCGGCGCCTGCGCGACGTCGTGACGGTATTGTTGCGTGTGGGTCGATGCCGCGCGCTGGTACAGGTGATCGGACGACAGCAGGCCGAAATCGGTCAGTGTCGCGTTGAGGCTCTGGCCGGCTGGCATGGTGCGGCAGTAGGCAATCACCTGGCACATCACCCGGCAGTACAGCTCGACCGGGAGATCTTCAAAGTCGTCGCACAGCTTCTCGACGACCAGACCGAAAAGCGCCGACGACGCGATGTTATCCAACTCTGGTTTGGAGTGGAACGTCGCCATCTCGCAGAGCAGGTCGATGTACGCCGGCTCGTACAAGCCGCGCTGAAAATTCCGGTCGACGAAGGAAAACGCGATCTGCCGAGCCAGTTGTTGCAGGGCGCCGGGATCGACCTTGCTCTCACGCAGCTTGTGCCATTTCTGTCGGTATACCGTTGGTTCCATCTCGTTCACATCACAAAAGACGCGCGACTATCGGCTGAGCGAGTCCTCGCGCGGAAACACGTATTATAGCCTGTCAAATCCGAATATCGAATCTCGAAATCCGAAACAAATCCAAAGGACCGAAATCCAAATGCCAGAAACGCTCGCGCCCTCCGGAAGGCCGGTTTTGAATTTTGCGTTTTGGTCATTCGTGCTTGTTTCGGATTTCGCTGCGCACCGGCGTGTTTGTCTTCAGGAGTTCCTGTGCGGCGTCAAATACCTCTGCCGGCTTGATTTCCTTCATGCACTCATGTTGCTTCGGACACACTTTCTTGTGGCACGGCGCGCAGGCCAGTTCCTTGCGTACGACGATGGTCCGGTCCAGGTTCGCGTTCGTGTAGCGCGGGTCGGTCGGTCCCATGATGACCACCGTCGGGACATCGAGTGCCACCGCGTAGTGACGCGGACCTGTGTCGTTCGTAATCATCAGGTCGCAGCGCCGCACCAGTGGCTTGAGCAGTTCCAGGTCCACCTTGTCGGGCCGCGTATCGATGAGGTCTGTCTGTGCCGCGTCCAGAATCGCCTGCACGATCTCATCTTCGCCGGGACCGGAGAAGACGATGACCTTGGCGTTCAACTCGGTCCGGCACCGACGCGCCACCTCGGCGAAATACTCCGCCGGCCAGCACTTCGACGAGCCGAAGCTGGCGCCGGGGTTCAGACCGATCAGACGGTCCGTCGGCGTGACGCCGTACTTGCTCAGGAGGGCTTCACCTCGCCGCCGCAGGGCGTCACCGATGAACAGCTTGGGCTTGGTCTGCGACGGGACTTCCAGGCCCAGCCAGCGGCAGATCCCGAGGTAGTACTCGGTCATGGGGATTGGGACGATGCTGTCGCCGTTGCGGGTCACGGTGGGCCCGCCAGCCAGCAGGGGACTGCGCCACTCCCGGCGATAGCCATAGAGCGTCTTAACGCCGCTCAGGCGCATCGTCAGCGCCGAGCGCAGGGAATTAGCCAGCAAGATCGCCGCGTCGGGGCGCACCTCGTGCAGTCGCGCCCGCATGGCGCGGAAACTGGCCCAGGACTTGTCGCCCAGGTCCACGAACTCGTCGAACCAGGGACTGTCACGCAAGATCCCTTGCGCGGATTTCTTGAGTACGCCGACGATCCGCGCCTGGGGCAGATTCGCGCGCAGGCACTCGAACACCGGCGTCGCCATCACGATGTCACCCACCCAGTTGGGGCACCGGACAGCCAGCGTCTTCACTTGAGCCATCGGCGACGTCATCGTCGGCCCTGCATAATATAGAACGTCAGCGCCATCGTCTGCAGCACGGCGCCGAACCCCAGCGCCACGAAGATGCTGTTGTAGTTCCGATCGGGGCTCATGAACAGCCACAACGCCAGCAGCAGGCAAAAGGGGACGAACACCTGCACGATGCCGGCCAACAGCCGCATGATGGAAAACTCGCCGTACAGCTCGTCCTTCTGCATGCGCTTGAGGTGGTCGAGGATGTCGACGAGCACGCGCGTCGCGTCCGAGTCCGGCGCTGCACCCATCGCGCTCGGCCTGGGCGTCTCCGCCTTGAAAGCCCCGGCGGCGATCTCCTCAGCTTCGCGACGCGTGATCGTGTACTCGTCCGCTTCGACGTCGTTATCCAAATCGGCGTCCGGGCCCGTCTCCGGGACCGGGCCGGCCGGCGCCTGCGCGCCGGGACGATGGGACTTCTTGATCACGTTGACGGCCTCACTCACGTTCACGGCGATATGGTCAGGTCCCTGGGCTTTGGCGTCATGCGTCGCAGGCCCCGAACGAATGAGGATCGTGCGGCAGCCCGCGTTGCGTCCGGCCTCGACGTCGCTTGGCTTGTCGCCCACCATCCAGGATCTCGTCAGGTCGATGTCCATCTCCTGAGCGGCCGCCAGCAGCATTCCCGGTTGGGGCTTGCGCCAGTCGCTGTCCTTGGCGTATTTCGGGATCACCGCGTCCGGATGATAAGGACAGTAGTATACCGCATCGAGCGAGGCGCCCTTGAGAGTCAGCAGCTCGCGCAGACGCTCGTGGATGCGCTCGAGCATCTCCTCGCTGATGATGCCCCGCGCCACGGCCGACTGATTCGAGACCACCACGGTCCTGTAACCGAGCAGCGCCACCTCCTTAAGGGCCTCGGCGACCCCGTCCAAGAGCCTCACCTGGTCGGGGTGGTTCAGATAGCCCGGGTCCTCGATCAGGGTCCCGTCTCGGTCGAAAAATACCGCTGCGCTTGCCATGACATCCTGCAACAATCAGGTTATTCCGTGAAGCTCCGTTCCACGAGATCGCAAATAATGTGGTAGGCCAACTGGTGAATCTCCTGGCTGTGGGCCGGTAATTCGGCTTCGGCGCAGAGGCACAGGTCCGCCAGGGCTTCGAGGTTGCTGTCGGGCCGACCGGTAAAAGCGATGACGCGCGCCCCGCGGCGCCGGGCCAGCTCGACGGCCTCGATCACGTTGGGCGAAACACCGCTGGTCGAAAGCGCCCAGAGCACGTCGTTTTTCCCGACCAGCGCTTCGACCTGCCGGGCGAAGGTCTGATCATAGCCGTAATCGTTGGCGACGCTGGTCAGCACCGAGCTGTCCGTCGAGAGTGCGACCGCCGGCAGCGCCCTACGTTCGGTACGGAAGCGTCCCACGAGCTCGCCGGCGATGTGCTGAGCGTCAGCAGCGGAACCGCCGTTGCCGCACAGGTATACGGTGCCTCCCGCGCGTATCGCCTGGACGATCGTCTCGGCCATCGCCCGAACGGTCTCGGGGGCTTCACCTTCGAACCGTGCGACCATCGCCTTGTGGATGTCTATCGCCCGCTGGATGGACTGGATTGCGCCGGTCGTCATTTGCCTTCCACCTGCAGCGCTTGGATTCTCTCGATGGTGCCTGTGGTGCTCCGGTCCTTGACCAGGGGGGCGACGACGACCTTGCCGCCGTAGGATTCCACGAACTCCCAGCCGACGACGCCTTCGTGACCGTAGTCGCCGCCTTTGACGAGGATGTCGGGCCTGAGCTGCTGGACCAGGCTCAGGACACTGGGCTCTTCGAAGATCGTGACGTAATCGACGGATTCGAGGCCCGAGAGGACCGCCGCCCGGTCGTGCTGGTTGTTGATCGGTCGGTTGGGTCCCTTGACCGCGCGGACGGAACTGTCGCTGTTGAGACCGACGATCACGACGTCGCCTTGGGTGCGGCAGAACGCGAGGTACTCGATGTGGCCACGATGCAGGACGTCGAAGCAGCCGTTGGTAAAGACGATCGTCTGGCCCCGGCTGTGACGCCACTCGATTTCCTCCAGCAAGGATTCGAGCGCGCGCAGCTTCGTGTTGCGCACGCCGTAGAGGCGCACGATCTCCCGCTCCATCTCGGAGATGCTCACGGTGGCGACGCCGAACTTCTCGACCTCGATTCCGCCAGCGATGTTAGCCAGGTGTGCTGCCGTGCGATAGTCGCCGTCGGTTGCCAGCGCGACCGCCAGCGTCGCGAGCACGACGTCGCCGGCCCCGGTGACATCATAGACGGAGCGCGGCCGGACCGGCACCAGCTCGCTGATCCCGTCGGCGGCCAGGTAAGCGCCTTCCTTGTCGAGCGTCACGATCGTCGCGGCCAGCTCCAGGTCCTCGCGCAGTCGCTCAGCCGCCTTGCCCGCGTCGGCTGGTGTCTTGATCTCGAAACCCACGGCGGTCGAGGCCTCCACGCGATTCGGCGTGATGAGCGTCGCACCGCGATACTTCGAGTAATCCGTGCTCAACATGGGATCGACGAGCACCTTCTTACCCAAGTCTCGCGCCAGGCGGATCATCTGCCGGCACAGCGACGCTGCCAGCACGCCCTTGTTATAATCCTGCAGGCACACCGCGTCGGCCTGTCGCAAGCAGTCTTCGTAGTGGCGCAGGATTCGTTCGCCCACCTCCGGACCCAGCGGCTCGCCCACCTCGCGGTCGATACGCAGCAGTTGCTGCCGGTGGCGGTGCTGGGCCAGGCCGATGAGCCGTTGCTTCGTGATGGTAGGCCGGTCCGTCGTCTCGGTGAGCCCGGCGATGTCGGCGCCCAGACCGGTCAGCTTCTCCACCAGCGTCCGGCCCTCCGCATCCTGGCCCACGACGCCGATGCACACCGGCTTGGCCCCCAGCGCCGCCAGATCGGCAGCTACCGAGGCGGCTCCGCCACAGCGGGATTCCGTCTCGGTCACCTTGAGCACCGGCACCGGCGCCTCCGGGCTGATCCGCGCGACGTCGCCATAGAGATAGACATCGAGCATGAAGTCGCCGACGACGAGGATCCTCGGCGTACCCAGATTGCCTATTGCCTTCAGTAGCTGTTCGTACATTCTCAACTAACCGTTAGACATCTGACGGTTGCGAAGCTCGTCTCGGTTGCGTCGAGAGTAGTCCGGCACAGAAGACGATTAACCCAACCGCTGAACGAAACGAGCCGCGCAACCTCAACCGCTGGACGGACCATATAGTCGCTGCCTGGATACCTTTGCCGAGCCTCAGCGCGACAGCGACGGTATTGTACCGGCCAGCACGGTGTCTATCAAGGCTGTTACCGAGTCGCCTCCGGCCGTAAATCGAAGCTCGACCACCAGATAGGCAAGCAAAGGGGGAGCATCCGGCACGGTCAACCGGGCGATTTTGGTCCAGTCCTTCTGAGAGGTCACCACGAACTCAGCGTTCAGGGAGCGGGCCTGGCTGTGGACATCGGCCAGATCACGGTCTGTGTAGGCATGATGGTCGTTGAAGGTCCGCGAGCCAACCAACTTGCCGCCGCAGGCCTCGACGGTTCGCAGGAAGGAGGTGGGATTTCCCAGTCCGCAGAAGGCGAAGACCCGCTTGCCTCGTAGCTCGTCCAGGCCATGCCGCGAGCCATTCGCGTGGTGCAGAGCGACTGGGACGTGGCGGCTGCGGGCGATGGGCAGATCCGGATGGATCTGCAGGATGCGCGCCTCGATTTCGGCGAGAGCATATTCTGAGACCAGGTCGCAGCGTGTCAACACGACGGCGCCGGCGCGCCGCAGCCCGGTGACCGGCTCGCGCAACAACCCGGCCGGCAGGAGCCGCCCATAGCCCAAAGGCACCGTGGCGTCGATAGCGACGATGTCCAGATCGCGCCCCAGCCGGCGATGCTGGAAGCCGTCGTCCATCAGCAGGACCTGGGCCTGGTGCTCGCGAATCGCCTCCGCTGCTCCCGCCACGCGATCCGGATTCACAACGACTGGCAGGCCAGGGCATGCCGACACGAGTTCCGCCGGTTCATCCGAAAGCGCGCCGTCCTTGGTCTTCTGTCCTCCGTCCTCTGCGCCGGCGTTCTTGCCGTTCGTAGGGTGGGCAATGCCCACCTTCTTCTGGTGTGCGGTGCACACCCTACGTCCTCCGTCCTCCGTCCTGCGGCTCTTGTATCCTCGCGTCAGGACTGCGACGCGCAGGCCTTTCTGCGTCAGCCGCCGTGCCAGCCAGATGACCAGCGGCGTCTTGCCGGTCCCTCCGGTAGTCAGATTGCCCACGCACAAGACCGGCGCTCCGGCCCGATGGACCCTCAACAGACGCCAGTCATACAGCGTATTGCGAACGCCGACCACCAGCCGGTAGCCCACCGCCGCGACCGCGAGCGGGCAACGCGCGACCCGCGCCCGAATGTCGCGGCGCTTGCCCGAAATGATCGCTCGGAACTGGTCCTGGTCAAGCGGCATGCCCAGCAGTGTGACCGCAGAACGTCTGCTCGTCAAGACCTGGAGCAGTAGTGACACCACCACGCCCGGTTGACCCCTGGGGACAGGTTGACTACAATCAGGCCATGTGTGAAGGGAAACCTGACGTGAGAGGTTGTTGGGCAAGGCGAGGTATCCACGTTGAGACTCGCTCACGAGTGTGATGACGGACGAATCTATAGAACAACTGATTGACGAATTCCGCACGGCGCGAGGGGCTCGTTTCGCCGCAATTAAGGATCACATTCTCAAGACAGGTGCCCCGGCCGTGCCGGCTTTGGTTCGAGCCTATCGCGGTAAGAAGATCGAGCCTTGGACGTGTTTTCAATTGATCCTGGAGATGGGTCCGGACGCGTATGTGCCGGCGCTGGAAGCAGCCAGAGACGAGAGCGACGAAGCGATCGCAATCCTCAACGCGGTTTCCAATCATCGCAAGCCCTTGCCAGAGGTCATCCCGATACTCGTCGATAGCCTCCGGTCCACGAACCCGACCAAGATTCTCTGCTGTCTGAGAGTGATCGAGAACGTGTACCCGTTGATTGACGTCCACCATCCCGACCGGCTGGCTCAGTTCGCCGAGGCGACGAACCGACTGCTCAACCTGCTTCGCCACGAGAATGGGTATGTTCGGCAACGAGCGTCTCTCTGCCTCGCATTGCTGAGGCCGGCGGAGCCGGATGTGCTTGTTACTTTCGTACAGATGCTGAAAGAAAAAGACTTCCAGAGGGACTCTCAGGAGGCGGCCGCCCTGATCCAGGCAATAGGCGCGTGGGGCCCCGAGGCGGCGGACGCCGTGCCTGTCCTGACCGAAATCCTGCGGTCTGACGCGTTCCCTTCAGTCAAGAGACGAGCAGGAGAAGCGCTCGGGCTCATTGGTGCAGCCTCTGGCCCAGCCGTCCCCCTGCTTGAAGAACTCAGAGATAGCACTTCTCTGAGGTTCAAGAGCCAGACGAGAGAGTTCAAACGCACGGTGGATAAGGCCGTCAGGGCAATTCGGAAAGCGTCCGCGCCCTCGGTTCCGCAGAAGAAGAGGCGCGGTGACTCTTACCTGCTCGATTTGATCGACCGGATGGGAAAGCGTGACGACGGCATAGGCACGTCCGGTAACTCGACGTCAGGCAAGGCCTACGAAGAAGTGCGTCATCTCGCCGACGCGTCGCTCATACCGAAGATCGCCGGACTTCTGGAGGGTCGTCTGAATCACCTGGAATTCAGTCGCCTGATGTCTGTTCTGGCCAGCGTGACATGCAATACCGATTCCGAGGACGGGAGGCGCTTGATCCTATCTCTGTTTTCGCGGCCACATCGGCGCAGGAGTGATCTGGACGCGATCGTTGCCGCGGCTGCGCGCTGTCGCCTCAAGGATGCGTCACCTTTCGTTCGGCCACTCATGCACATAGACAAGGGCCGTCATGTGTCAGCCGCCCTGGAGTATTTCCGGGCAACGAAAGACGAGTCCGCCGTCGATGACGTAGGCCGTTGTCTCCGGGAATCGAAGAGTTGCGTCTTGCTCTGCATTTTCGCCCTTGGCGACATAGGATCTGCCAAGGCGGTTCCTTATTTATTGGATACAATCAGGGGACGAAATGTTCCCGGAAAAAGGGCGAATTGGGAGTGGCGCTGGTATGCCATCAGGGCGTTGGGCTTGGTCAAGGCCGTCGAGGCGGTGCCGGACCTGATAGAGATGTTGGCGGGCAGAAAGTACGTGAAACACCGGTCGGCTATCGTCGATGCGTTGTGCCGGATTGGCGATGAGCGCGGCTTCGTTGCCGTCCTGGCTACGTTGCGGAATGTCGTTGAGGCCAAGACGTTCGCAGAGAGCTGGAGTCCCGGTCATCGCACACTGGTCGTCAATGCCCTTGACTACCTTCTCAAGACCGGCCGGAGGGATGATCCTTCTGTGCAGAAAGTGGTCGAGACGCTGCAATCCCAGACGAACTGGTCCCGCTTGCTCAAGGAAGAGCAGCAATTCATCCGCCGTTTTGTCGGTCCGCCTGCGTCGCAGAGACCGGCCTAGGATCGCACACGCTGCTCACCCACCCCCAACGCAAGCAGAATTGTACTGCGTATGCTTGACGACCGCGAGGACTTTGGGTAAGATTTGCCCGCACGAGAAGGGGAGTGTAATGCCGGGATAGTCCGCCAGAGCGTTATGGCGGCGATGAGCTCAGGACGGGCAGAGGCTCCTTCTGGGGGTGGCTCAAAATGCGTAGGGGGTGTTCCTGGACCCTATCGAGGCAGGAAGGACTGTTATGGAGGTCGTCATGAAACGGACTTTGCTGAGCATCGCAATCACTCTGGCCACGATTTTCATCACTCCCGGTGTTGGGTATGCCGTCGATCTTTTCGGGGTAGAGGTCACCTACAGCGGGGGAACGATCACGCAATCCGCCAGCTCGCTGCCCGATCTGGTCGACGCACTCATCAACAACCAGGGGGATTTTGCGCCACTGATCGGCAGTGACTTCACCGGCAGCCTGACCTACTACGGTCTTCCCGGTGCCGTGACGGTCGACGTCCAGGGCACCACCCAACTGACGATCACCTCGCCGCTGACCGGCTTGAACCGGACGTTCACCGGGACCAGCCGCAGCGATCTGGAGAATCAGTTGGAGGACTGGCTGCTTGAGCAGGGGGATGAGGAGGTCGCCAGGCTCATCGAGGCTGCCGCCCAGCGTTCCGCCGCGGCCATCACCGACGGCAACCCCTCCTCCGCAACCGCTCGTATGGCGGACCGTGCCTTCGGCACCTTTGGCCTGTACCAGCCCGCCAACCTCGCGCCAGGCGGCCGGCCCAGCAAGCACGCCGGCATCTGGTTCCACACGCGCCAGTCCAAGGCGGAGACCCCTATCGGGATCGTCGACGGTGCCGACTACGAGATCCACATTCCCTGGTGGGTGAATCTGGGCGAGCGCGTATCCCTGATCGGAAGCAACAGCGGTCAGTACCTGGATTCGGAGGGAACGGAGATCTACGGTGGCGGTCTGGACCTGGGCCTGGGGATCTGGCCGGTGGTGCGCGGTCCCGACGACACCTTCGGCTGGCAGATCACGCCGTTTGCCGGGTTGCACGCCCTTGGCACCTATGGCGGCGCCGCCGGCGGATTGCTGGACCAGTTCGGTGTCACCAACCGTCTGGAATTCAAGCTTTCCGAAGATGTCCTGCTGGTCGTAGCCAACCAGTTCTCCCATTTCGACAGCCTCAAGCTCGAGATCGAAGACGTCGAGATCGATCCGCAGTTGGACCAGCAGGTCGTCAAGAACGCTGTGTCGGTGGACCTGCCGCTTTCCAACGTCAAAGGGATATTCGTCAACGGTTTTATCACCGACACTCGCTTTCTCCAGGACGCGGCGGTGGACAACTACCAGACCCTCGGCGGCGGCCTGTCCCTGCGACGCGAGCGGATGTCGCTGAATGCGTACGTCAGCCGCGACTTTGCCGGCGATTTCCGGAGTTGGAACGCCGGCGTCGGCTTCGTCTTTGGCCTGTGATGCTCCCTCCCCGCCGGTCGGCGTGCCCGCAGATAGTGGGGACATGCGCATGAGGATACTGCTGGTCAGTCCGGACCTGCCGGCGACGTTCTGGAGTCTCAAGCATGCGCTGGCGTTCATGTCCAAAAGCGCGCTGGTGCCGCCGTTGGGCCTGCTGACCGTCGCCGCCATGCTGCCGCCGGACTGGGACAAGCGCCTCGTCGACATGGCCTGCGCGGACCTGCGCGACGAGGACATTCGCTGGGCCGATTACGTGTTCATCAGCGCCATGGTCGTGCAGCGCGAGTCCGCGCGCGAAGCGATCGATCGTTGCAGGCGACTCGGCGCGAAGGTCGTGGCGGGCGGGCCGCTGTTCACGGCGGCGCCCGAGCAGTTCGACGACGTCGATCACCTGGTTCTCGGTGAAGCGGAAGTGATCTTGCCTGAGTTTCTCCGGGACCTCGAAGCCGGCCGGGCCGCGCACCTGTACCGCGCCGAGGGCTGGGCCGATCTCAAGCGAACGCCGGCGCCGCTGTGGGAGCTGGCGGACGTGAACCGGTACGGCGTCCTGCCGATCCAGTACTCACGCGGCTGTCCCTTCGATTGCGAGTTCTGCGATGTCACCACCCTGTTCGGGCACGAAGTCCGCACCAAGACGGTCGAGCAGGTCCTCGACGAGCTGGACCGCCTGCACGCGCTGGGCTGGCGGCGCGAAGTGTTCTTCGTGGACGATAACTTCATCTCGCATCGCTCGCGGCTCAAACGCGAGTTGTTGCCGGCACTGATCGCGTGGATGGAGCGCCATCGCTATCCCTTCTCGTTCTACACGCAGGCGTCGATCAACCTGGCCGACGACGAAGAGCTGATGAAGCTGATGGGCGAAGCAGGCTTCGAGTGCGTCTTCGTCGGCATCGAGACGCTCAGCGACGCGACGTTCGCCGAGTGCAACAAGGTACAGAACAAGGGCCGCGATCTAGCCACGTGCATCCGCAAGATCCAGCAGTTCGGCATGCAGGTGCAGGCGGGTTTCATCCTGGGCTTCGACAGCGACCCGCCGACGATCTTCGACGACCTGATCGAGTTCATCCAGGCCAGCGGCGTCGTCACGGCGATGGTGGGTCTGCTGCGTCCACCGCGCGGGACGCGGCTGTATGAACGTCTCGCGCGTGAAGGCCGGCTCCTGGAACCGACCGGCCACGACAACACCGATGGGTCGCTCAACTTCGTTCCGGCCATGAAATCCGAAGACCTGATCGCCGGTTGGCGGCGGGTGGTCGCGACGCTCTATGCGCCGCCGCGGTACTACGCGCGCATTTGGAAGTTCATCGAGACCTGGAAGCCCTTACACAAGGCACGCGTCGGCAATGGCTGGCGCGACGTGCAGGGCTTGCTGATGACGATCTATCACCTCGGCATTCGCGACAAACACCGTCGCCAGTTCTGGCGTCTCTTCGCCTGGTGCGTGCGCCACCCGCGCGACCAGCACACGATCCTGACGCTGGCCGCGCTCGGCCACCACTTCCGCCGCGTCTTCGCCGACCTGCCGGCCCAACCCGCCCACGAGAAGCCCGCCGGGATCTGGAAGAAACGCACCGATCTCCCTGATTTCGATGCGCTGCGGGCCGAGTGGGATAGGAAGTGATAGCCGCCTAACCCACGAAGGCCGAGTTGAAGACCCTCAACACCAGACACTGCCCCATGTTCAAGGGTCTCAAACCCGCGTGCGAGAAATAGCCGTCGTCTGTCCCGCATAGGGCGAACGCCCCCGTTCGCCGGTAGAGACGCAAAGTGTTGCGTCTGTACAGCGAGGACACACGACCTACAGGGCGCGTGCCCTGAGCGAATCATCCCTGACATTCGTTTTCCTTCCGATTGACCCTCGTTTCCGGATAGGCTATGATGCAAGACAAGTGTGAAGGGAGGTCCGACACGGACCACCGGCAGACCTGACGATGCGGCAACACATAGTGGACGCTGTGTCCGAATCCTACGTGCGTCCGAAGTTGCCTGATCGTCACTCGACGAGGACATGGGAATGGGATGGCTTCGGAGACTACTTGGCGCAACTCCCAAGAAGGAACTGGAGGGTATCTGTCTCGATCTAGATCAGCCATTCTGGAAGTTGACCGGCAAAACGGACTTCCCCTGTCTGCTGCGCGCCATAGCCAACCTGCTGCCAGAAGACAGCATTCTGTACCTTGAAGGTGGCTCTCCGAACAAGGAGCTTCGCGCCTTTTTCAGCAGACACGCGGTTCCGGAGAGGGAGCACGTTGCCGTCGCTACACTCTGGCCGAGACCACAGTGCTATCATGTGCCGGCGACGAGGGAGAACCTTGAGGAACTAGCCGGATTGGCCGAGCGATGCGCCGCACCCGAGTTGGCTGCGCATTTCCATGTGTACCGCCAAGGCAAGGTTCTGCTCGAGTGGCACGACGCTTTCACCCAGCCGATGTTGCTCTCAGCAGAGTTGCCGAAAGACAGGGTCGAGAGCTTCGCGCTCGCCTTGTCCATGAGCGTGAAAAGGTGGAAGAATGCTGCCGGATGACGCCTGAAGAGCGGGGGATGTCACGTGGCCTCCAGAACCCCTGAGCCGCGTACGGCGGTCGTGCTGGCAGCGAAAAGGGAGGTTCTATGGCAGCGGAAAAGAAGTGTCTTCGCTGTGGCGGAACGAACCTGGAGCCGGGCCATATTCAGGGCATCTGCGGTCTTCACTTCCAGCCGAAAAACGTGAAGTCGTGCACGTTACGGACCGCCGATGTCCTCATTGAGGCCAACCTCTGCCCCGACTGCGGTACCCTCGAACTGGTCGGCGACATCCGCAAGGCCCGGTCCCTCACCGCCAATCCCGACGGGAAGGCACGCAGCGGGGTCCAGCGAGACGTACAATGCCCGTAGGGTGGGCATTGCCCACCGACAGTCGATGCGATTTGGCTCGAAGGGCGTGCCGTCCACACTCGGCAAGCCGATTTCCCCGGGAAAGTCGTTGACCTGGGAGGCTCCCGAGGGTATCATTTGCGACGTTCAGCAGGACCATTGCTGCCGAGACCTTTACGACGTGAAAAAAAAAGCATAAAAATGAAAAAAGTAAAGGAAACGGTCCCGCTGCGGATCGAATTCAACGGCGCGATCGCGAGGAGCGTAGCAGTCCTCGTGAGCGGGCTGGCTGAAATCCTCACAGAACTCAAGAACCTGATTACGAGACGCCTGCGCCGACTATAGCTTCGCAGCCCACCGATAGCACTGCGATGTCACGGGAATGGTGTGCGGTGCACACCCTACGACTACACGAGTGCACCTCCGACTCAGGTACGCACAGTGCTGCGCCCGCGCATGTCAGGACGCCACGAGCATGGCTTCGGCGACTTCCTTCGCTTTGGTGGGACTGTAGAGGAGTTCGACGAGTTTGAGGGCGAAGTCGATGGCGGTGGCGGGGCCCTGGCTGGTGATGCAGTTCTTGTCGACGACGATACGGTCGTTCGACGCGCGAGCGGGGTCGAGCCGGTCGCGGAAGGAGGGGTAACAGGTGGCTCTCACGCCTTCGAGCAGGCCGTGAGGTTGGAAGACTACCGCCGGCGAGGCGCAGATCGCGGCGCAGAGACGGCCGGAGGCTTTCTGCTCCTTGAGTTTGGCAATCAGCGGTTCGCAGTCGCGCAGGTGCTCGGCACCGGGCATCCCGCCGGGCAGCGCGATGCAGTCGTACGTCTCATTGACGCAGTCGGCAATCAATGCGTCGGCGACGAACTGGACGCACCGGCTGGCGACGACCTGCAATATGCCCACCGACGCGACGGTCACCTCCGCGCCGGCCCGGCGGAGCGTGTCGATGATGCAGACTGCTTCGATCTCTTCCGAGCCGTCGGCGATGGGAACGAGAACCTTCTTAGCCATCTCAACCTCCCTCTAATGAGAAATACGAATATCGAAACTCGAAATCCGAAACAAATTCGAAATTCAAAAGCTCGAATGACCGAAACGCGCCTGCGGTAGCCCGACGGACGGGCCCGGTTGGGGATTTTGGATTTCGGTCATTTGAGTTTGTTTCGTATTTCGGATTTCTAATTTCGGATTTTCGCAATGATGACATCCGCCATCTCTTGCGTTCCTACGGCGGTCGGGTCGTCGCGGTTCGGTTTCATGTCGTAGGTGACGTCCTTGCCTTCGGCGATGACGGCCGCGACCGCGTTCTCCAGCGCGTCTGCCGCGGCGGTCATCTCCAGGTGGCGCAGCATCAGGACGCCGCTAAGGATCAGCGCGGTCGGGTTGACTTTGTTCTGGCCTTTGTATTTCGGGGCGCTGCCGTGCGTGGCCTCGAAGATGGCCGCCTTCGTGCCGACGTTGGCGCCTGGTGCGACACCGAGACCACCGACGAGGCCGGCACAGAGGTCGCTGAGGATGTCGCCGTAAAGATTAGGCAGCACGAGCACGTCGTACAGTTCGGGCTTCTGCACCAGTTGCATGCACATATTGTCGACGATACGGTCCTCGAACTCGATATCGGGATAGTCCTTGGCGACCTGGCGGCTGACGTCGAGCCAGAGGCCGTCGGAGAACTTCATGATGTTGGCCTTGTGGACGCTGGTGACCTTCTGGCGGCCCATCTTGCGCGCGTAGTCGAAGGCGAACCGCACGATGCGATCCGTCCCGGCCACGGAGATCGGCTTGATGCTGATGCCGGCGTCCGGTTCGATCTTGCGTTTGCTGTGCCGGTTGAGCCAGTCGATCAGCTCCAGCGTGTCGTCGTTACCCTTTTCGAACTCGATGCCGGCGTACAGGTCCTCGGTGTTCTCGCGGACAAGCACCAGGTCGATGTCCGAGTAGCGGCTGCGCACGCCCTTGTAGCTCTTGCAGGGTCGCAGGCACGCGTACAGGTCGAAGCTCTGGCGCAGGTGGACGTTGATACTGCGAAATCCCGTTCCGACCGGGGTCGTGATCGGCGCCTTGAGCGCCACGCCGTTCTTGCGGATGGACTCGACCGTCGCGTCGGGCAGAGGAGTGCCCTCGCGTTTCATGACGTCGGTGCCTGCCTCAGCAAGGTCCCACTCGATCTTCGCGCCGGTCGCGTCGATGCAACGCCGCGCAGCTTCGGCGATCTCGGGACCGATTCCGTCTCCGGTAATCAATGTGACGTTGGTCATCTGCGTATTCTCCTGCCTTTGGAAAAGGTCGTATCGTACTCCCAGTGGCTTGGGCGGTCAACCCTGGGAATCACGTTGGCTCTGCGCGTTCTCCGCAGTGGAAGGGGCTCACGCAGAGGCGCAGAGAGCGCAGAACCGAAAGGCTCGTGCCGGTATCGTGGGTGGCAACTCGGTCCCAGGTCCGCCGTTCCAGTCAGGCTGCGCCTCCGCGTGAGATAGAAAAAGACCCACGACAGAGCTATGGCTGTGACGGGTCAGTTCAGGTTGGTCAGGCGGAGGTTGCGGAAGCGGTGTTGGCCGCCACCGGGGACCTCTGCCTGGAGGGCGATGAAGCCTTGCTTGGGCTCCTCCGCCAGGCCTTCGGCGGACCAGGCGGGTTTGCCGTTGATCTCCAGCGTCGCATTCGTACCCTGCACCGTCAGCTTGAAGCGGTTCCAGTCGCGCGGCTTGATGAGCCCTTCGCTGCGGGCGTCGGGCAGCGACTCGACGTTGCCTTCGGCGCCCTGACGGAGGTTGACCTGGTAGCGGTCGGGCCAGGCATGGTCGGGCGGTACGGCGTCGTAGCGGAAGTAGACGCCGCTGTCCCAGTTCTCGTCGCGCAGAGGCTTCCACTCGAATTCCAGAATGAAATCGGCGTACTGGCTTTCGGTCTGCACCAGCCCGTTGCCGGCGGTGATGAGGATGTTTCCGTCGTCGACGGTCGCTTCGCAATCGAGGACGGTCCAGCCGTCCAGTGTCTTGCCGTCAAACAGCGCGACGGAGTGACCTCCGGGAATCGAGCGGGCCGCAATCCACGTGCCGGCGATCCACGTGCCGGCGACACTGCCGACGTTGGCCAGCGCCACGACCAGCAGGATGCGGGTGACAGGGTTGGTCCAAAACCCTTTGAGGCTGCCGATGGCGTCGGGCAAGTCCTCCAGGTCGCGGACCTTGGGTTTCTTGATGATCGCCTGGACCAGACCGGCGACCCAACCGGCCGCGACGAAGGGGTTCAGACTCGTCAACGGAGCGGCGAGGAACGCTGAGAGGATCGTCACCGGGTGTGCGAACGCCAAAGCAGCGCCGGCAGCGGACAGAAGGCCGTTGACCAGAATCCAGATATAGACGTTCTCGAACCCATGCTGCGATCCCTTGGTGAAGCCGTAGGCCAGCAGCGCGATGATCGCGGCCGGGATGCCCCACTTGAAGATGACCGGCCACTTGGCCTTGGGGGGCAACTCGCGCAGCTCGTCGAGGTTGTGCTCGTCGCGGATCTGGCGCGTGATGCCTGGGACGTGGCCGGCGCCGACGATCGCGACGACGCTCTTGCCTGGGGCGCTGCGGATTTCCTGCGCCAGGTACGTGTCGCGCTCGTCGATGAGGCGTTTCTTGATCTCGGGGAATTTGCCGGCGAACTCGGCCATGACGGCTTCGAGCTGGTCCTGCTTCTTGAGGCTCTCGATCATGCTGGTGTCGATCTCTTCGCGCGAGAACAGCCCCATCGTCACTTGCATGAACAGCTTGACCTTGTTCCAGAAGCCCAAGTAGCCCCAAACGCGTTTGAGGGTGATCTCGATGTTGCGATCGGCCAGGACCAGCTCGGCGCCGGTCTTCTCGGCCAGGTCGATGCCTTCGAGCATCTCGGCGCCGGGCTGGATGCCCAGCTTCTCGCCCAGACGCCGGTAGAAGGAGGTCATAATCAACTGGGCCAGCAGGAAGACCGCCTTCTTCTGGCGGACGACCTTGAAGATGTTCATCTTGCTCCAGTTGTCGGCCTGAGTCAGCGCCTGGAAACGCGACTCGCACAGCTCCACGCAAATGGCGTTCGGTCGGACCTGCTCGACCGTCGCGCGGACGTCCTCGACGCTCTCTTTCGACAAATGGGCGGTGCCGACGAGGTAGATGTCCTTGTCGCCCACCTTGACGTGCGCCACCCGCTCCGGCAAGGCGATATTCTCCATCGTGTCCATGCGATTCCTTCAACAGCAAGGCTTTGTTTCCTGTATCGGCCATCCATTATACGCCATTTAGCCTGATTCGCGAGAGGATTCGCCCGCCCTCGGGCGGCAGCGAAGAAAAAGCTTGAAGCCAGGCAGTCCCGCAGGCAATCTATACCCTGGGTGGCCGGCCGCTTGAGGGGCCGGCCTGGAAGGCTCAGTGTGGACAAGAGTGGATGGTGCCGGTTCCCGGGATGGTGGGCATTCCCGGTCAACGAGGTGGACCCATGGAAACGAAGGTCAAGCTGAGTGACATCATCGACGCGCTGGAGACCCAGAACGACCAGACCAACTTCTACCTCGACACGAGCACCGGGACCGTCTATCTGCTTTCGCCCGATGACCTTTATGCCGGAGAGGAGGACGACCCGCTGGAAGACTATCCCGAGTGGCAGCGTCCGAGTGTTGAGGTCGCGCGTCGTCTTGCGACCGGTGACGACGAGAGCCTGATCGAGCTGCCGAGCCGATGGGACGTCAACGAGTACGGCATCATGGAAGCTTTCTGCGATACGCAATCCGACGAGACCCGGCGCCACGCGCTGCAAATCGCCATTCAGGGCAAAGGAGCGTTCCGGCGGTTCAAGGATGCCGTCCACGCATTCGGCGTCGCAGAAGACTGGTATCGCTTCCGCCTGGCGCGGTTCAAGACCCTTGCCGTCGACTGGTGCGAAGCCAACGAGATCGCTTACATCGACGACACCGGGTAGGGGCGGATGATCATTCGCCTTCGCGCATCGAGACACGCTGCCCGTTCTCTGGGCCAGGGCGAATGATTATTCGCCCCTACGGATGGCCTTACGGGAGCGCGATTGACCCGGGCCTGTCAATCGCGTGCCTGGCCCGGCGGACCTTGCCGGCGTGATTAGTCGCGGAGCATGCGCTCGGTGCGCTTGAGGAACTGGATCGGCAGCCCCCAAGGATCGCGCAGGATGATGACGACGTCGCCGGCGTCGGTGCTCCAGATGTCCTTGGCGACGGTCGCTCCGGCGCCGAGCAGCATGTCACGCGTGGCTTTTACGTCGTCGGTCTCGAAGGCGACGTGGAACGAGTTCGGATCGGTCCGGCGCTGGTCGGGCATCGGCGCGTCAACGTTGCGGTAGAGCTCGAACATCATGTTGCCGCCGGCATCGGAAACGAAGGTGGCAAAGGCCGGTGCCGGTCCGCTGCGGACGACTTTCATGCCGAGATAGTCGCAATACCACTTCGCGACCGCGACAGGGTCTTGCACGTTGAAGGCGATATGCTCGAATCGGGCCGGGGATATGATCCGCGCCGCAGCGCCTGCCTGGATGGGGTAGGTCTTTGCTTCGCCATCGGGACCGATCCGGACGGTGAAGACGCCTTTCGCAGGATAGACGGAAGCCTTGATGAACTCGCCTCGATCGGGGTTCTCCCTGTTGGCGATGAACTCAGGTGCCGCGTTGCCCGCGTCGCCATACTGGGTGTTGTAGTGAATCTGATAGAGCGCCTGGAGGCTGGGCAGCGCGGTCAAGGCCTTGAAGGTCTGAGGCTGAATGCCTTTGCGCGGTCCGTTCATCGCGACGGCCACCGTAGGCGACAGAGCCTTGACCAGCACAGGGTTGTTGCTCTGGTCCAGACCGTGATGCGTCACCTGGTACAGGTCCACCTGGCCGATGCGGTTGACAGGCTGGGCCAAGTGCAGCTCGACGTTGCGCGTGATGTCCCCGCCGGCAAAGAAGCGAAAGGCACCGTAGGTCAGCACCAGCGCGATGCTGCGCGCGTTGTCGGTCTCATCGGCGCCAGCGAGGTCGAAGCCTTCCACCGGTGCATCCACGTCTCCGTCAAAACCCTCGACCCGCTCTTCCGCCGCGACGCAGTGCAGCCGGATCGGCGCGATCCGGCCGGCAGGGTCGTTCTTGAGCGGGATGTCGTCGCCCGCCCCGATCGCTTTGGCCTGTCCCTTGGTCGCCTCCTGGTAGAGCGGATACAGCTCTCGGAACCAGCGCGAGTTGCTCTCGGAGGGCGGCGCCGGCGCGCCTTTGTCCAGGAAGACGCGAACCGGGATACGCCGGACCAGCTCAGGCAAGCCGCCAAAATGGTCGGAATGAAAGTGTGTCGTGATGAGGTAATCGATGGTCTTGACGCCGGCTTCCTGGCACGCTCGACAGATGCGATCGACGTCGCGATGCTCCGGCCGCAGTGATCCGGTATCGATCAGGACCGACTCGCCCAGCGGCGTGACGATCAGCGTCGAGCCCCCGCCGTACATGTCGAGGAAGTAGATGTCCAGGCGTTCAGCCCGTTCACTTGCCTGTACCGATCCCGACAGGATCAATGACGCCGCTGTCACCAAGGCACCCAGTGTAAACCTCATCGTCTGTCCTCATTCATTCCGACTACGTTTTGGCTGCGAGATATGCCAACGTTGCCCATCCATGATACCGTGGTGCGGGAGGACCTTCAAGTATGCTGCTGTCCGTGTCGCCGGGCGCGTTCGTAGCACGGGCACCTTGCCCATGAGAAGGACAGGCACTTCCTTGACGGGACTTGATGTATACAAGGCACGGGCGGGACGCTCGTGTTACTCACGGGCAGAGCCTGCCCCGAGCTTGCCGAGGGGATGCCCGTGCTACGCCGAGCTCGTTTTGCGCCAGAAGGATCAGCCAGAGCGCTTCGAGGGTTTGCTTCTGTACCGTGGGTAAAGCGGAGGGCGCTTGGGGGGCGGGGAAGTCCTGCTCGACGCCGGGGATGTCCTGCAGCCAGGTGAACACCATTTCTCCGGCGGGCTGGTAGTTGATCTCGAACTCGATGCGCTCGATGACGTCGGTTTCGGTGTCGATCGTGTAAGTCAGACTGGTAAGCTGGAGGCCCTCGGGTCGGAGCGTGACGGTGGCCCGCGCCTGGTCGTCGAGCGGAGCGGTCGTGAAGCGAATCCGTCGGCGCACGGCGTCGCGGCGCACCGTGTCGAGCGTGTGCATCCCCATCCATGGCCGAGCCAGCCCCTCCAGAAATGTGCCGGACGGATAGGTTGCGATGGGATTGCCATTCGCCGAGCAGGTCCAGGCGCCGTCGGAGCAATCGACGAGTTCGGGATCGTCGCCGATCCGCAACCTCAGCCAGGCGGGGTGTCCCTGTGCGAGGGCGTAGAAAAAGGGAATCCGTCCGGTGCCTGTGATCGCGCGATTGCCGATCCGGCCGCTGAGACGCAGGTACGTCCAGCCGCGCTTGTGCATCGCGTCGCGCTCATCGACACGCACGGCGTCGGCGTGCCAGTTGGCCTCGCAGGGCATCGCGTCGGGAACGTTGTATTCGAACTCTGTGCGAAAGGCGTAGGCGTCGATGAAGCGATAGTCGAGGGCGCTAGCCAACATCCCGGTCTCTGCGTCGCGCGTGTAGACCACGTCCCCCAGGTCGCCTTCGACGTGGTCGAGAAACTCGGTGAATGCCGCGTCGTCGGTGGGCAGCCGCCTGACCCGCAAGCTGCTCCAGAAGACGCGATAGTTGTTGAGGTATATCTTGTTCTCGCCGCTGGAGAAATAGCAGTTGGTCTGCGCGTCCTGCAGCCAGGCACAGAGCCTCTCGGTCTGGTCGGCGTTCCAGCGTTGCATGCGAAAGAGCATCGGTCCGTCCAGGCCTTCGGGGAACTGGAACCACTGCTCGTAGGCGCCTTTGGTCAGGCTGTTCTCCGCTTCGGGTCCGGTGTTTTGCAGTTGCGTGGTGAAGTGCAGGTTGCGGATTTGCCGCGGCGGTGGGGCGGTCGCGTCCGCCGGCGGAGCGGATGCGGGATTCGATACCGACAAACCCACCGCAATCGCGACAGTCGCCACGAGGGCGGCGATAGGTATCGTGTTGGCGGCGACAACCGTGGACAGCGCGACGTGCGTGGACGCTGCTGTCACCGCGGTGGCGCCCTCGGCCGCGTCGGCGGGAGCGGTGACCTTGCCGAACAGACCGAGACAGGCCACCAGCATGCCTTTGCCGATCCCCTGGCGGGTCAGTTGTTTCTTCAGCGCCTCTTTGGCGCGGTAGAACAGCACCCGCGCCCGGACCTCGCTGCAATCCATCGTCAGCGCGATGTCGGCGTAGGACAACTGGTCGAAGCAGCGCAGCGACAGCACCGCGCGATACTGCTCGGCGAGCTGGCGCATAGCGGTCAGGACCTTCGCGACCGTCTCACGCCGCATCGCTTCCCGCAACCCGTGATCGTGGAGACCCGCTTCATTCTCGGCCGCGATCTCGCGCAGCGTCTCATCGTTGGCGCGAGCCAACCGGCGCTGTTTCGTCCGGAAATGCTGCTGGATCTTGCTTTGTGCGATCCGGTACAGCCAAGGCCAGAAACGGTCCGGATGGTTGAAATGGCTCAGCGAGCGCACCATCGTGAGCATTACCTCCTGGGAGAGGTCTTGTGTCAGATCGGAATCCAGCGTGACGCGGTAGATGTAGGCACAGACTCTCCCCTCGACTCGGTGGGCGAGCGTATCCATCGCCTGCTCGTGCCCGGCCCGAGCCTGGACCACAAGTTCGCAGATGGCATCCTGGTCGACCATGCTCGATCGCTACAACGACACAACCCTTATGCCTCCACAGGGCAGTCAGACGCTCGCGACGCCATGATGTTACGAATTAATTGGAAAAAAATCGAGCGGCTGGGACGTGCGTGAAGCGTGAAGCGGGCCTCGTGAAGCGTTGTCGGCCGGCTACGTTTCGCCAGTCGCGTCGCTGCGAACGAAGAGAGATGGGGTCCTCTGGCCAAGCTGGGCGCAGAAGAAAAGCCCCCTGCATAGTGCAAGAGGGCTATGGAAGTGAAGTTTGCTATCTTGGCGGGATCAGGCCTGGACGTGGGCGGGACGACGGTGTATGTGCACGTCCCAGCGTTTGACCATAGCCGGCATCGACAGCAGGTCGTACACGGCCGCCAGACCGACGATCGCATATATGATACGCGCCGGAACCGTCATGGCTCCGAACAGCGCCGCGACCACGTTAAACCCGAAAAAGCCCACAAGTCCCCAGTTCAATGCCCCGATGATGATCAGGGCATACGAAACACAATCCAGCGTTTTCCATATCCCTGTTCTCATAGTCATTTTCCTCTATTGCTCTGATTGATTACATGCCTTTCGCCTTCTCTCCCATATTCATACGAGAAGGGTTCTCGGGCAGTTCGCGGACCAGGGGTTTGCCGCCGTGAGTCGGCTGCAAAAACCGTAGCGGCACCGGTTCGACGCACCGCGCCGCCCTCCGTCCTGCATAACCTCCTTGTCGATACGCAACCCCGAAATAAGCAGGCGATCCCCGGAATGTGCTTGCTGTGCGATCGGGGAATCCGTATGATTGAACCATAAACGAACCATTCCGGTTCAGAAGTGAGGTGCTGCGATGAAATCGATCACGATCCACAAGCTGGACGGCCCGCTCGAAGCGATGATCGAGGAGAAGGCTCGGGCCGAAGGGCTCAGTCTCAACCAGACCGTGAAGATGCTGCTGGGCAAGGCGCTCGGCCTGCCGCCCGGCGGCAACGGCGGTCGAAAGGCCGACTTCGCCGAGTTCTCCGGCGTCTGGTCCGAGGCCGACCGGAGGCGATTCGAAAAGAAGACCGAAGCGCTGCGCCGGGTCGATCCGCGGGATTGGCGATGAGCAGGCTCCTGATCGACACCAGCGCCTACAGCCGGCTGCTTCTGGGCGATCCGAACGTGCGCGAGGCCTTGGAGCGGGCGGCCGTTGTGTACATGTCCGTCTTCGTTCTGGCCGAATTGTACGTTGGCTTCAAAGGCGGCTCAAAAGAGACGCGCAACCGCCAGGTGCTGACGCGCTTCGTCAGCCGCCCGACCGTCCAAATCCTGTCGGCCACGCAGGAGACGGCGGAGGTTTTCGCCGGCATCGAGCATGCGCTCAAGCGAGCGGGCGCGCCGCTGCCGCTCAACGATGTCTGGATCGCCGCACATGCGCTCGAAACCGGCGCCGTCCTCGCCACCTTCGACGCCCACTTCCGCAAGGTCCCCGGCCTACGCCTCTGGGACCTTCCATAAGCCCGAAACACCCCGCCACCACCCACCAGCCAAAACCGAGATAAGTAAGCTGTCTCCGGAATGAGCCGCTGGCAACTTTGGACTGGAAATCAGTGTGCCGGAGGTGAAACTGCCACCTCCCGTGGAAGCTGAGTGATTCGTGTGGACACCCGAAGGCGATGAGGTGTTCCCGCCTCTTCTTGCGCTTGCATTCTCACGACGCTCGCGTCCATAATAGCGCCGAGCGGTTGAGCCGCGGCCGTCGCGCCTCACGGGAGGTCGCGACAGTAGGCCGGTGCGACGATCGGATGGGAATAAATGGCGATGGAAGCGGATAGCGTCAAGAGTGAGAGCGACCACGCGGACTGAAGGAACTGGCGTCTTCAAAAGAAGGGCGGGCCATGACAGAAAGAGACGCGATCCAGAAGCGGCTGGAGGAGGGATTCGAAGCCGTAGCGCTCTGGCACCTGCCAGCCGCCTCTGGCGGACCAGAAATTCCATCGTTGCTGCTCGTGCACCCTGATGGGCAGAAGCTGCTGTGCCACATGAAAGACCCCGAGGCGATTGCTTTCGTCGCAGGCCTGGTTAAGGAGAAGAAAGCGGTCATTGGATATGATCTCCGCGTGTATTGTAGCGGCATCGGATCGAGCACGATTCTCGGTCGCAAACTCCATCTCAACAGCGTCGTGGATGAACTGTGCGCTTCCCTTGGCTGGGATGCTTCTGTGTCGAAATACCCACACACGTTTGAGGTTGCCTTCACGGTGGAGGGGGAGCAAGAGAGCCTGTTAGCTCAGAAACTCGATGAAGTGCGTCGGGTAGTGCTTGCCCTATCCTTGCGGAACAGGCTTGGTTTTGTGGTTGCAGCCTCGCCGTCAGCTCCGCGTTGGCGCGTGCCGGTGTTCTCTGGTTTGTTGGGCATTGAAGAACGCTCCGTTGACGCGCCAACTCAGGAGCAGTTGGCCTATGTCGAGCGAGTCTGCGCGCACCCAGATGCGTCCGTTGCGGCAGCCGCATTGCAGGACCTGTATTCCCAGGTTTCCGACAACGCACGAATCACGGTTGGCTGGGCAGCGATTGAACACGTCTTCGATTGTCGGGCGAGACATCTGCTCGACAAGTGCGAACTGCGCTCCTTGCTCGACGTGGTTGGGTGCCTCGACAATATCCCAGCCGGCAAGCGCGAGCGCCTCCGCGAGATACTTAGAGATCCCAACCTGGTGTCTTTCGAGAGGCGTAACGATCGCATTGCGAGAAACATTTCCGAGCGAACCGGCGTAGCGCTCGAGGAGGCTCTCAAGAAAGTAAAGTCACTGGCAAATGAGAGAGGCGGTCGCGTGCATACTCTCTTGAACCGTGCGAAGCCACCGGCCCAACACGTTGGCTTCATTGAAGAGACGCTCTGGGCGATCATCGACGATTGTATTGACGGCCCCAATCCGTTTTCGCACTAGTGATAACGACACACGCGCATGAGTGGAATCCGCCAGGGATTTCGCCCCAAACAGCGGTGTAGGCAACTCGTTGCCAATACCGCGAATTCCTGGTCAGGCTCTGATTGTCGGGCTTCTGCGGCGCAGCGAGCCAGGATTGATGAACGACCGGAATGTTGACGTCGTGGAGCGGCGATTAGCGGACATGCTGGAGAAGGAGCGCCGCGAGGTGCTGGTGTATGTCGTCTTCACGGTCGCGCTGACGCCTGCCTTTGTCGCAATAGTGGCGTTGATCGTGACCGGCGTCGTGGGTTACACCTTTCTCAATGAGGGCTCGGCATTCGACCTGAAGCCGTTGACCTTCTACACGACGGTCAACCTGTTTCTGGCCTATGTGATCACCTCCGTCGCGTTCGGTTATGGTCGCGGCGCGATGCAGACGCGATTCGACGGGACCTGTCTCGCCGGTGTGCTGGTATTTCTCGTTCTTCTGCTGGCAACATACACCACCTCCACTTTGGAACGTCCCCCGTTGCTGCTGGCTCTGGCGCACGCTGTGGGTGGGTTCGCCGTTCTCGGGCTCATGGGACATTCCTTCTATATGGATCGCGTGGCAGAAGGCCCCGAGCGCGCGCCGAATCGTTTCACGCGGCTTCTGGCTGTCAGCGGTTTCATCATCGCCGCCTACGGCGAGTTGGTGTGCAACGCCTGGCTGTGGCGGCCACCGCGAGGTGACGAGGTTCGCCTCGGTGCGTGGGTATTGTCCAGGCTCGCCTGTGAGATGAGCGGCCCGGCCGGCGATGACCCGGCCCTCGATCTTGTCGTTCGTCTCCTGCGCTACCTCCAGCTCGTGCAGGAGACCGACGCGAGGTTGATGCTGACGGCGAAAGGTCTGGATTTTGTCCGGCCGGTGGCGCACACTGGGCTATGACCGGCAGACGCCGATCGACGACAGGTTCAACGGGATGACTCTGATGCCAGAGAGAAGCAGACGAATGAAACAACTGAAGCTGGTCACGGTAGCAGCGCTGGTATCGGTGGTGGTCCTGCTGGCGGGCTGTCCCGCGCAGGAGATGGCGCATCCCGTGCTCGTGCAGAACGGGGTCTTTGGCTTCGAGCCCAAGTGGTGGAGCAAGAGCGTTGCCCACGTCCAGGTCCTGACCAAGGACGAGTCGGTGGTGGGAGGGCCGGATACGGTCGCGCTGATCGGATCATGCAGCGACGCGACCGTAGAGCAGATGCAGAGCCTCGCTCCGTTCGCTACGGTCTGGGCGGTACGTGCCACCGAGCCGGTTTCCGCGCGCGACTTTCGCCTGGTGCCGGGGCATGTCCCTGATGGCTTCGAGCAAGTCATCCCGCCTGACGCCCAGCCCTTCGAGCCCGTTCCAGGCCGGACCTACTTCATCACGGTCTGCCTCGAACCGGCCGACGAGCGGTTCTATTCCCTGGGCGTGAGGTGGACACCCGGCCAGGCGGGAGACGTCGCCTTGACCGGCGCCAGGCTGCATGTCGAGGGTCCCTTTCGCCACGCGCCGTCCGGCATGATCTTCCCCGTCGAGGTGGCGCGGTTCCGGCGCGGCGAGATCCGCTCGTACGACGCCGACGGACGCGATGTCGGCGTCGGGTACGATCTTTCCAGCATGACAGAGCCCATCACGGCCACCGTGTACGTCTTTCCCATGCCCGCCGGAGAGCCGACCGAGGACCCCCCCTCTTTCCAGGAGCTATTCGAGGCGACGGTGAACGAGATCACGACCCTGCACGCCACGGCGCGACTGGTGACGCAGCAGGAGGTGTCCGTTCCGGCAGCCGGCGGCGCCTGTCCCGGCCGTATGGCGGTCTTCGAGTACCACGGCACCTTCGGCAAAACGCGGGGCGATTTCCGAACCTATCTCTATCTGTTCGAGCCGCTCAAGGACACGTGGCTCGTCAAATATCGCTTCACGTGTCCGGCCCGCGTGGACGCATCCGAGCGAATCGACGAGTCCTTGCACGCACTGGACCTGGGCGTGATTAGCCGGTAATATCTTCCCGGCTGCCCTGCGGCTCGTGGTTGGGCCGATTGGGGCGGAAGAGTGTGGTGACCTTCAATTTCCTTAAGGGGTAACAAGATGCGGCGTGCAATCCTGGTGGCGGTTCTGTTGAGTCTGGCAATTCTGGGTCTCTCTCTCGCAGGCAATGTGGCGCGTCCGCCCGCCCAGATCAAGGTCCTGCTGATTACCGGTGACGACGTTTCCGCCCATCCGTGGCGCGAGATGTCCGAGACCACCCGGGAGATCCTGGTCAAAGCGGGCAAGTTCGACGTCAAAGTGTGCGAAGATCCGTGGATTCTCGAATCGCAGAACGGGTTGGGAGCCTACGACGCCATCGTGTTCACGATCTACAGCGCGCGTATTCCCGAGATCTCGGGCCAGGCCCAGGAGAACCTGCTGAACTACGTCAAAGGCGGCAAGGGCTTCTTCGTCCAGCATCTGGCCAGCGCATCGTTCCCGAAGTGGGAAGAATTCGGCAGGCTCTGCGGCCGCAAGTGGGTGATGGGCACCTCAGGCCACGGCCCGCGCAGCGACATCAACGCCAAGATTGCCAACAAAGAGCACCCGATCACCAAGGGGATGAGCGACTTCGTAACCAACGACGAGCTGTACGCCAAGCTCCAGGGCACGGGCCAGATCAACGTCCTGGTAACTGCCGATTCCGATTGGAGCGGTGCCACCGAGCCGCTGGTTTTCACGCTCGATTACGGGAAAGGTCGCGTTGTGCACAACGCCTTCGGTCACGACCGCAAAGCCCTCATGGCTCCCGGCGTCCAGACGATCATCACGCGGGGCGTCGAGTGGGCTGCCACCGGCAAAGTGACCGAGTAGCAACTTCGGATTGGCTACTTCGCAGCCATCTTCGCCATCATGGCTTCGAGCGCCGGCTGGTCGGGTCCTACGAAGGGCTCGGCTGCCAGCACGGCCGCCAGATGGTCGAGCAGTTCATCGCCAGACCCATGCACCGCCGGCAGATGAGCGCTGAGGATGACCTTCGGCTCCAGTGCGCGGATGCGGCCCAGCGATTGCGCGAAGCGGATCCCGTCCGTCAGGTGCAGCCAGGGCGCGTCTACCGTGGCCCAGGTGACCATGCCGTCGCGCAGGTCTTCGGGACGGATGTCGGCGGCGTTCTCGACCGGCTCCGACATCAAGGCGCCGAAGCAATCCGCGCTGAAGAAGGCTCTGGACTTGGTGTCGAGGAACCCGGTCGTCTCCGGCGCATCGTAGGTCGGGGGTTTGACCGCCATCAGCGTGCGGTCTCCCACGCTGAGGCTCTGGCCGGGATTGAGCAGGTAGACGCGATCCATCGGCAGGGGGGCAAACAGGCTCATCTTGCCGACGCCGATAAACGTGGTGACGACCCGCATCTGCGGCGCCAACTTCAGCAGTCGATGGAGACTGCCGACGTGGTCCTGGTCGCAGTGGGTCAGCCACAGCCAGCGCAGGTCGGCCGGGTCGATAACCGACGACAGCGCCTCGATATACCCATCGCTCAGTAGCACCAGTCCCGTATCCACGAGCACCGGCTCCGCTGCCTTGAGCAAAAACGCGTTGATCGGCAGAATCCCCATTCCCGGAATGGGAAAGTACGACGGCAACACGTCAATATCTGCCGCCGCCCGATACGGCTTGAACATCGTCGGCTGATCCATGGCTGACACCTCCTACAAGAGTCCTTTCTTGATTCGGGCCTTCGTGCGAACGCCCCTTGCTCGGATACACCTAACCTCCATTCCACACCGGTTTACTCTCCTCCGTGGAACTAGTTCGACCTACGGTCCAGATTTGCGGCGCGGGCGACGCCGCCAAAGGGGCTGAGAAACCGGCATCTCCGTGGGCACCGTTTGACCTTTCTGGGGTTTACTGTTTATGGCATGGGATTAGAATTGCATGGTAGAGTGCGCGAATCCTGTGGCTCTGGGGCTAGTGGGGACTGTGAACTGACACGTAAGCGATACGGGAGGTTTGCCATGCTTGACGGACCATTCGACGCAATCACCAAGGACGACATCGAGGCTTTGATAGCGGATGAAGTGGTAGAGACAAAGCGGCTCGACTACAAGGAGACGCTGCCCGGAGACACGGATAAAGAGAAGAACCGTTTTGTCGAAGACGTCTGCTCGTTCGCTAACGCCGCCGGCGGGCACATCATCTTTGGCCTCAGAGACAAGCGTGATGCTGAAAACCAGAAGACCGGTACACCCGAGTATGTCGGGGTTCCGGGCGTCAACATCGACAGGGAAAAGCTGAGGATTGAACACATTATATTGAACAAGGTCGAGCCGAGAATTCCGGGCATCCAGGTGCGGCAAATAGACGGATTTGAAAACGGTCCTGTGGTTGTCATGAGAATACCGCGTAGCTACAATTCTCCTCACATGACCAGGGACGGTGGCCGGTTCCGCTCTCGCACCGAGTCTGGCAACTATGCGATGGATGTCCAAGAAATCCGGAGTGCGTTTGTATCGTCAGAAACGCTGCCAGAGCGCGTCCGACAATTCAGGGCCGATAGGCTTGCTCGGATCGTAGCAGGTGAGATTCCAGTACGATTGGGCGATGGTCCCAAGATGATCCTTCACGTGGCGCCGTTATCTGCGTTTGGTCGCAAGGAGACATATGAATTGTGCGAGATATACCAAGGAAGACGTCTTTGTCCGATAGGTGCGGGTGAGTTCGATACGAGACACAATTTCGACGGGCTTCTCGCCTATTGTCGTCAGCGTGACGAAGTGGGAGGCAATTCCTATATTCAGTTGTTCCGCGACGGCACTGTTGAAGCAGTGGACGCAAATCACATCCGGAAGGGCGCGCACGAAAAGGGCGTCAGTTGTGCCTATGAAGAAGACGCGCTGGATGCCCTGGAAAATGCGCTGCGTGTCCAACAGGATCTGGGCGTCGAATTGCCTGTCGTCGTGATGTTGAGCTTGCTAGGTGTACGGGGCTATAGGATCGTTGGTTGGGATCAGAAATACCCTCGGCATGCTCCATTTCCAGGCCATGGACTGATAGATCGAGATGACTTGATCCTGGACGTTGTTTTCATTGAACATGAGTACAAGTGTGACAGGAGACAGATCATGAGGCCCGTCTTCGATGCCGTTGCGAATGCCGCAGGGTGGCCCGGGTCGATGAACTACGATCCGTAGGTAAAGCGGTGGCAGCAATGGGAATCAGAACCAGAGAGCAGCGCCTGAGGACGGGGAAACAAATCGCGTATCGCTAAGAGAGGCGATGTGCAGTAGAATGCCCGCCAGCCGGCAAGAGCCGGGGTGAGTATCGACACTGCGTGTACGGAAAGGGCAGGCATGTTTGAGCGGTTTACGGAGCACGCGCGGAATGTGATCGGGCTGGCGCAGCGGGAGGCGCAGCGGTTTGGCAATGAGTACGTCGGGACCGAGCACCTGCTGTGGGGTCTGGCGAAGGAGAACCACGGCGTCGCCGCTGCTACGCTCGCGCATTTCCAGGTGGACCTCAAGCCGCTCCGCAAGGAGGTCGAGGCGCTGCTGGACCAGCGGCCGCACGTCGAGGAGGTTGAGAAGCTGCCCGAATCCGCCAAAGCCAAAGACGTGATCGCTCATGCCGTCGAGGAGGCTCGGGCAATGAACCACAATTTCGTCGGCACCGAACACCTGCTGCTGGGCCTGCTGCGCGACCCCGAGAGCGTAGCCGGCCAGGTCCTGATGAAGCTGGGCCTCCAGCTCGATCCTGTGCGGGAGGCGGTGCGCGAAATCGCCGGGCGGCAACATTCCGCCAGTGCCGACGCAGCGAAAAGGAGCAACCACAATGGGTGATGGATCGGGCCACGGCAGAGACTCAGTCCGGCGTATGGTCTTTTCGGTGGCGTTCGTCGTTCTTGGGACGGCCTCTGTAGGAACCCACTTGCCGGCGGTCTCGGCCCAGACGGTCTCACCGGAACAACGGGCGCGCGAGGTGGCCCGGATCGACCGGGAGCGGATCATCCGGTTGGCAGATGCGGCGCTCGACATGGCGCCGGTGGCGATCACGCAGTCCCGCGCCAAGCTCAGCGAAGGCGGGCCGCACGACTTCTACTCCAACGGCGATTACTGGTGGCCGGACCCGAACAAGCCCGACGGCCTGCCCTACATCCGCCGAGATGGGCAATCCAATCCGGACAACTTCTCCGCCCACCGGCTGGCGCTGCGGGACATGCGCGACGCGGTGGCCGCATTGGCTTGCGCCTACACCATCGACGGACAGGAGAAGTACGCCGAGAAGGCGGTGGAGCTGCTCAAGGTGTTCTTCCTCGACGAGGCCACGCGGATGAATCCGAGCCTGCTCTATGCCCAGGCGATCCCGGGCCGGGTCCCGGGGCGTGGGATCGGCATCATCGACACGCTGCACCTGGCGGAGGTGCCACTGGCGATCATGGCGATCGACAAGGCCAAGGCTATGACGCCCGAACTACGCGCCGGCCTCAAGCGGTGGTTCGCCGACTATGCCGAGTGGATGACCACGCACAAGTACGGCCTGGACGAGATGAACGCCAAGAACAACCACAGTGTCGCCTACATGGTGCAGTTGGCTGCCTTCGCCAAGCTGACCGGCGACGAGCAGAAGCTCGAGCTGTGCCGCCGGCGCTACAAGGAGGTCTTCGTGCCCGACCAGATGGCGTCGGATGGCAGCTTTCCGCAGGAGTTGGCGCGGACCAAGCCCTACGGCTACAGCATCTTTCAACTGGACAATATGGCGATCCTCTGCCAGTTGCTCTCGACGCCGGATGACAACCTCTGGACGTTCGAACTGCCCGACGGACGTGGCATCCGCGAAGCGGTGGCGTTCCTGTTTCCCTGTCTCCAGGATAAGCGCAAGTGGCCGCACCCGCCCGACGTGGAGTACTTCGAGGCTTGGCCTGTCCGCCAGCCCGCGCTGCTGTTCGCCGGCTACGCGTTTAGCGAGCCGAAGTACCTCGACCTCTGGAGGACTTTGGATCCCGATCCGACCGACCTGGAGGTCCGCCGCAACATGGCCGTGACACAACCGCTGCTGTGGGTCCCATCGCCTGGCGATGTCCCGCTGTCTCAAAGGTGAGCGGCGGCGGGGGCCGCACCGCCACAATCACTGCAAATCCGGTCCGAAACCTGTTGACATCCGTCACCCCCAGGGACATAATGGTCTGCAACCATCCGATGAAGCCGAGTGGTGGTCGGCCTGATGGTTATTCGCAGAAGTAGATCGCTGATCGTCCGGAATCCTCCCTTCGTGCGGCCGGGACCGCGATCTGTTGAGGTCTATCCGTCTATGGGTGTAGTTGATGTCGCGCCGTCCAATGAGGCGGCGAATCCCTGCGTCTCCTGCGGGGCCTGTTGCGCGTACTACCGCGCATCATTCTACTGGAGCGAGGCGGACGACGCGCCAGGCGGGACCGTGCCTGTGGCGCTGACCGAGAAGCTCAACGATTTTCGACGGGTCATGCGCGCCACCAGCCGGAAGGACCCACGCTGCATCGCCTTGCTCGGCACCATTGGGCAGGCCGTGCGGTGCAGCATCTACGAACTCCGTTCTTCGGTCTGTCGCGACTTTCCCGTTTCCTGGGAGCAGGGCATACACAACGAACGCTGCGACCAGGCCCGCCTAGCCTGGGGGTTGCCGCCGGTAGTTCGGCCAGCGGACCTGCCGGACGCCAGGCCCGAAGAGCCTGGGCGTGCCGACCCAGACCGACGTGCGCCTCAGGCGGCCTGAGCGGGCTCGTCCCTCGTTGCCCAAATCCGCCATTGTACGCGGGCCCACGAGAGCGTAAGCTCATAGTGTCGAACGCCTCAGGCGTTCGGAATAGGTCCCATACGACCTATGAGACCTATACCCAACGCGATGTGTCGCGTTAGGGACGCTGCAAACCGTTATCGGTGATTTCAACTTGACCGAAAGGAGACAAGAAACGATGCGAAGGAACGTCCTGGTCACGCTGTTGTCGCTATGGTTTGCCCTGATTCTCGTGCCGGGCTGTGCTTCCACGAAACCGTCGTTCGAGACAACCGGGGACCAGCTCTCCGTGCTATTGCCCTCGGACGATCTGACGCCGCAAGCCGGCCAACCCGCGCTGCTGAGACTGGACGGTTTGTTTTTCGAGACGAGCGCGGGTCGCGTGGCCGTGCCGGCCGATCTGGCGGTCGAGAGCGGCGGTACGCTCGAAGGGCAGGCCCGGATGCCGGACGGACGCGTCGTGACGATCTCGGTGAAACCGCAAGGGGACAGCTACACCCTGCAGCTCAGCGCTAAGCCCGACACAGATATCATCAAGTGGGGACTCGCGATCGACGCGACCGAGAACGAGTATTTCACCGGACTGATGGAACGCGTCGTCGATGGGCGACAACAGGCTTCGTGGGCGCCTGGCATCGAAGCTGCTATGGACCTGCGCGGCCAGAAAGTGGACATGATCCTCAAGCCCACCACGTCGGTCTATGCGCCGTTCTACCTTTCCTCGCGGGGCTACGGCGTCTTCGTCAAGACCGATTGGCCCGGCGTGTTCGACTTCTGCGTGGACGATCCGCAGCGTGTGAAGATCGAGTTCGAGGGCCCTTCGCTGGAGTTGAAGGTCTATGCCTCCGACCAGCCGGCCGAGCTGGTGTGCGACCATGCGTTGGAGGCGGGGCCACCTTTTTTGCCGCCCAAGTGGCTGTACGCGCCCTGGCGCTGGCGCGACGAGCATCGGATTCGCTCGGAGTACTACGACGGCACCGCGTGGAGCGGCCCGTTCAACGCCGAGGTCATGGAAGACGTGCTGATGATGCAGGCGTACGGC
>JAFGLV010000002.1 GCA_016927855.1 Sedimentisphaerales bacterium
CCAGTCCAACGTAATACATGGCAAGTCTCCTTACTTGGGTTTCCGAACACCGACCATTATCCTTAATGGCCGACGATCCGGAAGGAGGCTTGCTTCATAGTCTCACCATACTCAATTCAAGACCGAAACGAGTAAGGTGTCCCCGGAATTACCGGAATTATGCGGAATTATGAATTATGGTGTCCCCACATTACCCAAGCGGATGCCGTGTCTTTCATGGTTGACACGAGCCACCGGCCTGGTTGAATTGGGGAGCAGGGCAGGTGGCGTGGGGCCGATTCGAGGCCAGGTTTTACTGCGGAGGGACGGTCGGTGTAGCGCTCAGTGGTCAAGAAAGAGAGGTTTGTCTGATGGGGGATAGCACAAGGGGCCACGCAACAAATCTGCAGAGGTCGGGCGGAGGGGCCAAGGGCTTCACGCTGACTGAGTTGTTGGTGGTCATTGCGATCATTGCGTTGTTGATGGCGATCCTGATGCCGTCGCTGAACCTGGCCCGCAAACAAGCCCGATCGGCCGGGTGCAAGATGAACATGCACAGTTGGGGCCTGATCTGGGACATATACTGTGAGGACAACAACGGTCTATTTCCGGACTCGCTCAGCGCCCAGTACAGCTGGCCACGCGGGACCTGGATCGTTGCCTTGCGGGACAAGTGGGACACCAGGTCGGATATCCTCCGCTGCCCCTCAGCGGTCAAGCGGCCGCCCAACACGCCGGAGTGGGGCTCGTCGAAATACAGCTATATCATGGGCCAAACCAGCGACGGGGCCGAGCCGGAAGAATGCAGCTACGGGGCCAATTGCTGGATCTATAATTTCAGAGCGGGTGTCACGACCATTCAATGGCGACCGACCGCGTACAACTGGCGCTCCAAGAGCATTCGACAGGCTTATCGTATTCCTATCTTCGGTGACGCCCTGTGGCGAGGCGGCGGCCCGGCCGAAGCCGGCATGCACGGTGATCCGGCCGCATACAAGGATGAATGGAACGGCTACGATTACGAGATGCAGCATTTCTGCATCGACCGTCACAATGGCTTTGTGAATCAGTTGTTCATGGACTGGTCCGCTCGGACGGTGGGGCTCAAGGAGCTTTGGACGCTCAAGTGGCACAGGCAGTTCAACACGAGAGGGTACTACACAAAAGGCGGCGGCATCGAACCCAGTCAATGGCCCCAGTGGATGAGACGGTTCAAGGACTACTAGTAACTATCTCAGAAGGTTCAAGCGGTGCTGACGGCGATACCAGAGCAGGCCGCAGCACAACCGAATCAGACCCAGGTAATTGCATGACTTCTTGGCGTAGCGAATCAGAATCGCACGACACTTGCTCATCCAGCCCAACGTCCGCTCCACCACCCAGCGACGGGCGGGATGCCGCTTACGGTTCTTCTCATCC
The DNA here is from genome assembly GCA_016927855.1 of Sedimentisphaerales bacterium. Lineage (GTDB taxonomy): Bacteria > Planctomycetota > Phycisphaerae > Sedimentisphaerales > Anaerobacaceae > JAFGLV01. Next base: position 1,399 of record JAFGLV010000002.1, read on the forward strand.
AGCTTCTCTTCGCCGATCCGCCGAATGTGCGGAGCGTAATGGGCGCCTATCGCGGCGGTGCGTCCTGTGGGGTTGTCGTACCCTTTGTCCAGACACAGGTGCTGCGGCGCGTCGTCCGTCGGCTCCGGCCGATCGACCACGATCGCCTTGATGGTTTCTCTCAGCCGTTTGCTGTCGTGAACGTTGGCACCGGCCACGATCACACCCAGCGGTCCCCCGTCCGCCTCGACGATCACACTGCGTTTGGTGCCGTTTTTCGCCCGGTCCGTGGGGTTGGGGCCGACATGGTCCCCCCAAAACGCGCCTTGCCCATCGCGCCGTCGGCACTCTGCCATCGCCAGTCGACACCGCCCAGTTCGGCACCGTGCTCGACCAGCCGGGCCCAGAAGCATTCCAGCACGCCCTTCTCGACCCACCGCTGAAAAGTGCGATGCACGGACGCGTCGTCGCCGAATTGACGGGGCAGATGGTTCCATTGGCAACCGCTGCGCCTCTGGTAGATGATACCGCTGAGAGCCGCGCGCTGGTCGATGCGGGGCCGTCCCGTGTGACTGACGGGGTCCAATTCCTCCAGAAGGGGCTGGATGATGTCCCACAGTTTGTCGCTGACCTCCCAAAGGGTGGCAAGCGGCTTGACTTTACGTTTCTGTCTGGCCATCTGCGGCTCCTTTTAGAAAGGCCCCCACAGATGTCTGTCGGCCAGACGTGCCGTTTTGAGATAGTCACTAAATAGGTGACTGTTTCTCTGGTCACGCCCTGTCTGTTCTACAAGGGGTCGTAGCGGGTCGGGATTTCGAGCTCGACGTCCTCGGCCGACAGATCCACATTCCACTGAAACTGATCGAGCGTCGTCGTGTGACGGGCGCCTCCATTGTCAATACCCTCGATTTCGGCGAGGACGGGGTAGCCGCTCTCCACGCTGACCCACAACCGCGCGGTGAAGCTCTGGAAAGGCAGGCCGCTCGCGTCCGTCGTTTCGATGCCTTCGCAGAGGACGCCGTCGATCAACTTCTGCTCCAACGCATGGTGCTTGCGGGTCAGGAGGTGGGGGCAACACCAGATAGGAGGGACAGGCCGAATCCTTGTCGAACTCGGCCTGTTTGATGCTGCGACTCTTCGATGCGGCCACTACTTCAGCCGCGTGTAGTCGTCGGGGATGTTCGGTTCGAAAAGGCTGGGGTTCAGGTCCGCGTTCCAGTCGAAGCGGTCACACAAGAACTCTACCTGTGCGCGCGAGATGCTGAGAGTGCAACTGCATTCCAGGCGAACGGGATACCCCGTTTCCACATTGACCCACAGTCTCGCCACTAACTTGGCGGCGGGAGGGTCGCAGTCCGCAAAGGTCGGGTTGGTTGTCTCGATACCTTCGCACGGCACGCCGTCGATGGTCCGGCGTCCCAGTTTCGAGTACGTCGAAGACAGGAATTGGCGAATCCAGTCTTTGGGATTCAACCACCCGCTTTCCTGCGACCGCACGGTCTTCTCATCTATCGACGTCTGAAGGCAGGTCTTCTTTGTGTGCTGGAGATACGTGGCAGTGGCCGTTTCAAAGTCGAGGTAGACGGATTTGAAAGGCGGACCGTCGGGCACCATGCTCCACTCCTGGTGCAGGCGCGAGCCGGCATACTGGTCCACCACGTAAACTACCTGTTCGGGCCGGTCGGGATACACAACTCTGATCTTCTCGTGAAACGTAAACCCCCGGTTGGCTTCGATCTTTCGGACAACGTCAGCCCAGAGTACGCCGGAGGTACTTCCGGTGTCGAGGAACTCCACGACCCCTATACCGAGCACGGCGATGACCACCGCCGCGATACCCAATTTCACCATCGAATTCTTCATGAGAATACTCCCTATGGACGGCTCGCTGAGAGCCGCGTTCTTCGGTTGTGATTGCTCTTGCTCTTGCAGGGCGCGAGCGAGCAGTTGGTCCCGCAGCGGCGGAGCGAGGGTGAGATTCAGCTTCGTTCGAACTGTTTCTTCTATCGCTTTCTTCGATCTCATCGTTCCACCTCACCGTTCAAGCTGGACCGCAGTCGATCCAAAGCGTACCGATACCTTCCCAGGACCGTGTTGATCGATGTCCGTTGCAGGCCGGCGATGTCACGAAACCTCAGGTTCGCCTTGAGCCGCAGCAGGACGACCTCCCGCTGCTCGTCGGGAAGCTCGGCGATGGCGCGGTTGAGCCGCGCGACTTCCTCGCCCAGCACCGCGGCCTGATCGGGTCCGGCCGACTCACGCACCGGCTCCGCCGGCAGACTCGCGTTGGCCGGCCGCCGTTGTTGCTGCTTGCGAAGGTCCCGCACGCGGTTCAGGACGCCGGTAACAAGGTAGCTGCGCAGGCGTCCGCGCAACCGCAGGCCCGCCGCCGACCGGGCGAAGGACAGGAAAACGTCCTGTACCACGTCCTCAGCGGCCGCGCGATCGTGCAGCAGACCCAGCGCCAGGGTCAGCATAACATCGACGTACTTCTCGTAGACGTGGGCCAGAGCCTCAGGGCTGCGTCGCCGGAGCTTCCGTTTCAGTAATCCGTCTTCGAGCATACGTATCCGCTCACGCCGTTTCAAGAATGACCATTCTCATATCATAGCACGGCGGCGCGAGAAGTTTATTGCGCAGCACGCGAGATTTTTGGCACCGGGGCGCGAACGAGAAACGACGGGAGGTGGAATAAACGATGGAATGATGGAATACTGGAATGGTGGAATGATGGGAAGCCACGCGTGTCACTACCCAATATTCCAGTATTCCAATATTCCACCCTTCCAACGAAGAAGGCTGCGCGTGACAGGCGCAGCCTTGGGAGATCTTGGTTGTGCGGGCGGTCGATTAGACCATCTTGCGTCTACGCAAGCAGCCGACGAGAAACGTGCCCAGACTACCGATGAGAATGGCGCCGGGCGCCGGCACCTTCGGGGCAAGCCTCATCAACTGATCTTGCGCCTTGTAGCGACTGTCGCCGAGATGACCTTGGGCGTACAGATTCAAGACGCGCACGTCTCTGATGTCCGTCCAGCCCGAATTGATCGCGGCGGTGTAGAACCGGTCTCGCAACGAGCTGTCACCGTCAGTCCAGGTCTTGCCGGCTTCGTCCTCGATGAACCAGATCACGTCCTGGAGCGCGCCGGCGGAGGCGGCGCGGCCCGCGCCCGGCGTATAGTCGTAATCGGCCAGCGTGCCGTTGCGAAACTCGGAGTAGAGGTAGGCGGTGAGCGGATCGAGGGTATCGCCGCCCAGCGGACCGGTTGGACCGTGGTTGACGCCGCCGTTGAGCGCCTCGATGTTGACGCTGACGTCGTACGTCAGGTGCGCGTACACGACCTCGCCTTTCTCGATGCAAAACGACGAGTATGGTCCGGTTTCAGCGATAATGTCCATCAGGTCCTGATTGGGCGTCAGCGTGAATTCGCCGCCGCCGCCATAGTACTGCCCGCTGAGACGATTCACCGTCACCGTAGGACCTGCCAGCGTCGAACTCGCCACCCACAGTGCCACCGTCAGCGCCAGAATCGCTCTCTTAGCCATGCGATCACCCCCCAACGTACCACTACCTGAAGAGAGTCGGCGCAACCCCCCAATTGGTTGCGAATCGTCCGTTCCGACGATTGTCGATACTGAGTATAGCGAATTCGTGACGTGAGATCAAGGGTGCGGCCCAACTTGAACCCCTAACAACACGGTTTCTCGTGCGCGGACGTCCCGGCGCTGCCGCAGCGCGGTTTTTCTGGGACGCTGAGCCCGGGAATCCCTCGCGGTCTTCCTTTTTTTTCGCGCGAGCGCTGCCAAGCCATCCGGCCGGCGCCGAAGCGGCCCTCGTGACGTGCACCGTCGCCTCATATTATCGGATTGCCGGGCCTGCTCGCGCCCGCTATAATCCCCGCCAGACTCGGAGTGGCTTGGAGTACCTAACAGAATGATCTCTATATGGCGGTGGCGGCACGGACGTTGCAGGGGCAACCCCCTGTGGTTGCCCAGGGCAGGCACGGGGACCTGCCCCTACGCATCACATCGGCCGCTTTATTAGGTGCTTTTAGTGCCCTTGGAGATGGCCGTGTTCTGGGAACGGATCAGATACCTTTTTGCAAAAGCCCGACGAGCGTGGTCGGACGGAACGCTCGGGGAGAAGACGCGCCGCTTTCTGATCGCGTCTGTCCGGATCCCGTGCGAGGTGACGCTGGCTTACCTGACGTTGTCCCGGCCCGATCGTCGCCTGGACCTGGCGAGCGGCTTCGTCGATCATCGCGCGCGGCCGGGACACCGCCGCTCGAAGCCCGAGCACGTGGGCCGGATCATCGCTGCCTACCACGCCTCGAAGCAAGCCCAGCAAATCGCCGACCCAGCCTTCCAGATCCGCGGCGTGTGGGCCGAGTGGATCGATGTCAACTCCAGGGAGTTAATCGCCGCGCTGAACGAGGCCGACGAAGCTCGGCTCGCCGCGTTGTTCGAGAACCTGCACCGCGAGCCTTTCACCGCCGGCGCCGGTCGCGGCTATGACGACTACCTCCGCTACCGCACGTCACTGACCGGTCGGTTCTACTTTCGCAGCGTCTGGTGCCAATACCGTGACCTCTACCGCGAGCTCGGTGGACAGCTTGACGACCTCCGCTACCCGCTCGTGGGCAACCCCGCCGGCATGCCATTCAACGGCGACGTGATCCAGATCAACACGATCAGGCACGCCTATCATGCTCTGGAGATGCAGCAGTGGCTACGCGACGTGGCCGACGCGATCGTCGTCGAGATCGGCGGTGGCATTGGCGGTCAGGCCCACCAACTGATGCAGCGCGCCGACGCGCACATCTCGAAGTACGTCATCTTCGACATCCCGGAAGTGGCGAGCGCTTGTTCCTACTTCTTGCTGTCGGCCTTCCCCGACAAGCGCATCCGCCTCTTCGGCGAAGGCCCGGTTTCGGTGGACGCGTCCGAGGGTTACGATCTGGCGGTCTTTCCGCATTTCGAGATCCGTCACCTAGCCGACAACTCCGTCGACCTGTTCCACAACGCGTGCAGCTTCTCGGAGATGGACGGTGCCGCGGCCGCCGCGTACCTTCGCGTCATCGAGCGTGCGTGCCGGCGCTACTTTTCGCACATCAACCACGACATCCGCTTCACGTACCGCAACTCCGACGGCTCGACGTCGACCAATCTCCTGGGCTCCGAGGTGGTCCCCGACCCAAGCCGCTTCAGGCGCCTCTACAAGAAACCGCGCGTCTTCTGTCTGCCCGAAGACCGCTTCTTTCCTGCCTACGAGTACCTCTACGAACGCCTGGCCGGTGCGCCGGATGGAGAGGTGTATGCCACATGACAGGCGCAACGACCTGACCAAACCAATGCTCGCGGTGGCGCTGGTGCTCACGTTCGCGGCAACCGCCCAGGCGAACCCGTGTGGACCTCATCCGACGAAATTCGTCGCCTGGACCATCGTCGTCATCGCGGCGTTGTTTCTCGAGGTGTTCGTCACTACGGGGTTCCTGCTGTTCTCGGGCCTGGCGGTGGTGCCAACCTTCTTCGCGCTGGTCCTGGCCAATGCCGTCAGCTACCTCGGGATTGTCCTACCTCTGTTTGCCGCCACTGGGAGCGTCTGGTCGGTGGAGGGCGCCGTCATCGTGGCTAAGACAGGCCTGATCAAGCTCTTAAGCATGTTCGGCCCGTTCCAGGCGGACACCTTCGCCGGCTTGAAGTGGCGCTATGCGCTGCTCAGCGCTCTGGCCGGCAACGCCGGTTCCTACTACGTCGGCACGTTGCTGGCCGCATCGCAAATCGCGTAGACACACATGACGGCAACCTGTGGCTCGGGAGCAAATGGGGTCACGTCTTAATTGTTAAGTTTGCGCCTCGCCTCGTCGGGCGACTGCGTCCTGCCACGGATTTGACGTTTAATCGCCAAGCCGGCGCCTCGCTCACACGACCGCCTCACAACGCAAACTTAACAATTAAGACGTGACCCCATTCTTGTTCTTGTGCGCTTCGCGTCGTCATCCCGTTCGGTTTCGCATCAGGATGAAGAGGTGCGTGCTGCCCAAGACCTTCATCGGACTATGCTACGCTCGCTTACGTCGCATACGATGATCTGGCAGTTCGGACAGGACAGTGGTGCGCCTTTCTCTTGCCAATCCTCTCCGTCCAACTGCGCCGTAGGATTGTGACTTCACCTTCGCGGCGAACTGCCTTGCCCACGAGACGGTGTCTGCCGGGGAGAAGACAACGTTGGTGGCAGAGGTCTTGTTCCCAAGCCAGACGACGCCCGATTTCATGTCTTTGCCACAGGATGGACAGTTCACAGTGTCGTTCTCCTCATATCCGAGGGATCGGAGCATTCTCGTTCGGCGGAACGTGTGGGCATTCAGCGTCGGGAGAGGCCGCTGGCTGCGCTTGGTCGGACCCGTCCGACTCCGGCAGTTGCAGGACGGATTTGATGAAATCCAGCATCAAGCGCTGGTAGTGCGTGCCGCCGATACCGTGACGCGATTCGGGATAGACCATGATCTGAAACTCGCGGTCGGCCTCCTGCAGGGCGCGGGCGAGTTGGAGCGAATTTTGAAAGTGGACGTTGTCGTCGATCGCGCCGTGGATGATAAGCAGTTTGCCCTGAAGGTCCTTGGCAGCTTCCACGACGGAACTCTGCGCATAGCCGTCGGGATTGTCCTGGGGCGTGTCCATGTAGCGCTCGGTATAGATCGTGTCGTAGAGGCGCCAGTCGGTCACCGGCGCCCCGGCGATGCCGCCGGCGAAGACGTCACTGTGGGTCAGTGCATAAGCCGTCATGAAGCCGCCATAGCTGTGACCGCTCATGCCGATGCGCGCGCCGTCGACGTAGGGCTGCTCCTTGAGCCAGGCGATGGCCTCCTCGATGTCCTTGAGCTCCTGCACACCCAATTGCCGGTAGGCGGTCCAGGCCGAGCAGGCGCCTTTGCCGCTGGCGCTGCGCGGGTCGCAATGGAAGACCAGCACGCCCATCTGGGCGAGCATCTGGTCCCAGGCGCGACCGCCGCTCCAGTTGTCGCGAATCGTCGGTGAGTGCGGCCCGCCGTAGGTGGTGAACCAGACCGGGTACTTCCGGTCCCTTTCGAAGTCAGGCGGCTTGAGCAGGCTCGCCTCCAGCATGAATCCGTCCGCCGTCTCGATCTGGAATTGCTCGTACGCGCCGAAGCGGTATTCTTCGCGTTCGTAGACGGGATTGGTGTCCAGCATGCGCACGTGCGTGCCGTCGGCGGCGCGGAGGGCCACCCGGGTCGGGGTATTCGCGTCGCTCCAAGTGTCGATGAAGTACTTGCCGTTGGGACTGACGTCGGCGCGATGGGCGCCGGCCAGGCGGGTGAGCCGCTGCATCCGGCTCCCATCCAGTTGCACGCGGTAGAGATTCTCCGCGAGGTGAGAATCCCGCGTGCCGGTGAAATACACCCATCCATTCTCCTCGTCGAAGTGATGCAGCCTGCGCACCTCCCACCGGCCCTCCGTCACCGCGTGTTTCAACTCGCCTGCCTTGTCGTAGAGGTAGAGATGGTTCCAGCCGGTCCGCTCGCTCGCCAGCAGAAAGGACCCGTCCTGCAGGAACGTCAGCTCGCCGGGTGATTCGATCCACGCCTCTGTCTTGTCACGCAGGAGCCGCTCGACCTCGCCGCGTGACTTCGAGACGGTGCATAGATCCAGCCAGGTCTGGGCGCGGTCCTGCACGTAGAAGTAGACCCGTTCGCTGTCGGGCAGCCAGCCGACGCCAGAGATGAGGAACGAGCCTTCCGTGTAGTCACCGAGGTCCGCCCACCGGACCGCCCCTCCTGCGACAGAAACCACGCCGACACTCACTGACGGATTGGACTCTCCCGGCCGGGGATAACGCTCGACTTCGACCCGCTGCTGTGTCGGCACGTTGTTGACCACGGTGAAGGCATGCACCGACGCGTCGTCGATCCGCAGAAACGCCAGCGCCGCTCCATCGGGGCTCCACCAGAACAACCGACGCTGTCGCGAGAACAGCTCCTCGTGATAGACCCAATCGGCCTGGCCGTTGAAAACCGTGTCACTGCCGTCGGTGGTCAGCGCCCGCTCGGTCTGCGTCGCGACATCGACCACGTAGAGGTTGTTCTCGCGCACGAAGGCGACGAATTGGCCGTCGGGACGGAAGGTGCCGTACTGCTCCTGGGCGGGGCTGCTAGTCAGGCGCACGGCGGTCTGCCCGTCGAGCGTGCAGTAGTACAGGTCGTTTTCGTAGTCGATCAGCAGGCCCCGGCGCTGCGGGTCCATCTCGAACCGCCTGCGTTGCGACAGAGAATTGGCATCTGCTTCGGACAGCGCCGGCACTTGCCCCAGGGCGGCCGCGACTCGGTTGGGATCGACGAACAGCACGGACCTGCCGCTGGTCGCATGCACGCGATACAGCCGGCCGTCGCGCACCTGCAGATAGTGCTCGCCGTCGGCCAGCCAGGTCAGCCCCCCTACCGGCCTCCCGTCGAAGCTGACGCGCTCCTTGCCTTCGTAGAGCGCCTCGAATGTGATCGCCTTGCCGAATTCGCGCTTCTCCGCCAGCGGCCGCACATCGCCTAGGTTCATCGGCGTATACGACGCCAGCGTGACGACCGGGAAAGTATCGCCTTCGCCCGGCGAGCCCAACAGCTCCCGCCCTCCGGCGTCCTTGGGCATGTCGGGCGCCAGTACCGGCCCGATCACGTCGCTCTTGTTCGGGTCTGTTTTGACCACCACGGTTCCCGCAAAGAAACGTCTGGTCTCCTGCCTGGCAACGGTCCTGAACGCGAAAGAGCCTCCCTCCTCGTCATTCTCGACGACGCCGGCAATTTGATACGTGCAGACGTCCAGGTCGATATCCTCGCGCAATTCCTCCACCGTCACCTCTTCGCGCTGGAGGCGTTCGACCAGTTCGTCGAGTCCGGCCGGAAACACGTACGCATAGGGCTGCTCCGGCGCGCCGCTCGCGTCCGCCTGCGAATCCGCGCCCGCACAGATACCCAGCGCACTAGCGAACAGACAAACCAGGAGAACACCGCGGAAGAGGGACAGAGGACAACCTGATCTCATGGCTGCAACTCCTTTGCACGAACGATCCACTTGGACCCGTCAGACGAGCGCGCTCGCTGCCCGCGAGCACACTGTTCATCTTATGTCCCTGCCCGGCAGACTGTCAATCGCATCCTCCCCCTCGCAATCACCCCATAGCGGGAAGGCATCGGGCCGGTTCGCCACCGCCCAAGGTATCTCCCGGGTGCTGGCTGTCTCTTCTGCGGTAAGCGCCATTACGGAGGGTGACCTGGGATCGGTCGTGGGCCTCGTACACACCATTGCCAACTGCGCGATGATGTGGCACCTTCTCGATGGGTTCATGGACCTTTCGCTGGCCTGTCAGCACCTCGACCTGGCGGAGAAAGCTGCAAGTCGTCGCGTCGTCTACGTGACCCTCAGCATCCTGGCGGCGCTGATTGTCGTCATGGCCCGGGAAGGGCGCGATGCCGCAGGCATAGCAGCCATGGCACTCGTCGTGACCATGCTCGTTCTCCTGGCAATGATCCTTCACCTGATCCATCAGATAAGGGACATCGTCGCGGCCCATATAGGCTGACGGTCGCTTTCCCGGCCTGTTTTCCCGCCCGACCGTCCGGCGGCAGCGCGATCGAAGGAGGAATGCGACTCATGAAAGACACGTTTACTGGCGGATGCCTCTGTGGCTACGTGCGTTACGAACACATCGGCGCACTCGGCGGCGCGAATTACTGCCACTGTCCGGATTGCCGGCGCACGACCGGCAGCGCGTTCAGCCTCGGCGTGCGTGCCCGCGTCGACTCGCTGCGTATCGTCTCCGGCCAGGTCAACGCCTATACCAAGATTGCCGACAGCGGCAACGAAATCACACGGCAGTTCTGCCCCGAATGCGGCTCCCCCTTGTTTACGAGGTCTCCCGCGCACCCAGAGTTCGTCTACATCAAGGCCGGCACCCTGGACGACCCCACCCTCGTCCACCCGATCTGTCAAATCTGGACCGCGATGCGCGTCCCTTGGGCAGACATTGGCCAGGGACTGACGGCCTACCCAAGAGGCCGGCTGACGCGCTCGCCAGAGGATCCGAAGTAAACCCAACGCTCTTCCAGCTCCAGGCCCGTCTCGCGCGAAAATACGTAGTTTCCGCAATTGACAAACCACGCGCAATGTGGTATATACGTTCCGCCGTCATCGGAGGATGAGGTCGCGTAGGGTCTCGACACGGAGGTGGAGCAAAGATGCGACCAATCAGATGTAAACGTGTCGCAGTGTATCGAGGAGCGACAGGACGCTGTTCGCAGACACTGCTCGAGGATGTTGGCTTGACCGGCCTCATGGCATTGGTCTGGCGTTCGATACCCCTTCCATTGCGTGTGATCGCATTCCCCTATGCGGTCGTCGTCTACAGAAGGTTCCTGGGCACCTGCTACAGTCTGGCCCAGCTCCGGTCGATGCACAGTGAGAAGTATGCTCGCTCTCTCCCGTTCAGACTGCTTAGGCCGAGGTATCGCAAGGTGACAAGGATGCTCGTGCACCTCGAGCGGGATCGTGCCGCGCGGCTTGCCGACCGAGCGGCAACTAATGACGGCCTCGGAACAAACGGAAACCGAGCAGTCATCCGTCGCGTAGCGTCCCAACCCCAGCCCGACACGGGTGCACCCGAGTATCGGACTCGTGTCGTCGCCCGAGGGGAGTACTCAGCCATAAGCTCTTGGCCGGCTGCCTCCAATCGAGGCCGCCGATTCTCTGCCTGCGACCGGGCGAACGCGTGAAGGCAGGCTGCGCCCCGCCTCCGTCTGCCAAGCACCCGTTTCAGAGACTGTGCGCCGCGACAGAAAGACACGGGCCGATACGCACGAGCGCAGATAGATAGATGCACCGATCCTATACCATGCCCTTCGGTCGGATGCCGCTTCCGCGCTTTCACGTTCGCCTCGGCAGGGTAGGACGCACGACTCACCAGCATTTCACTCCGGAGCACCTCGTAGGTGTTTTCGCTTGTATTGGCGCCACGCCGAGGCTACCATGCGCCCATAGACTTGAGGCCGCCGGGCCCACGCGTCTGCGGACGCGCAGAGAGAAAGGAGTGGTATGCGGTGCGCCCCCTACGAGACTTGTTCAGCCACGTGAATTCGCAAGCAAGGAGTGAGACCATGACGAGCGCTATGATGTCCCCAATTCCAACCACAGTCTATCGGCTGAATCTGCTGGGACTGGCCTGCGCGCTGTTGGCGGGTGCGGCCGGTCCGGCCAGTGGCGCCTCATCGGCAAGTGAACCGAACGAGACCCGATGGATCAGCCTCTTCAACGGCAAGAACCTGAAAGGCTGGCATCCGAAGATCACCGGCTACGACCTGGATGAGAACTTCGGCAACACCTTTCGCGTCGAGGATGGAATCCTGAAGGTCCGCTACGACCAGTATGAGCGGTTCGACGGCCGGTTCGGGCACCTGTTCTACGAGACGCCGTACTCGCACTACCGCGTGCGCGTGGAGTACCGCTTCGTGGGCGAACAGACACGAGGCGGGCCGGGCTGGGCGCTGCGCAACAGCGGCATCATGCTCCACTGCCAACCGCCTCAGACCATGCGCAAGGACCAGGATTTCCCAGTCTCCATCGAGGCCCAGATCCTGGGCGGCAGCGGTACGGGCGAGCGCCCCACCGCCAACGTATGCACGCCGGGCACGCATATCGTAATGGCCAATCAATTGGTCACCCAACACTGCACCAACTCCAAATCGCAAACCTATCACGGCGACCAATGGGTGACGATGGAAGTCGAGGTCCACGGCAACGGCAAGATCAAACACCTCGTCAACGGCCAGACCGTGCTCGAATACGAGCGGCCCCAACTCGATGAAAACGACGCCGACGCCAAGAAGCTCATCAAGGATGGCAACACCATGCTCAGCGCAGGCTACGTCGCCTTGCAGGCCGAGAGCCATCCGATCGAATTTCGCAAGGTGGAACTGATGCCTCTGGAAGAGTAGAGGCGCCACGCCGTGCGCGATCCATGACCGCACGTCCGGACGGTCTAATCGTAGGTTGGGTTCTCAGCCCACGCGCCGGTAGCGGCGGTCGTCTTGACCGTTTTTACATGCAATTTACTTCCGCCGTCGGCCTGGCAAGTGTACCATCGAGCGCGCCTGACAGAACATCTGACTCCGTGCGTATCTTGAGAGGGGCAAACCATGGTTGCGCACCAGGAAGCCAAGCGGTGTTCATCACGACGTACCCTGTTCATGACCTTTGGCCTCGTCGTGCTCGTCTGTGCGACGGCTTACGCCGACGATACCCAGCGAGAAGAGGTCTTCCCGAACTTCGTCAGCGGAGACGTCGTCCGCGGCGCCACCCGCACGTGGGTAAACTACGTTAAGTGGTGGAACGAGACGAGGGGGATGTGCCTGGACAGCGTAACCGAACTCGACCCCAGTTTGTGGGCCGATGCGATCGCCAAGCTCAAGCCGGCGTACGTCTATACCCACGGCACGGACATCGTGATCGTCCGCTCGTGCCACGACGGAAACGAAGAGGGGTTCTTTGTGGGCCAGGCCATTGCGTCCGTCCCCGGCCCATACCAACCACAGTTCACCTGCATCTTGATCGCCCATCACGCGGGCGGTTCGGTGTCTGCTTTCCGGCGACGCGGACATCTCGAACGAATGCAGACAGAGCCGCCAAACCAGACGCCTGCAGCAAGGGTCTTGCCGTCCGCGCCGCCACTGAGCGCTCGTCGCGAGTCGGCCGCAGATGAAGTCGGTCGGCCCCACCCGGAACGCGATGATGCGGCCATTGCAGATGCGCAACAGAACGCCGATGAGTCCATGGATCGGTTTCTTGAGACCGTCATGGAAGAAGATACCAGGGAGCCAGCCGAGAAGCGGATAACCCGACTGCTGGATCTCCTCGAAACGCAAAGGGAGCGTGACAGGGAACTCACCCAAAGACATGATCTCCCGGAAGAGGCCCTGGCCGAGACGTCCACGGATAAGCTGTTTCGGCACTATATGGATAACAACTACAGCGCCATGATACTCATCTACTCCGATCCTTCTGGCATGGCGCTGGGCGTACAGCGTCTCTTGAATGCCTCCAGCACCATGCACGAACTCTACCTGAGGCCAGACCTGGCAGAGGGTATCCTCAAGGCGCTGAGAGAATATGACTTGTCGCCGCAGTCGATAAGCGATGAAGAGATGACCGAGAGACTTGCGGTTGTCCGTGACCAACCGGAATGGGATCAATTCCTGGCGCCGGATCGAATTGGAGACATGAAGATAGTGGATATCAGTATGAGAATCGAAGGGGCCGACACGCTTCTCCTGTCGCCGCAGTTCTTTCCGAAGCTGAAGGGACATGAGAAGGACTTCTTGGCGGTCCTGCTGGAACGCTACGACAGCGTGATGGAATTGCGGAAGAAACACGGAGAAGACACGTATGGAATGGCATTGAGCGCGGCGCCAGCGCTCTGCCTTCGTTTGTCGCAGGGCCTCGATCGCGGGCTGTACGACAGGCTGCGCGCCGCCAGGACCGCCAGCCCGGGCGGGTACTACGGACGATTCATGGAAGAGCTAAGGCGCTTTCTGAACCAATGAACTCGACTGACGCTCCACATGGGCAACGAGTCACCCCTCCTACGTCTGCGCGGACGTTATCGTGAAGGAGCACCGAAATGAAGAGAGCGGTCCTCTTGACCGTGCTATCGGCAATAGCCTGCGACATCTGTCTTGGAGGCATCGATACGCAGGTGATCGAGAAGGGCCTCGAAAGCCACGATCGGGCCCTCCATATCAAGGACGGCTGGATACGCGATCCCTACATTGTCCTGGCACCGGACGGCTATTACTACCTCACGGGAACGACGCCGCTGCCGCAGGACGAACGACAGGTCTCCGACCGGTACAATACCGGCCTGGGCCCGCAGAGCATCGTTGGCTACAAGATGCAACTGTGGCCCAGTCAGGACCTGATGCACTGGGAATACCTGGGGACGCCGTATTCCTTGCTGGACGGCATCTGGTATCAGGCCCAGCCGGAGCGTTTCGAGCAGACCGAGCAAGCCCAGTGGCGCCTCTGGGCACCTGAGCTGCACCCGATCGACGGTCGCTGGGTGATTGTGCACACCAGCCCATCCCCTGTGCCGGGCGCGAATCTCTCGGTGACCGACGGCGCCGTTCTCCAAGGTCCGTTTGCGAACCCCCTGGGCGTCGCGATTGGCAGGCGGCACGATCCGTCTTTGTTCGTCGATGACGACGGAAGCATCTGGATCATCTGGGGCGCCACCCAAATCGCCCCGCTCCGGCCGGATCTGAGCGGGCTGGCCGGTGAGGCCACGCGGATCGGTCCAGCCAATCGCAACATGGGCCACGAGGGTTGTCTGATACGCAAGATCGGCGGCAAGTACGTGCTCTTCGGTACCGGCTGGTCCACCGACAAGATGCGCCGCGGCACCTACAACCTGTACTACTGCACGTCGGAGAAGATCACGGGGCCGTATGGCCCGCGTCAGTTTGCTGGGCGTTTCTTAGGCCACGGGACCCCGCTCCAGGACCAGGAAGGACGTTGGTGGTGTACCGCCTTCTTCAACGCCGACGTCCCGCCCCTGGCGCGGGCTGAGCTTGCGACCAGGGATATGAGTGACAATGCCTACACGATCAACGGACAAGGCGTGACGATCGTTCCCTTGGACGTCAAGGTCCGGCCGGACGGCTCCATCCACATCCGCGCCAAAGACCCCGACTATGCCCGACCCGGCCCGGAAGAAGCACAATCCTTTGAACTCACGGCGGATTAGGAAATCACATCTCGAATCGGGAATTGTCACATGAATGTCGGGAGGGTGGTCCCAGTTTCGTAGGGTGCCGACTGCCCGCCATCATCGCATCCCGCAGGGATTCATGGGTGCTTTCGTTTGTATCGGCACCGTGCCGAGACTACAATGGAGTTGTGGTTCTGAGCTTGGCGGTCTCCTGTAACCGTTGACATCGAAGAAAGAAGAGGCGGCGTGCGATGCACATCCTGCGAAACTTAATCGCTCTGATTTCACGTTCCGCGTCCAGCCGATGAAAGTGAGGGTCGGTATCATGCAGAAATCCAAGGCTTTTACGCTGATTGAGCTGCTGGTGGTCATTTCGATCATCGCCCTGCTTCTGGCCATCCTCATGCCGAGCCTGCGAAAGGCGCGATTGACCTCGCAGTCGGTCGTCTGCCAGGCGCATCTCAAGACCTGGGCGAGCGCTTTCGTGATGTACACGAATGAATATGACAACTTGTTCCCCTCAGTAATGGCTGGTTCAGGAGGCCTGTACGGCTGGTGGACGATCGCCCTGAAACCCTATTACGGCGACGAAACGAAGATGTGGTTCTGCCCCGTGGCAACCAAGCCCTATACGCAGGGCGGCCTGGACCCCTTTGCAGCCTGGGTCGTCGAGACAAACGACATGGGGGACTTGCGACCCGGGGACTACGGCAGCTATGGGATCAACGCGTGGGTGTACAACCGCTCGGGCCAGTACAACAACTTCAGCGAGGCCTATGCGTGGAAGAGCACGTTCGCCAGGATGCCGAACCGCGTCCCCATCTTCGGTGATTGCATGTGGCGCGGCGGATTTCCCGAGCACAACGACACGCCGCAGAACACGGAGGACGTTCGCTTTGTGGACGACAACGAATCCATGCGATACTTCAACATGAATAGACACAGCGGAGCGACGAATCTGGTCTTCATGGATTTTTCGGTCAGAAAAGTCTTTCTAAAGGAACTGTGGCGGTTGAAGTGGAGCAAGAACTTCAATACAGCCGCGCCCTTGCCGGTCTGGCCGGAATGGATGGCGGGCTTGCCGGGCGGGAACTAGGGAGATTGGGATGAGCTACGAAACCCGGCGAACATGGAAGAGCAGACCACGCTACTCCAGGTGGTCAAATCGCTGCGCCATGCGCTGACGCACGCGAACATTTTCACGCGCCCGCCGGCCCCGAGGGCGATTGAGGACATCGTGTTTGTTTGTGGTTATCCAGTAAATCATCGAAAGGCGAAAGATCAGCCGCCGCGTCTTGTTCTGGTATCCCCCGAGGCTCTGCAGGAGTTCTTCGAGTATTGGTTTAAGATGTTGGCATCGCTGCCTATCTCAGGGTATGAACTCGGCATGCAGCTCGGCGACCTTGAATAGTAGTGTAGGATGGGCAACGAGTTGCCCATCCTACGAGACTCGAATTGAGCAGGGAGATTTCTATCGCCCCTGATGGGACTTGGGCCTTTGGTGGTCCTTGCTTTCCCACCGTTGAAACGGTGGGCTATTGTCGGTCGTCCCAATGGGACTCGCGGCGGCTGGCCGGGGGCTGAGCAGGATCGTGGGTTGCTCTCGCTGGTCCCGACGGGACAGAAGATAATAGCCCAGTGATTCATCGCCGGGTCACATGGAGGGGGCAAAACCCCACAAGTCCCGTCAGGGACGAAAGAGAGTAGGATGGGTCCCGGCGCGCCGGGATCCACGCTACGTGCTACCGGCACGGCGAGCGTCGGCGCTCACGTAGCATGGGCCTCTTGCCCATGAGTAGGACGGGCGTCCCGCCCGTGGAAGACAGGGCCGGGGTCTGTCCTGAGTCCGCCCGTGGCGGATCGAAGGGGTGGCCCTGAGACTCATGGGCGGAACGCCCATGCTACAACCGCGGGCGGCGGGCCAGGCAGGTGAGGGCCGCGTAAACGCGCAACTCCGAACAGCATTTTCCCTTGGCGTCCTCTGCGGTTTCACCACGTGTGGTCTCACGCGGCCTTGCGGCGGCGCAGGCGGGTGTAGAAGCCGTAGCTTAGCAGCGCCAGGAGGACGAAGGCGGCGAGGTTCTGGACCAGCGGCGGGATCATCTGGTGGGTGTGGGTCATCACCTTGATCTCGGTGTTGTAAACGAGGGCGTCCAGCAGCAGGCCCGCGCCGAGGGCGCAGGCAGCGACCGTCAGCAGATACAGCAGCGCGGTGCGCCGGCCCAGCGCGTTCCAGATCGTGGCCAGGCCAGCGGCGTTGGTGGCCGGGCCGGTCATCAGGAAGACTAAGGCGGCGCCGGGACTGAGGCCCTTGAGGATCAACGCGGCCGCGACGGGGACCGAGGCCGACGCACAGACGTAGATCGGGATGCCGACTGCCATCATCACCAGCATGGCAGGCAGGCCGCGACCGAGTTTGTCGGCGAAGAAATCGTCGGGTACGAGCGCCGAGATGATCGCCGCGATGACTAGGCCCAGCAGCAGCGGCTTGCCGATGTCGCGTGGGAGGGTCACGAAGGCGTAGTCCATGCCGTCGAGGAAGCGCTTGCGCCAGGTGGACGCCGTCGGAGGATCATCCGGTGCTGGGTTCGTCGCGGCGGAGGCGTTTTTGTTTTGGCCGAAGACGTTTGCGAGCAGGCCACCGACGACGCCGGTGACGAGTGCAACCAGAGGCCGGAAGATCGCAAAGACCAGGCCCAGGAGACTGTAGGTCACGAGGATGCTGTCGACACCGGTCTGCGGGGTCGATAGCAGGAACGAGACGGTGGCGCCCTTGCTGGCGCCCTGCTTGTGCAGAGACATAGAGACCGGGATCACGCCGCACGAGCACAGCGGCAGCGGGATGCCGAAGATCGCGGCTTTGAAGAGAGGCAGAGCTCCCCTGCCGCCGAGGTGGCGCTCGACCATCCTGCGCGAGACCGCCATCGAAAGCAGACCGGCGACGAAGAAGCCGAACAGCAAGTACGGCGACATCTCCGCGAACACCGACCAGAAATCAACGCCAACTTGTTTGAGTACATCCAACATCATTGACTACCTTGGCGCATCCATCTTGCGTCACGCCGGCTTTCGACGCCGAACGCAGACGAGTGCCTCAACCATCCATACGAACCGCGATCGCCGCTTGTTGGCGTCACGTCTTAATTGTTAAGTTTGCGCCCCGCTCGCGCGACCGTTCGAAAGCGCAAACTTAACAATTATTGAGCCTTGAATAGTTCATTAAAACATTCCGTTTTTGCCGATAACTGCTCACATGGCGATGCACGGATCACGCAAGGATGCG
>JAFGLV010000069.1 GCA_016927855.1 Sedimentisphaerales bacterium
CTGCGCGTACGCCGGTTCTTGTTCTTGTCATCCGACGAGGACATGATAGTTCTCCTCTACAGTCACACTTGGAACGCGATGCGGAGGAGTGAGTGTTGCTAATCCGAGTCGTTGCAGTCGATGCTGTTGCAGACACTTCTACAGAGTCCAACTAAAGTATGCAAATCCGCCGGCCCTTTGCCAACTGCCCGGGTGGCCGTTCTCTCATTCCTTCATCAGCCCGCGAAGGCCAGGAGCTGGGCGACAACCTGACCGTCACGGATCAGGACGTAGCCCATCAGTATGACGCTGTCCGGGCTCGGCTCTGGGCCCGGGTCGAAGAAGTACAGCAGACCGCCGGGCTCCATCTGCTCCTTGAAATCCTGCCATTGGTCATAGCAGCCGGCAAACGGGACCCTCAACAGCTCATCGGACTGGCCGCTGGCGATCAGGTTCAGAACCGCCTGCAACTCGATCTGCTCTACGTCGGCAGTGACGAGAGGCCCTGTCACTCCGACAGAGAATCGACCAAAGTGCCCAGCCACGACCTGCTCGAGCTGTTCCTTCGTGTGCGGGAGGTTCGCATCGGGTGGGCTGTCATATCGTTCCGGATACGGCGTCAACGGCATGCCTGGACCGCTCGGCGCGTCCAGCAGAGCGTTCAGTTCCGCGTACAACGGATTGGGCAGCCGCGTGAACAGGAATCTGTCGGGGAGATCGACGCCGAGGTACAGCAGGCACGCGGCCGCCTCGCTTAGCTCGAATCCGCTGCTGGTTTGGGCGAACCTGCCGGCGAGCGTTTCGGCCAGGACGTCCACGCAGCGCTTGTCTCCGAGGTAGGCCAGCGCGCGGGCGGCGTTGAACTGCTTGTACGGATCGTTGGCCTCATCCGTCATGATCTCGTGAAGCTCGTCCACATTGGGCTCGCTCCAGACAGCTCTCAAGGGCGAGGCCCGGTCTATGCGGTACGCATCGCCTGTCTCGTGCACTGCGTGCAACTCCCTGGACATGCTCTGTCGGAGAATGACCCGCAGCAGTGCCAACTCGCGCCCCGTCAGTTCCGCCGCCGGCGCCAGGGCCGCCCCGGCCAGCACGATCGCTACGCATGCCGTTCTCATTTCTTGGGCCCTCCACAAAGACGAGTGATGATCCTCCACAATTCCGCTTGCGCCGCCCTGCCGGCCAGCGCATCGATCTTCCGTATGCTGATTCTAACTCCAGAAGCCGGGAAATGCAAAAAAGAGGCCTCCGGCAGGGACGTTTGCCGCCGCGACGTTAAAAGAAAACGCTCAAATTCCGCGCACATTTCTGCGGTGCCGATACACTATTAAGGGTGAACGCTGATATCGGCACACCGGTGAGAGTGAACAGGTTTGACATGAGAATCGATTCTCTGGAACAGTCAGATGCGGTTTTGGTCGAGGCGGCCCAGTCCGGCCGGCTGGAAAGCTTCGGCGCTCTTTACCAACGGTATCACAACCGCATCGTCGCTCTGGCCCACGCGCAGCTTGGCGACAAGCACCTGGCCGAGGACGCTGCCCAGGAGACCTTCGCGATCGCCTGTCGCGACCTGCGGAGCCTGCGGGACCGCGAGAAGTTCGGGCCCTGGCTGGGCGGGATCTGCCGCAACGTCCCGCGACAGATGCGACGGGGCAACCGCCGGCCTGCCCCGCTTCCGAACGATGCGACCGAGGTGCGTGAGCCCGGCGACGATGAGCAAGCTGAAGCGGTCCGCCGGGCCGTGTGGCAACTGCCGTCGGCCGAGCGCGAGTTGATCGTGATGCGGTACTTCGACGGTTTCTCGCAGGCGCGGATCTCGGCGGTCCTGGACCTGCCGGCCTCAGCGGTCAACGGCCGACTCGTGCGGGCCAAACGCAAGATTGCAGCAATGTTGAAACGCAGTGGTTTCGGGAGATAGATCATGGAACGCCCTGACAACGACAACTGGCTGGACGAGGCTTTGGACCAGGCCATCGCGTCGCACGACACACAGCCCGACTTCGACTCGTGGAAGGCGAACCACCCCGAGGCCGTACAGAAGCTCACCTCGCCGGCGACGCCTCGGGCGGGCCGGCCTGTGATAAGGAGAATCACCATGAACGGTCTGTTTGTCAAACTCGCAGTGGCCGCCGCGATCGTCGTCGCCGCCGTCATCGGCATCACCCAACTTACGAAGAGTGAAGACGTCGCCGTGACAGGCATCAGAGAGGTAACGACATTGTCTGGCCCTCTCACGCACACGCTCGCTGATGGATCTGTCGTCAAGCTCGCTGAAGGCGCCGTGATTGGGATAGACGCGACGAGGCAACGCGGTCTTGAGCACCTCGCCGGCGCGATCGATGTGACCGTCGCCAAGGGCAAGGGTGAGTTCATCGTCACCACCCCCTACGGTGACGTCAAGGCGCTCGGCACGCAGTTCAAGCTGGACCTCGTCGACGGCATCGCCGAGAACACGAACGAGAAAGTCCAGTTACTGTCGGTCGAGGTCACCGAAGGCAAGGTCGAGGTAAGCAACGCCAGAGGCTCGAGCCTTCTGGGCGCCAACCAGAGGCTCGTGGTCGCTTCCGACGCCGGCCCTTACGATTTCACCCAGGACACGTCCCTGCCGGCGGGTTTGCAGAAGCGCATCGGCGCGATGGTCGCGGCCTTCGAGGCCGGTGACGCCTCCGCCTGGGCCGCCAATTTCAACATGAACTACGCCTACCGGCTCGTCAAGGGCCAGGAGCCTTACGATCCGCAACGTTTCGGCGGCAGCGAAGAGGACCTCCAGCGCCTGCGTCAGGCGTTCGCGGATGTCGAAAGCCCTGAGCAACTCGCCCAGATGTTCCTCAGCGCGGTCAATATCACCACGCCGACCGAGGTCTACGTCCGCTCGGTCAGGGTGGACGAGACTGGCGACCACGCCATCGCCGAGTGCGTCCAGCGCCACTCACCCCGTCACATGACGATCACCAACCCGAAGTGGCACTACTTCGACAACGACTGGTGGCAGATCGACGACTAGGCCCACCACCCTCAGGCCTCTCCAGCCGGGTCCAAGCGGCCCGGCTGTTCTATGCGCCGGAACGCGCGATAGCGTCAGTCGGACGGGATTTGGCTTGCAAAGCCTCGCGGAATCCGCACAATAGGCTGCCCAGCCGGCAGCGACGTGGACGGATGTCGGCGAGTTCAGTTACGGACGAGCGGCAACAGCGGTCGAGCTTAGGACAAAGGAGCGCGTTATCATGGCGAAAGCGGATATTGGCGTCATCGGCCTGGCGGTCATGGGAGAGAACCTGATCCTCAACATGGAGAGTAAAGGCTTCACGGTCGCCTGCTTCAACCGGACGGTGTCCAAGGTGGACGATTTCATTAACGGTCGGGGCAGAGGCAAGAAGCTCATCGGCTGCCATTCCATCGAGGAAATGACGGCCAACCTAAAGAAGCCGCGCAAGGTCATGCTGATGGTCAAGGCCGGCGCGCCGGTAGACCAGTTTATCGACGCGGTCCTGCCTCACCTGCAAAAAGGCGACATCTTCATCGACGGCGGCAACAGCCACTTCCCCGACACGATCCGCCGGACCGAGTACGTCGAGAGCAAAGGCATGCTCTACATCGGCACCGGCGTCTCCGGCGGCGAAGAAGGCGCCCTGAAAGGTCCGTCCATGATGCCCGGCGGCTCGCCCAAAGCCTGGCCGCACGTCAAGGACATCTTCCAGTCGATCTGCGCCAAGACCGAAGACGGCGAGCCCTGCTGCGACTGGGTCGGCGAGAACGGCGCCGGCCACTTCGTCAA
>JAFGLV010000070.1 GCA_016927855.1 Sedimentisphaerales bacterium
ATGGCGGTCCGTTAAGGAGGCTGCCCCACTGGAAACCCTTGTTTCTGGCCCAGGAATCGGGGTCAGAACACCTGAGACGGCCTTAACGGACCGCCATTCCAAGGTATCCCCCGAATCGCAAGCTCCACGCGCAGAGGAAGCCGTTACCGACTTTGATGTGAGGAGAACGCACAGCTGCCTAGGCATTCGAAGGAGGACTGTCACTGCATGAGTTTGAAGTGTTGCTGGAGGACATGACATGCATACTCAGGTGAGAGCGTTCTGGCGTGCAACATGGATTGCCTGGAAATCGGGCGCCCTGTCCGAGATCTTCCCCGGACTGAAGCAAGTTGCCAGTGTTTCCTTCCTCTCCTTCCTCGATAGCTCAACGTCGGTGAGGGATCCTGCTTTGAAGTCCTTCTTGAGCGATTTTGAACCACGCCGAGGTGAGTTTCTCATTGTCCATGAAGATGACACCAATAGCGATGCCTCATTCGTAATTACCAGCCAGCGTCTCTTCTTGACAGAAGGCCGGGGTACCAGATACGCAGCCTTTGATCTGGATAATATAGCAGCATTTCACGCCAAAGGGATATGGTCAAGTACGATACAAGTGGTTGACGCGAGCGACAAGAAGCACACATTCAAGAAGCTGGAGGCCGTGCCAAAGCACCATGTTCTGCAATTCGCAATTGATCAGGCAAGACATGAAAACCCTTGGCAAGATGTCGTTGCCCGATGCGAAGAGGCAGGACGCGAAAACGAGGTGAGAAAGGACAATCGGGACCTCGCGCCCATCCGCGAACATGCCGGTGCCCGGGAGCCCAGCAATACCTGGATTTCGGCTTCCGGGAAGACCATATGTGACAGGTGCAGGGCACCGCTGCGACGCGTGCGGACCCTCGGACAGGCAACGGATCAGATCATATGTATGCAGTGCGAACCTCCAAATGGCAAATGCCCTGTCTGCGGTGCTGCTCTTCGCACATCGCAAGCACAGCAGTGTTCGAAATGCAAATCTTCCTGGTATTACAGTGTAGATGGACTGCGTCTCGCCTCTCTGAAGAGTCATAGGCAACGCAGCAAGAACGAGATTGTTACAGGTGTCCTGGGGCTTGGCGTTTTTATCGGAGGACTTGTCCTTCTGCCTCTTTGGGCACTCCGCAACAAGGGGTTCCCTGTGAACGACGAGGGCCCACAACTCGTGCTGGAATCAGTTGGCCCACAAGGCTGGCAGTTTAGCATTCGGCATTCCACGGACACAGATGATGAACGAAGGCGGTTCATCGTGCAAATCATACCCGAGAAAGTGTACGATGCGTATGCGGCGAAATCGTTCTGGCACGTTCCACGCAAGCTCCGAAGACTCGTCAGTGAGCTTGATCATAACGCTGGTTACTATGCCCTCCCGAGACGGGAGTTTGAACAACTTAAGGTCGGGCGATACTATGCTCGAGTCGGGGGTTATATTGGATCGTCGTCTGGCTGGGCGTATTCGCTTTTGGGTGAATCGATCGACTACAAGGAAGGCGTCCTATGCATGCCCTGGACGATAGTCAGTGGACACAAGCGAGAAACCGAAATCGAAAGGTACCGTACTGGACCTTTCATCGAGCTCGTCAAAGAAAATAGTAATCCAAGAGGCACCTTACTGATGTCGGAGTGATCTCCTGCAGGAATCCGAGCCTGGCCTGCCAGTGCTATGTGCTGGTTGCTCCTTCTCGTTCGTAGTCGGTGATCAAGGTGCAAACGGTCGGCGTGAGTTCCTCGGGGATTTGGATGAGCGCTAGATTCTCGCCCTCGAAGGCGGTTTCGTCCTCGGCCGCGGCCTCCTTAGCGTTCTGCCGCTCGCAATGGTCCATTAGTCGTCGGAGCCGATCTTCGTCCCATCCCGGAGGATATTTGCTATCTTCCATCATCTCCCTTCTTGTCCAATTGTCGCACGACTTCTACTCTATCACATCCGTTCGTACGAATAGAAATAAGCGGAAACGACATTTCTTGTCGTTCCTGCGGAGGCAGAAATCCAGAACCCGATCGACAAAGGGCTGGACCCATGCCTTCGCGGGGGTGACAGAGTCGCGATCGCGTCGTTATGCTTACCCAATGTCAAGGAGGCTTGTCAGCGGGGCTTCGATCTGGTAGAAACGCCAACGGGGTGGTGCCAATGATTGCTGGTCTCTGATTCTTGGAGGTTTCGTATGAAGCGGTTCGTTAGACTGGCGGCTGTGGTTGGCTTTGGGCTCGGGTTGTGCGCCGTGGGGGTGGCGCAGGAGACGGGGGTAAGCGAGGCGACGATTGAGCGGATTCGGGCGGAGTTTCAGATGGATGGCGCGACGCGGGCGATGCGCAATGCGCTGACCAATACCGACGTTCGCTCCATCGCGGAGAATCGGCAGATCGTCGCGGCCCACAACGACAAGTTCAGCCATAAGATCAAGACCACCGGGATCAGCAATCAGAAGAGCAGTGGGCGCTGCTGGATGTTCGCCGGGTTCAATACCATCAAACCGATCCTGATGAACAAGCTCGATCTCGACAGCTTCGAGTTCTCGCACATCTACCTGCAGTTCTGGGACAAGATGGAAAAGGCCAACACGTTCCTGCAAACCATGATCGACTTTCGCGAGCGGGACCTGATGGACCGCGAGGTGGTGTTCCTGCTGAAAGATCCGTGTCCCGACGGCGGGTACTGGGAGAACTTCGCGGACCTCGTCGCCAAGTACGGCGTCATCCCCAAAGAGGCAATGGCCGAGTCCGCCAGCAGCGAGAACACCGCGATGATGAACCGCATCCTCGCCCGCATTCTCCGCAAGGACGCGGTCGAGCTGCGCGACATCTACCAGGCCACCGGCTCGGTCAGACAGATGGAGCAGGCCAAGCAGCGCATGCTCGAAGAGATCTACCGCGTGCTCGTGCTGAACCTGGGTGAGCCGCCTGAGCAGTTCGCCTGGCGCTACAAGGTCAAGGACGCCAAGGACGAAAAGGACGAAAAAGAAACGGAGGCGGACGACGAAGACTCATCCGTCGGCGAGACGGATGAGAAGAAGGACGACTACGACGTGCAGCAGAAATGGAGCGAGCGGCGGATCTTCACACCGAAGTCGTTCTACGAGGAGTTCATCGGGATCGACCTGCGTGCGTACGTCAACTTGACCAATGACCCGATCCGGCCGCAAGGTGGGCACTACGAAATCCAGCTCACGCGGAACCTCTACGACGGCCAGAACGCCAACTATGGGACCGTCAGTATCGAGACGCTCAAGGAGGTCGTGACGAAGGTCCTGCTCGACAACAAGGCGGTGTACTTCGCCGCCGACGTCTCGCCCGACCAGGACCGCGAGAAGGGGATCATGGCGCGCGACCTGTACGACTACGAGTCGATCTACGGGATCGAGATGGACCTGAACAAGACCGACCGCATCCTGTTCCGCGACAGCACGATCAATCACGGCATGGCCTTCGTCGGCGTCGATCTGGCCGAAGGCCAGCCGGTCAAGTGGTTGGTCGAGAACAGTTGGGGCTCGTCCAACGGTGACGGCGGTCTCTGGACCATGTACGACGACTGGTTCACCGACAACGTTTACAACGTGATCGTTCACAGCGATTACGTGCCGCGCGAGGTGCTGGCGATTCTGGCGCAGCCGGCGACGAAGCTGCCGGTCTGGGACCCGATGTGGTAGCGGGAGGCGAGTGAGTCTTGAATCGAGTCGTAGCGACGTGGGAGATTGCGGAAATCGGGCCCGTCGACGTGGCGGTCTCGGACCGGGCCAGGTACGCGCGGATTTCGATTCGCCGGGACGGAGCGGTCAAGCTCATCCTGCCCAAGCGCGTGCCGCTGGAGCAGGGTCGGCAGTTTCTCGATGCGGGACGCGCGTGGATCCAGAAGCACCTGCGGAAGTGTCGTGCCGCGCCGCCGGCGCTGGGTCTGGACCGTTATGGCGCGAGCAAGCTGCTGAGCGCGCGGTTGAAGGAGCTGGCGACGGCGCACGGCTTCACCTACAACCAGGTGTTCGTCAAGAGCCAGAAGACGCTGTGGGGCAGTTGCTCATCGCGGAACAACATCAACCTGAACGTGAACCTCGTACGGCTGCCCGACGAGCTGCGCGACTATGTCCTCGTACACGAGCTGGTCCACACGCGCCACAGGCACCACGGTCCGGCCTTCTGGAAAGCGCTCGACGCCATCGTCGGCGACAGTAAGGCCCTGCGGCGAAAGCTGCGCCGCTACCGTCCGACCTCCTGACGCGCCTGTGGAGCGCGGCGCCCCTTCCGCCGGCAGGAATCGCAAGGAAAGATTGCGGACAGCGAGAGTGCTGGTAGAATGGCCTGCCGGCAGGAATGGTTGGACGGAAGGTGTCATGGACGACGAAGGCAAAGCCAGCTTCGATTTTCGGCTGGAAGGCGACGCGGCGGCGCGGCTTGTGCTCGGGGGCCGGCTGGACCGGAACGCCGTCGCGGCGATCTGGCCGGAAGCGACGAGCAAACTGCGCCGCAGCCGGGTCCAGCAGGCGGTCGTGCAGGCCGGCGATGTCACGTACTGCGATGGCGCCGGCATCGCGTTGCTGGTGGAGCTGAAGCGTATCCAGGCCGCGCGCGGCGGACACATTCAGGTCGAGGGTCTGGCAGATCGCTTCGGCCAGTTGATGACGCTGTTCGAGACGGACCACCTCACGAAGCCTCCCAAGGGTCCCGGTCTGGCCAACCGGTTCGTGCATGACGTCGGTCGTCAGGCCATCGAGGCGGCGCGTAGCTGCGTCGAGTTGACGAGCTTTGTGGGTGAGATCGTCGCGAAACTGTTGAAGACGGCGCTACGCCCCCATTCGCTGCGCTGGAGGGACACGTTCGTGATCGCCGAGAAGGCCGGCGCGAATGCCGTCGCTATCACAGCCCTCCTGGGGTTTCTTATCGGACTGATCCTGGCTTTCCAGTCGGCGGTCGCAATGCGCAAGTTCGGCGCGGAGGTCTTCGTGGCAGACCTCGTCGTCATCTCGCTGTTTCGCGAGCTGGGTCCGCTGATCACGGCGTTCATCCTGGCCAGCCGCAGCGGCTCGGCCTTCGCGGCCGAACTGGGGACGATGAAGGTCAATGAGGAGGTCGACGCGCTCGTGACGATGGGCCTGGACCCGGTGTCGTTTCTCGTTCTGCCTCGGACGGTAGCGGCGATCTGTGCGATACCGTTGTTGACCGTCTTCAATGAATTCTTCGGGCTGGTCGGCTGCGCCCTGGTGCTGCGCTGGATGGACATCCCGCTGGCGACCTTCTTCGAGCGGATCAAGGAAGCGGCGACGCTCACCGACTTCTTCGGTGGTCTGGTCAAGACCTTCGTGTTCGGGGCGCTGATCGCCGGCATCGGCTGCCTGCGCGGCCTTCAGACCCGCACCGGCCCCAGCGCCGTCGGTGATTCCGCTACGCGCGCCGTCGTCAGCGGTATCGTCGCGATTGTCGTAGCCGACGGAGTGTTTGCCGTCGTGTACTATTTCCTAGGAATATAGAACCAAATCGGAAATGCGAATGTCGAAATCCAAAACAAATCCAAAGGACCCAAATTCAAATGACAGAAACGCCGTCGCTCATCGGAGGGTCCGTTTTGGACATTGGGGTTTTGGTCCTTCGTGCTTGTTTCGGATTTCGGATTTCGATACTCGTGTTTCTCGTGCAGGTGGCGAGTTCTGAATGGCAGATCGACCGATCATCGAAGTGAAGGACCTCACCGCCGGCTACGGCGACACGGTGATCCTCGAGGACGTCAACTTTGAGGTCCGCACGGGCGAGGTCTTCGCGATCCTGGGCGGGTCGGGCTGTGGCAAGAGCACGTTGCTCAAGCACCTCATCGGGCTGCGCCGGCCGGTGCAGGGGTCGGTCCTGATCGACGGCACCGACATCATCACGGCCGACGGCGCCGAGCGGCTGGCGTTGCTCAAGAAGATCGGCGTCTCCTATCAGAGCGGTGCGCTGTTCGGCTCGATGGACCTGCTGGAGAACGTCACGCTCGCGCTGGAGGAGCTGACGGATCTGCCGGCTGACGCCATTGAAGCGATCGCGCAGATGAAGCTCAAGGCGGTAGGCCTGCAGGACGCGGCCTACAAGATGCCCTCGGAACTGAGCGGTGGGATGCGTAAACGCGCTGCCATCGCGCGGGCGCTGGCGCTGGATCCGGAGATTCTATTTCTTGACGAGCCGTCGGCGGGTCTCGACCCGGTCACGGCGGTGCAGCTCGACAGGCTGATCCTGGAGCTGTCGGAGAGCCTGGAGATCACATCGGTGCTGGTGACGCATGAATTGCCGAGTATCTTCGCTGTGGCCGACCGGGTGATCATGCTCGACAAGGAGGCGAGGGCCGTCATCGCCGCCGGTACGCCGCAGGAGCTGCGCGACCACAGCGACATTCCGGCGGTGCGCCAGTTCTTCAACCGCCAGGCGCCGGATGACGCAAAAGGCTAGGGCAGGGGACTTTCGTGATGGACCGGGACCTTTCAGATCGTAGGTGGATGCCATGAGCACAAAGCCGCATTACTTCAGGATCGGCCTGTTCGTCATTCTGGCGACCCTGTTGATCGTGGTCGCTGTCGTGACGTTCGGGGCCGGTCTGCTCGCCCAGAATCGGATGTACTTCGAGACCTATTTCAACGAGTCCATCACCGGCCTGAGCACCGGCTCGCCCGTCGAATTCCGTGGCGTTCGCATCGGACAGGTCGAGAAGATCGGGTTCGTCGGCAGCGAGTATGACCTGAAACAGGACCCGAACACCCTCTCCAAGTTCGGGCAGTACGTGCGCGTCGTCTGCTCGGTAGCTCGTGCGAGTCTGCCTGAGTTTGAGCAGGACCAGGCGGACGCCATGCTCGGCCAGATGATCGTGCAGGGCCTCAGGGCACGGGTCAGCTCGAACATCCTTACCGGCCAGGCCTTTCTGGAAGCCGACTATCTCGATCCGAACCGTTTTCCCATCATGCCGGTCGCCTGGCAGCCGAAGTACTCGTACATCCCTTCGGCGCCCAGCCAGTTGAGTACGATCAAGGACTCGATCGACAAGATTCTCTTCCGCCTGCAGGAAATCGACGTCGGCAACTTGGTCGCCACGCTGGAGCAGGTACTCAAATCGCTCGACCAGGCCGTGGTGGACGCCGATTTGGCCAGAGTTAGCGGGGAGGCCAAGGCCCTGCTGCAAGAGACGCGACAGAAAGTGGCGGCGCTCGACACCGAGAGCATCAACGACCTGACCCAGACGCTGCTGGTCTCGCTCAATCGGACGGTGACGGATGCCAACGTCCCCGCCCTCAGCGCCGACGCGCAGAGCCTGCTGGCCGAGGCGCGCCAAACGCTGCAGGCGCTGGAGGCCGAGCGCATCAGCCGGGCCGCGCAGGATCTGCTGGCCTCGTTGGATCGCGCCGTCGCCGACGCCAACATGCCGGCGCTGAGCCGCGAGACGCGCCACCTTATCGCGGCGTTGCACGAGGATGCCGATCATCTCAAGACGCTACTGATTACTCCGGATACGAAGATGGCGAACTTACCCGAAGTGCTCGACCGGCTCGACAGGGCGCTGGCCCACCTCGATGCGCTCATCGTCGGCCGGCGCCCCGAGGTCGAGATCATACTGGACAACTTCAGAGACGTTTCCGACGACCTCAAGGAGCTGACGGAGAGCTTGAAAGAGCGTCCGTCGGAACTGCTGTTCAGCAAACCGCCCGCCAGATCGGAGATGTTGAAATGACCCGCCCTACACCCGCGACGTCCGCTTTGACTTGGAGCTGTAC
The DNA here is from genome assembly GCA_016927855.1 of Sedimentisphaerales bacterium. Lineage (GTDB taxonomy): Bacteria > Planctomycetota > Phycisphaerae > Sedimentisphaerales > Anaerobacaceae > JAFGLV01. The sequence continues at coordinate 7,737 of JAFGLV010000070.1, forward strand.
CGTTTTGACGCTTCTGGTATTAGGCTGTGCCCAGCCGGCGCCGAGTGGCAGCGATTACCTTCTCGCCGCGGTCCGGCGGGGCGCGCCGGCGACGGCAAGTGGCGAAGCGATCCTGGAGGTGCGTCGTTTCAGCATCGACGCGGAGTTCGCCAACCGGGGACTGGTCTACCGCACAGGAGACTTCAAGTACGAGACGGATGCCTATCGCGAATTCCTCATCTCGCCGGCGCAGATGCTTACGGAACGAACGCGCGACTGGTTGTCGCGTTCGGGCTTATTCGAGCAGGTCGTGGTCCCCGGCAGCCGTCTCCAGGCCACGCACACGTTGGAGGGCAACGTTCTGGCGCTCTACGGCGATCTGCGTGACGCGTCCGCGCGTGCGGCGGTCATGGAGCTGCGTTGTTTTCTGCTGGCGGACGAGGGCGCGCCCCAGCGCGTCCTCCTGGCGCGCGACTACAAAAGCGTCAAGCCATTGCAGGCTGACAGCGCCGAAGCGTTGGTCGAAGCGCTCGACGAGTGCCTGGTGGAGATTCTGACGAACCTGGAGAACGACCTGGGGCAGTTGTCTCTGGCGTCTCCTCCTTGAATCGGCGGTCCCGATCGTGGCTAGAACTGACCTTCGACGTAGTCATCGAAGTGGTACATCTCCGCATTCTCCAGGAAAGTCTCCGGCCGGGCCACGAAGTCCCCGATCCGCTCCACCAGCAGCAGGTGCTTGTTCTCTTCTTCCGCCAACTTCTTGAAGATGTCTTTCTGGCCGGCATCGCCGACTTCCTCGGCCTTCTGGAGGTAGTACTTCTTGCTTTCCTTCTCGATGTCACAAGCCTTGTGGTAAAGGTCTGCTTCGCTGACATCGAAATCGAATTTGTCCGCCGCCTCCCGCATCTTCGCGAAGATCTTCGCGGCGTTCGCCAGCACCGGGGTATCGGTCAACCGGACCGGCGTCCTGGCTTTCATCTGTTTGACGACCTCGTAGTGCTTGGCCTCCTCGCCGGCTAGCATGGTCAAGATGCTTCTCAATCCCGGATTGCTGGTCCGCTCCGCCAGGTCGCGATAGTAGTACTCGGCGTACCTTTCCTTTTCCATCGCAAACTTGAATATGTCCATAAGCCTCCCTTTCGTGTGCCCACCTTGATGCTATCGATAGCCCAGAAGCCTTCACAACCGTTATACGGCCCGACCCGGGCGGCCGCGAATGGCGTTCGCAGCCCATCCACGCGGGTGGCCCTATATGTACTGGCCGACCGGCCGTTTGTTCTGTGAAACCGGGACCTCGGCAAATGCGGTTGACGCCGGTCGGAACCGTGGGCTATACTCTGCGATGGATCGGAAAAGGACGCTACACCCCCAAGTCAAAGGAGTTCGGCCATGGGAACCAAGGGAACCGCCATTGTCGGAATGGACGTCAAAGAACTGCTGGCGCTGCTGAATCGCGCCTTCTGCGACGAGTGGCTGGCGTACTACCAGTACTGGCTGGGCGCCAAGATCGTCAAGGGGCCGATGAAGGATGCCGTGATCGTCGAACTCGAGCAGCACGCCACCGAGGAGCTCAACCATGCGCTGCTGTTGACGGGGCGCATTATCCAGTTGGGCGGCACGCCGATCACCTCGCCCAAGGCTTGGTACGACTGGACCAACTGCGGCTACGAGGCCCCCGACGACCCCTACGTGCGCACGATCCTCGAGCAGAACATCAAAGGCGAGCAGTGCGCGATCGTCACGTACCAGAAGCTGTTGGAACGGACCAGGACCGCGGACCCGGTCACGTACAACATCGTCCTGCAAATCCTCGAGCAGGAGGTCGAGCATGAAGAGGACCTCCAAGCGCTCCAGGAGGACCTTGACCTGATGGTGAAGAAGGCCTGACCCAGCGGCCGTGGCGGCGCCGGCCGAGGGGGCTGGCGCGTGGGGCGGCCGGACGGCAATTCGGGGTCCTTCGGCCACCATAATTTTTCGCGAATAATTCCTCTTGACAGGGCCATCAAGCCGATGTATTGTATGGGTAGCTGCTTGAATGGGTGGATATGTGAGCCCGGTCAGGGCTGAGCGCGTCGAACAGGGCAGGGTCGTTTCAGAGGATCAGGGCAGGACGAGTTGACCGTTCGCGCAGTTGGCTGCCAGGCAGCACAAGGGTAGTCGAAAAGGCCGGTTTCTTCGGGTTTCCGCGGCTGATTATTTTGTGTGGGTGACTTGAACAGACCGTTGTAGAGGATCGTAAAACAGAGCAGCGAAGGCACAGAAGCGTGCCAAAACCAAGTTAGTCATCTAAAGCCCCTGCGTAGTCTCGCTTCCTCTCCCTCCGCACCGCAGGGGCTTTGCCTTTTCTATCATTTCCCCCTTTTGCACTGGCCGCGGTGACGCTACCGCGCTGTAAGTAAATTGCTGCATGATGCAGCATTTGGCTGCACAAGTCGCCCTCGGTTCGCTGTGGCCGACGCACGTTTTCTCAAGGGCACGCACCTGCTTGCGCGGTGTTTCGAGCACGTCTGTTTGGCCTTGCGACGCCAGAAACAGCGAACTGAAACACCGGACGTTCGGTAGTACATTTTCGTGCTGAACCGGTTCGACGGTGGTTCAAAGCAGAAGAGCCAGAGCATGACGCAAGAGGCCGCCAAAGTCAAAACAGGTGGCGCCGTCGGCGCGGACGACGGCTCAGCCGGCATCATCACAAGCAGTCTGGTCAGACACGTGACGGATATTGTCAGGTCATGTGACGCGGCTGCATTGTTCGTGTATGTCGACGCCCTCGAAGGGCACGAGCTGGCCTTGGACCCATCGCTTAAGACCAAGGTGTACTGCGTGACGAAAGCAGCGCCGCCGGAGGCGACGGCACCCGACATCTGCGCGCAGTGCCTGCGTGTTCCTGACGTGCCGCTGACGCGGATGGGGCGCGTCAAAATCGCGGTCTTTCTGGCCTTGTCCAGAGGGCTGGTCAAGCAGGGAGATCGTATCGTCTTCCTGACCGGACTGGCGGCCAACAAGACGCTGGACACGATCATCGTGACCGAGATCGGGCGCGAGAGCGAGATATTCTCCTGCGGCGCGGACCTGGCGGGGACTCTGCCTGACATTCTGCCTGAGGTGATAGAGCGGGTCGTGGACATCGCCACGGAATTGGGCAGCGAAGGGCGCGAGGGCCGCCCGGTTGGCGCTCTCTTCGTTGTGGGCGACACTGAGCACGTTATCCCGCTGACGCGACAGCTCTTGCTGAATCCGTTCAAAGGCTACGCGCCGCGAGAGCGAAACATCCTGGACTATTCGCTGGAAGAGACGGTCAAGGAGCTGGCGACGCTTGACGGTGCGTTCATTCTCGGCGGCGACGGGGTCATCGAAACCTGCGGTTCCTACATTAAGGTGGCCAGCCAGGAGGAGTTCGAGCTGCCCCAGGGTCTGGGCGCCCGGCATCACGCGGCCGCGGCGATTACCGCCGTGACGGATTCCCTCGCCGTGACGGTCAGCGAATCGACCGGTTCCGTGACGATTTTCCGAGGTGCCAGGATCATTACCGAGATTCAGAAGCCTCGCAGTTCCGCTCAGAAAACCAGACGCCTACGCAACCACCGACCCGACTGATCGGCCAGCGTGCTTGGCAGCTCTGTAGCGTGTGCCCACGCGATGCTCCTCCGCTCGTCATCCTGCCCTTGGCCCTTGTCTTGTCCTTGACCCTTGACGGCTCTCTTTCTCATGCAGACTTCCAATAGAACTGGCGCGCCAACAATGTGAAAAAAAACACAACAAATCGTTTGGCAGATATAAAGTGGTAAACCATAATAAATATAGCATCAATTAATAGCATAGTTGTGTGAACGATATCAGCAATAATGTGAATATACTCACGATACAGTTAGGCGGATCAGGCATGGCTAACAGGAGCTGCGTCATCAGGTTGTCGCGGTACAAGAACGCTCTCAACCGGCTGAAGGCGTTGAATTTCGTCCGCGTTTTTTCCGATAACCTCGCGGATGCCGCCGGAGTGACTGCTGCTCAGGTTCGCAAGGACTTCTCGCTGTTTGGTATCACCGGAAATCGCCGGGGCGGTTACCGCGTGGATGAGCTTGCCGAGCAACTGAATAAGATCCTGGGCAAGGACCAGCTCCAGGAAGTAATTGTGGTGGGGATAGGAAATATAGGCAGAGCGCTGCTGCATTACCCCGGCCTGGACAAGAGCGGAATCCGCCTGGCGGCGGGATTTGACATCGACCCAGGCAAGGTCAACCGGGATTCGCAGCCTCCGGCACTGCCTCTGGAGGAGCTGGTGGACGTCGTCGGCCGCCGCGAGGTCAAGCTGGGTGTGATCGCGGTGCCCGACTACGCGGCTCAGCAGGTGCTGGAGTTGATGCTCTCGGCCGGGATCAGAGGCGTGCTCAATTTCGCGCCGATCTGCCTGAAGTCGCCGGAGGGGTGCATCGTACACAACATCAACCTTGAAAGCGAACTCGAAAACCTCATCTACTTCGTGAATGCGACGGAGAATGCGCAATAGCCGGATAATGCCGCCCATATCCCTCAAGGCGAGAATCGCGATCTCGTTCTTGCTGGTTATCTTCGTGCTGTCGGGTGCGACGGCGCTGCTGGGCTATTACGTCATCAAGAACGACATCTTCGCACGAGCCGAACGCAAAGTGCTCAACGACCTCAAGGTCGCACGGATGGTTTACGCGCAAGAGATCGAGCGTATCGGCCTGGGCCTGAAGCTGGTTTCTCCCGATGAGGACGTCGAGCATTTGAAGGCCAAGCTAAACCTGCACTACCTCAAGCGAGCCGACCGGGCGGACCTGACTTCGCTGTGCAGCGAGCTGGCTCAGGCGGCTGTGGCTACGGGCCAGGCGGTCGGCGGGACGCGGATCATTGCCCGCGGCGAGCTGGAGACCCTGGGGGTGGGCCGCGAGGCTGTCGCACCGCTGAAGATCATGCCCACGCCGATGGCGCGAGCCGCCGAGAAGGAAGTGCTGGACGACGTGATGGCCAAGGAATACGCGGTGCCTGTCCTGGGGCGTGACGGGACGGTCGAAGGGGTCCTGTACGGCGGGCGTATCATCAACCGCGACTACACGTTCGTGGACCGCATCCGGGAAATGGTCTACGGCCGTGACCTCTACAACGCCAAGCCGGTCGGCACGGTGACGATCTTCCAGGACGACGTACGGATCTCGACGAATGTGCTGGACGAAGCGGGCAAGCGTGCTATCGGCACGCGCGTCTCCGCCCAGGTCTACGAGAAAGTCGTCGAGCAAGGGCGCGTCTGGCACGATCGGGCCTTCGTCGTGACCGACTGGTACAAGACTGCCTACGAGCCTATCAGGAACATCAACGGCGATGTTATCGGCGTCCTTTACGTCGGCATGCTGGAGCAGCCTTTCAACGACATAACGGCGCGCATCCTCTGGTCTTTCCTGAAGATCGTCGGCGGAGTCACCGTCCTGGGCGTCGTTCTGTCGCTGTTCCTGGCCGGCAGTATCTCCCGGCCGTTGACGGAAGTCGTGCAAGGCACCGAATGTCTCGCTTCGGGCGACTGGGGCTACCAGGTCAACACGAATACGCCTATCCGTGAAACCAACAGCCTGGCGGAAGCCTTCAACGCGATGGCGGTCGGGCTCAAGGAACGCGAGGAGAGTCTGCGCATCTCCAACGAGAAGCTCGTCGCCTCGAACAAGAGCTACATCGACCTGATCGGCTTCGTCGCGCACGAACTCAAGGGCATCCTGGCCTCGGCGGTGATGAACGCCTACGCGGTTCGCGACGGCTACCTCGGCATGATCAACTTCAAGCAGCGCAAGGCCCTCGATTCGGTCACCCGGAACCTGGACTACCTCGACGCGACCGTCAAGAAGTTCCTGAATCTCGGACGCGTCGAACGGGGCGAGCTGAGCATCCACAAGACGGATCTGAGTCTGAAGAAAGACGTCTTCGACGTTTCGATCAATTCGCTGGCCGCGATCTCCATCCGCAAGAAGCTCAGAGTCCAGAACGACATCGACCCGGAGCTAAGGGTCCAGGCGGATTCCGATCTCTTGCAGATCGTCGCGAACAACCTGGTGGGCAACGCGATCAAGTACAGCCCCGATACCGGCGAGATTCGCGTCACCGCGGCGCCGGTCAACGGCAAGATCGAGGTCGACGTCTACAACGACTCGACACCCATCAGCGATGAGCAGCGAGCCAGATTGTTCCAGAAGTTTTCGCGCCTGGACAGCCCCGAAACGAAGAAGGTCAAGGGCACCGGCCTGGGCCTGTACATTACCAAGCAGATTATCGAACGGCACGGCGGGAGCATTCGCGTCGAGCCGCGCGCGCACGGCAACTCGTTCATCTTCCAGATAGAAAGGAACTGACCACATGCCGACACCATTGGAGCTGATCAAGAAGAAGAGGGCCGAGGCGGTCAGCCGGATCATTGGCAAAGGATACCTGTCCACGAAACGGGTTTACGTCGGGATGGCGACCTGCGAGATCGCGGCCGGCAGCAAAGACGTGATGGAGGTCTTCCGCAAGGCGGTCAGCCTCGGTCTGACCGACGTGTACCTCAGCCAGAAAGGCTGTGCCGGACGCTGCAACCTCGAACCGACGGTGGAGGTGATCGAAGCCGGCAAGAGCCCCATCAAATACGGAAAGGTAGACACGACCCGCGCCCAGGAGATCATTGAGCGACATCTCAAGAAGGGCGAGGTCATTCAAGAGTGGGTGATCGACTGAAAGAGTATCAAGTGTGAAGTGTCAAGTGAGAAGGAAGGCCTCATCGGCTTCTTGCTTCAAACTTCAAACTTGAAACTTCAAACTTGCATCATCGAAAGGAAACGGGTTGTGACTGCGACTTACCGAATCATCGTCTGCGACGGCACCTCTTGCCTTAACAGCGGTGCGCGAACGCTGACAACTGTGCTGAAAGCGCAACTGGACAAGCACGGCCTGACCGATAAGACGACGGTCAGCCTGTCCGGCTGCCTGGGGATGTGCGACAAAGGCCCGATCGTGGTCGTCAATCCGGGCTATACCCTCTACGGCTCTCTGACCGAAGGCGACATTCCTGAGATCGTCGAGGAGCACCTGGTCAAAGGCAAGCCGATCGCGCGCCTGGCGATCCAGGAGGACCACCTGTACAACCGGTTCTTCCGTGTGTTCGGCGATGCCAAATTCTTCGGCCACCAGATGCGCGTGACGCTACGCAACTGCGGTATCATCGATCCCGAGAGTATCGACGACTACCTATCGTTACGCGGCTACGAGGCACTGGCCAAGGCCGTCACCGACATGACGCCTCAGCAGGTGGTCGCGGAAGTGGAGAAGTCGGGCCTGCGCGGACGAGGCGGCGCTGGCTTCCCCACGGGCACGAAATGGAAGTTCACCGCCGCCCAGGTGGGGACGCCGAAATACGTGATCTGCAACGCCGATGAGGGCGACCCCGGCGCGTTCATGGACCGCAGCGCCATCGAGGGCGATCCGCATACCATCGTCGAAGGCATGGCGATCGGAGGCTACGCCGTCGGCTCCAGCAAAGGCATCGTCTACATCCGCGCCGAGTACCCGCTGGCGATCCGGCGCATCACGAAAGCCATCGAAGATGCCCGAGCGCACGGGTTGCTGGGCGAGAACATCCTCGGCTCGGACTTCTCGTTTGACATGGAGATTCGCCTTGGCGCCGGCGCCTTCGTCTGCGGCGAGGAAACGGCCCTGATCCACTCGATCGAAGGGGCGCGCGGCATGCCTCGACCCCGACCGCCTTATCCATCGGTGCAGGGCCTCTTCGGCCGGCCCACGCTCATCAACAACGTCGAGACCTGGGCCAATGTTCCGGTCATTGTCCTCGACGGTGCCAATTGGTTCCGCACCGTCGGCACCGAGACCAGCAAAGGCACCAAGGTCTTCGCGCTGGCAGGCAAGGTCGTCAATACCGGCTTGATCGAAGTGCCCATGGGCACGACGCTGCGCCAGATCATCTACGATGTGGGCGGCGGCATCCCGGGCGGCAAGGCGTTCAAGGCGGTCCAGACCGGCGGTCCCTCCGGCGGCTGTCTGCCTGAGCAATATCTCGATACGCCCATCGACTACGATTCGCTGGCCAAGGCCGGCTCGATCATGGGTTCCGGCGGCATGATCGTCATCGACGAAGACTCATGCATGGTCGATATCGCCAAGTTCTTCCTGGAATTCACCCAGAACGAATCATGCGGCAAGTGTACGCCGTGCCGCGAAGGCACCAAGCGGATGCTCGAAATCCTGACCCGCATTACCGAAGGCAAGGGCCAGGCAGGTGACATCGACAAGCTCGAACGCCTGGGCAAAATGATTCAGAAAGCCTCGCTCTGCGGCCTGGGCCAATCGGCGCCCAACCCGGTCTTGAGCACGATCAAGAATTTCCGCGCCGAGTACGAGGAGCACATTCACGACAAGCGTTGCCGCGCCAGAGTGTGCGAGAACCTCGTGACGTACGAGATCACCGAGAAGTGCGTCGGCTGCGGCGCGTGCCGGAAGGTCTGTCCTGTGACCGCGATCGCAGGCGGCCCGAAGAAGCAGCACGTTATCGACCAGGACAAGTGCATCAAGTGCGGCCAGTGCTTCAAGACCTGCAAGTTTGAGGCTATCGCGAAGGTTTGAGGGCTCTCCATGGACAACAAGAAGATCACGATCACGATAAACGACCAGCAGTACAAAGTCGACGCGGGTCAGACGATCATGCAGGCGGCCGACCAGTGTGGCTACCGCATTCCCCGACTTTGCTACCATCCCAAGCTCTCCATCGAGGGCGCCTGCCGCGTGTGCATCGTGCAGGTCGCCGGGATGAAGAACTACGTCGCGTCCTGCGCGTATCCCGTGGCCGACGGCATGAAGATCGACACCAACAGCAGGGAGCTGCGCCAGGCCCGCCGGGACATCGTCGAATTGCTGCTGGATAACCATCCGCAGGACTGCCACACGTGCGAGCGCGACGGCAACTGCGAGTTGCAGCGTCTGGCTTACTCGATGGGCATTCGGCACCGCCACTTCGAGGGCGAGCGGAAGCACTACGACAAAGACCTGTCGTCGGCGAGCGTGATTCGCGACCCGGACAAGTGCATCCTGTGCGGGCGGTGCGTGCGGATGTGCTCGGAAATCCAGGGCGTCCACTGCCTGGGCCAGGCTCATCGTGGCTTCAATACCGTGGTGATGCCGGCCTACAACATGCCGTTTGCCGAGACCGTCTGCACCACCTGCGGCCAGTGCATCAACGTCTGCCCGACCGCCTCGTTCGTGGAGAAGAACCACACGCAAGAGCTGTTCGAGAAGCTCAACGATCCCGACCTGATCAAGGTCGCGCAGGTTGCGCCTTCGGTCCGTGCGGCCATCGGCGAGAGCTTCGGCCTGCCGCCGGGACGGAATATGGAAGGCCAGATCGCCGCGACGCTAAGGCGCATGGGCTTCGACTACGTCTTCGATACGCAGTTCTCCGCCGATCTGACGATCATGGAAGAAGGCAGCGAGTTTCTCGAACGCCTTCAGGCCAAGGGACCGCTACCATTGATTACCTCCTGCTCCAGCGCGTGGATGAAGTACATGGAGCAGTTCTATCCCGATCTGATCGAGAACATCTCGACCGCCAAATCGCCTATGTCGATGGCGTCCGCGATGATCAAAACGTACTTTGCCCACAAGATCAAGGCGGACCCGAAGAAGATCCTTAGTGTCGCGTTCATGTGCTGCACTGCCAAGAAGTACGAAGCGTCGCGACCGGAGCTGGACGTCAACGGCATGCGCGCGACGGACATCGTGATTACGACACGTGAATTGGGCTGGATGACCAAGTCAGCGGGCATCGACTTCATCAGCATCAAGCCCGAGAAGTTCGACGAGCCGCTGGGTCTCTCGTCCGGCGCCGGCGCGATCTTCGGTGTCACCGGCGGTGTCATGGAAGCCGCGATCCGGACCGCTTACGAGCTGTATACCGGTGAGACGCTGATCGACATCGAGGTGAACGACCTGCGCGGCTTCAAAGGGGTCAAAGAAGCTAAGGTGGTCATGGACGGTCAGGAATTGCGGCTGGCAGTCGCTCATGGTCTCGGCAACGCGCACCAGGTGCTTGAAATGGTGCGAGAAGACCGCGATCGGTTCCACTTCGTCGAGGTTATGGGTTGTCCCGGCGGCTGCATCGGTGGCGGCGGTCAGCCCTACGCGACTGCTAATTCGATTCCGCTGGACGAGGAGTGCCTCAAGGCGCGTGCGTCGGCGCTCTACGGTCTCGACCGTGAGAAGACGATCCGCCGTAGCCATGAGAACCCGGACGTGCAGAGGCTGTACCGGGAATTCCTGGGCCGGCCGCTCAGCGAGAAATCGCATGAGCTGCTGCACACCCACTACAAAGCGAAACTGCCGCGAGGTATCGTCTCGCCGAACCTGAAAGTCGTTTGAAATGAATCCAAGGCAATCCCCGCATTGGTTTGTCATCCTGAACGAAGCGCAGCGCAGTGAAGGATCTGGGCTCCGAAGGAGAGGGCTATCTTGTGCGGTGGCCAGATCCTTCGGCTTCGCCTCAGGATGACAAGACGTGTCAGGGACTACTACGAGGGTCATCGTGACGACCGCTACATATGACAGAACAGATCGAACGGCCAGCGATTGCCGGGCTTGGGTCAAGGACCGGATCAAGCCGGAGCAGATCGAGAAGTACCTCGACAACGGCAAGTGCTTCATCGATCCCGATGCGATCGAGCGAGCTTTGACGACCAATACGAACCCAGAGCCGCAGCGGGTGCGCGAGATTCTCACCAAGTCGCTGTCCGTCGAGACGCTCAGTCCGGATGAGACCGCCTGCCTGATCCACGTTCAGGACCCCGAGTTGCTCGCTGAGATGCGACAGACTGCGGCCCAGGTCAAGACGAAGGTCTACGACAATCGCATCGTGACCTTCGCGCCGTTGTATCTGGGCAATCTGTGCGTCAACAACTGTGCCTACTGTGGTTTCCGACACAGCAACACAGCCGAGCAGCGGCGAGTGCTGGGTCTTGACGAAGTCCGCAAAGAGACCGAAGTGCTGGCCGGGCAGATTGGGCACAAGCGCCTCATTGTCGTCTACGGCGAGCATCCGGCCACCGATGTCAACTACATCGCGTCGACGCTCGGGGCGATTGGCGACGTCAAGGTCAAGACGCGCCGCGGCTGGGGACAAATTCGGCGCTGCAACGTCAACGCCGCGCCGATGCCCGTCGAGGAGCTGCGCCTGCTCAATGAGGTCGGGATTGGTACGTTCCAGGTTTTCCAGGAGACCTACCACCGACCGACGTATGAGAGGCTGCACCCGGCCGGGACGATTAAGGGCAACTACCTCTGGCGTCTCTACGCGATGCACCGCGCCATGGAGGCGGGCATCGACGACGTCGGGATCGGCCCGCTGTTCGGCCTGTACGACTGGCGGTTCGAGGTCATGGCAGTGCTGTATCACGCCATTGAGCTCGAAGCGAGGTTCGGCATCGGTCCGCACACCATCTCGTTTCCGCGAATCGAGCCGGCCCACAACACGCCGTTCACGCAGAATCCGCAGTACCGGGTCCGCGACGACGAGTTCAAAAAGCTCATCACGGTGATTCGCCTGGCGGTTCCGTATACCGGCATGATCGTCACCGCTCGGGAGAACGCCCAGTTGCGCCGGGAAGTCCTGCCTTTGGGCTGCACGCAAACGGATGCATCGAGCAAGATCGGCATTGGCGGCTATGCCGACCTCGCCAACGAGGATCAGCAGGGCGACCGCCAGCAATTCATGCTGGGAGACACCCGCTCGCTGGATACGGTGGTGTGCGAACTGGCCGAGGCCGGCTACATCACGTCGTTCTGCACCGCGGGCTACCGGTGCGGCCGGACCGGGCAGAAGATCATGGGCCTGCTCCGCTCCGGCCAGGAAGGCCGGTTCTGCAAGCTCAACGCCGTGATTACGTTCAGGGAATGGCTCGACGATTTCGGCAGCGACGAAACGATCGCGGTCGGTGAGAAGGTCATTGCCCAGGAGATCGAACAAATACGCACGAGAATGCCAGAGGTCTTCGAGCAGTTCATGCGCTATTACGAGAAGACCAAAGCCGGCAATCGAGACCTCTATTTCTGATACATCGTGATTCGTTTGCGGTTGCGAAGCTCGTTACGGTTGCGTCGCGCGTGGCGCGTGAGCCAAGCCGTACCACCCAACCGACAGACGAAACGAGCCTCGCAACCGAAAGACGATAGACGAGTATTCGGAGTACCGTACATGGCAACACAAACGCAGGAGCTAACGGCTCCTCTTACCGACGAGCAGAAGCTCGCGCAAGTCAGGGAGTTTATCGCCGAGGTGATGACGCACGAGCACCCGGACTCGTACCTGATCGCGGTGCTGCACCGCACGCAGGAGCTTTATGGCTATCTGCCCACCGAGGTGATGGACGAGATCGCTCAGGAGATGGGGATTCCGACGGCGCATATCTGGGGCGTCGCGACGTTCTATCACTATTTCAACCTCGCTCCTCCCGGCAAGCACGTGATCTCGGTCTGCCTGGGTACCGCCTGCTACGTGCGCGGCGCCGCGCAGATCCTCCAGACGATCAAAGACGAGCTGAAGATCGACGTCGGTGATGTGACGGAAGATGGACTTTTTTCGCTTCAGCCCGCCCGTTGCCTGGGCGCCTGTGGGCTGGCGCCGGTCGTGATGATCGATGATAAGATTCACGGCGAGCTGACACCCAAGAAGGTCACGCAGCTCATCAACCAGTATCGCAAGCAGGCGAACAAATAGATGGCGCAAACGCCGATACGAACGCCGTTGGAGCGCATCTGCAAGGCCGAAACGCCCGCTCGCGCCGATGTCGAGGACGTTCTGCGCCGTGAAGACGAGCGGGATTGCGCTGAATTGTTCGCGTTTGCGGACCAGGTGCGCCGGCAATACATGGGTGACGGCATTCTGCTGCGCGGGATCGTCGAGTTTTCAAACCATTGTCGCAATACCTGCCTCTACTGCGGCCTGCACCGAAACAACCACAAGCTCGAACGGTACCATCTGACCGCCGGCCAGGTTCTCGACAGCGTGTCCTTGATCGCGTCGCAGAACATCAAGACGGTTGTCCTCCAGTCCGGCGAAGACGACGATCTGGACGCCGGGTGGCTGGCTGACTTGATCGCCGAGGTCAAGTCACGGCACGATCTGGCGGTGACGCTGTCGGTGGGGGAGTGGCCGACGGAAGTCTACCGCATGTGGCGTCAGGCCGGCGCCGACAGATACCTGCTGAAGATAGAGACGTCGGATCCCGGGCTTTACGCGGCGCATCACCCAGGCATGAGCTTCGAGAATCGCCTACGCTGTCTTGACGACCTGGAGGCTTTGGGATATCAGGTGGGGTCCGGCTGCCTCGTCGGGCTGCGAGGCCAGACGGCTGCCAGCCTGGCCGGTGACATAGAGTTCTTGGCGAAACGTGATTTCGATATGATCGGGATAGGCACGTTCATTCCTCACCCCATGACGGAGCTTGGCGCGCAGGCGGTCGGCAACGTACGCATGACCTTGAAAGTCCTGGCGCTGACGCGCATCGTTACCAGGGACTCGCATCTACCCGCGACGACGGCCCTGGGCAGCATCGGTCCAGGGGATGGAAGGATCCCTGCCTTGCAGGTCGGTGCCAATGTCCTGATGCCCAGCTTCACGCCGTTGCCCTATCGACGGCTGTATGACATCTACCCCGGCAAGCGCTGCGTCACGGAGTCTCCAGGTTCCTGCGCCGGCTGCCTGGAGTCGATGGTTACCGGCATCGGACGGTTTTTGGACTATTCCCGTGGCGATTCCCTCAAGGGACGGCGTTGCCACGCTTTGTGCGAACTCAAATCGAGTTGAACTGGTCTGGAAATTGCAAGGAGAACTAGGCAATGGCCAAGAAGGTGTTGATGATTGATGATGATCCGGAATTCGTCGAGGCCATCTCGAACCTGCTTGACGCCAAAGGGTACGACGTTCAGACGGCCTTCGACGGCAAAGAGGGGGTCGAGAAAGCCTTGGCGGAGAATCCGGACATCATCCTGCTTGACGTGATGATGACGACCAAGCACGAAGGCTTCGACGTCGCGCGGAAGTTGCACGACGACGAGAAGGCCAGGGAGATCCCCATCATTATGATGACCGGGATTCGGCGGGAAATGAACCTGCCCTTCGGGTTCGAGCCCGACAGCACCTGGCTGCCGGTCAAGCAGGTCCTGGAGAAGCCGGTCAAGCCCGAAGTGTTGCTCAAGGCGCTGGACGAGCACATCCGCAAGAGCTGACTGCTGCCCCGGAACCGGCTATCGTGACGACGCTCTCGATTCCACGCCGACGGTGTCTCGACGGCCGGTCACGACGTCACGGCTCACCACGCGGTTGGATCGCTGTGCGTCGTCCAGCCGGTCGTGCGGATGGCGGTTCTTGAAAGCATCGATCGCGGATAACAGACCGTGCACGACGTGCATCATCAGGTAAACGCAGCCAGCGGCACAAATGACCGGTTGGAGCAGATTGCCCATTTCGAACCTCCCGGCCCGGCGTTCTGGGACTTCTGTCCACGGCCGGACTCGCGGTTGCGACATTCTGTCATGACGGTGTTTCACAGGAACTTACGTGAGGGAAGTTAGCGGCCCATTACGCGATTGTTAGAATCATGTTAATTTTCTGTTAGGAAAAGGCTTCCCTATTCCGCCGACCGGGGTTTCCGGACAGGCGGGTGAGTTTCTTCCATTGTCGGCGGTTCATCGCGTATAATCGCGAGCAGTCGTGACGCCGATGAGTCTCGGTGGGCGCCGAGGCGTCGATCACACGAGCGTCCCCAACTGCAAACGGGGTCGCTGTCGGGGAGACAGGCATGGCCAAGCAAACCATCCTCGTGGTGGACGACGAAGAGGACATTCGAGAGTTGGTCCAATTGAATCTGAGCCGGGAGGGGTATAAGACATTGCCCTGCGAGACCGGCGAGGAGGCATTGGACCAGGCGCGCTCGAGGAGGCCCGATGCGATCGTGCTCGATTTGATGCTGCCGGGTATGGACGGGCTGGAGGTCTGTAAACGCCTCAAGAACGACCCCAAGACGCAGCAGATCCCCCTGATCATGCTGACCGCGAAAGGCGAAGAGGCGGATATCGTCGCAGGTTTGGAGGTGGGCGCCGACGACTACGTTACCAAGCCCTTTAGCGGCAAAGTCCTGGTGGCGCGCGTGCGACGGCTCTTGCGCCGGCGGCCCGAGGGCGCCGACGCGCGTGCGGTGGTGAGAATTCACGAACTGACCATCGATCCCGAGCGCCACGAGGTGCTGGTGAGCGACGATGTTGTCTCCCTGACCCTGACGGAGTTCAACATTCTCCATACGCTGGCCAAGCGGCCGGGCCGGGTCTTCACTCGTTATCAGATTGTTGACGCCATCCACGGCAGCGACTATCTCGTGACCGACCGCGCCGTGGACGTCCAGATCGTCTCGTTGCGCAAGAAGCTGGGACCCTGCGCCAAGTACGTGGAGACGGTTCGCGGCGTGGGATACCGGTTTATGGATTGAGGCGCCGATGCGCGACTCGTCCTTTTTCGAGGCCCTGTGGAAATGCTCCTTGACCGTCACCGCCGGAGCAGATAGAAAGGCTTCTCGGTCAAAGACATTTGACTTTCGCCCGTTTCCAGAGCGAATCGTATGATCAAAAACACTATCTTCTACACCATCGGAGGACTGGGACTCTTTCTCTTTGGCATGAGGTTGATGTCCGAGGGCCTGCGGGCCGTGGCCGGTCGCAAGCTCAAGCGGATCCTCGAATCCATGACAAAGAAGGCGATTGTCGCCTTCGTCATCGGCGCCGGCGTGACTGCCTTGGTGCAGTCCAGTTCGGCGACCAGCGTCATGGTCATCGGCTTCGTCAACGCGGGCCTGCTTACTTTGAAGCAGGCCGTTTGCGTTATTATAGGCACCAATGTCGGCACGACTGCTACCGCGTGGCTGGTCTCGATCTCCGGCCTGGGCGCTTTCAAGATCGCCGCGTACGCGCTGCCTGCGGTGGGCCTGGGTTTCGTCCTGCACGTGGCTGGTCGAACGCGCAAGATGAAGAACCTGGGGCAAATCCTGCTGGGCTTCGGGATTCTCTTCCTTGGCATCGAGTACATGAAGGACGCGTTCGGGCCGCTGCAGGGAAGCGAACGCGTTCAGCAGCTTTTCGTCTCGCTGGGGGACAAGCCGTTTCTGGCAATCCTGGCGGGCGCCGTCGTGACGATGCTGCTTCAGAGTAGCTCGGCCGCGATCGCGATCGTCCAATTGCTGGCGATCGGCGGCGCTTTCGGCCGCGACTGGCAGGTGGCGCTCGATGTCGCGATCCCGTTCGTGCTGGGCAGCAACATCGGCACGACGATCACGGCTCAACTGGCGGCGCTCCAGGCCAATCTGAACGCGCGGCGTGCCGCCTGGGCGCACACGATTTTCAACATTCTGGGCTCGGCGCTGGCGTATCCGTTCGTCCACTTCGGCCTTTTCGCAGCGCTGGTGGTCGCGGTCTCGCCCTGGAGGCTGGGACCGACAACGATTGCGATGTCCATTGCGGTCGCTCACACCGTGTTCAACGTCATCAATTCCGGCGTCTTCCTGCCGCTGGCCGGCCTGCTGGCGCGCGTGGTCGTCTGGCTGGTTCCGGAGCGGGCCCACGATGCGGCCATGAGGCCGGTCGTGCTCGAGAAACACCTGCTGGACACGCCGGAGATCGCGCTGGAGCAGACCAAACGCGAGATCGTGCGCATGGCCAAGACCGCCAAACGGGCGGTCCGAACCGCTATCAGCGGCATCGCCGACAGCGACTTTCGCAAGCTCGAGCTGGCTCGCCAGGCGGAGGATTTCACCGACGTCTTCCAGTTCGAAATCACCTCTTACCTGTCGGCACTATCGAGTCGGCACCTTTCCGACGAAGTCTCGATTGAGCTGCCTGTACTGCTCCATACTGTCAATGACCTCGAACGGGTGGGCGATCACGCCGTCAACATCGTCGAGATTGCCGAACGCAAGATCGACCAGAAGATCGTATTCAGCGACTCGGCCCTCAGGGAGGCGGAGCGACTGGAGGCGGAACTCGAGCAGATGTTCGATCGCATCATTGCGTCCCTCCAGGACAACAGCACCGAGCCGGCCCGCGCGGCACTCGCGAACGAGCGCAATCTCAACGCCATGCAGATGGAATTCCGCCGCGCTCACGTCGACCGGATGCGGGATGGACTCTGCACGCCGGAGGCAGGATTGATCTTCATCGATCTCGTCGACAACGCGGAGAAGATCGGCGACCATCTCACCAACATCGCCCAGGCGGTCATGGGCGGCCTGCAGTGGGCCGGCGTCGAACCGCGCATCGTCGGCGGAGGGCAGCCGGACAACGAGCAGTAGACAGGCCTGCCAACAGAAGATCAGGGCTCCAGATAGGGAAGGTCGCGGCGGTCTGCCGACCGACCAGGGCTCAAGTAGCAGCAATCGATAGAGGATAGGTATGGACATCAAAGACATGTTCTTCGGCACCGTCGGCGGGTTAGGGCTGTTTCTTTTCGGTATGCAGCTCATGACCGACGGATTGAAGAAGACGGCCGGACAGAAGCTCAAGAGCCTGCTGGAGGCATTGACCAGACACCGCTTGATCGCTGTCCTGATGGGCGCTTTCGTGACGTGCCTGATTCAATCGAGCTCGGCGACGACGGTCATGACGGTCGGGCTCGTCAACGCTGGCTTGCTCACGCTGCGCCAGGCGCTGTGCGTGGTGCTCGGCGCCAATATCGGCACGACGTTCACCGCCTGGCTCGTCTCGGCCTTCGCGATGTTCAAGATCAGCAGCTACGCCTTGCCGATGATCGGCGTGGGGTTCCTGTTCAGCATCGTCGGCAGATCAGAGAAGGCCAGGAGCGTCGGGCAGATCATGCTCGGCTTCGGCCTGCTGTTCATGGGCATCCACTTCATGAAGGAGGCGTTCGCTCCGCTGGAGCACCACGAGGGCGCCAAGCAGGCGCTGATCTGGCTGGGAGGCAACCCCATCTTGGCGGTCCTGGCCGGAACGATCCTGACGATGCTGTTGCAGAGCAGTTCCGCTTCGATTGCCATGATTCAGACCCTGGCCTTCCAGGGCGCCTTCGGGACGGATTGGGACCTGGTGCTCCGCGTCGCGGTTCCGTTCATCCTGGGAGACAACATCGGTACGACCATCACCGCTCAGATCGCGGCTTTGCGGACCTCGCGCAACGCCCGACGGACCGCGATGGGACACACGATGTTCAACGTCATCGGCGTCCTCTACATTCTGCCTTTCGTCAGCTTGGGTTGGTTTGCCGACGCCGTTGAATGGGTCGCGCCCTTCAGTCTGTCGAAAGGGACGATCATGGTCAGTCTGGCCATCGCGCATAGCATGTTCAATGTATTCAACACCATCGTGTTTCTTCCCTTGATGCGCGGCCTCGAAATCGTTGTCATGTGGATTCTGCCGGTCAAGGCCGATGAGGTGGTCTGGCAACCGGTGGTGCTGGAGCGGCACCTGCTGAATACGCCGGTGCTGGCGCTCGCGCAGGCGCGTCGCGAGATCGTGCGCATGGCAAAGGCTGCCGAGCACGCCGTGACGATGGCGGTTGATGGTCTGCTCGCCGACAACCCCAAGTCCGTCAAGGCGGTCCGGGAAATCGAGGACCAGGTCGATTCGTTTCAGTTGGAGATCACGTCGTATCTGTCCGATCTGTCCCAGGAGACGCTATCCGAAAGTGTTTCTACCGAGCTGCCGGTGCTGTTGCATGCCGTCAACGATCTTGAACGTGTCGGCGATCACGCCGTGAACATTGCTGAGATTGCCGACCGCAAGATGCAGCAGAGACTGTCCTTCAGCGGCGCGGCGATGCAGGAGGCGGGCGACCTGAGGGGCGAGATATCCACGATGTTCGCCGACGTCATCGCGGCGCTGGAAAGCGGCAACGTGGAGCAGGCCCGACCCGCTCTGGCCAGCGAGCGCAAGCTCAACCAGATGCAGGTGGAGTTCCGCCGCAGCCACGTGGCGCGGATGACGGACGGCATCTGCTCGGCGGTTACGGGTCTGATCTTCATCGACCTCGTAGACAACGTCGAGAAGATCGGCGATCATTTGACGAATATTGCCCAGGCGATCATCGGCGGCCTGCAATGGGAAGGGGTCAAGCCCAAGAAGGTAGACCCGGTTGCCTGATCGGTCGCTTGACGCCGGCAAGGTGGTCAAGAGAATGTCGCGAAGAAGACTAATCTGGCAGTTCTACCCGTTCTTCCTGGCGGTGATCCTGGCGGCGCTGGTGGTCGCGACGGCGTACTTCTCATACACCCTGCGCGAGTTCTTCCTGGACCAGATCGAGTATGAGTTGCGGCTGGCGGCGGAGATGAGCATGCCGCAGATTGCCGCAGCATTGAGCGGTGGGGATCCTGCCGAGATTGACGCGCTGTGTAAGAAGTTGGGCGCGGCCGGCGATGGGCAACTCCGTCTGACGGTCATCACCGTCGGCGGCAAGGTGCTCGGCGATTCCGATGAGAACCCTGCCCAGATGAAGGACCACTCTGATCGAGCCGAATTCATACAGGCACTGCGAATAGGCTACGGCCAGTCGGTTCGTCTGAGCCCGACGCTCGGCAAGGACATGATGTACGTCGCGATGCCCATCGTCCAGGGCGGCCAGCCTACAGCAATCGTCCGCACGGCCATTCCCACCACGGAAATCAGCGAGACGATGCATGGCGTCTATGTCAACGTCGTCTGGGCCGGGGTCGCGGTGGCGCTGGGTGCCGCCTTCCTGAGCTACCTCATCTCCCGCCGCATCGGTCAACCCGTCACCCAGATGAAAGGCATAGCGCAACTCTTTGCCGAAGGGCAGCTTAACATCCGTGTCCCCACGGGCGGCGCCGCGGAGCTCGACGATCTGGCCAAGGCGCTCAACGCCATGGCGACTCAGCTTCAGGACAGAATCCGCACGATCACCGAGCAGCGCAACGAATTGAAGGCGGTGCTCTCCAGCCTTGCCGAAGGCGTTCTGGCAGTCGATGCGGCCGGGCACATCGTCAGTGTGAACGTCGCGGCGGCGCGACTGTTGAGCATCGATCCCGCTTCCGCTGCGGGACGGAACGTCGAGGAGGTGATCCGCAACGTTGGCTTGCAGCAGTTCGTCCACCGCACGCTCAGCAGCGACCAGCCCACGGAAGGCAACGCATCTTTCCCCGATGAAGGCGGGCGCTTTTTCCACCTGCACGGCGCCGGTCTGGCCGATCCGCAGGGTCGGCGCGTCGGGGCCGTCATTGTCTTGAGCGACATGACGCGAATTCATCGGCTGGAGAACCTGCGGCGCGACTTCGTGGCCAACGTTTCGCACGAGCTGAAAACGCCGGTGACGTCGATCCAGGGTTTCGTAGAGGCCCTCCGGGAGGGCAACTTGGGCGATCCCGAGCAGACGCAGCGCTACCTGGGCATCATCGCTAAGCACGCCGAGCGTCTCAACTCCATTATCGACGATCTGCTGAGCCTCTCGCGCCTGGAAGAAGGGACGGAACGGCGCGCCATTCTGTTCGAGACGATGAAGCTGCGTCCCGTCCTCGAGGCTGCGGTCGACCTGGCCAGCGTCAGGGCCGAACAGAAGCAAGTCAAAGTCGCATTATCCTGTGACGACGATCTCGAAGCCAAGATCAACGCGCCGTTGCT
Source organism: Sedimentisphaerales bacterium (assembly GCA_016927855.1). Lineage (GTDB taxonomy): Bacteria > Planctomycetota > Phycisphaerae > Sedimentisphaerales > Anaerobacaceae > JAFGLV01. The sequence goes on from JAFGLV010000070.1 coordinate 28,380, forward strand.
GGAGCAGGCCGTCATCAACCTGGTGGACAACGCCGTCAAGTACAGCGACGAAGGCAGCCGGGTGGATATCGAAGTCCGCTGGCAGGACACGTTCGTTGCCATCGACGTGCGGGACTCCGGCTGCGGCATACCGCAAGAACATTTGACGCGGATCTTCGAACGGTTTTACGTGGTCGACAAGAGCCGCAGCCGCAAGCTGGGCGGCACCGGGCTAGGCTTGGCGATCGTCAAGCACATCGCCTCCGTCCACGGTGGGCACGTGACGGTCAGCAGCACACCCGGACAGGGCAGCAGGTTCACCTTGCGTTTGCCCGGTGGTTAGCACCCGCTCTCCAGGCCCGGCCGTCGCGACAGACTTGGGCCGTCGGTGCTGACCTCGCCTCCGTGGGTTTAGCGCAATTCTAACGGAAGCCTGATCCGGCCTTAATACGCATACGGTACTCAAGGGCAGAACCGGTTGTCAATGCGTCCTCAGGACTTGACCTTGGGGGCGCGCCGGATACCGAGGTCCTTTGTTGGAGACGCTGAAAATGGACAAAGGGAAGGTCAAGGGTTGGAGTCTGCGCTTATCGATCGTGATGATAGGCGCCCTAGTGTGGCCGGCCATCGCGCGATCCGATGAGATTGACGATCTCAGGCAGGAGTTGGCCGGACAGAAACAGCGGACCGCCGAGCTGGAAGACCGGATCAACCAGCTTGAAGCCAGACAAAGGCTGAAGGAACGCAGCCAGAAGGAGGATATGGAGCAGGCCCTCGAGACAGTCCAAGCGCAGCCGAAGGAGGGCGTCATCCCGCAGGCTCTAGAGTGGGCCAAGAACGTCAAATGGTCGGGCGACTTCCGGTATCGCTACGAGTTCATCGATAAGCAAGGCAGTCCCGAGCGTCACCGTAACCGCATCCGGGCCCGCCTCGGCCTGGAAGCCAAGGTAGCGGACGAGTGGGACGTGGCTTTCCGGCTGGCCTCGGGCGAAAGAGACCTGGTCGGCACCGATGACATCGGCGACCCGATCTCCAGCAACCAGACGCTCACGAAGTACTTCTCCAGCAAGGATATCTGGCTCGATCTGGCCTACTTCGACTATCATCCCGGCCGTCTGGACGGGCTGAACGTCTTTGGCGGCAAGGTCAAGAACCCCTTCCTGGCCGTCGGCAAGAATCAGATGATCTGGGACAGCGACCTCAATCCCGAGGGCATATCGGGCCAGTACGGCTTCTCGCTGAATCCGAGCACGAAGGGGCAGATCAATGCCGGCGGCTTCTGGGTCAATGAAAGCTCCTCTGGCGTCGATACCGGTCTGTTCGGCGTCCAAGGCTACCTGACCAAGACCCTTGGCAACCCCGACACGCTGGTCTTTGGAGCCGGCTACTACAACTACACGAATCTCCAGGGCCGCACCGATGCCTATGGCATCCTCGCCGGCAATACCGCCGGGCCCGGCAACACCTGGGCCAGCGACTACACGCTTATCGAGCTGTTTGCGGAATATACGACGAAGGTATTCGACCTGCCGTTCTCTGTCTTTGGCGATTGGGTCCACAACGTCGATGCGATTACCGATCAGGACACCGGCTGGCTCGTCGGGACCACGATCAATAAGGCCAAAGACCCCGGCTCGTGGCAGTTCAGCTACGACTACCGCGATCTGGAGGCCGATGCCGTTGTCGGCGCCTTCACCGACTCCGACTTCATCGGCGGCGGCACCGGCGGCCAGGGCCATCGTTTTGCCTTTGCCTACCAGGTGGCCAAGAACGTCCAGGCAGCGCTGACGTACTTCCTGGATACCATCGACCGGAGCGGACCGGATCTGGACTACAGCCGTCTCCAGGCGGATCTCGTGCTGAAATTCTAATCCCTTACACGGATCGGGTTTCTAACGCGCAGCTAGTCAGGCGCTAACACATTTCTAACAGGAATACCGTACAAGACGGGAAAGGAGATCTACATGAAGACCATGCTTGTGAGTGTACTGCTATTGCTGGTGGGGGGCGTCGCCGCACCGGCGGAGACCCTGCAGATCGAAGGGTCCACGACCGTCGGACCGATTGCCGACGCGTTTGCCGGCTACTTCAAGACGGTTTACCCCGACTTGCAGATCACCGTCAACCAGACCGGCAGCGGCGACGGCGCCGCAGCACTGATCGACGGACGTTGCGACATCGCGGATATGAGCCGGTTTATGAAGGCCGACGAGTTCGCCAAGGCTGTAGGCAAGGGCGTTTTACCGGTGGCTCACGTAGTCGCCATGGACGGGGTCTGCGTCGTACTGCACCCGTCCAATCCGGTCTCGGCGCTGACCAAGGCCCAGATCCGTGATATCTACGCCGGCAAAATCACCAACTGGAGCCAGGTTGGCGGCGTCAATGCCCTGATCGTGGCAATCAGCCGGGACACCTCCTCCGGGACATACGAAACGTTTGAGACACTGGTCATGGCAGGTCAGAAGATGGGCCCAGGCGTGGAATACGTTAACTCCAATCCCCAGGCGCAGGCACGCGTCAAGACGACGCAAGGCGCCATTGGCTACGTCGGGCTGGGTTTCGTCGATTCCTCGGTCAAGGCGGTGAAGGTGGACCAGATTCTGCCGACGCGGCAGACGATCACCAGCGGCACGTATCCGGTGGCCCGGCCGCTGTTTATGTTCACCAACGGCTATCCCAAGCTGGGCTCGATGGTTCACAAGTTCTGCACCTTCTACCTGACGGAAAAGGGCCAGGAACTGGTCGAAGCCAAGGGATTCGTGCCCCTTACGGACTATTAGCAGACGGGCAACCGCATTCCAATGTCACCGGCAGGACGAAATAGTGGATAGAGACGTGACTGTCGCACTGGAGCCGGCGGCCGAAGCTTCCCCTCGGCCGCTGGCGCTTACGCCCGGCGAGGACCTGCTGGGTTTCGTCGGCGCCTATCTGGGCCGGGCGCTGCTGCTCGTGGTTACCTGCACGTCGGTCCTGGTGGTCTTTCTGATTCTCGTTTTTGTCGTTCTCCGATCGGTGCCGTTCCTTGGCGGCTACGACCTCACGAAATTCTTGGCGAGCCAGGACTGGCGTCCGACCGCTGACGATCCATCTTTCGGTGCGCTGACGCTCATCGTCGGCTCGATCTACGTTTCTGTGGCGGCGTTGGTGTTCGCGGTGCCGGTCGGTATTCTGGCGGCCGTGTTCCTCAGCGAGATCGTCTCGTGGAAGGTCCGCAACGTGGTCAAGCCCGTCGTCGAAATTCTGGCCGCGATTCCCTCCGTCGCCTACGGATTCTTCGCGATCCTCGTGCTGGCGCCGTGGCTCCAGGAGCATTTCGGCTTCACGACCGGCACGAACGCCTTGAATGCGGCCCTGATCCTGGCGGTCATGGCGCTGCCGACGATTATCAGCGTGGGCGAGGACTCGATCTCGGCGCTCGGCCGGGAGCTGCGCGAAGCTTCCTACAGTCTCGGGGCTACCCGCCTGGAGACGGTCGTCAAGGTCGTCATTCCCGCCGCGCACAGTGGTCTCATCGCGGCCGTGGTGCTGGGCATGATGCGCGCCATTGGCGAGACCATGGTCGTCTGGATGGCTTCCGGCAATGCCACGCAAATTCCGCACCCCTGGTGGGATTTGTCGCAGTCGATCCGCACGATGACCGCGACCATCGCCGGCGAGATGGGCGAGGCGCCGGACATCGGCGGCGTGTCGCATCGCAGTGCCCTGTTTGCCGTCGGCGTCATCCTGCTGCTCATGACCGTCGTTCTGAACGTCATCAGCGAGTATTTTCTGTCGCGGGCGAAGAAAGCCGCCGGGAAGACCTAAATGAACCTACGCACACGCGGAGCTCTGGATCGCGTCTTCACCGTCCTGGCGGGCCTGTCGGTGGTATTGCTGACGCTCGTCTTGATCGGCGTGCTCGGGCCCATGGTCTACCGCGGCAGCGGCGCGGTCCTGTTCGGGGGAACCGTCGAGTTTCGTAAGATGCAGCGCGATCTCTTCAAACGGGGCGGTTCCGAAGCGCTCGATGCCGAGATCGCTCAGACCGAAGAGGCGCGCCGCGAGGTCTATTCCCTGATCGACACCTTCCGCAAGGGGATCGACATTGAAGCCATCTCGGACGCGGCGCGCCGGATCAATCGCGATTTCGGCGAGGAACTGCGTTTCAAAGGCGTTGCGACGGAGCGGTATACCGAGCTGCGCCAGCGCAGCCGCGACATTCGCGATCAGCTCGAAGCCGCCTTCGCCAGCCAGGACATCAACGAGATACGAACGGACCTCGAGAGCGTGCTGCAGTCGGCAGACGATCCCGCCTTCAAGGGCACCGGCGCCGAGGGCTACTTCAAGCTCGCCAAGGACTTCCTGAACGCGGCCGAGCAGGTGGACCTGAGCAAACACCACGAGTACAAAGCGTCTCTGCAAGAGGTCGAGGGCATCCTGTTCGGCTCGACCGAGCGGCCCGGTCTTTTGGGGCCGCGTCCCGGCGGGCCCCTCCCGCCGCTGGCAATGCTCCATTACGGCGCCACCCGCTGGGACCAGGCGCGACAACTGCTTCATCAGTTCAAGTACCGCCAATTCTGGGTTGAGGCCGAGCCGAACGCGCCTCTCGTACGCCGGGAGGAACCGAGAGCGGCCCTCTTTGCCGGCACGTCGCTGGAGCCCCTGTTTGGGTACATCCAAGCCAATGCCGAGAAGATGCTCCATCCCCGGTTCACGGTCTACTGGCAGTACTTCCTCGATGACAACGTCGACAGTCACTATTTCGGCGGCGTCGGACCGGAGATCATCGGCACGCTGCTGATCACGGTCCTCGGCATGGCATTCGTCGTACCTCTGGGCGTTATCGCTGCGGCCTACCTGGTCGAGTGTACCGCGGACAACTGGGTCATGCGCATCATCCGCATGAGCATCAACACGCTGGCCGGCGTGCCCAGCATCGTGTTCGGCCTGTTCGGCCTGGCGTTTTTCATCCTTTTTCTCTTTCCGCGGCTGGGGTTCGAGCCCAAACCCTGTATCCTCGGCGCCTCCATGACGCTGGCGGTCCTGACGCTGCCGGTGATGATTCGCGCCAGCGAAGAAGCCATTCGCATGGTGCCTCAATCGTTCAAGGAGGGCTCGCTGGCGTTGGGCGCCAGCAAGTTCCGCACGTTCGTCACGGTCACGTTCCCGGCCGCGCTGCCCGGCATCCTGACCGGGATGATTCTCAGTCTCAGCCGCATCGCCGGCGAGACGGCGCCGATTCTCTTCACCGGAGCGGTCTGGATCGGCCCGATGGCCAAGTCGGTCTTCGAACCGACGCGCACTTTGTCGCGCGGCAGCTATGGCATCGCCGTCGAGGACCGCCTGGCGATGATGGTGCCGCACAACCAGTACGGCATGGTCGTCACGCTGATCCTGCTGATCCTGGTCCTCAACGCCATGGCCATCGTCCTGCGTTCACGCGTCTTCAAGAAACTGAAAGGCCAATAATGTCCAGCCTCATGACCCCGCCAAGCGATCCGCCCCCCGTAGAGACGCAATATCTTGCGTCTCCGCCGACCGAGGACAGAGGAAAGGCGACAGTGCCTCGCCCTGGTAGTAAGATGGACATCATGGCAACGGCCCAGAACCGCAAAGCCACGAAGCCTTTGGAGACGGTGCCGGCTGGCGAACAAGCGATCATCCGCTCCGAGCGATTCAGCCTGTACTATGGCGCCAAGGCGGGCGTCAAAAACATCACGATGGACATCCTTCCGCACATGGTCACGGCCATCATAGGGCCCAGTGGTTGCGGCAAGAGCACCTTCCTGCGCAGTATCAACCGCATGAACGATCTGATTCCCCACGTGCGGGCCGAGGGCCGCCTGGCGGTCGATGGCCAGGACGTCTACGACAAGCGCACCAACCTCGTTAACCTGCGCCAGCAGGTGGGCATGGTCTTCCAGAAGCCCAACCCCTTCCCCAAGAGCATCTTCGACAACATCGCCTACGGCCCGCGCCTGCAAGGAGTCAGAAACAAAGGCCAGCTCCAGCACGTCGTGGAGCAGAGCCTTAAGGCCGCGGCGATATGGGACGAGGTCAAAGATGACCTGAAGAAATCGGCGCTGGCCCTGTCGGGTGGTCAGCAGCAGCGCCTGTGCATCGCCCGGGCGCTGGCGACTCGACCGCGCGTGCTCCTTATGGACGAACCCTGCTCGGCGCTCGACCCCATCGCGACCGGACGCATCGAAGACCTGATGGAGCAGCTCAAGACCACGTATACTATCGTCATCGTCACGCACAACATGCAGCAGGCGGCGCGCGTCAGCGAGCGGACCGCGTTCTTCTACATGGGTGAGCTGATCGAATACGACCGGACCGCGAAGATTTTCCGCAATCCCGGCAAGAAGGAAACCGAAGACTATGTAACCGGCCGGTTTGGCTAAGCATATCTCGTGAATCGTATCTCGTATCTCGCGACGCGACCAACGAGAGACGAGATGCGGGATACGAGATACGGAGTACGCTATGGCTGTTCATCTGCAAAGAGAAATCGAGAACCTCAAGAGGGACATCCTGACCCTGGGCGCCCTGGTGGAACAGGCGGTGCGCGAAGCCACCGCTTCCATCGCCAACCGCGACGAGGAGACGGCGCGCCGGATCATCGACAGCGACATCGAGATCGACGAGATGGAAGTGCAGGTTGAGGAAAGCTGCCTCAAGATCCTCGCGCTGCACCAGCCGGTCGCGATCGACCTGCGGTTCATCATCGCGGTTCTCAAGATCAACAATGACCTCGAGCGCGTCGGCGATTTGGCCGTCAACATAGCGGAGCGCGCCGCGTTCCTGGCGACCCAGCCGCCGGTCAGTATTTCCCTCGACTTCCAGGCGATGGCTCGCAAGGCGCAGAACATGCTCGCGACCAGCCTCGATGCCCTGGTCAATCTCAGCGCCTCCCAGGCACGCCGGGTGCTGACCTGCGACGACGAAATCGATGCGATGAACCGCCAGATGTACGTCGTCATTCAGCAAGGCATCGGCGCCCGGCCCGAGCAGACCGAGTCGCTCATCCACCTGCTCAGCGCTTCCCGCCACCTCGAACGCATCGCCGACCACGCCACCAACATCGCCGAGGACGTCATCTACATGATTGAGGGCACAATCGTCCGCCACAAGACCGAGGACTACAAGCCCCAAATCCACGTGTAGCAGCGCGTCGCCTGCGCGGCAACGCTCATCCGATTGAGCGGACTTCAAAGCGCGTTATCCGCGAAGAGGAAGGGGGCCCTCGCGGCGTCGATATTCTCCGAATTGCCCTTGACGGCACGCGCCGGATTCGTTCTATTAACGCCGTTGTAGCCAGGGAGGGACCCATCCCCCCGGGGACAGGAGGCCCTATGCCATCCATACGGCACTGGGTTCCAAACGCGAGAATAGCGCGTCTGGGAACCCATCTCATACGGGAAAGTTACGCAGGATTCTTGATAGTGGAAAGGATTGAACCATGCGGAGCGTGAGGCTTTCGACGTTGATCGTTGTGCTTGTTCTGGTGGGGGGCGTGGCGTTTGTGGGCGGCTGCGGATCTGGGATGCAGGATCGGGACCTGGCCAACCAGACGCAGCAGAGGGAGATCGCCAGGTTGCAGAGTGAACTGGGGGCCTTGCGCCTGGAGCGCGATCAATTGCAGAAGCAGTTGGATGCCACCAAGCAGACGGGCGACGTCGAGGTCGACGCGCTCCGTCAGAAGGTCGCCGCCCTCGAAGAGGACTTGGCCAGGAAGGAAGAGCTGATCAAGTCCATGCAGGAAAAGCTGATGGGTGTCTCGCCGCTGCCGGTCGAGGTCAGCACGGCGCTGGAGGATTTCGCCCGCGACAGCGATATGGTCGAGTTCGATTCGGAAAGGGGCCTGGTTCGCTTCAAGAGTGACCTGCTCTTCGAGAAGGGCTCCGACACGGTAACGTCCACTGCCGCCGAAACGATCAAGACGTTGTCGAATATCCTCAACTCGCCGCAAGCGAAGCAGTTCGACATCATTGTGGCCGGGCATACCGACGACATGCGGATCGCGCGGCCTGCAACCAAGGAGGCCCATCCGACCAATCGCCACCTGGCATCGCACCGAGCCATCTCCGTCGCGGCCGCGATGGAGAGTGACGGCATCGAGCCCAAGCGCCTGAGCACTCGCGGTTTCGGCGAGTATCGTCCCGTCGAGGAAAACGCGCCCAACAAAGGCGGTAATCCCAAGAACCGCCGCGTCGAGATCTACATCGTCCCGCAAGGGGCCTAGTTCGGAGTTCCGCCTTTAGGCGGGTCAAAAGAAAACCGCCTAAAGGCGGAACTCCAAACAACCCGATTCCGAATAGCAGTCAGAAGCCCCGCCATACTACGAAAATGTGCGCGTACGGCGATCGTAACACAATAATGTAGATCACAGCGTCTGGTTCGCACGTGTCCGTTCTCTCCTAACATCTTCCTTGTCAGTCGTTTGCGCGATTGCGGTCGCATTCTGCGCTCTGGCACGGGCTTTGTAACAGGCATCTCTCAATTGCGGATTACGGATTCTAGATCGGCGTCGCGACGCTAATCCGCAATCCACAATCTGCAATCCGAAATCAGAAGATGGCCCGACAAGGAGATGCAGCAGTGATGACAGAGCGAAGTGGTTTCGTGGCGCGACGGCGCCGGATGTCCATAGTTGTAGTGGCGGCACTCGGCGCCACAGGTACCGCCTGGGCAGGCCAAGCGGCGCCGACGGCGCAATCGCTCGTAGAGACACAACATCTTGTGTCTCTGGGCTTGGACACCTTGTGGGTACTCATCGCGGCGTTTCTGGTGTTCTTCATGCAGGCGGGCTTCGGCATGGTCGAAGCCGGCTTCACCAGAGCCAAGAACGCCTGCAACATCCTGACGAAGAATTTCCTGGACTACTGCCTGGCTTCGGTGATGTTCTTCCTTGTCGGCTATGCCTTCATGTTCGGCAAGGGTAACGCCTTCATCGGCTGGACGGGTTTCGGCATGTCCGGCGCGGAGAACCCGTCGGGCGTGCAACCTTGGGCGTTCTGGCTGTTCCAGGCGGCTTTTGTGGGCGCCGCGGCGACGATCGTCGCGGGCGCGATGGCCGAGCGTATGAAATTCCCGGCTTACCTGATCTATACCGCTATCGTCAGCGCCGTCATCTATCCCATCGTGGGCCACTGGATCTGGAGTGGTGACGGGTGGCTGGCGAAGATGGGATTCGCGGACTTTGCCGGCTCGACGGTAGTCCACTCGGTCGGCGGCTGGATATCGTTCGTCGGGACGATCATCCTCGGCGCACGGATCGGCAAGTTCGGTCCCGACCGACGGCCGCGCGTGATCCCCGGCCACTCGATCCCGCTGGCGGCGCTCGGCGTGTTCCTGCTGTGGTTTGGCTGGTTCGGTTTCAACCCAGGCTCCACGCTGGGCGTCGGCGACGGCGAAGCGATCTCACGAATCGCCGTCAATACCAACATCGCCGCCTGCGCCGGCGCCATCACGGCGATGGCGACGGTCTGGCTGGCGTTCGGCAAGCCCGACCTTTCGATGACGATGAACGGCTGTCTGGCCGGCCTGGTAGCGATTACCGCGCCGTGCAATTACGTCAGTCCGGCCGCGTCCATTGCCATCGGCGGCGTCGCCGGCGTGGTCGTCGTCCTGGGCGTCTACCTTCTCGACCGCATACACGTGGATGACCCGGTCGGTGCCATCCCGGTCCACGGCATGAACGGTCTATGGGGCACATTGGCAGTCGGGCTCTGGGGACAGCAGTCGCTCGGACTGGCTAACGACGGCCTGTTTCACGGTGGCGGACTCACCCAGCTTGGCATCCAGGCGCTCGGCACCTTGGCGGTGGACCTGTTCGTGATGGCCTCTATGGGCGCCGTGTTCCTGGCAATCAAGCACACGATGGGCTTGCGCGTCTCGCCGGAGGAAGAGCTGCGCGGTCTTGACATCGGCGAGCACGGCATGGAATCCTACGCCGGTTTCCAGATCTTCACCTCCACCTAAACGCATGGCGTCGCTCGTCACTCGTGGCTCGTCGCTCGCGAGAGAGGAGAACCGGGTGACGAGAGACGAGCGACGAGCCACGAACATAGAGCGGAGTCGAACGATGAAACTGATTGTCGCGTATATCCAGCCACACAAGCTTAACGACGTCAAGAAGGCCCTCTATCAGGCGGAAGTCCACAAGATGTCGGTGACCAACGCCGTCGGCTGCGGGGCGCAGAAAGGCTATACCGAGAGCTATCGCGGCGTGGATGTCGAGGTGAATCTACTTAAGAAGGTGAGGCTCGAGATCGCCGTGAATGAAGATTTCGTCGAAAAGACCATCGACGCCATCATCAAAGGCGCGCGCACCGGTAATATCGGCGACGGGAAGATATTCGTGCTGGACCTGCCCGAGTGCGTCCGTATCCGCACCGGCGAACGTGGCGGCCCAGCCATTGGCTGAACCGCTGCTGGCGGGCCGTGGTGGATACAAAAATGTAGTCCCTTCCGTCCTTGATTCTACGAAAATGTAGACGTCGCAGCTTCGGTGGTTTGTGGCAAGTTAAGCGTAAGTGCTTATTTTGATTGGTGTTATGATCTATTTGTGCGGTTGTCAGAGGCCCGGCACGGCGTTTGCACGACCTTGTATCCGCACCGGCTGGTTCCCCAGACCACCTCATGCTACAGACGGTGACATAGTGAGAAAGGCCGCCGGCAAGGCCGGCAGGCAATCGGCAAGACCCAATCGCCAAGAGAAAGGAAGAGCAAGATGACACCGAAAGAGTTCTTTGAGTTCGCCAAGAAACACGGCGCCCGGATGATGGACCTTAAGTTCGTCGATATGCTCGGGACCTGGCAACACTGCTCGTATCCCGTCGAGACGATCGACGAAGGCGTCTTCGAGGAAGGGCTGGGCTTCGACGGATCGTCGATTCGCGGCTGGCAGGAAATCCACCAGTCCGACATGATGGCGGTCTGCGACCCCAACACGGCGGTTATCGACCCGTTCTTCCGCGAGCCCACTGTCAGCGTGCTGGCCGACATCGTCGACCCTGAGACGCGCGAGATGTACGACAAATGCCCGCGCACCGTCGCCAAGCGCGCCGCGGCCTTCCTGAAAAAGACCGGTATCGCCGACACGTGTTTCATCGGTCCCGAACCGGAATTCTTCATCTTCGACGAGGTCCGCTACGAGCAGAACCAGCACACCGGGTACTATTCCATCGACTCGGTCGAAGGGTCGTGGAACACGGCGCGCTTCGAAGAGCCGAACCTCGGCTACAAACCCAGCTACAAAGGCGGATACTTCCCCGTCAGCCCGACGGATACGTACCACGACCTGCGTGGCGAGATGGTCTATGAGATGATGAAGGTGGGGATCAAGGTCGAAGCGCACCACCACGAGGTGGCCACCGGTGGCCAGGCGGAGATCGACATGGAATTCAAAGAGCTCACGCAAATGGCCGATCAGTTCATGTGGTACAAATACATCATCAAGAACGTCGCCAAGCGGCACGGCAAGTCGGTGACGTTCATGCCCAAGCCGATCTTCCAGGACAACGGCAGCGGCATGCACACGCACATATCCTTGTGGAAAGACGGCAACACGCTGATGGCCGGTGACGGCTATGCCGGTCTGAGCCAACTGGCACTGTACGGTATCGGCGGGATTCTCAAGCACGCCGCGGCGCTGCTCGCTTTCGCGGCGCCGACGACGAACTCGTACCGCCGGCTCGTGCCCGGCTTCGAGGCGCCGGTGAACCTGGTGATGAGCGCGCGCAACCGCTCGGCTTCGGTGCGAATCCCGATGTATTCCAAGAGCGCCAAGGCCAAGCGTCTGGAGTTCCGCTGCCCCGATCCGACCGCCAACGGCTACCTCACCTGGTCGGCGATGCTGCTGGCGATGATCGACGGCATCCAGAACAAGATCGATCCGGGCAAGCCCCTGGATGTGAACATCTATGAGATGAGCGCCGAGGAACTGGCAAAGTTCCCGAAGACTCCCGGCTCGCTGGCCGAGTCCATCGACGCGCTGGAGAAGGACCATGAATTCCTCAAAGCTGGTGGCGTGTTCACCGAGTCGCTGCTGAACTCCTGGATCAACTGGAAACGCAACGAGGAGCTCGACCAGATGGCGCTGCGGCCTCATCCGTACGAATTCCATCTGTACTATGACTGCTAATTCACTCGTCGTGCGCGTAGGGGCAACCCCCTGTGGTTGCCCTGGGCAGGCACGGGGGCCTGCCCTTACGGCGACACTGCGAATCGTCTGAGAGGGCTTCCGCTGCACGCCTTGTGCAGTTGGCATTGGGTTGTGGGTGAGGCTTGCCTGCCGGCGGCCGATTCTGCTGGGGAACAGCCGAACGGCGCAAGCCTCATCCCTTCTTCCCGCCGCGTGATTCCCTTCGAGTCCGGTTGTCACATTGACACAGGCCGTACGCAGTCGTAGCATGAGCACGAACCCAATGCCGGAGTAGGCTCGTTCACGGATAAAATCCGAAATTTGAATGTCGAAATCCGAAACAAATCACAAGGGCCGAAATCCCAATGACAAAAACGGCTCTCGCCCGGCCGGTAGGGTTTTGAATTTCGAATTCGGGTCATTTGAATCTGTTTCGGATTTCGATATTCGTATTTCCTTGGTTCCGGTGTGAACCACATCTATGTCTGAATACAGGTGATCGAGAAGCACACATGAGCACGACTGAGGAGTCCCAGATGTCTACCGATGTAACGGGGGTGTTTGGTCGCAACACGTTCAACGAGGCCACCATGCGCGAGCGCCTGCCCAAGAACGTGTTCAGATCGCTCAAGAAGACCTTCAACGGCGAGCAGCCGCTCGACCGTGCTACCGCCGACGTCATCGCCAACGCCATGAAGGATTGGGCTATCGAAAAGGGCGCGACGCATTACTGTCACTGGTTCCAGCCGATGACCGGTTTGACCGCGGAAAAGCACGACGCGTTCATCTCGCCGACACCCGACGGAAGGACCATCATGGAGTTCAGCGGCAAGGAGCTGACGCAAGGCGAGCCCGATGCCTCCTCGTTTCCCTCCGGCGGTCTGCGCGCCACGTTCGAAGCACGCGGCTACACCGCCTGGGACTGCACCTCACCGGTTTTCGTCAAGGAGGACGGTAAGAATGTAACCCTGTGCATTCCCAGCGCCTTCTGCTCGTATACCGGCGAGGCGCTCGACAAGAAGACGCCTCTGTTGCGTTCGATGGATGCACTGAACAAGCAGGCGGTGCGCGTGCTCAGGGCTTTGGGCAACGTGACGGTCACGCGCGTGACTGCGACCATGGGACCCGAGCAGGAGTACTTCCTGATCGACCAATCGTTCTACGCCAAGCGCCTGGACCTGGTCCTGGCCGGCCGGACCCTGTTCGGCACCAAACCGCCACGCGGCCAGGAGCTAGAGGACCACTATTTCGGCTCCCTGCACGAGCGCGTCGCCAGCTTCATGAGTGAGGTCAACCACGAGCTGTGGAAGCTGAGCGTGACCGCCAAGACACAGCACAACGAGGTCGCGCCAGCGCAGTACGAGCTGGCGCCGGTCTTCTCCACCGTCAACGTCGCGACCGACCACAACCAGTTGACGATGGACACGCTCCAGAAAGTAGCGCGCCGGCACGGTTTCGTCTGTTTGCTGCACGAGAAGCCCTTTGCCGGCGTCAACGGCTCCGGCAAGCACAACAACTGGAGCATGGTCACCGACGACGGCGTCAACCTGCTCGATCCCGGTGACACGCCGCACGACAATATGGTCTTTCTGGTCATGCTCTGCGCCGTCATTCGCGCCGTGGACAAGTACGCCACGCTGTTGCGCGCCAGCGTCGCGAACGCCGGCAACGACCATCGTCTGGGCGCCAACGAGGCGCCGCCGGCCATCGTGTCCGTCTTCCTGGGCGACCAGTTGACCGACATCTTCGAGCAGTTGGCCAAAGGCGGCGCCAAGAGCAGCAAGCGCGGCGGCGAACTCAAGCTAGGCGTCTCGACTCTACCGCCACTGCCGAAGGACTGCACCGACCGCAATCGTACCTCGCCCTTCGCGTTCACCGGTAACAAGTTCGAGTTCCGCATGGTCGGCTCATCGCAGTCGGTGGCCGGACCGAGTTTCGTGCTCAACACGATCGTCGCTGACGTCCTGTGCGATATCGCCGATGAGCTGGAGAAGGCCAAGGACGTCAAAACCACGGCCCAGAGGATCTTGCAGGACATCGCCGTCAAGCACGCGCGGATCGTCTACAACGGCGACAACTACACCGAAGAGTGGGTCGCGGAGGCAGAGAAGCGCGGCCTGCCCAATATCCGCTCGACGGTCGAGTCGCTCGAAACGATCCCCTCGAAAGAGAACTTCGCTCTCTTCAGCAAGCACGGCGTCTTGACCAAGCACGAGCTGAAGGCACGCACCGAGGTGCTGCTCGAGGTCTACAGCCGTCAGATCAACATCGAGGCGCTGACGATGCTGAGCATCGCCAAACGCCAGATCCTACCGGCCTGCTGCGAGTATTCGGCGCGGCTGGGCCAGGCCGTCAGCGCCGTCTCAGCCGCCGGCGTTCCCGCCGAAGCGCAAACCAAGCTGCTCAAGCGGCTCTGCGAGCTGATCGCAACCCTGGAAACCTGCATTGAGGCGTTGGAGAAGGGCGTCGAAAAGGCCTCTGGCACCAAGGGCACCGAGAAGCACGCCGAGAGTTATCGCGCCGACGTCGTCCCGGCGATGGCGGCGCTGCGGCAGGTCGCCGACGAGCTGGAGACCATGGTGGACGCCAAACTCTGGCCGCTGCCCAGCTACGCCGAAATGCTGTTCATCCGGTGACAGATTTCCCCCCGAATCCCACGCCCAGAGGCCGGAGGTAGCGCAGCCGCACGCACGCGGTCCGATTCTCCCGGCCTCGGAGCATTAGTCCCGGGCGGCTGCCCCACCCGTGTGTGTCACTCGCTGAACAAGGGCAGGTCGTCGTCTGTCGCGGCGACGAACTGGGGGGTCTCCAGGGCTTCCAAGCCGTCCTTGCCCACCTTGCGGAGCAACAGCCGCAACTCCCCCAGCATCTTGGTCGTGTTCCACTGCCCATAGCGGCACATCCAGTCCTGGTGCAATCGCCGCAGGTTCTGGTGCAGGATGTACTTACGCTCATCCGGCGACAGTCGTTTCATGGCGTCCTCCAACGACCCGACCGCCTCGGCCGGCGGTCCCGAATCGGTTTGCAGGCGGAATTCGGCCTCCGAGGACGGGCCAACTCCAGCCCATGTCGGAAGCGTGGGATGATTGTACCGGCGGACGGCTGATCCTTCAACCTCGCAGGTCCCCAGCCACACTCGATTTGTGGGGACCTCGCTGGAGGCGGCTCGCGCGAGGAGCTCACCTGCCTGGAAATCCGAGCGATTATCGCAATGGTGGGCATTTCGACAGCGTTTTTCAGCTTGGCACTGACCTTCTGCGACTGTACAATACGAACACTCAACATTCACTCTTTTTGGAGGCTCGCAACATGAAGAAGGCAATCTCTATCATCGCGGTTCTGGTCTGCTTGGCAACGATCGTGTCGGCCCAGCCGGGCGGCGCAGGAGGTGCACGCGGCGGTGCACGCGGAGGCGCCGGCGGAGCCAGGGGAATCAACGGCGACTGGCTGGTTAGCCAGGAGTTCAACGGCATGCAGATGCAGTCGATCCTGTCGTTTTCCCGCGACCAGGACGGCGGCATGACGGGTCAGTGGATCAGCTTCATGGGGCTCAACGACCTGGAGGACGTCTCCTACCAGGACGGCCAGCTCACCTTCAAGCGGACCATGCAGGGCTTCGGCGGCGGCGAGCCCATGACCCAGACGTTCAAGGGCGCCATCACCGACGGCAAGCTGACCGGCACTATCTCCGGCGACCAGGGCGACTCCCCGCTCGAAGGCCAGCGTGCCCCGCGCATGCCCAGAGGCGCCGGCATCTGGCAGGCGAAGCTCAAGGTCGAGGGCCGCGAAGTCCCGATTACGCTGACCATCGGCGCCAACGAGCAGGGCGAGCCGACGGCGAAGTGGACGAGCGAGCAGGGCGAGAGCGTGATTTCCGACATCCAGTCCAGCCGAAATGAGCTGAGCTTCAAGCTCACACGCGGCAGCGGGGACAGCGCGCGGGAAGCGTCCTTCACCGGGGCCATCCAGGGCGATACCCTCAGCGGTGCCCTGAGGGCAGGGACGGAGGAGATGACGCTCGAAGGCACGCGGATGGGCGCAGATCTGATCGGCACCTGGAACCTGCAGGTCGTCTCTGAGCGTGGGACGCGCCCGCAGCGGCTCGTGGTTAATCCTGACCTGAGCGCACTCTACGGTGCCATGGCCGTCAAGAAGGTCGATTTCAAGGACGGCCAGGTGAGCTTCAAGATGGCGATGGAGTTCGGTGACCGGTCGTTTGAGATGGACTTCAAAGGCAAGGTCACGGACTCGAAGCTCGAAGGCGAGCTGACGACCCAGATGGGCAGCCAGAAGGTGACCGGTACGAGGGTAGCCCGTCGAGGCCGCCGGGGCATGTAAGCCACCGAAGATTCGCCAAGTCTCCTGAGAACAGCCACCTGCACGGGCGGCACCTCCTGCCGGTACGTTGCAGGTGGCTGTTTCCTTTTCACCTGCCTGTGCCGAGCCGGCCGCAGGCCTTCGTTTCTGCCGCTCAAACGCCGCCTCTCTTCTCCGCCTTTCGATAAGAGCTGGTAATAGTGCCATATCCTGTGCTTATGCTTGGTATTAAGGGAACTGGCGTGCTAAAACGGTGTAAAGAGCGTATACTGAAACGGCTGCGCGCCCCGGCGCGGGTCCGCGTGCGCGAGTATCGCGGCAACGGCACAAGTTGGAGCATCAATGACCCTGAGACTGAGAGATCAAGGCCTTTACGAGACGCGTCGGGAGCACGACGCGTGCGGGATCGGCGCCGTCGTGACCATCAACGGCACGCGCGACCATTCCATCCTCGAATATGGCAAGCAAATCCTCGTGAACCTGACGCATCGGGGGGCAGCCGGCGCGGACGAAACCACCGGTGACGGGGCGGGCATTCTGTTCCAGATCCCCCACGAGTTCTTTCTGTCGGAATCCGAGCGGCTGGGATTCAGCCTGCCCGATCCGTTTCGCTACGGCGTCGGCATGGTGTTCGGAGCCAAGGATGCGGCCCTGCGCCGCAAGTGCGACGACATCCTGACCGAGACGCTGGCGTATTACAAGCTCAAGGTGGTCGGCTGGCGCGACGTCCCGACCTCCAGTGATTGCCTGGGCCAGATCGCGCTGGAAGCAGAGCCTTCCATCAAGCAGGTCTTTGTCGACGGCGCCGGCCTGGAGCACGAACTGCTCGAGCGACGTCTTTACCTGGCGCGAAAGCGCGCCGAGAAGCTCGTCAAGCAGCAGCTTGGCGAAGCGGCTGACGATTTCTATGTGACGAGCCTGTCCTGCCGGACCGTCTGCTACAAAGGCATGTTCATGGCCTGGCAGCTCTTCGAGTACTATCCCGACCTCCAGGACGAACGGCTAAAGTCCGCGCTGGCGGTGGTTCACCAGCGCTACAGCACGAACACGTTCCCCAACTGGCGGCTGGCGCAGCCTTTCCGCTGCATCGCTCACAACGGCGAAATCAATACGCTCAGCGGCAATCGCAACTGGATGCAGGCGCGCGAGCCGAAAATGTCCAGCCCGGCCTTTGGGGAAGACATCCGCGATCTGTTTCCTATCCTCTCGCCGGAGGCGAGCGACTCGGCCTGCTTCGACAGTGGCCTGGAACTGCTGATGCGAGCGGGTCGGAGCATGCCGCACGCGATGATGATGATGATCCCGGAGGCGTTCGGGCCCAAGTATCACATCAGCACCGACAAGCGCGCTTTCTACGAGTACCATTCGTCAATCATGGAGCCCTGGGACGGTCCGGCCGCGATGGTCTTTACCGATGGACGCCTGCTGGGCGGCGTGCTCGATCGCAACGGTCTGCGTCCTTGTCGCTATCTCGTGACGACCGACGGGCTGGCGATCATCGGCAGCGAAGCCGGCGTCATCGAGTTTCCGCCGGAGAAGATACGCCAGAAAGGCCGCCTCCGTCCCGGACGCATGTTCCTCGTCGATACCTTCGAGAAGCGGATCATCTCGGACAACGAGATCAAGAGCAAGATCGCGCGGCGCAAACCCTACCGGCGCTGGCTGGATGAGAATCGTATCGAGCTGCGCGGTCTCTTCGACGCGCCCAAGCTGGTCCAGAGCGATCCCCAGACCATCGCGCGGCGGATGCGGTCCTTCGGCTTCACGCGCGAGGAGCTCAAGATGAGCCTGATGCCGATGGCGATCAACGGCCAGGAGCCCGTCGGCTCCATGGGCAACGACGCGCCGCTGGCGGTGCTGTCGGAGCAGCTGAAGCTGCTGTTCAACTACTTCAAGCAGCTCTTCGCTCAGGTGACCAACCCGGCCATCGACCCGCTCCGCGAGGGGCTCGTCATGAGCCTGATGTCATTCACCGGCAAGAAGCAGAACCTGCTCGACGAGAGTCCCCAGCACTGCCGCCAACTCAAGCTGCCCCATCCGATCCTGACGAACGAGGACATCGAGCGTCTGCGTACCGCTCATCGAGGCGACTTCCGGGTCGTTACGCTTCCGGCGCTTTTCGACGTCGAGCCTGCCCACCCGGCTGAAGCCTTGCGACGCGGGATCAGCATTCTCATCGCTTCCGTGACCTCCGCGGTCAAGGACGGCGTCTCGCTCGTTGTCCTGAGCGATCGCGACGCGTCCGAAACCAGGGCGCCCATTCCATCCCTGCTGGCCACCGCGGCGGTCCATCATGGCTTGCTGAGCAAAGGCCTGCGCAACGACGTCGGCCTGATCGTCGAGAGCGGCGAGCCGCGCGAGGTGATGCACTTCTGCCTGCTGTGCGGCTACGGCGCTAATGCCGTCAATCCCTACATGGCCTTCGAATCCCTCGACGAGATCAACCGCCGCGGCGATCTGGGCCAGGGGATGGAGCCGACGCAAATCGCCGACAACTACATCGCCGCAATCAAGAAAGGCATCCTCAAGACCATGAGCAAGATGGGCATCTCGACCCTGCGCAGCTACACCGGCGCGCAACTGTTCGAGACCATCGGTCTCAATCGCAGCGTGGTCGACCAGTACTTCACCGGCACCAGCTCGCGGGTCGGCGGCATCGGACTGGAAGAAATCGCCGAGGAGACGCTCAAACGCCACCGGTCAGGCTTCGAATCGCGCCCCGTCGATGCGATGGATCTGGACTTTGGAGGCGAGTACCACTTCCGGCGCAATGGCGAGCGCCATCAATGGAATCCCACCACGATCTGGAAGCTGCGCCAGGCGGTGCAGAACGATGATGCTGTCGCATACCGCGAATACGCGGAGGCTGCCAATAACCAGTCCAAGGCCTTCTGCACCCTGCGAGGCCTTTTCGAGTTCGTACCGGGCCAGCCGGTCCCGCTGGAAGAGGTCGAGCCGGCCAGCGCAATCGTCAAGCGTTTCTGCACCGGCGCCATGAGTCACGGCTCAATCAGCAAGGAGACCCACGAGTGCCTGGCGATTGCCATGAACCGCCTGGGCGCGATGAGCAATACCGGCGAGGGGGGAGAAGACCCGGCGCGGTACGTGCCCGAGCCGAATGGCGATTCGAAGAACTGCGCGATCAAGCAGGTCGCCAGCGCGCGGTTCGGCGTCACCGCCAACTACCTCGCACACGCCAAGGAGATCCAGATCAAGATCGCCCAGGGCGCCAAGCCGGGTGAAGGGGGACAACTGCCCGGCCATAAGGTGACCGAGGAGATCGCGCACCTGCGGTATTCGACGCCGGGGGTGACGCTGATTTCGCCACCGCCGCACCACGACATCTATTCGATCGAGGACTTGGCACAGCTCATCTACGACCTCAAGTGCAGCCATCCAGGCGTCAAGGTCTCCGTCAAGCTCGTGGCGGAGGTGGGCGTCGGGACCATTGCGGCCGGCGTCGCCAAGGGCAACGCCGACGAGGTCCTCATCAGCGGTCATGACGGCGGCACCGGTGCCAGTCCGCTGTCGTCGATCAAGCACGCCGGCTGTCCCTGGGAACTGGGTCTGGCCGAGACCCAGCAGGTCCTGGTCAACAACAACCTGCGCGATCGCATCCGTGTGCAGGTGGACGGCCAGATGAAAACGGGCCGCGATGTCGTCATCGGAACGCTGCTCGGCGCCGAACAGTTCGGCTTCGGCACCGCTGCTCTCGTGACGCTCGGCTGCGTCATGCTGCGCAAATGCCACGAAGGCGCCTGTGCCTTCGGTATCGCCACCCAGGACCCCGAGCTGCGCAAACGCTTTCAAGGTAAACCGGAATACCTGCAGCGGTTCATGCTCTTCGTCGCGGAAGACACGCGCCGGATCATGGCGGAACTGGGTTTCAGGACCGTCGCGGAGATGGTGGGTCGCGTGGACCGCTTGCGCATGCACAAGGCGCTGTCGCACTGGAAGGCCAAGGGCCTTGATTTCTCTGCCATCTTCCAACCGCCTGACGTTTCGGACGGCCGCGGCATCAGTCTGGCGGTGGCGCAGGCCAATCGCATTAGCGAGCATATCGACTGGGAGATTCTCAAGCAGGCGGTGCCCGCCATCGAGGAGAAGCAGAAGACGCGCATCGAGATGTCGGTTCGCAACGTCCATCGGACTATCGGTGCGATCGTCAGCAACCGGATCGTCACACAGTATGGCGCCGATGGGTTGCCTGAGGGTACGCTGGAAATTGTCCTGACCGGCTCGGCAGGCCAGAGTTTCGGCGCGTTCCTCGTTCCCGGCGTGACCCTGCGCCTGATCGGCGATTCCAACGACTATCTGGGCAAAGCCCTCTCGGGCGGACGTATCGTGGTCCAGACGCCGGAAGGCTCGCCTTTCATCCCCCACGAAAACATCATCGTCGGCAACACGCTCCTGTACGGTGCCACACGCGGCGAGGTCTTCATCAACGGAATGGCTGGCGAGCGTTTCGCGGTGCGAAACAGTGGTGCGACTGCCGTCGTAGAAGGTGTAGGCGATCATTGCTGCGAGTACATGACCGGCGGGACCATCGTCGTTCTGGGGCAGACCGGCTGCAATTTCGCCGCGGGCATGAGCGGCGGCATCGCCTACGTACTCGAC
>JAFGLV010000071.1 GCA_016927855.1 Sedimentisphaerales bacterium
ACCTTGATACCGCCGGCGAACGTCGCGTCCTGCCTGGGTGGGCCTGACAGACCAGAGCGATCGATCGCGCCACAGCGTAACGCCGGAGGTGCCGGAAGGAGGCGTGTACTTCTCGCCGGTTTGGGTGAGCTTCCACGACGGCAGCTACGACCTGTTCGATCTGGATCGGCAACCACAATCCCTGGGCGGTCGAGCTGTTCGACGCGGCCGGCGCGTTCACCGGCAAGAAGATCCTCACGGTCCTCGGCGCGCAGGTCTGGGACGCCGGCACCGAGCTGAATACCGAAACGGACGCGGCCTTCATCAACCAGACCGCGCCGAACACCGGCGTGACGACCTCCGCTCCGGTCCTGCCCCATCCGGGCTATCTCGGCTCGCACGGCAATCCCGGAGGCGAATCGATCATCCTGGGCCACCCGAACGCCGCCGGCAAGATCAGCGACGTCGCGGGCGCCGATTTCACCCTGCCTCATGCCGTCGTGGCGCGCCTCACCATCGACCTGGCACCCGCTGAGGACGGCACGAGCGACGCGGGGCAATGAGAAACACATGGACGCGCCAGCACCTTGACACAACCGGGCGTCTGTGTTTGACGCGTCTGTGAATCGCCGGCCCACAGGCCGGATGAAGGCGGGGCACCTTGTGTGTCCCGTTTTCTTTTTGCGCGCTGCCTGAACCAGGAACAGCCCTTTCGCCAAGCAGAAACCTCGAACCGACCGCGACCGGTGGCCGCTATACTACCGGAGTATGTCGTCTGTCTTGGAGCGCGTGGCACGCATGGGATTGAGCCTGCACATGCCGGAGAAGTACCGGTCCCGCCTGAGGATCGGGACCTGTTCGTGGAAGTATGATTCCTGGAAGGGACTGGTGTACGATCCGCGCAAGCAATACGCGGCTGCCGACTACCTGACCGACTACGCCAAGCTGTTCAATACCGTGGAGATCGACCAGTGGTTCTGGAGCCTGTTTCCCCAAGGGGCCAAGCTGCCGGAAGTGCGGACGGTGCAACGCTACGCCCAAAGCGTGCCGGACGATTTCCTCTTCACGGTCAAGGTCCCGAACGCGATCACACTGACGCACTATTATGCCAAACAGCCTGCGGCGATGAAGGAGTACGCCAACCGCCCGAACCCGCACTTCCTCGACGTGGACCTGTTGAACCGCTTTCTTGAGATCCTGGCGCCGCTACACGGCAAGTTGGGGCCGCTCATGTTCCAGTTCGAGTATCTCAATAAGCAGAAGATGCCGTCCTTAGCTGTATTTCTCGATCAGCTTGATGCGTTCTTCGGACAAGCGCCGCACGGCGTCGCGTATGCGATCGAGACGAGGAACCCGAATTGGCTGGTGGCAGAGCTGTTCGATTTTCTGCGGCAGCGCGGTCTGGGCTTCGTCCTGCTCGAGGGTTACTACATGCCACCGATCGCGGAAGTCGCGGCCAGACACAACGTTCGCACGGCGGGCTTCTCGGTCATCCGGCTGCACGGGCCCGACCGCCAGGGAATCGAAGCACGCACCGGCGGACAGTGGAGCGAGATCGCTGAGCCCAAGGACGACGGACTGCGCGCGACGGCCGCCCTCATCAGCGAGAACACCGATGTCGCCATCGACACCGTCGTGAATGTCAACAACCACTATGAAGGCTGTGCGCCGCTGACGATCCAGCGACTACTGCAACGTCTTACGCCGCTGCCGGCATGAGACAGGCCGTTCATTCCACCGAGAAACAACAAGGCCGGCTGCGGAGGGAAGCCACAGTCGGCCGGACTACAAGGTTCTTTCGGACCACTGACTGTTAGAGGTCAGACTACCGACGCGTCTGATATTGCAGCGTCCAGGCATCAACGGTTGAGCCCGCTGTGCCAGTGCCCATGACCGAAGCGTATTGTCTGACTGAAACATACGAGGATTGGGTGCCCACACTAGAGGTTTGGGTACGTGGAACAATTCCACCGTTGGGATTGGAGGTCGTGCCTGTCCCATAATTGGCGACGATGTTGCCGGCCGTGACATACGTTGTCTGCATCTGAGTGCTGGGAGTAGTAAAGCCCCAGGTCGGGCCCCAGAACCAATCCCACACGATGGCCGATGCCGCTGACGACAGGACCAATACAACCATACCGATAAACAACAGCCTCTTTCTCATCTCTCAATCTCCTTTCTCTCACTAGCCATTCCCTTCCGATGTAGAACCCTGCAGGTCTACTCCTCGCGCTATGGGTATCGCATCTCCGTTGCGATGCGCGAAGTAGCTCGCGAGCGAGCGGGCGTCTCTGGTGGATTCGACGGGGGTCAAGAGGTAGCAGTTGCGCGGCTTGTTCCGGACGAATCGTCCGGGGGTTGTGGTTGCGACACTCGTTACGGTTGCGTGGATCGGCCGGCGGCGCCGCGCGACCCAACCGCCCAACGTAACGCGCATCATAACCCCAACCGAAAGACGCTTCGCAATGGCATGACGGCGCAGGCGCGCGCAGAGTCAGTGCCAACGCACCGCAGCGCGCGACCCCTGCCTCCGAATCGGTTCGGGCGACATCCCCACACAGCGTCATCGCCGCACCTCAGTGGCACGCCGGACCTCAGGACCGCGCGGCCGACGTGGCCGGATGGATTCGGATCTCGTCGTCCACCATACGCTCCGCCATGCGGCTGTCAAGTGGGACCATGGCGTTTTCTTGGAGAATGACCGATGTTGACGCGTAGGGGCAGGCCCCTGTGCCTGCCCAGGGCAACCACAGGGGGTTGCCCCTACGACGCGCGTACCGCAACTGGCACATGAAGATCATTCTATTAGCTGCCCCTGATCGGAATAGCGGGCGTGGGAACCAGCTCAGCGAGCTGCCTGCAAGGACGAATCGTACCCGAGCCCTGGCCGGCACGTTCGATTCGGCTTGCCGCAGATGTGATTTTCGATAGAATGACGCCATGGAAAAACTGCGTAACCAAATCCTCTGCGGCGATTGCGTGGAGATTCTAAGGGAAGCTCCCGAGCCGTTTGCCGACCTTGTCTTCGCCGATCCGCCGTTCAACATCGGCTACAAGTACGACAAATACCACGACAAGAAGCGCAGCGCCAAGTATCTCGCCTGGAGCGAGGCCTGGATCGCCGCGTGCGTCAGGGTGCTCAAGCCCCACGGGTCGTTCTACATCGCCATCGGGGACGAGTACGTCGCCAATCTCAAGCTCATTGCCGACCAGCAGGGCCTGGTGCTGCGCAACTGGATCATCTGGCACTACACCTTTGGCCAGCAAACCAAGACCAAGTTCGCCAGAGCCCACACGCACATCCTCTATTTCGCGAAGGACGCCAAGCACCTCGTCTTCAATGACGAGGTCGTGCGCGTCCTCTCGGACCGACAGAAGAAGTACAAAGACAAGCGCGCCAACCCGGCCGGCAAGATCCCTGACGACGTTTGGAACGAGTACCCGCGCATCTGCGGGACGTTCGCCGAGCGGACGGGTTTCCCCTGCCAGATGCCCGAAAGCCTGCTGGCGCGGATCATCCGCGTCAGTTCCAATGAAGGCGACTGGGTGCTGGACCCGTTCTGTGGCTCAGGCACAACCGCGACCGTCGCCCACAAGCTCGGCCGGATCTATACCACCACCGACGTGTCCGAGGAATACGTCGCAGCCGCCCGGCAGCGCATCGCCCAGAGCGAGGGCCTGCCAGTCGAAGGCGAAGGAGCAGGCGACTGGCCGGAACACGCGGAAGCGGAGTTGTGCTGGCTCTATAGCGAAAACAAGATGCCGCTGACGCGCCTGTGCGCCAGTCCGGTGCTGCTGTCGCTCTTTACCGCCAAGCTCAACGACCGCCTGCGCAAGACCGATCTCTACACGCCCGAGCAGGTCCGCGAGCGGTTGACGCTGCTGGAGGATCGCTGCCGACTCAACGCCCAGTTGTCCGACCGGTACAGTTCGGTGTAAGGACGCATGACGTTGAAGATCAAGAGACTTCTGCTGCTCCTCCTGCCCTTCGTAGCCAGTGCCCTGCTGCTGAGCGTCATCCAGGCGCCGACGGACTGGTCGTTTTTCGCGTGGGTGGCGCTGGTCCCGTTCGCTTTGGGCTGCGCGCCGCGAATCCGGGCGCGAAGCGTGTTTCTCGCGGCCTACGCCGTCGCGATTGTCTACTGGCTGGCGAATCTCTACTGGCTGGCGCCGATCACGGTGGCCGGCTGGGTCGTCATGGGTTTCTACATCGGCCTGCTCTGGCCTCTGCTGGCGCTGGCGGTGCGCTTCTGTCGCAGCAGGCGAATACCGCTGTTCGTGGCGCTGCCTGTCCTGCTCGTCGGGGTCGAGCGGTTCCAAGGCTTCCCGCTCGGCGGCTTCTACTGGCGTCTGCTCGGTCATAGCCAATACGCGAACCTCACGGTGATCCAGATCGCCGACATCTTCGGCGCCGCGGGCGTCTCGTTCCTGGTTGCGCTGGTCAACGGCGCGTTGGCCGAGGCGGCCATTCGATTGCGGATTTCAGATTGCGGATTGCGGATTGGGGCGGCGGCGCTAATCCGAAATCTGAAATCCGCAATCCGCAATCCGACGGTCATCACCGTCGCCGTACTGGCTCTCATGGCGGTTGGCGGCACGGTCCTCTACGGCCAATGGCGTCTGCGACAGACGCCGGACTGCGCGACGGAAGGACCGATGGTCGGCTCCCTCCAATCGAACGTGCCGCAGTCGGTGAAAGGCAGCCACGAGGCCAGCCAGGACATCTTCGACGAGCTGATGACCAGCCACCAGGCCGCCCAGGCGGCTGGCGCGGAACTGGTCGTCTGGCCGGAGACGATGGTCCAGGGGATGCTCGACCCGCTGCTCTGGTCGCGCCTACCCGAGTGGGACTGGAGTGAGGACAAAGCCTTTCACGAGGCGCTCAGCGAGGCGGCCCAGGGCAAGGTCTACATCCTGGTCGGCGCTCACGGAGGCGAGATCCTGCGCGACTTCCAGGGCGAGCTCTACCTCGGCCAGTACAATTCCGCCTACCTCTACCGGCCCGACGGCACGCTCGCGGCCGACCGTTATGACAAGATTCATCTGGTCCTGTTCGGCGAGTACATCCCCTTCCGCCGCAAGTTCAACTGGCTCTACCAGCAGCTCAAGCGGTTCGCGCCGGAGGAGTACAACTACGACTATTCGCTCGAGCACGGCACGCACTACACGGTCTTCGAGATAGACCCGAACGAAGTTTCAAGTGTGAAGAGTCAAGTTTCAAGCGGCGACAGTGAACTTCAAACTTCAACCTTGACACTTCAAACTCCTTACCATTTCGGCGTGATTATCTGCTACGAGGACACGATCCCGTACGTGGCGCGGAACTTCGCTCTCGATGAGAACGGGCGCAAGCGTGTGGACTGGCTCGTCAACATCAGCAACGACGGCTGGTTCGTCCGCTTCCCGCAGGAACCGGCGCGGGTCCTGCCGAGCACGGAGTTGCCTCAGCACGCCGCGATCTGCGTGTTCCGGGCCGTCGAGAACCGCTTGCCCATCCTGCGCAGCGTCAACACGGGAATCAGTTGCCTGATCGACTCGACCGGCCGCAT
Source organism: Sedimentisphaerales bacterium (assembly GCA_016927855.1). Classification (GTDB taxonomy): domain Bacteria; phylum Planctomycetota; class Phycisphaerae; order Sedimentisphaerales; family Anaerobacaceae; genus JAFGLV01. Next base: position 5,529 of record JAFGLV010000071.1, read on the forward strand.
CCGCGACGATTACCTCGCCTCCAGCAGGGACTTCCCCGTCGACGCCATGGAGAGAACCGGTATGTCTGGATGGTTTCTCGACCGAATGCCGATAGACAGGAGGGTGACCTTCTTCAGTCGCCACGGCCAATGGCTGGACAACGCCTGCGCCGTCGTCTTCGTCGGCGTGCTGGCGGCGCCGGTCGCGCTGCGAATAGCCCGGCGCGGAGGTGGCAAGTCTGCGCGAAAGGCCAAGGTCTGAGAAATCGTCGAAACGTGGGAGTCTTGGGATGAGACGTGCATCACCGTTGCGATGGATCGCGGTTTTGGGCCTCTTGATGGTCGCGCCGGGCTGCGAACAGCCTGCGCCGACGACACCCTCCTCGACGGCGGCGCTGCCACCGGTTGAAGGACCCGTGGTCCAAGCGCAGGAGATCCTGCTCGCCGCCTTGATTGATTCCGACCCGCGCCTGCGGGCCAACGCGATGGAAGTAATCGCCACGACCGGGCAGACCCGCCTGATGCCAAGGACACAGGCGTTGTTCCAGGACCGGGTTTTCCCGGTTCGGTTCCATGCGGTGGTGGCGGTGGGCGACCTGCAATACGCACCGGCCCAGGAGGTCGTAAAGGCGATGCTGAACGACCCGGACGAGAACGTCAAGCTGGGCGCGGCCTATGCCTTGATGAAGCTGGGCCAAGCCGAGCATTTCCGCACGCTGTGCGAAGGGGTCATGAGCACCGACCAGACCGTGCGGGCCAACGCGGCGTTGCTGCTGGGCAAGAGCGGTCGCCCCGAGGAAGCTCTGCGATTCCTGTATTGGACCCTCCAACAGCGGGACTCTGCCGACAAGGTCATGTTCCAGGCAGCCCAGTCGATTGCCATGCTGGGCGACGAGCGGATCTACCCCAAGCTCTGGACGCGCCTGATCAGTGCCTACGCCGACGATCGCGTCGTCGGGATCGAGGGGATGGGCGCGTTGGGTACCGCCCAGGCCAAAAACGCACTCGTGACGATGCTGGACGACCCGGTGGTGGAGGTTCGACTGGCCGCAGCCGCCCAGCTCGGCAAGCTAGGCGAGCCCATCGGCGAAGCCGAAGTCCTCGACGCCCTCCAGAAGGACCTGGCCGACGCGACCGATCCCAGAGGCCGCGAGCGCGTCAGGGTCCTGGCGGCCTTGGCCATCGGCGAAATTCGCACTGCCCCACTGACCCGCCACCTGCCCAAGCTTCTGGCCGACCCGTCCACGAGAGTCCGACTGGCCGCCGCCAAAGCCGTCCTGCAAGCGACCGCAAAATACCGAGAATCCCTTCCTGCTGCCACTTGATGGCCCCTAAACGCGGGCGGGACGTGCAAATCCGCAATTCAATTGACAATTTGCACGACCGTGCGTATGATCCTGACCATGTGGATTGCTCGCCATATTGTCAGCGTAGTACAGGCCTATGCTCGTGAGTTCAAGATCGTGGCGATTGTTGGGCCAAGGCAGTCCGGCAAGACCACCTTGGCCCGGCATGCCTTCCCGGATCGGCCCTATGTGAATCTCGAGGAGTTGGATCAGCGCAGGCTGGCGCAAGACGATCCGCGAGGTTTCCTAGACCGATTCGGTGCCGGCGCGGTTATCGATGAAGTGCAACGCTGCCCCGACCTGCTCTCTTATCTCCAGGGTCACGTCGATGCCTCCGCCGAGAGAGGCCGATTCATCCTGACCGGATCCCAGCACCTGGGCATGATGGAATCCATTACGCAGACCCTTGCGGGCCGAGTGGGAACCGTCCAGTTGTTGCCCTTTTCCTATGCGGAGCTGCAAGACGCCGGACGTCAGGCGAACACACTGGAGGACGCTCTGTTCAGGGGAGGATACCCACCGATCTTCGACGAGCCGCGAGCCGACCCGCTTCGCTGGCTCAATGCCTATCTGCACACCTACGTTGAGCGGGACGTTCGCCTTACCGTCAACATCAGGGACCTGTCGGCGTTCCAGCGCTTCCTGAGCCTGTGCGCCGGCCACGCGGGACAGTTGCTCAATACGGCCCGACTCGGCGCCGATTGCGGGATAAGCCATGGCACCGTCCGGGCCTGGCTTAGCGTCTTGGAGGCCGGGTTCGTCGTGACGCTTCTCAGACCTCATCACGAGAACTTCCGCAAGCGCCTGGTCAAGGCCCCGAAGCTCTACTTCCTGGACACCGGTCTGCTCGTCCGCCTGCTGCAAATCGAAACGCCGGACCAGTTGAAGATCCACCCCTTGCGGGGGGCCGTATTCGAGAACTGGGTCCTCGCTGAACTACTCAAGTCGTACCTCAATCGGGGCCAACCGGCCCAGATGTACTTCTGGCGCGACCAGGCCGGGCACGAGGTAGACCTCGTGCGCGATTCCGGCAGCCACCTGGACGCGTGGGAGTGCAAGTCGGGCATGACCTACAACACCGAATGGGCCGAAAGCCTCGACTTCTGGCGACGGCTGGCCGGTCCGAGAGCCGGTCGCCTGAATCTGGTCTATGGCGGTCGCAAGTCGTTCGCACATCGCGACGTGAAGGTCGCTGGTTGGACCGACGTGTCTGCAACGGCACCCGAAATACGATAGGGCCTGAACGCCAGCGGCTGTGGTCCGGCGTTGGGCGTCGGCGGGCGAGCCCCACACCCACTTGTTGCCGATAACGTGAAACGAATCGGATCTGATAGCGTCTCCCAAGGTGGGTCGCGGCGATCTCCCGCTCGTGCGCTGCCACTGGCGCGCGAGCGCCCCGTCCACGGAACGGCTTGGCAGCCGATCGTGGCAGGGACCGATAACTACCAGCCGATCGTTCCAGGCCCGCGACGCGCCCGGTCGGATTTACATAAACCTATACTATTTAGGCTATTTAGGAAAAATGACTTGACCTCAAGGGCCCGTCGGCGTAAAATTATGGTACGCAGTTGCAGTATCAGGACTTGGGCAGGAGTGTGTTACTTCCCGCAGCAACGGGGCATCTCCAACGGCTGACAGCAGGCGTGGTCCCTCGTCCGATAGTGCTAGGATTTAGAGTGCTGCTAGAACGTTTCTTGATCCGTGAAAGGAGCCTGTCTTGAGTACGCTTACGAAGGTTCTCATTGTCCTGTTGTCGGTCTTTTCCCTGTTCCTTTGCGGTGTGGTGGTGACGTACGTCGCCAACGCCGAGAACTACAAGGACCTGTATGACAGACAGCGGCGTGACATCCAGACCGCCCGGAACAACCAGGACGATGCCGAGAACGCGCTGGCCGAATGCAAGGAGGCCGCCGAGAAGACCCAGCAAACGCTGGAGCAGCAGATCAGCGATATGACGATCAACGTCTCCAACCTGCAGGCTCAGCTTGAGGACCTCAAGCGACAGAACGATCAGTTGGTGCAGCGCGTCGCGACCAGCGCCGCGACGGTCACAATGACCAGCGAGACCCAGAAGACGGTGCTCGAGCAGGCCCAAGCCGCTCAGGCGCGCGTCCGGGACCTGGAGGACGAGCAGACGCGCCTGGAGAGCGACTTGAAGGAAACGAACCGGCTGCTGCTCGAGAAGATCGCGATCATCGAAGACCTGCAGACGAAGAACAAGCAACTGGCCCAGGCGAACCAGGAACTGGAGACGGGGGTCAACCAATACCTCCAGCAGCGCGGGCAAGTGGCCGCCGTACCACGACCGGTGACGCCGACGCCGGGTATCGCGCTACCGGCGACACCGCCCACGCGCCAGATCGACCTCAACGGGCGCATCGTCCGCGTGGACAATCAACTGGCCGAGATCTCTATCGGGTCCGCCGCCGGGGTCAGGCCAAATATGACCTTCCATGTCACGCGCGGCGCCCAGTTCATCTGCAATCTCGAGATCCTGGACGGAGGCGTCGATACCGACAGCGCCGTCGGAGTCCTCAAGCTGGTGCAGGGAACCGAGCCGCGCCCCGGAGACACGGTCAAGACGAATCTGTAAGCCGCCACCGCCAGAGGCACGTGGCCCGGTTTACTTGCCAGGAGGTTCACTGTTCATGAGTGCGATGTCTCAAAGCCGGGGGACGAAAGTAGCCGTCCCGAGCAATCTCTACACGGCGGTCCTGGCCGTCGCCTTCGCCGTCGTGCTGGCCACCGCCAGCTTCGTCGCGTTCATGTGTTTCACGCGGTACGAGACGATTTTTGGCATGCCGTAATCAAATTCCTCTTGACGGTATCGTCGCCGGAGAGTCCAATACCCCAACGGCAACCACTGAAAGGAGTCGATTGTGCTGTTGGACTCTATCCTCGGCATGTTCAGTATGGATATGGGTATCGATCTCGGTACCTGTACGACGTTGGTATGCGTGCGCGACAAAGGTATCGTCCTCAACGAACCCTCGGTGGTGGCGGTCCGTAAAGGGACCAACATTGTCCTCAACGACGGCGAAGCCGTCGGCCTGGTGGCGCGCGAGATGTTGGGCAAGACCCCCGGTTCGATCAGCGCCATTCGCCCTCTCAAGGACGGCGTGATCAGCGACTTCGAGGTCACCGAAGCGATGCTGAGTTATTTCATCCGGAAAGTCCACGGTCGCGGCGGCCTGGTACGTCCGCGCGTGGTCATCGCGGTCCCCAGCGGCATCACGGCGGTCGAGCGGCGCGCCGTGGTGGACAGCGCTGAACGCGCCGGCGCCCGCAAGGTCTTCCTGGTGGACGAGCCGATGGCAGCCGGCATCGGCGCCGGCTTGCCGATTACCGAGCCGACCGCTTCGATGATCATCGACATCGGCGGCGGCACCACCGAGGTGGCGATCATGAGCCTGGCGGACATCGCGACCGCCGAGTCGATTCGCATCGGTGGCGACGACATGGATGAAGCCATCATCAACCATCTCAAGAAAACCTACAATCTGCTCATTGGCGAGCCTCGCGCCGAGAAAGTCAAGATTCAGGTCGGCTCGGCGGCGCCGCTGGGAGAAGAGATGACGATGGAGATCGCCGGGCGCGATACGATCTCCGGCCTGCCGCGCAAGATCGTCATCACCAGCGAGGAAATCCGCGAGGCGTTGAAGGACCCCATCACGGCCATCATCGACGCGGTCACCACCACGCTGGAGAAGGCCGAGCCCGAGCTGGCGGCCGATCTCATCGAGAACGGCATTCACATCTGCGGCGGCGGCTCCCTGCTGCGCGGTCTCGACACCGTGCTGGGCAACTCCACCGGACTGAGAGTCCATACCGTCGAGGACCCGCTCAGTTGTGTCGCGCGCGGCACCAGCGTTTACCTGGAAAACCTGGAGATATGGAAGGACACCATGGACCACAGCGAACGGGGCTGGGAATAGCACCGTAGCGCTGTCTGGGGACCTGCAACACGACGGTCCGAGGTCTCATGCGATCGGGAAACGCGGCGGTTATGACGAGCAAGTGGACCAACATCTCCAAGCGAATGCTCTTCGCGTATTTCATGCTGAGCGGGCTGATCTTCCTGTTCACGCCGGCGCGCGTCACCAATCGACTGCAACTGGCGTATGCCGGCCTGTTCAGCGGGCCGCTCTCGACGGGACGCACACTGGCGCTGGCGTCGCGTACGCCGGCGGCCAGCGAGGCCGGCGCCTCGGCGGACACCGTAAGACGGCTCAAGAACGACGTCGCCAATCTGAGGGCCCAACTCAGGGCGGCCAATACAACGATCTATCAACTGGCGCGCGTGCGTACGGTCCGCGCCTGGGACCGCATGGCGTTTCCGACGGCAGCAGTGACGGTGGTCAATCCGGCGCAGACAGAGATGATTATCAAGCTCGGCGACGAAGAAGGCGTCGCGGTGGGCCACTACGTCATGGCGCTGAGCGATCACAGCCTGATCGGTCGGGTATCGGCGCTCTCGCCTCACACCGCCAAGGTCAAACTGATCAGTGATCCGACCTCACAAGTGCCCGTTGAGATCGGCCTGTCGGGAATACAAGGCGTCCTGCAAGGTCGTGGCGACGGGACCGCCAAGATACCGCTGATCTCGACCAGGCAGGCCGTTGCCGCCGGAGACCCGGTGTACGCGCGCAGGCAAATGGACCTCGACGTGCCGATGGTGATCGGGCAGGTCGCCGAATGCCGGAAGGACCCTGACCACCCCCTGCTCTGGGACATCACGGTCCGCGCGACGTGCGATATCGCCACACTCGAGGACGTCGCGGTGGTCGTGCCGGCTCAATGACGGCAACAGCCGATCCGAACCCTGTCGCGATGAGGTGTGCTTGAATGCGTTGGCTTCGGTTTGCGGTGCTAATTCTCGTGGCAACGATCCTGCAGACCGGCTTTCGCGACGTAGCGTGGCTGGGCAACCCCGAGATTCGGCCGGACCTGCTGCTGATTCTCCTGGTGTTCTTCGCGACACACGCCGATTCAAGAGACGCTGTGATTACTTCCTTTACAATCGGTTTTGCCGCCGACCTGGCCAGCCCGGCGATGGGACTGATGGGGCCGCGCATCATCAGTTTCGGTCTCTTCGGCACGCTCCTGAGCAATTTACACAACACGATCTCGCTGAAGCGATTGCCTTTCCAGGCCGCCGCGATCTTCGTGATGGGCATCGTGACTGCCGCTCTGACGCACCTGCTGGTGCGCCTGCGCGCCGAACCGGTCGTGATCCACTGGGCCCAGGAGTTCTTCTGGCAACCGCTCCTGTCGGCGGTGATCGGACCGTTTTTGTGCTTGCCGGTGGGTTGGTGGATGCTTATAAACGGGTCCAGGCGCGTGCGCCGCAGGCGCAGATGGCCGTTCAGGTAGTTCGGTGCGCCGTCATCGGTCTGGGGCTGGGCATCCTAGCGGGAGCATTTCGTGTTCAGAAGCTCCAATGACGTCGGCATGTACGACAGGCGGCTCAAGATATTCATCGGCGCCGCCGCGACACTGCTGTTGATCGCGGTCCTGCGACTCGTGCAGATGCAGTTGCTGGCTGACTCCCGGCTGCAAGACGAGATCGCCGCGTTGAAGCAGGTGCGAGGCAAGTCCAGGCATTTCGGAACCGTACGCGGCGACATCCTCGACCGCAATGGCAAGGTCCTTGCCACCGACGTTCCTCAATTCCAGATCGTCATCAGCTATCACCTCACCTCCTTCGGCGACCCGCGCGTGCTTAGAGCCGCTGAGGCGCGGGTCCGCGAAACGAGCGATGACCCTTCGCTGTACGAGTTCCGCACCGAGGTGGAGGCCAGGCGGGCCGATCTCGGACGCATTATCACCGACTGCACCCGGTTCGGGGTGAGCATGCAAGAGGTCGCCGCGAGCGTCCGGGAGATCAACAACTTCCTCTGGTACCGCCGGGCCTTCATCGCCTGGTTTCGCAATGGACCCGATCCGAACTTCCTGGCTCGGTACGAGCGTGGTGTGAACAGCATTCCCCTGGCCGACGCCATGCCCGAGTTCGAACGGCAGGTCCCCGACCAGCGCGAGCGCGACCGGATGATCCTGGACGTGGATGATATCCCGGAACTGAACAAGAGCTATCCGCTGATCGATCTCAACACTGATGACGACGTGTTCGCAGCCCAGATGGAATTCACGGACATCAACGACCTCGAGATCGTGACCAGCGGTTATCGCGACTACCCCTATGGCTCGGTGGCCGCCCAGACTATCGGCTGGACCGGTCCGGCCCAGGAGCCTGACAAGGGGCTCTTCGAGCGCGATCCGCTGGCCGAATACCTGCCGGGCGACGTCTGTGGGAAGCGTCCCGGTGTGGAGTACGTCTGCGAAGCCTTTCTGCGCGGCCGGCGCGGCGAGCAGGCCACCGACATCGACGGTAACCTGATCCGCGAGACCCAGGCCCGATATGGACAGGATGTCCAGCTTACCCTTGACATCGAGCTCCAGCAGCAGATCGAACAATATGTGACCGATCCCCAATACAATCCGAACGCTGACGCGAACACCGCGGTCGTCGTCCTCGACATCCGCTCCGGCGACATCCTCGCACTGGTTAGCCTGCCAACCTACGACCTGAACCGCGTACGTTACGATTACGACAAGCTGATCCAGGACGGCAACAAACCTATGCGCCACCGCGCTCTGTCCGAGCACTACCCGCCCGGTTCATCAGTCAAGCCGATCATCCTTATCGCTGGGTTGGAAGCCGGCGCCATTACGCCCGACGAACCCATCAGTTGTCCACCTCACAAGGCGCCGGCTGGTTGGCCCAACTGCCTGATTTACCTGAGCGGCGGAGGCGGACACGACCAGCGCTGGAATAACATCGCGCGCAATGCGATCAAAGGAAGCTGCAACATCTATTTCTCACAACTGGCGGACCGGCTGGAGGCTCCGCGGTTGCAGCAATGGCTGTTTCGCTTTGGTTACGGCCATCGTCTGCCGCTGGAGGCGTCGCTACCCTGGCCGGACGAGTGCGAACCGCGTCGATTCCTCCAGGCTCAAGGTCAGATCAGTGCCCGCGTGCTCACGGGGACGGTCCGCGCCCTGGAAGACATCCCGCCGATGCGCGACGGCGACAAGCGCTATTTCGGCATAGGCCAGGGTAACCTCTGGGCCAGTCCGCTGCAGGTCGCTAATTCCTTTGCGACGATCGCGCGAGGTGGACTCGCGATCCCCCCTCGGCTGTTTCTCAAACCCAAGGCGACCACCACTGGCGGTCCGCTGGAACCGGTCGATCTCGGCATCTCTCCCGGTACGCTTCAAGTGGTCTTCGACGGCATGAGCGCCGTCGTCAACGAACCCGGCGGCACAGCTTACAGCACGTTCCGCGTCAGCGGCCTGGCCGGTCAGGGTGTCAAGGTCTACGGCAAGACGGGCTCGACCCAGAACCCCGAGAACGCTTGGTTCGCCGGTTTCGCCGAGGACAACGACGGCGCCAAGATCGCGCTGGCGATCGTGGTCGAAGGCGGCCAGCACGGCTCGCGCGACGCCGCTCCTCTGGCGCGCGATGTGATCCAGCTCTGCATCTACCAAGGCTACCTTGGCACCCCGCTGGCGGACATCGTCCTGCCGTGATGGGAACGCGTGGGTTGAGAACCCACCCTACCGGGGCCCGGAGGCCATCAGACCGCGCTCGCTCGCTGAACGCGGCGGCTCTATCGGGCCGCGGAGGTTCTCGGTGGCTTCCAGATAGGTGAGCGTCTTCTCGATGATGACACGGGCTACGGGAGCGGCGACAGCGCCGCCGCCGGTGAGGCCCCTGAGCACCGCGTAATTGGGCTTGCGGATGGAGACGAGCACGATGATCCTGGGATCGTCGGCCGGCGCGCCGCCTACGAACGAGACCACGTAGGCGTGGTCCTCATAGCCTCCACCTTCGGGGCGGGCCAGTTGTGCGGTGCCGGTCTTGCCGAAGACCTGCCACTTCTCGAGTTGGGCGCGCCGGCCGGTCCCTTCATTGACCACGGCGGTCATGGCTTCGCGGATGATCCAGTTAGCGATCTCCGGCTTGATCGCGTAGCCGACGCGCAGCGCCGGCGGCCGGACGTTGACGATGGATCCATCCGGCGCCACGATGGCTTTGATCAGGTAGGGTCGCGTCAGCCGACCGCCGTTGGCCAACATGCAGAAAGCGCGCAACAGTTGCAGCGCGGTCACGGAGACTTCCTGGCCGAACGGGACGCGGGTGACGCTATAAGCGTTCCACTCATCCGGCGTTCGCACCCGTCCTTGCGCTTCGCCAGGCAGTTCGATACCCACCTTCTTGCCGAAACCGAACAGAGTGAGCCCTTGGTAGAGCAGTTCGGGCCCGGCAAACTGGCCGATCTTGGCCATCCCGATGTTGCTCGACTTGGCCAGGATGTCGCGAATCGTCAGATCGCCGAAGCCTTCTCGAAACTCGTGGATGGTACCGAAGCTCTTGCCCTGGTACTTGCCGCGATAACGGCCGTTCTCGCAGAAGATCGTCTGGTCGCGGGTGATGGCGCCCCCGTCGAGGGCAATCGCGGCGGTAATGGGCTTGATGATACTGCCCGGCTCGTACTGGTCGGTCAGCGCGCGGTTGTAGAAGCGATTCGGGTCGGTGTGTCGCGCGTCGGCCGGGTCGAAGTCAGGCAGCGAGACCATTGCCAGGATCGCGCCGGTGCGCGGGTCCGCCACCAACCCGACGGCGCCTTCGGCCTCGAAGGCTTTGAATTGCTCCAGCAACGCTTCGCGCGCGAACTGCTGGATCGTCGCATCGAGCGTGAGAATGATGCCGACGCCGTTGGTCGGCATCCCGGTGTCGCCGGAGGCGTTCGCGACACAGAATGCCAGCGGCCGGCGGTGGACGTCCACGAAGAACGTGTGCTCGGCGCCCTTGCCGCGCAGTTCCCGATCGAACTGGTGCTCGATGCCGCCCAAGCCTTGGTTGTCGGTGCTGGTGAAGCCGACCACGTGAGAGGCGAGCGGCCCGGTCGGATAGTAGCGCTGCCAGGCATACTGGACGCCGATGCCATGTATCATGCGAGCCGCGTCACTTTCCGCAGCGGTGGCACCGATCTTAATGGGCGCGTAGCCGAGATTGCCGCTGTCGAGGATGGCCTTGCAGATTTCGTGAGGGCCCATGTCCAAGACTGGCGCCAGCTCGCTCGAGGTTTCCTTCACGTCCGCCAGGCTCCTCGGCTCGGCGAAGACGGTGCGGATTTGATTGCTGGCGGCCAGCACGCGCCCCCGGCTGTCGAGGATGGGCCCGCGCTGGGGCTCCAGGGGGAGATAGGAGCAAAACTGCTGGCCCAACCCGAGCCCTGCGTAGTGGTCGGCCGCCGCATACTGCAGGTAGTAGCAGCGCCAGCCCAGGCCCAGAAAGGCCAGGATCACGAGTGACGCGAACACGACAATCGTGACGCGCTCGCGCCGGTCGGCGGGTCGCGAAGTCGCTTCTCTGGCTGTCATGGGTTGGCTCATCCTGACACACCCTGCTCGTTTCCAGCGCGAACACTATTGGTCCTATCGGTCTTATAGGACCTATAAACCCTATAACCCCAGCCGCTCCGACACGGAGGCAGGATTCGTCAGCGCTTCGACGCGCAGTTGCTTCTGTCGCAGTTCCTGCTGGAGCCTGATCTGCTCGATCCTGTAACGCCGCAACTGGTAGAAGACGCGGTGCTCGTCACCGTGAAGGTACACTCCCAGGATCAGCGTCCCGGCGAAGAAGAAGATCACGAAGGCGAAACGCAGTCGGGAGCCCATAGTCTTGCCTGTGGCACCGTTGGTTCGATGAAAGTCAGAGCGAACGCCATCCAGCTCGGGCTACTTCGAGGGCAGGCGCAAGCGCATCCCGATATCGAGGGTGTCCTTGTTCTTGAGGATATCGGTATTCATCTTGGCGATTTCGTCACAGCGGGCTCCGCTGCCAAGCTGGGTGGAGGCGATCTTCCAGAGACTATCGCCTTCCACGACCACGTACCAGCGCCCTTCCGGTTTCGGCTCTCGCATGTCGACCAGGTTGCGCCTGCCGACCTCCTGGACTCTCTCGAACATCGGCTCGGATAACGTGGGGTTCGGCCTGTCGGCCGACGGCTTGGCTTCCGGCAGAGGAGGAATCACGAGTGTCTGTCCGACGTAGATCTCGTCGGGCGAGTTGAGCACCAACGCATTGGCCTGGTAGATGCGACGGATGTTGACCAGCCGGTTGCCTTCCACCGGACCGTACATCTTCTTGGCAACCGTCGCCAGGACGTCCCCGTCCTGGACCACGTAGGTTCGCATCAGCGTCTTGCGGACGGGCGAATTGTTCGTGGCCGGCGGAATCTGGCTGGGCCCTGATGTCCGGGCCGTCTCGGTCGGCTTGGGCTTAGGCGGGTCGATCACCGGCACCGGCTCCTGCGTCTGCCTCTGCATCGTCACCGCCTGCGACGCCTCCGACAGCTCCCTGACCACGTCCTCGACTGTTCGAGAGACGCGGTTGACCAGATTGTCCAGGGCGTAGACGGAGCGAACGTCGACAGTCCCGTCGGGGACCGTTGACTCAGGTTCTTGCACGGTCAATTCCTGTGCCGGGACAGGCAGTTGTTCGGTCGCAAGGACCGGCTCTTCGTCGGTTTCGCTTTGATCGAGCAGCGCCTCCCAGTCCAGGCGCTCCTGAGCATTCTGAGCCTGGTCGGCCAGGCCAAGGTTGTCGCTTTCGAAGGTCGTTGCCGGTGCGGCGTCGGCGTCTTGCGCCCGCGAGCCGAAGTTGGGAAGGCCGTTGATGATAAAGGCGATCACGAAGATGAACACCAGTCCCAAGAGCAAGCCGATTTTCGCATCCGACGTCATAGTTCCACTCCGTTCCTTGATCTGAATTCTTCCTTCGGGGCAATCGTGTATGTGTCGCCTCAGTTTCGCTGGGCGATTCTGAGCTTGGCGCTTCGGGCCCGCCGATTCGCCGCGATTTCCCGCGGATCGGCGACCATCGGCTTTCTCGTCAGGAGGCGATAGAGGCCGTCGCGCTCGTTCTGCTTGAAATCACGCTTGACCATACCGTCTTCGAGGCTATGGAAACTGATGATCGCGATGTATCCGTTCGGTCGCAATAACCTGGCTCCCGCTGTCAGCAGCGCGTGGAGGTTATCGAGTTCGTGATTGACCACGATGCGCAGCGCCTGGAACGTTCGCGTGGCAGGGTGTATGCGCGACCTGCGGCCGCCGGGCCGGCGCAAGGCACCGGAGACAACGTCGGCCAATTGGCCTGTCGTGCTGATGCGCTCATGTTCGCGTCGCCTAACGATGTAGCGTGCGATACGACGGGAAGCCCGGTCCTGGCCGTACGCGTAGATCAGATCGGCCAAGGCTTCCTCATCGTATTCATTGACTATATCGGCAGCCGTCGTCTCCAAGCTTGCGTCAATTCTCATATCCAGCGGCATATCCGCTTGAAAACTCAGACCCATCTGATCGTCGGCCAATTGCGCCGAGCAGAGGCCCAGATCGGCCAGGATGAAGTCCACCCTGCGGAGGTCCAATTCGCTCAGACGCGCGGCGATGTCGGCAAAATTGGATTTGACCAGAACCACCCTGCACACCAGATCCGCTAACTGCTTCTCGGCACGCTCCAGCGAGCGGCTGTCAACGTCCAACCCGACGAGCGTGCCCTGCGGACCGAGTCTCTTACCGAACAGAAAACTGTGACCTCCTTGTCCCACGGTCGCATCGACCATCACCCCATCCTGAGGTAAGTTTATCTGTTCGGCCAACGGTTCCCAGAGAACCGGAACGTGGTCTACATCGCTGCGTTTCACCCTTGCCCTTCCGCGGGTCTCTCAGCCCACCGGCAAGGCCTCGCAGCGCTGCCTGAGTCGTTCCGCATCACCTGAGAACGCCACGCCGGCGAAGAGCCCTCCGTGGCTCTTGACACCTTCCAGACGCTCCGTCAGGACCGCCAGCGAGGTATGGGTATGTTCGTCAACGGGTCGCCGACCCGAGAGCGTCGCACCGATGATCTGATAGTGGCTGGTGTCCATCCTTGTCCTTCTGCCTCCAACGCTGTGCCTATAGCTCTTGTTGCTGCTGCTGTAAAACGACCTGGCGCGCCTGGGTCATCTGCTTCTGATACTGCCCCATGTGGTCCACCAGGTATTGCTCCCAGTCTTCACTGTTCCATAGCTCGATATGGTCCCTGACACCGACCAGCGTGATGTCGTCCTTCAGGCCGGCCCGTTTGCGCAGCTTGTCGTTCAGTAGCAGCCGACCCTGGGCGTCGAGCTCGACCTTGCTGGCCAAGGCAAAGCTGATGCGCTCGAATGCGACCGCCTCGTCCGGAGCCGTGGTGCCGGGCGCTACCGAGAGCACGAGCTGCTCGAAGTATTTCTCGGGGTACAGGCACAAAACACCGTTGGCGCCGAGGACCAGGTAGAAGTTGCTGCCATGCTTGTCGGCGTCGATCTGGTTCCGCAGCTTGTTGGAGACGATCACGCGCCCTTTGCCGTCCACAACGTGCTGGAATTCGCCTGTTAATAACAGCATGGCAACTGCCCCACTCTTAACATTCAATATGGGAGAAGCTACCACTTCCACCCACAATGTCAATCACAAAGACTTCATTTTGTTTGCTTTTTTGGCAGCAGAAGTTATAGGACGCGCGCACCAAACAGATATAAACTCTTTTCTTATTGTAACTTACAACGATATAACTCATGGATGCCCGATGAGTTGAGATGCGACGGGCGCGGAGAGGCCCCCTCGCGGGACGGAGACAGCCCATCCGCCCGAAAACCGTCGGGAGAGACACCAAGCCCCACTTTCTCCCACTTGCGGCGTCCCCAGGCCGCGGCACCCCCTCATCTGCGCTTCGAGTCTCGGAATGTCACACCTGGCTTGTGAATTCCGGCCGTCGCCCCCTTCGACCGGCGTGCCGCCACCGGAATGCCAGGGAAAATGCCGCAACTCGTGCCCTGAAGAGACCGATGATAGATGACAGGAGAAGCGCGATGAAACTCGAAAAGGCGTTTCGCGCTGAAGGTCAGAAGCGGGTGGCGGGAATCGAACCCGCGTGGCCAGCTTGGAAGGCTGGAGCTTTACCCCTAAGCTACACCCGCGTTGGCGGCCTGTTGCTTGCGGCCGACCGATGGCGTATAATCGCTCGTTGCATGTTAGCCAATGGCGACCAAGTCGTAAAGGGCAAAATGTCAGGCAGAACGCACGTATCCGAATGGGCCGAGCAAGCGAAGGCCGCTTCGATCCGACTGGGCGCGGTCAAGACCGAGGCCAAGAACGCCGCACTGACCGAGATCGCCAAGTCTCTTCACCAGCGCTGTGCCGAGATCATCGCCGCCAATCAGAAGGACCTGGCCGCAGCTAAGAGCAGTCGCCTGGCCGCCCCGCTGCTCAAGCGGCTCAAGTTCGACGAAGCCAAGCTCGCCGACGTCTGCGCCGGCATCCACAGCCTCATCAACCTCGAAGACCCGACCGGCAAGACCCTCTCGGCCATCGAGCTCGACACCGGCCTGGAGCTTTATCGCGTCACCTGCCCGATCGGCGTCATCGGCGTTGTCTTCGAGTCCCGCCCCGACGCCCTCGTGCAGATCTCGACCCTCTGCCTCAAGAGTGGCAACGCCTGCTTGCTCAAGGGCGGCAGCGAAGCGGCCCATACCAACCGCATCCTCGCTGAGACCATCGCGTCCGCCAGCGAAGCGGCCGGCCTGCCTGCCGGCTGGATCCAACTACTCGAAACTCGCCAGGACGTCGCCGACATGCTCGCTCTTGACGAGCAAATCGACCTGATCGTCCCGCGCGGCTCGAACGAATTCGTCCGCCACATCATGGCCAACACGAATATTCCGGTTCTCGGTCACGCCGACGGCATCTGCCACGTCTATATCGAAGCCGAAGCCGACCTCGACATGGCGGTGCGTATCGCGGTCGATTCCAAGTGCCAGTACGTTGCCGTCTGCAACGCCGCCGAGACGCTCCTGGTCGATAATGCCGTCGCCAGTGAGTTCCTGCCCAACGTCAAGACCGCGCTCGAAGCCCAAGGCGTGCGCCTGCGCGGCTGCGAGCGGACCCGTGCGATCATCGACGTCGAGCCCGCCACCGACACCGACTGGGTCACG
>JAFGLV010000072.1 GCA_016927855.1 Sedimentisphaerales bacterium
ATGAATGTAGCGTCGGGGCTTGTCCCCGGCGCCCGCTTCGGTAGCATTTCACAGCGCCGCCCACAAGGGGCGACGCTACATTCAAACTTGAAATGCTGTAGCAGAATCTCTGCCGCACAAGGCCGCAGATGAGACCAACTCCATGCTCGTCTATCGCGGCTCTATCGATGGGTTCTGGACAGCACAACAAGACAGGTTATCCACGCCTGCGGGGCCCGCTCCGGCTATCGCGCCAGGAGTCTCGTCTCGATGGGCCCGGGCTCTGCCTCGGCACTGGCTTCTGTCCAATCCAGCGTGATTCCCGGCCGCCGGTGGCCCCGCGCCGAGCCCGATACGAGCCGCGCCAACCGTGCTCGCTCCGGAAGGGCTGGAGAAGAACCTTGCAGGAGGGAGATGAGCATCGGAAGATGGGCGTCCGCGCGTGGGCTCTCCGTCGTTGAGCTCAGGCCCGGCTGTCAATGGAGAGAGACCATGTTTCGCAAGCGACACACGCCGGTGGGGGCGAGGCCCGGCACGCTGATGATCAACGAGCACGCTGAGCGTCCGGTGATCCGGGTCATGAAGTACAGGCCCGATCACCTGCAGGAACACGACGCAGCTACGGTGGCCGAGCTGAAGGGCCTGCTCGAAGAGAACGCGGTTTCCTGGATTGACGTCCAAGGACTCGGAGATGAGAAAGTCCTGCGGGAGTTTGCCGACCTGTTCTCGATTCACCCGCTGGCGTTGGAGGACATCGTCAACGTTCCGCAGCGAGCAAAAGTCGAACGGTTCGAGGAACACACCCTGTGCATCACGCGCATGGCGTTGCTACGTGAGAAAGGGATCGAACCTGAACAGGTTAGCCTGTTCGTTGGCCCGAACTACGTGCTCACATTCCAGGAGCGTCGTGGCGACGTATTTGACCCCATTCGCAATCGCATCCGGCAGGGAGGGCCGATTCTCCGCAGCGCCGGGCCCGGCTACCTCGCGTACGCGCTGCTCGACGCCGTCATCGACGGCTACTATCCGATCCTGGAGGCGTTTGGCGAGAAGCTGGAGGCGCTCGAAGACGAGATCGTGGCCCGACCGCACCCGGTAGTTCTGCTCGAAATTCACCAGGCCAAGCGCGATTTGCTGGCGATCCGTCGGGCCATCTGGCCTCAGCGCGAAGCGATCAACGCGCTGATTCGCGACGAGAATCCGCTCATCACCGACACCGTGCGCGTGTACCTGCGCGATTGTTACGACCACTGTGTGCAAATCATGGACGGGGTGGAGACATACCGTGAGCTGGCCGGCGGCCTCATGGACGTGTATCTGTCCAGTGTCGGCAACCGGCAGAACGAGGTGATGAAGGTCCTGACGATCATGGCCAGCATCTTCATCCCCCTGACGTTCATGGCGGGCATTTACGGTATGAACTTCCAGAACATGCCGGAGCTACAATCTGCCTGGGGATATCCGTTCCTATTGGCTGGGATGGCCGTGGTCACCATCGGTATGATCGCGTTCTTCCGTCACAAAGGGTGGCTCGGCGGCGGACGGCCGGAGCGTCAAGAATCGGAAGCCTAACTCGGCATTCGCGCCGAATCCCGACCGAACACGACGGGAGGCTGGCGGTCCAGGTCGACACGCCCGATAATGGCGTCGCGTGGGCCCTGGATCGATCGTTCCCGCTGCCGGGTGGCCCGCACTCGCAACGAGGTCAAGACGGAGGCAGTCATCGATATGCGATCTGCAATGCAAACCGGGCGCGTCTGCCTTCTGCTCTTCTGCGCTGCGGCTCTCCCGCTCTCTGGGACCGCCAAGGGGCAACAGCCGCAAGAGTCGGCCACAGGTGAGGCACAGACCCAGCCCGCAGCAACGACGCAGCCGGTTGTCACCCAGCCCGCAGCAACGACGCAGCCGGCTGTCCCCCAGCCCGCAGCAACGACGCAGCCGGCTGTCCCCCAGCCGTCGCTCACAGCGAGCGAGCTCCAGCTTCAACTCAAGCAGGTTCAAGACGCGACAGACCTCGCCGAGGACGCGAAATCGAGCGCGGTCGGTCTTTATACGCAGGCGGTCCAGCAACTCGAGATTGCCGAGCAGTGGGCCGCCAAGGCGGCGGAGTACGAGACCGAGCGTCAGAAAGCTCCCGAGACACTCCGCGCCATCCAGGCCGAACTCGTGACACCACTCTGCGAGCCGGTGCCGGAAGTACCTGCCGAAGCCACCCGGGCGGATCTTGAGCAGCGTCTCCGCCAGATTCAGAGCGATCTGGACGCCGAGAAGAAGACGCTCGCAGATTGGGAGCGCGAACGCGACCGGCGAACGGCGCGACGCAAGGAAATCCCGGAACTTCTGACAGCCGCCAAGTCCCGCCTGCAAGCGCTGACTGAGACACCGGCGAGCCCCGATACGGAGCAGGCAGCCGTTGTTCGCCTGGCTCAGCAGGCTGCGGGGCAGACTCGGCGTCTCGCGATCGATCGCGAGATCGAGGCCTACAACAGCGAGCTCCTCAGCTACGACGCTCGGCGAGACCTGCTGCAAGCTCGATTGGATCGTGCGTCTCGGCGCGTCGCGTGCCTCGACAAGCTCGCCGGCGCCTGGCAGAAGCTCGTCCAGGAGAAGGCCCGCGAAGAGTCAGAACTCGCACTGCGTGAGGCGCGTGAGCAGTTGAAGCGAGCGCATCCAGCCATCCGGCCGCTCGCCGAGGAACGTGAGCAGTGGGCGCTGCGAGCAACGGCGCTGCAGGCCGAGAGCAAACAAGTCGACGCACGTGTGGCCGAAACGGAGGCCGAGCTGACGCGAGTGGGTCAGGACTTCGACAAGATCACGCGGCGAGTGAACGCGACCGGATTGACGAATGCCATCGGCCAGCTCCTGCGCAAGCACCGCGGCAAGCTGCCCAGCCTCCGTCCACTGGAGCGCAACCTCCGTCAGCGGAAGGACAGAATCAGCGCCGCCCAGCTTGCGATGATGGAACTCGAGGATCGGCGCAGCGAACTGATGAACGTGGACGCGATCGTTGCCAACATCATGGCGTCGCTCGATGCTGGCACGAGCGAAGAACAGCGGCCGATCATCCGCCAGGCCGCGGAGGAGGCCGTCGTCGCCCTGCGCGCCGACACGGACAGCCTGCTGAAGGGCTACGACCGGCTCTTCGACAAGCTTGTCGATCTCGACACCAAGGAGCGTGACCTGGTCGAGACGATCGAGCGATTCGGGGACTACGTCGACGAGAAGATCCTCTGGATCAAGAGCGGCGCGTTGCCCGACCTGGCGGACATCCGGCACGGTCGGGACGCACTCGCCTGGCTGCTGGCCCCGGCGAGTTGGATGGACGTGCTCAGGTCGGTCGGCGGGACGTTTCGCGCCAACGCCGGCTCGGCCGTGGTCGGTCTGGTGGTCCTCATCGCGATCTGGTCGGCATCATCCCGGCTGGTGCGCCTGGTGCGCGACGCCGGCGAGGCGGTCTCCAAGCCGTCCAGGGACAACATGGGACGGACCATCGGCGCGCTGTTCGCGACGGCCGGTCTGGCCGTGCGATGGCCGGCGACACTCTGGTTCGCCGGATGGATCATTGCGTCGCCATACGACGCAACAGACTTCTCAAAGGCGATTGCGAATGGCCTTCACGCAGCTGCCGTGATTGTGCTCACGCTGCAGTCGTTGCGGCAACTGGCACGGCGCAACGGGCTGGCGGAGAGGCACTTCCGGTGGAATGCCCGGTCATTATCGCTGTTAAAGCGACATATCAGCTGGCTGACCGCTGTGCTGGCACCGACGTTCTTGATCTTTGCCACGTTTGAAGCACAGGCTACCGAGGGCGCGAAAGACTCGCTCGGTCGACTCGCGTTCGTTGTCGCGTTCCTTGCCATCACGCTGTTCGTGCAGCGCGTGTTGGGGCCGGCGGGCCCCATCCTGAGCGTCACGCTTCAGCGACAGCCGGGAAGCTGGCTGTACCGACTGCGGCACATCTGGTATCTGGTCGCGCTGACCGTGCCGGTATCGCTCGTGATTGCCTCGGTTGTGGGGTACTACTACACGTCACTCTACCTCGGCACACGATTCATCGAGTCGGTCTGGCTACTCCTCGGATTGATCGTACTGCGTGCGCTGATGGAACGCTGGCTCTTGCTGCAGACACGCCGCCGCGCGATGGCTGAAGCTCGCGAGCGGGCTGCGCTGCGACGACAGCAAAGAGAGGGTGAATCGGCATCTGGGGCCGAGCAAGAGGTCATCGCGGTACCGGCGGAGAAACTCGACGTTGCAGCGATCAGCCAACAAACGCTGCAACTCGTACGCGTGACGCTGATCGCCGTAGCCATCGCTGCCCTGTGGGGCATTTGGGCCGAGGCGCTGCCGGCGCTCGGTGTATCTCGGGAGGTCACGCTCTGGACGATCACGCAGCAGGCGTCCGAAACGGTACCCAAGGCGGACGGTGGCACCCAGGTGAACGAGTACACCAAAACGATTCCAATCACACTGGCCGACATCGGGCTTGCCGGCCTTGTGATTCTGATCACCGTGGTGGCCTTCAGGAACATCCCCGGGCTCCTGGAGATTACCATTCTGCAACGACTTCCGATCGACGCCGGCGGTCGGTTCGCAGCCACGGCGATCACGCGGTACACCATCACGGTGGCCGGTGTGATTGTCGCGTTTTCTCAGATTGGGGTCGGCTGGTCCAAGGTGCAGTGGCTGGTTGCGGCGATGACGGTCGGCCTGGGCTTCGGCTTGCAGGAGATTTTTGCCAACTTCGTCTCCGGTCTAATGGTGCTCTTTGAAAGGCCAATCCGCATCGGCGACACGGTAACAGTGGCTGGCGTACACGGTACGGTCACGCGGATCCGAATTCGCGCGACGACGATCACGGACTGGGACCGCAAGGAACTGGTGATTCCCAACAAGGAGTTCATCACCGGCCAGGTGATCAACTGGACTCTGTCCGACTCGATCTTGCGGATGATCATCCCCGTGGGCATTGCGTACGGTTCTGACACGGAGTTGGCCGAGAAGATCCTCTACCAGGTAGCAAGCGAAGCAGACCATGTGCTGTCCGACCCCAAGCCCAAGGTGCTGTTCGTGGGTTTCGGCGACAGCTCATTGAACTTCGAGTTGCGCGTCTTTGTGCCCAGTGTGGACTACCTGCTCAGCGTTCGGCACGTGCTGCACAAGAAGATCGACCAGGCATTCCGCACAGCGAGCGTCGAGATTGCGTTCCCGCAGCGTGACATTCACATACGGTCGATTCGCGACGCGCTTCCTGTCATCGACGAGATGCAGATGGTCAAGACACATCAATCGGCGCCCAGCGGCGCCGATTGACGTCGGAGCCACTCTGCTGCGCGGGTTAGCAGCCCGTGGCAAGATTGTGGCACCGGCGCCAAAGCCGCTGGTTTTCATGGTCCGGAACGGCGTTTCCGAACCGCTGTCTTCCCTTCCATCACGGGCTCTTAGCCTCGTCTCAGGCAGTAGGTCTTGTCGTACTCACGGATCGTCGCCTTGCAGCCCATACCCGATGTGATGTGTGTTACTCCGGTGGGCGCGTATCGACCGATCTGACCAGCTTGGTATCGTCAGGACATCGCGGAGGTGGACGGAGGACCTTCCGTGACCCCGGACGGGTATCTTGTCGTTCAGAGAGAAGCCTGGATCTGCCGCCGTGTGAATCCGCGTAGAAGTCAGGCGGAGATGTCAGCCAGCAGCCTGTGGCCGATAGTCCTTACTGTGCGCCGATCATGTTCGGAGGCTCACGTCCAAAGCCAGCCCCAGACGAGCCGCTGGTTCACGAAGCTTAGTCCGCCCTCCTTCACTGTTGCGACACCGTTCCGTCTCGAAGTGCAAGCTCAATCGATGCAACGAGTTAACAAGCGTTGCCTTGGGTTGGGAGAAGGCCTGCTCCGCCCCCTCGTCGCGAAGCAGCTCTTTTTTACCGGAAGTAACTTGACAAGTCTGCATTTATCGCTAATACTAATCTATATCGTTAGTGTTAGGATCGTGACCCGCGACCGGCTGTCTTCTTTCGTGCGGGGGGGCGCCGGAGCCAATCCAGAAGGGGCGTGTGGAGTGGGGGATTAGGAGCGGGCGGGAAGAAGTGCCGCCGGGGCCCCGCGGCGCTGGAGCCGTGGGAAACCCCGGCCGGCTTTTTTGTCCGCAAGGATTTCCAGCTTGTTGAGGGGCGTCGGCGGATTTCGGCGGCTGGTGGGTCTCCTCCAGCCAGCCGATCGAGCCTGCTCACGCGCGCAACGGCGTCATCGAGCGTAAAGACACGGTCGTCCGCTTCCGCGACGGCGCAGGTGATGGGGTGCAGGTGGCCGGCGCGCTGATGACACGTACGCACGTGAATCCGCCGCAGGCTCCTGCGCGGTCGCCCGCAATGATCATCATGCCGACGACCAGCACTCCCGGTGTCGCCAGATAGCCCACGATGGCCACGTACGGGTCGGTGACAGTGCCGACGAGATGAAACAACGCGATAGTCAAGACTCCCAGAACCGCCGTGATCACTTGGTGATCCGACGCCCCTATATACCAGCTCCGCTCTCGAAGCGGTGCTCTCGCGCCTGGCCCTGGGTGACCCGGCTGCCTGGCGGGACGTTGCGGACCAGCCACACGTTTCCACCGATGACAGATCCACGGCCGATGACGACCGGGCCGAGAATGGTGGCCTCGGAGTAGATGATCACGTCGTCCTCGACGTTCGGGTGGCGCTTGATGCCTTTGATGGGCTTGCCGTCCTTGTCCAACGGAAAGCTCTTGGCCCCGAGGGTCACACCCTGGTAGAGGCGCACGCGCTGGCCGATCGTACATGTTTCGCCGATCACTACGCCGGTGCCGTGATCGATGAAGAAGCTCTCACCGATCGTGGCGCCCGGATGAATGTCGATGCCGGTGATGCTGTGGGCGTGTTCAGCGATGATCCGTGGAATCAGCGGAACGCCGAGTGTGTGCAGTGCATGGGCCAATCGGTGGTTCGTAATCGCCAGTATGCCCGGGTAGCAGAAGATGGCCTCGTCCGGGGACGTGGCGGCCGGGTCGCCCTCATATGCGGCCTGGACATCGGTGGCGAGGATCCGCTGCAGTTCCGGAAGCCGGTTGAGGAACTCCCACGTTGCCGATTCCGCGCGGGCGTCACAGCCCACGAGGGCGTCCGCCCCGAGGTCCTCGCAAGCGAAACAGAGGCCTCGCCTGATTTGTTCTCTCAGGCTGCGATGGATCCGGTCGAGCGCGCTGCCGAGATGGAAGGCCGTATTATCCACCGTTAACTCCGAAGTCCCGAAGTAGCCGGGGAACAAGACCGCCCGCAGGGCCTCGACGACGTCAATCACCACGTCGCGCGACGGCAGCGGCTGCCTGCCGGGACACCCTCTGCTCAGCCGATCGAGATGCCCGTTGGCTCCGCAGAGGGCAGCCACCAGCGAGGCAAGTTGGCCGTCGCCGGAGGAACCTCCCGCGGAATCGTCACGATCAGTTGTCTTGGATCGCTGCATTGCCACCCCTCTCAAACAACACGGTGCTTGCAGACGACTTCCTTGTCGTCGCAATCACGGCCATCGCAAACGGACCATCCCCTATCCACCGGCGGCCTTGGTGGCCGCTGATTCATTCTCGCACGAGCGCGGGTTCAGGCCTGCCATCACGCATCGTCAATTCCCGTCGTCCTCAAACAACCACGTGCTCAGGTATCGTTCGCCGCTGTCGCAGATTATCGTGACGATCATCTTGCCGGCGTTCTGCGGCCTGGCGGCAACCTCCAGGGCGGCCCAGACATTGGCCCCCGCCGAGATGCCGGCGAGCAAACCCTCCTCCCGGGCGAGGCGTCGCGACACCGCCCCGGCATCCTCGTGTTTCACCTGGATAATCTCATCGACCAGATCCATCCGGAGCACCTCCGGCACGAATCCCGCGCCGATGCCCTGGATCTTGTGCGGTCCTGGCTCACCGCCGGATAAGACCGGTGAGGCGGCCGGCTCCACGGCGATCGCCTTAAACGATGGCTTACGCTCCTTGAGAGCCTCCGCAATGCCGGTGATCGTACCGCCGGTTCCGACGCCGGCAACGAGGATGTCAACGGCCCCGCCCGTGTCCTCCCAGATTTCCTCGGCAGTGGTTTCCCGGTGAATCCGCGGATTGGCAGGGTTGGCGAATTGCTGCAGGATCAGGTGGCGATCATCCGCTCCGGCCAGCTCCTCGGCCTTGCGTATCGCTCCAGGCATCCCCTCAGAACCGGGCGTCAGGACCAGTTCAGCCCCGAGAATCTTGAGCAGCCTGCGGCGTTCGACACTCATGGTCTCCGGCATCGTGAGGATCAACTTGTACCCTCGAGCAGCACAGACAAACGCCAGCGCGATCCCCGTGTTACCACTCGTGGGCTCAACAATGATTGTGTCCTGGTTGATACGCCCGGCCCGTTCGGCGGCTTCGATCATGCTCAGGCCAATACGGTCCTTCACACTGGCACAGGGGTTGAAGGATTCGAGCTTGGCGACGACCTGACCCTTAAGCCCCGCGCCGATCTTGCTGAGCCGGACCAGCGGCGTCCTCCCGACGAGCTTCGTGATGTCCTCAGCGATATTGGTCATTCCTTGCCTGCCTTTGTTCCAGGTCTGCGGGACGTTGCACCTGACCGTTTGACGGCTGGGGCGGCACGTGTCGAAGTCCCGCGTGCCTTCTTCTTGCCTCCCAGCTTTGAGTGCGCCTTTGCCTCCTGGCCCACAAGGTCCTGGAGAGTGACGCCGTCGAGGACATCCTCGATCGCGCTGCTGAGCTTCTGCCACACGTTGCGGGCGGCGCATCGGTTCGCTCGGTCGCACGCCCGCCCATCCTGCACGCAATGCACCAGCGAGAGCGGGCCTTCCAGCGCGTGCAGAACCTCGCTGAGTCTGATCTTGCTCGGGACCCTGGTCAAGACGAACCCCCCGCGGGGGCCCCGGATGCTCCTGACCAACCCAGCCGACTTCAAGGAAGTCAGCAGCGCGTGGAGGTGCTTGCGAGACAGGCCCTGCCTTTCGGCGATGGCGCTCATGCGGAGCGGCCCTTCGCCGAAGCTCCGGGCCAGTTCACACATGGCGCGCAGGCCGTATCGTCCTTTCGCAGAGACCCTCATTGCCTCCTCCACAATAGTCTAGTATGATACTAGACTATTGGCGTGGTGCCACGGAGTCAACCGTTTTTCGGAGGCATTCTCTGCTCGACTTCTGCCATCTTGAAGGCGGCTGGCCACGTAAGTCGTTGTTAGATGGCCCGTTAGGGTTGGCTGCTTCCACGAGGGACTTCTGGTCATGGTTCTTTCTCTACCATAGGGATCACGGCAGAATGGCAGAGGCCGAGCACCGCGCACGCTTATCTCGACAACATTGCGACGACTTCGAGGCCCGTGTTCGAGTGGCCGTGCCGAGCGCTCGCGTGATCGGCGCCAGCGCCGACCTTGTGTGTAACAGGGGCCGTGACCCTTCCGGCGGCGTTCGATTCTGGGTGCCATTTCCGGCGGCGTTCGATTCTGGGTGCCACGGGCGGCTTGCCCGCCCGTGCCGTCTCTCCGGTGGGCGCATGGGGCATACACGCTGGCAGGCAAGCTGGCAGCGGCATCCGCCTAAACTGTCATGGACACTGTACTACTAACGATTGGAATCTTCGCGTCTCGCGAAGGAACCTGTGGCACCGGCGCCAAACCCGGTGGATTGGACGACCCACTGGGCGTTCTCTCGCTTGTCGCCACAGGCCAGAGGCCTGCGGCACAGTTCTGAAACAGCTCCTTGGCAGCCCGTGGCAAAAGGGAGGACAGCGTTTCGGAAACGCCCTTCCTGACCGTGAAAACCACCGGCGAGACGCCGGTGCCACAGTTTTGCCACGGGCTG
>JAFGLV010000073.1 GCA_016927855.1 Sedimentisphaerales bacterium
CGGGTCGTCTACGCGGTGCCGCGAGAGACGATGCCGGAACTCGGCGTCGAAAAGGCCGGCGCCATGCTCCAACAGATGATCGCTCGCGGCCTGCGCGTCCGCGTCAACTCGAACATCTTGACCGGCCAGGGCTATCTCGAAGCCGACTACCTCGATCCGAATCGCTTCCCGGTCCTCGAGGTGCCATGGACACCGATGTACACCTACATGCCGTCGGCGCCCAGCGAGATCACGACACTGAAGGACTCGCTCGAGAAAATCTTCACCCGGCTGGAGGAAATCGACTTCGAGGGCCTGGTGAATTCGTTCGAACGGACGCTGGAGGCGGCCGAGAGGGCGGTGGGGGATGCGAACCTGGCCCGGATCAGCGAGGAGGCCACGGGCCTGCTGGCGGAGACGCGGCATAAGGTCCAAGCCTTCGATGCGGCAGGCATCAGCGACGCGGCGCAGCGTTTGCTCGCCTCGCTGGATCGAACCGTCTCGGACGCCAACGTGCCGGAATTGAGCGCAGCGGTCACACAGTTCGTTCAGGAGATTCGTGCCACGAACGACAATCTCCGCCGTCTGCTGGCGTCGCCTGGGGAGATCGGCAGCGGGACCAATCTACCGGAGGTCGTCGCGCGGCTGAACCGGGCGCTGTCGAGCATCGACCGTCTGGTCACGAGCGAGAAGCCGGAGATCGAAATCATCCTCGCCAACTTCCGCGAGATCTCCGACAACCTGCGAGACCTGACCGAGAGTCTCAGAGAGCGTCCTTCGGAGTTGCTCTTCAGCAAACCCCCACGTGAATCGGAGGCCTACAAATGACGTGCAAATGGACCCGGGTCGCGCTGTGTCTGGTTCCGGCGGCGTGCTCGCTTGTGTTGTCGGGTTGTGCCAGGCCCGTGTCGGCCAACACCCGTTTCTACATGCTTCAGACGCTGCGGCAGGCGCCGCCGGCCACCCGCGAAGGCAAGGCCGTCCTGGCGATCCCGAGGTTCACCATCGATGCGGCGTATGCCGGCAGGGGACTGGTCTACCGCCTCGACGAGCACCGCTACGAATCGGACGCCTACAACGAGTTTCTCATTGCCCCGGCCGTGATGGCTACGGAGAAGACGCGCGACTGGCTCGCGGGATCCGGCCTGTTCGCCCAGGTTCTCAGTTCCGGCAGCGGCGCCGATCCTACGCATCGCATCGAAGCCAATATCACTGCCCTGTACGGCGACTTTCGCGACAAGGCCGCGCCCAAGGCCGTGATCGAAATGCGGTTCTTCCTGCTGCGCACTGAGACCGGGATCGATCCGGAGATTGTCTTCGCCAAGTCGTATCGGGCTGCCTGCGACACCAGGACGGCCGACCCGGAGGGGCTGGTCGCGGGCTTCGACCAATGTCTCCGAACGATTCTGACGGAGTTGGAAAAGGACCTAGCCGACGTCGTCTGAGTTACGGGCGCGTGATTTTGCAGGCGATGTCACCACGCATGGCCGGCACGAGCACGCTTAACCGATTCCGCTCGCATTGGACACGCTGTGTTTCAAAGCAGGTCCCTTGGTGTGTGTCCCACCATTGGACGATATACTCGCCCGGCGCCAGACCTTCGACTTCGAGCGTTGCGGGGGCAATCTCCTGTGGTCGCTGGCCGGCGACGACGAGGTTCCACCACGCCGCATCTTTGGCGCACAGCCACAGATAAGCACGATCGATTCCCTGATAGCCCAGCACATGCAAACGCGCATCGGACGCGGTGGCGGTCGTAGCCGTCAGTCCTGCAAACGAAATGTCCTCCATGTATGCCGCCAGCGGCCGATAGTGGCGGTAAGCGTCCTGCTGGTCCAACAACTCCCACCACCAGAACATCGCCGTGCCAGATGGTCCGGCGAAGGCCGACGCCCACAGCGCGTTGTGGAAGTGCACCCCCTCGGTGTCCTGCTTCATGTAATCGCTGAGCCCCCATTGGTCGGTGGCCAGGCCGAACTCGCCGAGCAGGGCGGGCTTCTGCGGGGCGTGCTCGCGAAGGAAGGCCGCCTTGTCGAGGATCGCGCCGACCTCGTCCTTGAAGTCATCCTGGCCCGGCCGTAGGTAGTGGTGCGACTGCGCGATGTCCAGCGCCGCCAGTCGGCAGTCGCGCGCCGATGGATGCCACGTGCTCGTGGTCCGCAGGTGACGGTAGATGTCGATCTCGTCGAGATAGCGGCCGAGTTCTTTGTAGAAGCGGTCCGTCGGCTTGCCCGGATCGATCTCGTTGAAATACTCCCACGCCGCGACGCTGGTCGAGTAGCCCCAGCGGGCCACGCCGTAGCGCAGGAAGTCCTTCGCATCTGTAATAGCCCGGTCATAGTCCGCACTACCCGCGTCGGACAACGAGTTCATGTACAGATCGCGCGTCAGGACACAGAGCATCAGGTAGATGCCGTTTCGCTCGGCCGCTTGCACGATCTGGTCGAGCAGGAAGCAGTCGAGCGGATTGTAGAAGCCGCGGACGGGACGATTGACCCCCGCTTCCCAGAGCAGTTCGGCGCCGCCGGCGCGCTCTTTCAGCGACAGTTCGGCCAGCCATGCGGCGCCGTCGCCGGAGAGGGCGATGGTCGTGCGGCCCAGCCAGAACTCATTGGCACCGGTGGTGAACTCCTCCTCGAAGGCTTCCCACGCACCGGCCTCGGCGGGCGCCTGCCAGCGGTGGCTGCCAACCTGGACTTGCAGGCCGGTTGCGCCCTCGGTCTTGAACCTGGTGCGCAGATTGTAGCTCGTGTTCGGACGCACGGCGACACGGTGCGAAGGGGATACCTCGATCGACGTGCCGTCCGTGCCCTTGATTACGACGCATCGGCCCTCACCATCTGGCAACGGCACGATGGGCGATTGACGGTTCCATGAGCGCGTCCACGCGCTCTTGCGAGCCTCGATGGCAATCGCCCAGTCTTCGCAGCAGGTCCAGATCCGCACGAAGTTCGCGCCGTTTCGCGCCAGTTCGGCGAAGATCGCCTCGGCCTTAGGGACGTTGACGTGCTGGCTTTCACCGATGAACGCGAGGTTTTGGCCGATAGCGAAGAAGGGCTCGCCTTCAGTGAATTCCAGGAATCTTGGGTCCTTCCGACCGATGCAGAGACAGCCCCGGCTCTGTGACGGGGTGCATTCGATGCGGATGGCCTGCGACAGCGACTCGCCCTCGCGATCTTGCAGGCGGGCCCGGATCGCAAACGTTCCCGTCTCGGCCGGCGCGAATCGCGCCTTCCAGGTCCCTCGGCCGACGGGATAGCACCACGCAACCGCCTTGCCGTCTCCGGGCAAGTCCCTCCGTTCATAGTCCTGACCGAAGAAGGCCGGCAGAACGAGGGATTTCCCGCTGGGGTATTCAACCAGCAGGTCGATGGCCACCTCACACGGATCGAAGGGATTGTTGTAGGTCTTCTGTGGCGTCAGCGTCAGTTCCAGCTTCTCGTAATTGCCGACCTGCGCAGGATGGGGGCCGATGGCCACCGGTGTCGGTGCGGCGTCAAGACCGCTGAGCCACCCGCCAAGAGACAGCACTCCAACAAGCATTCGCCCTCGGATTGTCTTGTGCCGCATATGCCGTTCTCCTTTGTCGTGGTGTCGACCAGGTCAGACAAGCCTACCATCTTGCATTCGTTTGGAAAAGGCCTCATACTCGGTGTCCGTTCCACACTCAACACATGTGAGGTGGCTGGAAGGCCCGGTTTGGAAGAAGGAGGTTGGCATCATGGCAGAGCGAATGACGACGCGGCGGATGTTCCTGGGGGACGTGATTGGGGCAGCCGGAAGCATCGCACTTTCATCGGCTCTCGTCCGGTCGGCCCCGGCCGCACAGGGCGAGAAGCTGCACGTGGCCTGCAACGCCTACTCCTGGTCGGTCTTCTATCAGCGACAGGGCCGCAACTTCGACCAGTCGCTCGACGAGGGCCTGGCCGAGGTGGCCGCCAGTGGGCTCGACGGCTTTGAGCCGTCGTTTGCCGACGTCGCGCAGGTCGAGCGTTTCGCGCCGCTGCTGAAGAAGCACGGGTTGGAGATGCGCTCGTTCTATGTCAACAGCCTGCTGCATGAAGCGGACCGGGCCGACGAGAGCATCCGACAGATTCTCGCCGTTGCTCCCAGAGCCAGAGAGGTCGGAGCCCGGATCGTTGTGACCAATCCCAACCCGCTCGCCTGGGGCGGCGCGCAGGACAAGAACGACGAGCAGCTCAAGGTCCAGGCCGCGGCACTGAACCGGTTGGGAGATGAACTGAAGAAGCTGGGGCTGACGTTGGCCTACCATAACCACGACATGGAGCTACGGCAGGCGGCACGCGAGTTCCACCACATGATGCTCGGCACCGACCCGACGAACGTGACGCTCTGCCTCGATGCCCATTGGGTCTATCGCGGCGCCGGCAACTCGCAGGTCGCCCTGTTCGACGTCGTCAGGCTCTACGGCAAGCGCATCAGCGAGCTGCACCTGCGCCAGTCGCTGGGCGGCGTCTGGACCGAGGCCTTCGGCCCCGGCGACATCGACTACCGCGCCCTGGCCGAGGCGCTGCGGCAGGCGTCCGTCCGTCCGCACGTCGTCCTCGAGCAGGCGATCGAGACCGGCTCGCCCAACACCATGACCCCGCTGGAGGCCTTCAAGGAGAGCACCAAAGCCACCCGCCGCCTCTTCACCGGCATCGGCGCCGCCTGACGCCGA
>JAFGLV010000074.1 GCA_016927855.1 Sedimentisphaerales bacterium
CCAGCCCTATCCCGCTATCCCGTGTCTTGAATGCAGCCGCCAGCCGGATTCACCACCCCCGATGAAATATGCGGGCTAGACCCACGCTCGCTTGCGTCCGGCAGGCCCGCCCGCCAAGTCCCATAAGCACTGAGGCACCCAAAGCCGCAGGCGTTCTCGCTGCGCCAACCGCCTGTGATTTGGCTCTGCACGCCGCGAGCAAAAGTCGCGGCCCCGTCTGGCCGAATTCCTCTGACGGTCTTTTAACGCCACGCAAGAGTGAAGGAGTCAGCCCGATGGAAATGTACGACGCCATGTTCTCGGCCAGTTTCGCTCTCAACGAGCGGATCGCCAGTGCAGTCTTCGAGGTGCTGCCGGAATGCGCTCCCTTGGTGGCGATCGTGGACCGCGATGGCAATTGCTGGCCGAGTGATTCCGAAGCGTTCGAGAAACTCAACCTCAGTGAGACCCTTCTCAGTGACCTGCGAGCCCAGGTGGACGACGGGGTCGAGCCGGCTACCGCACAGGTTGGCGACGCGGCCGTGACCATGGTGCAACTGTCCACCGAGCACACGAACTGCGGCTACCTGGTCTTGGCGATTGGCCGCGCCGGCTCCGATTCGATTCCCGCCGGGCTCGGCGCCATCGAAACGATTGTCGCGTTGATCGCCTTGGCGGCACGCCTGGTTGAGAAAGAAAGCCTGCTCGGTGAGGCACAGATCAAGTGCTACAGCGTCTATGGGACGGCCCAAGCGCCGGCGAACTAACTGAGCGCTCTTGACGTACACCCGCCGTGGGCGCCATCGGAGCTGTGACATATTCCTGCGGTTCGGTCTGTCCTGCCGTTTTCGGATTGCGTCGGTTGGTCGGCGCCCCTATAATGCCTGCGACAGTGCCCGCTGCAGGTCAGCGAGTCGAGTGGCAGCTTTTGAACCGATAGAATCAGGACGTCTGGCGTGAAATTCCAGGTCTTCCAGCGCGGTGACGCAGTGGAGGGATTCAACCTGTGCGGAGCCTACATGTTCGGCACCGACGGCATCAGCATTCGCCGCGCCAGGATCGAATTCAAAGATGGGTGCATCGACTGCACCAGACCGAACCTGGAGACGGCCGGGCTGGCGTTACTCTGGCCGATCGACAGCTTCGGCAAGATCCTTCTGCCCACGACCTGCGTTCCCGAGCGAAAGCGACCCTACAACCTGAACGTCGAGATCGCCCGCGCCAAGCTCATGCAGATCACGAATCGACGCGAGGACTGGTCCTTCTTCGACAATGTCGAGGGCATGGAAGACATTGCCAAGAAATCGCAAGACCTTTTCATCGACGCCATTCAGGATCTCAATGAGCCGCGCAGAGCCTCCGGCCTGGCGGATGAATCTCTCAGAGAAGCGATGGTGTACTCGGAGAAACTGGCTGTTCGGCAAGGCAAGTCGCTCTTTGACAAGCGGCGCCGCAGTCACGGCTTTGGCCGGGGTTGTCTGGGCTGCCGCATCGACCCGACCCTCATGGCCAAGTCCGGCTATGTCGAGAGAGTGCTGGAATCGTTCGCGTCGGTGACGGTCCCGATCAACTGGGCGAAGGTCGAGCCTCGCCAGGGACACTTTGATTTCTCCGAGGTGGATCACTGCCTGACCCTGTTGGGACGTCGCAAAATCGTGGTCAGTGCAGGCCCTCTGCTGCGTTTTTCCCGGGAGAATCTACCCGATTGGCTGTTGCGCGCGGGTGTCGGGTTCGAGCGGATTCGTGAATTGGCGTATCAGTTTGTCTCCAAGGTCGTGGCGCGCTACGCCGGAGTCGTGCATCGCTGGTACGCGATCAGCGGCCTGAACGCGTTCAACCAGTTCAATTTCAGCTTCGAGCAAATTCTGGAGATGACTCGGGCGGCGAACATGGCTGTCCGTGCCGCGGGCAGCCGAGCCGTGCGGATCATCGAAGTCAGCAGTCCCTGGGGCGAGTACTACGCCACCGTCTCCAACAGCATACCACCCTTCGTCTACATGGACATGGTGGTGCAGAGCGGGACCAGCTTCGACGCCTTTGCGCTGCAAATGCGGTTCGGCAAAGATGAAACCGGCCTGCACCTGAGAGACATGCTGCAAATCTCCTCGCTCCTGGACTGCTTCGCGCCGATCGCCAAGCCGCTGCACATCACGGATGTGGAAGTCCCCAGTGAGCCCGGCAAGGGGCCCTTCGACGGCGAGGTGGCGGGCCTCTGGCATCGCGCGTGGGACCGGACGCGACAGAGTCAGTGGTTGGAGCGATTCTACAAAATCGCCTTGAGCAAGCCGTTTGTGGAAGCGGTCAACTATGGCGAACTCGCCGACGGTGACACCGGCACGATCGCCAACGGCGGCCTGCTAACGGGCCAGTTGGAGCCGAAGGAGTCGTTCGAGACGCTCAAGCGGCTCTACGCCACCATGTTCAAGCGGTAGAGTTCGCGTGCCTATGTGTTGGCGCGGGCGCACCATGATACCGACCCGAGTGACAACGAACCACAGCGTCGACCGACTCGGCAGCCAATCGCGAGGGTTCATCGTTGGCATGGGGCTGAGCGTCGCGCTGGCTGTGGGAATGGTGATCGCTGTTCTCCCTGGCGAGGATAGCGACGCATTGAGTCTATCCGGTCGCCTCAATCCGAATACCGCTACGGCGCCGAGCCTGGCTCGCCTGCCGGGCATCGGACAGGCGCGAGCCGCGGCTCTTCTCGCCTATCGCGCCCGAATTCATGCCCAGACAGGCCGGGAACCGGTCTTCAGCGGTCTGGAGGACTTGACGCAGATACGCGGGATCGGCTCCAAGACGGTCGAGGCAATCGCCCCTTGGCTCGATTTCGACGCCTCATCGCATTCCACAGCCCAGCCCAATACGCCGCCGACATCCAGCCCGACCCCTGCGCGGTAATCTGGGAAGGTGGTTGACGCCGCCGGGTATTTCCCAGTATAATCATGAGAATGCGGCTTTTAGGCGGTTTAGGTACAGCCTTGCGGCTGAGGAAAAGCTCTGCACCCACAGATTCGAAAGCGAGGATGATGGTGAACGCATTGTATGGATTTCCCCGGGCCATCGCCGGCGCGCTTCTCGTGCTGGCCGTTATGGCCGCGTCCGCCCAGGCTGAGGTTCCCGTGGCGATCAACGAGATTCTGGCCTCTAACACGAAGGGCGCTAGCGATCCCCAAGGCCAGCACGACGACTGGATCGAGCTGTACAACTTCGGCAACAGCGCTGTCGACGTCGGCGGCATGTATCTGACGGACGACCCCAATGAACCCCGCAAGTGGCAGATTCCCGCCGGAAACCCTGCCTCGACCACCATCCCGACGCAGGGATATCTCGTGGTCTGGGCCGACGGCGACGCGCAGGACGCGGGACTGCACGCTGACTTCAAGCTCAGCGCCAACGGTGACGAAGTCGCGCTGTTCGACACGGACGGCGTGACTCTGATCGACCATCTGACTTTCGACCGTCAGAATCCCGACATCTCCTACGGTCGGTATCCCGACGGGGCCGACGATCTCGTGGTGATGGTCTTCCCCACGCCCCAAACGAGCAACATCTATTTCTCCGTCGGGGTCGTTGCCGACCCAAAGTTCTCGCAGAGTCGCGGCTTCTACGAAGAGCCTTTCATGCTGGAGCTGAGCGTGGAAACGGAAGGCGCAACCATCTATTACACTCTCGACGGTCGCAACCCCTTGGATGACTCGGGGCGCTACCTCGCCGGAACGCCCTATACCGGCCCGATCGAAATCTCGGGGACTACGTGCGTGCGAGCGGCGGCGATCCGAGGAGACTGGGTCCCCTCGTCGGTGGTGACCGCCAGCTATATCTTCTTGGATCAAGTCATCCATCAATCTGCGCTGCCTGAAGGATTTCCAAATAGTTGGGGCGGCCGCCCGGCAGACTATGCCATGGACCAGCGCGTGGTCCAGGACCCGGCGTATCGCGACGAGATCATAGACGATCTCAAGTCGATTCCCTCCGTTTGTCTCGTGCTCTCCAACGACGACCTCTTCGGCAGCAGGGGCATCTATGCCAATCCCAGCGCTTCGGGGGACGCGTGGGAGCGCGAGGCCTCCATGGAGTGGATCGATTCGAATACCGGCGAACAGTTCAATGTCAATGCCGGCCTGCGCATTCACGGCGGGCCGTACAGCCGTTCCGGGAACATCAAGAATGCCTTCCGCCTCATCTTCAGGGCGCAATACGGTGCTGCGCACCTGGAGTACCCGCTCTTCCCGGATACGGAGGTCGCGGCGTTCAATATGGTCGTGCTGCGATCGATCTGGAACTACTCCTGGACGGGTCACAGCGAACCGACCGCACGAGCGGACTACCTCCGTGACGTGTTTGCACGCGACACGGTCCGGGACATGGGTCATCTCACTCCTCACGGCAGGCCGGTCAACCTGTACCTCAACGGGCTATACTGGGGCTTGTACATCATGACCGAGAGGGTCGACGATTTCTTTGTCACCGAGCACGTGGGAGGTGATGAAGACGACTACGATATTCTCGAGGCGCCGAGTGGCATGGGCGCGAGCACCACGATGCAGATCGTCGCCGGCGGGCAAAGCGCCG
Source organism: Sedimentisphaerales bacterium (assembly GCA_016927855.1). Classification (GTDB taxonomy): domain Bacteria; phylum Planctomycetota; class Phycisphaerae; order Sedimentisphaerales; family Anaerobacaceae; genus JAFGLV01. The sequence continues at coordinate 4,555 of JAFGLV010000074.1, forward strand.
TGCAGGGCTGGAATACGTTGTTTGCCTTGTCGGATGCCGATGTGGCTGGCGGGGAAGGCTATCAAGCCATCCAGGAGTACGTCGACATCCCGGCGATGATCGACTACATGTTGATGATCTACTATACCGGCAGCCGAGATGCGCCGGTATTCCTGGGCGACTCGTATACACCGCGAAACTTCTACGCCTTTCGTCAGCGAGACCCGATGAGTCCGTTCGTATTTCTGCCGTGGGACGTGGAATGGGCGTTGGAGGATCCGTATGTGAATCGGGTGAACGTGGTGGGCGTCTGGAATCCGCACTACCTGATGAGTCGGTTGTCGGCTAATGCCGACTTTCGCGTATCGCTGGCGGACCGCATCTACCGGCACTTCTTCAACGATGGCGTCCTGACGCGCGAGCAGACGACCAAGCGCTACACCGATCGTGCCGCTGAGATCTACGGAGCCATCGTAGGAGAGTCGGCCCGCTGGGGTGATGAGCCGCGACCTTCGTTGCCCTATACGAGGAGGGACTGGGAGGCTGAGGTGAATCGGTTGGTCACCCAGTATTTCTCCGGGAGAACGCAGACGGTGTTGAGTCAATTGAGGAACCGGGGTTGGTACCCGTCTTTCGACCCGCCGGACTTCAGCGTAGACAATCAGCTCCAGCACGGCGGCCACACTCCGACCGGCGCGACGCTGTCACTCAACGCCGGGGTCGGCACCGTCTGGTACACCCTGGATGGCAGCGATCCGCGCGTATGGGGCACAGCGACCAAGCCCGGCGCCCAGCACGCGCTCGTGACGGAGAACGCTCCGAAGCGCGTCCTGGTGCCTACCGGTCCCGTCGACGACGCCTGGCGCGGCGGGCCGCCTTTCGACGATTCGGGCTGGACCAGCGGCGCCGGTGGCGTCGGTTACGAAGCCAGCACCGGCTACGAGCAGTTCTTCAGCATCGACGTGCGCAACCAGATGTACGGTCGCAACGCGACCTGCTATGTCCGCATCCCGTTCCAGGTTTCCCCCGATGACCTGCCCGACTTGTCCTACCTAGCACTGAGAGCGCGGTACGACGACGGGTTTATCGCGTACATCAACGGCGCCGAGGTCGCCCGCGTGGCCTTCAACGGGACCCCTGCGTGGAATTCCTCGGCCTCTGTGAACCATTCCGACATCGATGCGATCGCGTTCGAGACGTTCAACCTCACCAACGCGATCGATCAGTTGCGTCCCGGCCAGAACATGCTGGCCCTTCAGGCGCTGAACGAATCCACCAGCAGCTCGGATCTGCTCTTGTCGGTCGAGTTGCTGGCGGCTGAGGGACCGGCGGCCGGCGCACCGACCGGCGTCTCACCGATGGCGATTCAGTATAGCGGACCGATAGCGCTCACTGGCAGTACCCACATAAGGGCGCGCGTGCTTAACGGCTCGACCTGGAGCGCCGTGAACGAAGCGACCTTTGCGGTCGGACCGGTGGCCGAGAGCCTGCGGATCAGCGAGATCATGTACCATCCCATCGAGTTGGGCCGGCCTGATGATCCCAACGCCGAGTACATCGAGCTAACGAACGTCGGCGCCGAGACGATCAACCTCGCGCTGGTCGCGTTCACCAACGGGGTGGAGTTCACCTTCCCGGATCTCGATTTGGCGCCGGGCGAGTACGTCGTGGTGGTGCGCGACGTCGAGGCATTCCAGGCCAGGTATGGAACCGATGTCACTATCGCCGGGCAGTACGAGCGCAATCTTAGCAACGCCGGCGAGCGGATCGAGCTGCGCGACGCGGCAGACCAGGTGATCCACGACTTCCGCTTCGAGGACGACTGGTACGATCTGACGGACGGCCTGGGCTTCTCGCTGGTGGTCACCGATCCTGCGACCGCCGATCCGAGCGCTTACGGCGAGAAGAGCACTTGGGTGCCCAGCGCCGAAGCAGGCGGCTCACCGGGCACCGCTAATCCCATAGGGCCCAATCCTTAGCCTGCATTCCGCTGCCGACAGGCTCATCGGATGAACATTGGCCGGCGGCGGACGTCTGGGTAGTCAAGGTCGTACCGTTGGGCTCGGACGGTGGGGACCCTGGCGGCTTTGCGAACCGCATGGTCGAACCGATCCGGGCGGCGGGCACACGCTAGCGCCTTTCCAGCAGAGTGTTGACGTCAAGGGGGTTCTTTGTTAAAATGGACAAGGGTTTACAGCCTGAACTGACTGTTTCCCGTTCCTCACAGGGCGGTCTCGGAGGACCTGCCCGCGGCGAGGGGGTCCAACCGGTGTGGTGCGTCCACCGGATGGGATATTACGGGACGTGGCAACAGGCTGACGGTACAGGCGCTGGCGGACCCATGGACGTGAGATGGTTTGGATAGAGAATGGACGCGGCAACGAGCCAGGCAGCAAGGCAGGCGGACACCAAGGCCCTTGGACACAAGGACAAGCGCCCGGTCCACTCGTTTGCGCAGGCCAAGAAGAGCGGCGACCGCATGCTGGCCTGCCGCTACGAGCTGAAGTACCTCCTGACCGAGTCCAAAGCCGCGGCCATTCACCAGTACATCCAGCCGTTCCTGGAGTACGACCGGTATTCGAAACTCCAGCGCGGCGGTATGTACCCCATCGTCAGCCTGTACCTGGACTCGCCGGATTTGCAGCTTTGCCGCGAGACCCTCACCGGGCGGCAGAATCGTTACAAGCTTCGTATTCGCAGCTACACCGACGAGCCGGAGTATCCGCGCTTCTTCGAAATCAAACGCCGGATCAATCGCGTCATTCTCAAGAGCCGCGCGCGCGTAACCGATGAGGATGTGCCCGCACTGTTGATGGGGCGGCCTTTGCCGCCACGTGGATACACGACGGACGAAGCGGCGTTGAATCAGTTTCAATTCTACGCCACGACGATCCATGCTGGGCCGACCGTCCTGATTCGCTACACCCGGCAGGCCTTCGAAAGTCCCTCCGAGAACCGCGTGCGAGTGACATTCGATCGCGAGTTGTGCTACAAGATCACGGACCAGCCTGAGGTCAGCCTCGGCGGCTCGGGTTGGCAACCCAGCCGGATTACGCAGGGACACGCTATCTTGGAGATCAAATTCACCGGAGTCTACCCGGCGTGGCTGGCGCGCATGGCGGCGCATTTCAATCTGGAGGTGCGCTCGATATCGAAGTTCGCGACGTCGATGACGCAGGCCGGCGAGCTGGGTTTCTGTGGGCCGGTGCGGAGGAATGGTTGGCATGGATAAACTGTGGCAGTTGATGGAAGAGACTCCCCTCAGCGGGGGACCGTTTACGCCTCAGAGCATCCTGCTTTCGCTGCTGCTGGCGTTCGTGCTGGGCCAGGTGCTGGCGTGGGTCTACTATGCCACCCACAGCGGCCTGTCGTATTCGCGTTCTTACGTACAATCCCTGATTCTCATCACGGTGGTGGTCGCAATGGTGATGACGGTCATCGGCAACAACATCATCACCGCGGTCGGCCTGATGGGCGCGCTGGCGATCGTGCGTTTCCGCAACATCCTCAAAGACACGCGTGACATCGCCTTTATTTTCAGTGCGCTGGTGATCGGCATGGCGGCGGGTTCCCACCGCTATCTGACCGCCATCATGGGCACTGTCATTCTGAGTCTGATTGCGTTCTACCTGTTCTTCACCGATTTCGGCGCCCACGAGCCTCACAACGGTTTCCTGCGCTTCAGCCTGCGCGGGCCGATCGGTCCCGGCCACCCGGTCCCGACGATCCTGGGACGCTTCTGCGGCAACTACACGCTGATCTCCGCCCAGGACACCGGTTTCGGCGGTCCCGCCGAGTACGCGTACCAACTGATGATTCGCAGCACGAGCCGAAACGAGGAGTTGCTGGCAGAACTCGATAAGGTCGAGGGCATTGAAAACATCAGCCTCACCATGCAGGAGAGACTGCTCGAGGTCTAGGCAGCGCGATGAAGAAAAGCGTCCCGAAAAGCAACCATGTCACCAAGCGAAACGTCCTGCGCCACGTCGTGCCTGGGGTGGTGTGGCTGACGGCGGTCGGCATGGTCGCCTGGTTGTTCCATCAGCAGTCTCAGCGGTTCCAGATGGTGGGAATCGCACGCGGCGAAGTCCGACAGATCGCGGCCAGCAGCACGGCACGAATTGCGGATATCTCCGTTAAATTGTTTGAACCGGTGCAGGCGGGCCAGACTGTGGCGGTTGTGAACACCGTTCTGGACAACGAGCAGACGCTGGAGGCCGACCTGAAGACGCAACTGGCCGCGGCGGTGGGCGAAGCCGAGCGACTCACGGCGCTGCTGATCCCGACGCGGGAGCAGATCCAGGTAGACACCGCGGACCTCCGAATCAACCGCGAGGACAACTACCGTCGGTTCGTGACCGATGTCGAGAACGCTCGCCTGCGCACTTATGAACTGCGGACGCAAATCGCGGCCGACCGCGTGACTCTCGACGACCTGGCCATGGAGGTGAAGGTCAGCGAAAGGCTCCTCGAAGAGGACGCGATCGTGCCCTACGAGCTGGAGCGTGCCAAGGTCCAGTACCAAAGCATGGCGCGCAAAGTGGAAGAGAGCGAGCGTCTGCTGGAACAGGCCGAGGCAGATCTTCAAGAGGCGCAGCAGCGGCGCGACCAGTTTGCCCGGCAGGAACTGCCTGAGCAATCTGTGGACGAGGCGCTCGAAGCGATTCGAAAGGAGATCGAGGTTCAGCAGCAGTTGATCGACGGCCTGCTCGAACAGCTTGCGGCGCTGCGGTCGCGTCGCGCGCTGGAACTCAAGTCGCCCATCGACGGCGTGGTGATCCCGATCGGTACCGACGACAACCAAGCTCTCCACCAGCGACCAGGCGAACAGGTCCTGCGACGAAAGGGGGAGGTCGTGGCGGCCGGCGAGCCCATTCTGGCGATCTCGCAGTCGCAGCCGACGGAAATCGTAGCCTATGCGACCGAGCAGCAGTTGGGACTGGTGCGCGAGCAAATGATGGTGCAACTGGTCAAGACACGCACGCCGGCACAGATCGCACAGGCTCCGGTCCTCTCGGTCGGGCCTACGATCGAACTGATGCCGCAGCGTCTGTGGGCCAATCCGACGATCGCCCAGTGGGGACGCCCCGTTCTCATCGGTATCCCGCCGGGCCTTTCGCTCGTTCCGGGGGAGGTCGTGGGAATCCGGGGACTGTAGCACCGCCTCTCCGGAATGATCGCATTCGACGCGGAGCTTTCCAACCATGCGCGACGCAGTAGACAACCGAAACTGGACGAGCTTGTGCGTGCTGGGCTTTGCCGGCGCGCTCATCGTGCTCGGAGGCTGCGCGCGGAAGAACTACAAGCGAGATGCCGACGAACAGGTCTATCGCTTCGTCGACCGTCAATGGAAGCCTGAATTCGGCGCGCGCGCGAATTACCGCGTCACAGGAGCGCCGCCGGCACCGAATGACATCGACGAGGAGCAGCTTGCTCGGATCGAACGGGTAGTCTCCGACACCGGGGTCCTCACCGTCTCACAGGCCGCGACGCTGGCGCTGGCACGCAATCGCGACTACCACCTCCAGAAAGAGCTGCTGTACACGATGACGCTGGACATGCGTCTGATCCGCCATTCCTACGAAACCCAATGGTTTGGCGGTGGCACCGCGCTGTACTCCGACGACGGCACGACCCGCAGCGTCGTCGTGGAACCGAATCTCGGTTTTAACCGCCTCCTGGCGACGGGCACCGCGATCGGCGCGCGCATCGGCGCCCGCTGGGCCGACATCCTTGCCGGCTTCGGAGGCAGCGGCTTGTCGGGGGTCTTCAGCGCGGCCATAGTCCAGCCGCTCTTGCGGGGCAGCGATTCGCGCGTCGTGCGCGAGCCGCTGACACAGGCGGAGCGCAGCGCGCTGTACCAGATCAGGACCGTTTGCCGTTTCCGGAAGCTGCTGATCGTCTCCGTTGTCACTCAGTACCATGAGGCGTTGGAGTTGCTGGACATCGCCCGGAACGCTGAGGCTTACGTCAACTCACTGCTGGCGCTGGAGAGCCGCGTGGAAAAGCTTGTCGAGGCCGCCCGCTTGCCCAAGGAGGAGTTGGACCGCGTCCGCCAGGACATCTTGCGCGCTCGCGATGCGCATATCCTCGCCCAGAAGGAGTACGAGCGTTTCCTCGATCTCTTCAAGATCACCTTGGGTGTGCCTCCAACTCTCGAATTCGACTTGGACGCAAATGTCTTCGCAACGTTGAAGGGCGCAGGCATCCCGCAACCCGACTTCTCGGTGGGCGAGGCGGTCGAGGCGGCGCTGTTGCGACGTTTGGACCTGACGAACAATGCCGACATGGTGATCGATGCCCAGCGGGCGGTCTATGTCGCGGCCGACGCGCTGCGCCCCGGGTTGGGCGTGGTCGGCAATCTGCGCGCCGAGACCGACGGCGACAGGACCGGAGCCGCCGGCGCGACGCTCGACCTGCCGCTGGACCGGGTGGCGGAGCAGGACCTGTACGCGCGAGCGCTGGTTCTGTTGAATCAGCGGCGCCGGGAGTATGAACTGACCGCGGACACGATCCGCATGGAGGTTCGCGAGGCCCATCGCAAGCTGATCGAGACCGCGGAGCGATATGAGGTGCTCTTGGAGGCCCTGCGCCTGGCGCAGAAGCGCACGGACGACACGTTCAGATTGCTTCAATACGGACTGGTAAGCAGCCGGCGCGTATTGTCTGCCCTGGAAGACTTGTACGACGCGAGGAATGAGGCAGCCGATGCCCTGAAGGACTACGCCATCGCTACGCTGAATTTCTACCGTGACACCGAGGTGCTCCAGGTTCGCCCGGACGGGATGTGGGAAATTGAACTGGGAGCCACCCTGGTGGCACGGAACGAGGCGGCAGCAAAAAAGTAACGCGCCGGCGGTCGCCTGGTGTTACAATAGGTGCAAACATAGAAACGACGATGACACGGCGCATCGCGCCGGCGTTGACTTGCGGATCGAAAGGAAGGAAAGGGTGCAATCATGAATACAGGTCGAATCCTGGGTGTTTTCGTAGTGCTGGCGTTGATGGCGACGAACGGATGGGGCGCCGACATCATCCTCAACGAGTACAACGCGGTAGACAGCAATGACTTCCTCAACGGAGGCACCTCCGAGGCGGATGCCGACGGCGGCAGGGCTTCCGACAGCTATTTCGGTCGCGTCCGCGGTAACGGCGGTGACTGGTTCGAGCTGGTCGTCATCAAGGACCATCTTGACATCCGAGGCTGGCACCTCGATGTCCTCGTGGACGGCATACTTGAAGAGATTCTCGACCTGACCACCGATCCGATCTGGTCGGACCTGCGCAGCGGTACCATCATCACGGTCGCCGAGGATGTACCGGCCAATGTCAGCTACAACCCTGCTGCCGGCGACTGGTGGATCAACGTGCAGGCCAACAGCGACGTCCAGAGTCCTTACATCTCGGCTCAGTCGTTCCCGGTCAACAACAACAACTGGCAGTTGCGCATCCGCAGCACGCTCGGCGGGCTCATCTTTGGACCGGCGGGGGAGGGGATCAGCCCGTCCGGCGGCGTCAGCGACACCGAGGTCTTCAGGCTCGAGGCGTCCCCCAGTGCCTCCGTGACCTCCGATTCAAACGACTACGACGACGGTGCAGACTTCAGCACTTTCGGTGCTCCCAATCGCTGGGGCATGCAGGACTTTTCCGACCTGCGCATCGCAGTTCCTGAGGCCGCGTCTTTGACGTTGACGACGCCGCAAGGACCCGACAGCTACCCGGCCGGCACAGGGGTGGTCGTTCGTTGGGAAACCGTGGGACCGGTGGACTCGGTTTTGGTTGAATTCTCTCTGGATGGCGGCGCCACCTGGCAGGAAGTCCATCCGCCGAATGTGGGCAACACGGGACGCTACGACTGGTCTATCCCGCCAATGATTGACTCGGAGCATGCACTGATTCGCATCTCGAACGCCGACTACCTGGTCGTGTACGACACCAGTGACGAGCCGTTCACGATCACGGCCAACTAGCCGGCGGCAACTGGTCCCGTCAGAGGTCCTGTTACTTGTTAGAGCGCTTGGCAGCATGATCTTCATACGATCGTTGCGGTACGGGCATTGTAGGGGCAACCCCCTGTGGTTGCCCTGGGCAGGCACAGGGGCCTGCCCCTACGTATCAACAACGGTTGTCAGACGTTCTCAGGCCCTGCGGAGGCGGTGGAGGATGTCCCAGTAGGCGCCGCGCGCGCCGGCGCGGATCGCATCCGCGAGTTCGGTGTTGTCGTTGTAGTTGTGGTCGGTGGCGGCGGCATCGGGCTGCTCTTCCATTGGCTCGAAGAACCGCTCGTCACCTGCCATCAACTCCTTGACGAGCCGGGCCGGGTTGGAGCCCAGGTGCCGGGAGATGTAAAATGTCGGCTGGAAGAAGTCGAACGGACCGGCGTACTTGCGGCGCAGCGCCGGATTGCTTTCGAGGGGGCCTTCGCTGCTGACCACGTCCACCATACCGGTGCCTGGATAAATCCGGATGCCAAGCGACGCGCCAGCGCAATCCGGGTCGATCCTCTTGATGAAGTCGATCGTGGTAGCGACCGTCTCCGGCGTCTCGCCGGGCCCGCCCAGCATCAGGTCGATCATCACCTTGATTCCGTGCTGGCGGCACAGGCGCACCGCGTTCTCCAGGTCTGCGGCGCGGTGTGGCTGACGGTAGGTTTCGAGCATGGCCGCACTGGCGGAATCACCCGTGAAGTTGATACCCACACAGCCCGCACGTCTCATCGTGCCGGCCAACTCCGCATCGAAAGGCGTCACCGCCAGGTACGTGTACCAACGGACCTTCTCACCCAGCGCGCGACGAGTGAATTCCTCGCAGACCGCCAGCGCATGGCTGCGCGGCAGGTTGAACTCCGCATCGCAGGTGTGCAGCACGTCGATGCCCTGCGCCAACAGCGATTCGACCTCGTCGGCCACCTCCGCCGGCGGACGCAGCCGCACGCAGGTTCCCTTCGAGAGTGGATCGGCGCAATAGAGGCACCGCCGGTTGCAGCCGCGCTTGGTCTCGAAACCGCATTGGCCTCCTTTGGTGAAGTAAGTCGCATTGTCCACCGCACGGCGGCGTGTCGGGAGTGACACTTGTTCAGGCCAGGCGGGTTGGTTCGCCACCAGTTGGCCGTCGCGCCGCCAGAGCAAGCCGTCGACGGTCTCGAACGCCTGGCGACCGTGCAACTGGCGGTAGAGGGCAACAGCGGCGCCTTCGCCGTCGCCGTGAACGCCGAAATCGGCGCCGGTGTGATCCACGGTGCGCTCCGCGAAGGCGGAGAACCCGACGCCACCGAGAGCGATGGGTGCATCGGTCAGCCCGCGCAGCCGCTGGACGAGGTCTGCCAGCGCCGGAACGAACCATTTCGCGCTGGGCCAGAAGCAATCGTCCGCGTTGCGAAAGGACAGACCGACCAGCGCGGGGCTCCGGCGGGGAAAATACGCCGCCAGCGTTGCGTCCGGGTCCTCGCACAGACACAGGTCCAGCACCTCGACTTCGATGCCCTGGTCCTGGACCGCCTCGGCGACGTACTCCAGGCCGATCGGTGCAATGGGCGGAACCATCCGATTCGTATTGATGAGCGTCAGCATGAGTGGACATGGTATCGGCTCGCGCGGTCGGATTCAAGGTGACACCCAACTCCGACCGCTCAGCGTCAGGCGGTCTGAACCGGGCCTTGTGCTCGATGTCGGTTGTGGTAGAATCCCAATCTGGCTCGGCGTGGAGGCCTCTGCGCCAGCGAGATTGGCAATGGTGTGAATTGTGCGCGGTGCTTTCCGAGAGGGTAGACGAATGAACTACGCTGTCATCATGGCCGGGGGAACCGGCAAGAGACTCTGGCCCCTGAGTCGTCAGAAACGTCCCAAGCAGGTCCTCAAGCTCCTCGACGGCCAAACGCTGCTGGGGTGCTGCTTCGAGCGGCTCTGCCCCATGTTCGATCCGCGTAACATCATCGTCCTGACCAACGTAGGTTATGCAGACGTCGTGCGCGAGAACCTAGCGGACCTGCCTTATGGCAACGTGATTGCCGAGCCGACGGTACGGGATACCGCCGGGGCGATCGGGCTGGCCGCCGCGATCCTGGCGAAATACGATCCGGATGCAACCATGGCGGTCGTCACGGCCGACCAACTGCTCGAGCCGGCGGAGGCACTCCAAAACGCCTTGCGGGACGCCTTCGAGTTCGTAGGCCAACACCCCGAAGCCTTGGTCACGTTTGGCATCAAGCCGAGCTTCCCGAGTACGCAACTCGGTTACGTCAAGCACGGCCGGCCGGAGAAGTGCCCCAGGTGCAAAGGCAAGATATACGAGGTTGAGACCTTCAGAGAAAAGCCGGACCTGGATACTGCCAAGACCTACCTTGAGAGCGGACAGTACTTCTGGAACTCCGGGATGTTTGTCTGGAAGGCCAGGACCATCCTGAAGCACCTGGAGGCCTTCGTACCGGGGACCGGCGAGCCTCTGCGGCGGATCACGGCGGCCTGGGAGACCTCCGATCAGGAAGGCGCCCTAAAAGAATGGTTCTTCAAGCTGCCCAAAATCAGCATCGACTATGCCGTCATGGAGAAGGCCGAGCAGGTCTACGTCATTCCGTTGGACTGCCGCTGGCTCGATATGGGCTCGTTTGCGGCGCTGGCGGATATCGTGGAGTCCGACGAGAACAATAACCTCGTGGTGACCGGTTCGAGCGAACTGCTCGACTGCAAGAACAGTATCTTCGTCACGGAAGATAAAGGCCATTTGATCGCCGCCATCGGGCTTGAGAACGTCATCGTTGCGCACACACCCGACGCCACGCTCGTTTGCAGCGCCGGAGAAACGGAACGGCTCAAGGAACTGCTGGCACTGATCGAATCACACGGCCGTAAAGAGTTCCTCTAGGGCCGGCGCCGGCCGAGGCAAAGGCTGCCCAGAGAATGAGGTACCTGGCGATAGACCACGGCACGAAACGCACCGGGTTGGCCATCTGCGACGCCGACGAGAGGGTCGCATCACCTCTGTGCGTGCTGCAGGGTCGCAAGGGCCTGGCGCTGCGCATCGCCCAGATCGTCAAGGCTGAGGACGTCGGAGCCGTGGTCGTCGGCTTGCCGGTGAACATGGACGATTCCGAAGGCCCGCAAGCCAAGATGGTGAGAGCCTTTATCGACGAACTGGGCGCGCACGTGAACGCGCCCATCCATGTGCAAGACGAGCGTCTGAGCAGTTTTGCCGCCGAGGAGAAACTCCATGCCAGCGGGCTATCCCGAGGCAGGAAACGCCAGGTGCTCGACGCCATCGCGGCCGCGGAGATCCTCCAGGCGTTCCTGGAACGCAAGAGCCAGCAGTAAGACCTCTCACCGCTGTTGAGACCGACGGCGCGCGGCCTTCGGAGGCCGCGCGAGCCGGCCTCCCTTCGAGGCGCGGCCAGAATTTTGCCACGCCGCGGGGAAAACCCTTGCCAAAACCGGGCCAGGTCGTTTATTGTACGGGATTCAAAAAGGGTTTGTATGAGAGTGCCTCAGTGGAGGCCAAGACAGGAAGGATTTTGAAAGAGTATGTTGACAAAAGAGTTAAAGACGCAAATTGTCAGCGATTATGAGACGCACGAGGGAGACACGGGATCGCCTGAGGTCCAGGTGGCGCTCCTGACCAAGCGGATCAACGACCTGACCGAACACCTCAAGGAGCATCCGAAAGACCACTCCTCCCGGCGGGGCCTGCTCAAGATGGTCGGCACCCGCTCGGCGCTGCTGAAGTATGTTCGCGGCAAGGACGTCAAACGCTATCAGGCCATCATTTCCCGGCTCGGGTTGCGAAAGTAACTTAACCCCGTGTATCACTGCGACCGGCCGAGGTGGCTCACTTTGCGTGAGCACGAGATGATCGGACGGAAGGAAGGACGCCTTCTCGGTAGCGCACATACGCACAGACAGTGAGGTAGTTATGTCGGAAGTTCATACTGTTTCCAGAGAAATCGGCGGGCGGACCTTGACGCTTGAGACCGGCAAGGTGGCCCGGCAGGCCCACGGCGCAGTCGTGGTCCGGTACGGCGAAACCGTTGTGCTGGTCGCGGCGGTGACCGGCCCGCCCCGATCTGAGGATATCGACTTTTTTCCGCTCAGCGTCGATTACCGCGAGAAGCACAGCGCCGCGGGCAAATTCCCCGGCGGTTTTATCAAGCGCGAAGGCCGGCCCACGACCAAGGAGATCCTGACGGCGCGCAACATCGACCGTCCGATCCGGCCCCTCTTCCCGGACGGGTACTTCCAGGAGGTCCAGATCGCGGCGGTGGTGCTCAGCGCCGACCGTGAGAACGACCCGGATATCCCGGCCATGATTGGCGCCAGCGCCGCTTTGTCGATCAGCAAGATTCCCTTCCAGGGGCCCCTCGGCGCCTGTCGTCTCGGACGCGTCAACGGCGAATTCGTCATCAACCCGACGCATCAGCAGCTCGAGCAGACCGATCTGAACGTCCTGGTGGGAGGTCGCAAAGAAGCGATCAACATGCTGGAGGTCGGAGCCAGGGAATTGCCTGAACAGGTGGTGGCTCAGGCAATCGCGACGGCTCACGAGACCTGTAGGCAGATCATCGAGATGATCGAGGAACTCCAGCAGAAAGCAGGCGTGGAGAAGGAGATCCCACTCGTCGCGCTCGATGAAGAGCTGTACCGCAAGGTCCGCGAGGAGATCTGGGACAAGCTGCGCGAGCTCAAGAACATCCCCGGCAAGCAGGAACGCAACAATACTGTCAACGCCTACTTCGACGAAGTACGAGTCAAGTATTGCGCTCCCGAGGACGAGACAGTGGTTCCCGCCAATCCCGGTATGGTCAAGCGGATACTGGATAAGATCGAAGGCGAGGTGGTCCGCCAGATGATCCTCGAGGAGGGCAAGCGTCCCGACGGCCGAGGCTACGGCGACATCCGCTCGATCTCATGCGAGGTCGGATTGCTGCCCAGAACACACGGCTCGGCGCTGTTCACGCGTGGAGAGACGCAGGCGCTGGTCAGCGTGACCCTCGGTACGATTCGGGACGCCCAGATCATTGACGGGCTGCTGGATGAGTACTCTCAGAATTTCACCTACCACTACAATTTCCCGCCTTTTTCGGTAGGGGAGGTCAGGCCGATGCGCGGTCCCGGCCGGCGGGAGATCGGCCATGGGGCATTGGCGGAGCGCGGCCTGGAATGGGTGCGACCAGCAGAGGAGACCTTCGCCTATACGGTCCGCCTCGTTGCGGACATCACCGAGTCGAACGGCTCCAGCTCGATGGCTTCGGTCTGTGGCGGGTCGCTGGCGCTGATGGATGCCGGCGTGCCGATCAACCGCGCCGTCGCGGGCATCTCCATCGGCATGGTCAGCGCCGAAGGCGGCCGGCACGAGCTGCTTACCGATATCATTGGCGAAGAGGACCACTTCGGCGACATGGACTTCAAGGTGGCCGGCACCACGGAGGGCGTCACCGCCATTCAGCTCGATATCAAGGCCGAGGGGCTGCCTCACGGGATCATGGTCGAGGCGCTTAACCGCGCGCGCGATGCGCGCCTGCAGATTCTGGAGACCATGAACCGGATCATCAGCGCACCGCGCTCCGAGCTGAGTCAGTACGCGCCGAAGCTGATCACGATCGAGATCGACCCGGAATTCATCGGCAAGGTCATCGGTCCCGGCGGCAAGATGATCAAGAGCATCCAGGAGCAGACCGATACGACCATCGAGATCGAAGAGGACGGCACGATCTACATCAGTTGCGTCGGCGGCGACGGACACCTGAAGGCCAAAGCGGTGATCGAGGCGATGACCCAGCCGCCGGAAGTCGGGCGGCTCTACAAGGACTCCAAGATCGTCTCGGTCAAGGATTTCGGCGTCTTCGTCGAGATCGTGCCGGGCGTGGAAGGCCTCTGCCACATCAGCGAACTCAGTGCCGGCTACGTCAAGCACGTCGAGGACGTGGTCAAGATGGGCGATGTCATCCCGGTGAAGCTGATCTCTATCGACGAACAGGGCCGTCTCAAGCTGTCGCGGCGGGCCGCACTCGAAGAGCTCGGGATCGTGGAAGAGAAGAGGCCGCGGCCACCGAAGAAGGGATAGATAGGCAACCGTACGGGGCCCGTTGGACCTTGTATCCGTCGTTCAGAGCCGAAAATCACGAGCCTCGATCATGGTAAACCGACGTCGAAGCCCCTGATTTTCGGCTGCGTTTTTTTCCACAGGGAGCACGAGTCGAGCGGAGTGACAGACGCGTGAAAGAGTTCATCGGCGGTGTCCTTCTGGCGGTGCTGGTTCTAGTGCCGGTCGCGGCGCTGGTGTTGCGCCGTCTGACGCGGGGAATGGAGAAAAGACCGTCCGACAGGCGCGACACGGATGAAGAGCTGACCAAGCTCACCGGCGAGCTTGCCCATGAGATCAAGAATCCGCTGTCGACCATCAAGGTCAACCTGAAGCTGACGCGTGAAGCTCTGGAGGACATCGACCCGGCCGAGCCCGGCAAAGCGGCGGTGGATAGAAGCCAGCAAAGCCTGGCAAGCGCGTTGAGAAAGATCACGATCATCCAAAAGGAAACGGACCGCCTCGAACAGATTGTGGATGGGTTCCTGCGTTACGTCCGCCGGCCGGACCTGCAACTGGCGATGGTGGACCTCAATGAGTTGGTTGGCGATATGGTCGATTTCTACTGGCCTCAAGCGCATAGTCATGGCCTGACGTTGCGGCACTGCCTGGCTGCCGAGCCATTGGTCTGCCACCTGGACGCCGGCGCACTGAAACAGGTGCTCTTGAACCTGTTCATCAACTCGCAGCAAGCCACCGACAACGGCGGCGAGTTGATGGTCCGGACGCTCCGCCGCCGCGACCGCGCCATCCTGGAGGTCAGTGACACCGGCAAAGGCATCCCCCCAGAGAAGATGGCCGCGGTGTTTCGTCCCTATCAGTCCTGGCGTTCCGGCGGCACAGGCCTGGGCCTGGCTACCGCCAAGAAGATCGTCGCGGCGCACAACGGCGCAATTTCCGTCCACAGCGAGCCGGGCAAAGGGACCGCCTTCACAATCGAGCTTCCCTTGGCCAGTGCGGACCCACCGGTAAGCGAGGTGGCCGAATGACAGAGCAAAGACCGGTCGTTCTGGTGGTGGATGACGAGCGGGACCACGCCGATGGAATCGTGGAGGCGCTCGGCAGGCTGCCGGTCAAGGGCATGGCGGTCTACACCGGGGAAGACGCCATCGAAGTGTTGCGCCATCGGCGCGTCGACGTCGTGGTCACCGACCTGAAGCTCGTGGGAAAGGCCGACGGTCTGACGGTGCTGCGCGAGGCCCGCCGCAACAGCGAGTTCACCGAAGTCATTCTGATCACCGCCTACGGGACCATCGACAACTGCAAGGACGCCATCCGGCAGGGGGCCTTCGACTACCTGGTCAAGCCGCTGGACATCGATCAGCTTCGCACGCTCGTCGAACAGGCCAGCCGCAAGGCCGCCGCCGCGTACGCACGCCATGCGCAGGAGGATAGGGACCAGGACGCGTTCATCTTCGAGGGCATCCAAGGCAATAGTGCGGCGATCCAAGGCGTGCTCGAAATCGTCAGACGCGTGGCGCCCACCAATATCTCGGTCCTGATCGAAGGTCCGTCAGGGACCGGCAAAGAGTTGATGGCGCGGTCGATCCACGCCAATTCCCTGCGCCGCGCTCAGCCGTTCCGGCCGGTCAATTGCGCCGGCCTGACCGAGACACTCCTTGAAAGCGAGCTGTTTGGACACGTCAAGGGCGCCTTCACCGGCGCCAATACCGACCGCAAGGGGCTGTTCGAGATCGCCGACAAAGGCACGCTTTTCCTGGACGAGATCGGCGACATGCCGCTGACGATGCAGGCCAAGCTGCTACGGGTCATCGAAGATGGCCTGGTCATACCGGTCGGCTCGAACAAGCCTACGAGGGTAGACGTTCGGATCATCAGCGCGACCAACCATAGTCTGACCAGGCTGATCGAGGAGAACAGGTTCCGCGAAGACCTGTATTTCCGCATCAAGGGGGTGAATATCACGTTGCCGCCTGTACGGGAGCGCCCTGAGGATATCTCCTTGCTGGCGGAGCATTTCCTCGCGGAGGCTGCGGCGGAGACCGGCTCGAACGTGCGTGGGATCACGGACGCCGCGATGCAGATCCTCTCGGCCCACGACTGGCCCGGCAACATCCGCCAGCTCAAGAACACGATCCGCACGATGGTCGTCATGTGCGATCGAGACAAGCTCGATGTTCGGGACATCCCGCCCGACATCCTCCAGCGGCGCCAACTGACCGGCACCAGCGCCGCGCCGTCGAACCTGGCGGGGGTCTCGCTCAACGAGCTGGAGAAGAAGGCGATCATCGACACGCTGGCAAAGACGCAAGGCAACCGCGAGCAGGCCGCCAAAATCCTCGGCATCGGCGAGCGCACCCTCTACCGCAAGATCAAGGAATACGACCTGTGATCGTGCGGCGAGCACAGGCAGAGGCTTTCATCGCGGCCGGGCGAGGAGGTCGGGCTGCATTCCCTGGAGCCAGTCCGGCAGTTGCTCGCGTTTGACCTGGGCCCACAATCCTCTCTGCAAGGACCGCGCCGTCGCCTCCAACTGCTGATACCTCTGGTAGCGGCTGTGGCGGAACCGCAGGTCGGCATAGGCGTAGCCTTCCAGCAGCAGCACGTCGTTGAGTATTCTCTCGTCGGGAAGCTCTACGTACGCCAGGAGCCGGCCATAGTTTCCTCGGCTGCGCCCGGATTCGTCGAGATAGAGCGTTACCGACCGGCCGCAGGCAAGTTGCTGAGCGAATTGGGTGGCCTCGCGGGCATAGTACATCTGCCCTCGCTCCTCGTCGTTTGTCTCCGGCGCGTCGATCCCCAGGAGCCTGACCTTCGTCATCGAGCTGTCCCCATCCGGAGCGTTGACGTGCAGCGTGTCGCCATCGACGACTCGGACCACAGTGAAGGTCCGGCCATGGTAGCGCGCGCGATCTTGAGCCGGGTCCGGCTGCCCAGATGTAGACCGCTCCAGGCGGACAGGCGTGAACACACCGCGATCGAGCCAGACAAGCAGGACCATCCCCAGCGATCCGGCCACGATCAAGACAGTCCGCATGCGTCTGCTCAGCGCGCGCGGTTGTCTTCGGGTCTTGCTCACGATCCTTCCCTGAAAGCCGCCCTTGGCTACTTGTCCACCTTCAGCAACGCATGTCCCAGCGCCTGGATGGCTTGTTTGCGATCCACCTCTTTGACGCCGAACATAATGCTGATCTCGGAGGAACCCTGGTTGATCATCTCGATGTTGACGCCGGCATTGGCCAAAGCGGCACACGCCTTGGCCGCGATGCCGACCGCGTATCGCATTCCCTCCCCCACGATCATAACCAGCGACATCCCGTGTTCGATCGTCACGTCGTCGACGCCGAGCTCAGTCTGAAGCCGGTTAAGCACGTGCGCTTCTTTCTCGGGCGTAAACGGCGCGCTGCGCAAGACCACCGACATATTGTCGATACCAGAGGGTACATGCTCGAAAGACAACTGCTCCTCCTCGAGGATCTGCAGCAGGCGACGTCCAAAGCCCAATTCCCGGTTCATCATGTACTTGCTGAGAGAGATCGTACTGAACCCGTCGGCGCTGGCAATACCGGTGATTTCGCCGTGCTCGTATTTGCGCTCGGCCACGATCATGGTGCCGGGTGCGGCCGGGCAGTTGGTGTTTTTGATGCAGATCGGGATTTTGGCGCGCACCGCCGGGATGATCGCCTCATCGTGGAAGACGCCGAAACCGGCATACGAAAGCTCTCGCATCTCCCGATAGGTCAGCAACTTGATGGCCGGCGCGCCGGGTAAGACGCGTGGATCAAGCGCGAAGACGGAATCGACGTCCGTGAAATTCTCGTAGACCTCGGCTTTGACCGCGGCCGCGAGGATGGCACCGGTAATGTCGGAGCCGCCGCGAGGAAAGGTCGCCACGTGTCCCTGCCTGGTGTACCCGAAGAAGCCGGGGAAAATGACGATGTCCTTCTGATCCTTCAATGTCGCCAGGTTCTCGAAAGACTCAGGCAGGACTTGGGCGTTGCCGAAGTCGTCGCTGAGGAGCATACCGGCTTCCTTCGGATCCACGTACCGCGCCGGCACGCCTTGGTTGACGAACACCTTGGCGATGATCTTGGCGTTGTTGTCCTCGCCGGAGGCTTTGACGGTGTCGGCAAACTGCGCAGGGTTGCTGGAGCGGTTCTTGATCCGCTCGCGCAAATCCGCCTCAATCTCCTGCACAATGGCCGTGTCCAGGCCCAAAGCCTGCTGGATTTCCGCGTACCGGCCCACCACCACCGATAGCTCATCGTCGTAAGGCCGGCCGGCAATGACGGCATTGGCCAGCGCGATCAGCAGGTCGGTGACCTTGATATCGCCCGAGAACCTCTTGCCGGGCGCCGAGACCACGACAAGGCGCCGCGCTGGGTCCGCCTTGACAATCTCCACCACCTTCAATATCTGCTGGGCGTCCGCTACCGACGAACCGCCAAATTTCGCGATCTTCATTCCGTCCCCTTCTCGTTGCGTCTGTCTTTGTACCTGATCACCTTGCGATCGAGCATGCCCGTCCCGATCAGACGGCGCTCTTGAGAAAGTACTCCATCAGTTCGTGCCCTTTGTCGACGCGGAATCCGGACTTGGCGGCGTTGGTCTCGCCGAAACCGAGATGCAGGATGCCGGTCATGCCGGTCCCGGCCATGGCGAACGGAACCGCAGCGCCGGAGTGAGCGCCGTGGCGCACCGGCGTCGGATGATCGGGCAACACCAGGATCCGCCAATTCTCCTGCTCCAGCAGGAAATCGAGGATCGGACCGATGACGTGCTTGTCGATCAACTCGATGGCTTGCTTCTTCATCGCCGCGTTGCCCTGGTGCGCCGCCTCGTCCGGCGCCTCCACGTGGACGAAGGCCAGGTCGTATTCTGCCAGCGCCTCGATGGCCGCACTGGCTTTGCCTTGGTAGTTCGTGTCGATGAATCCTGTCGCGCCAGGCACTTCGATCAAATCGAAGCCGACCAGTTTCGCCAGGCCTCGGACCAAATCAACCGCGGTGATTGCCACTCCCTTGAGGCCGAAGCGTTTGTGGAAATTCTCCAGGCGCGTCTGCTTGCCCTGGCCCCAGAGCCAGATCGAGCTGACTTGATTCTCGCCGAGGTCCTGTCGGATTCGATTGATGTCGTGACCGGCAAACAACTGCTGGGAGCGGTTCATCAGCCCGATGAGCACGTCGGCTCCCTTGCCGCGCGGCAGCAGCTTCTCGACCGGCGTGCCGATGTGATCGTGCGGCGGATACGTACGCACGTCGAAGTCCATCCCCTTGAACACCAGCAAGTGCCGATAGCTCACTCCGGTATGAAACGCCATCCGCTCGTCGGCGACCGTGGCCTGGAGCTCTCCGATCAGGCTGCTTGCCTCCTCCGTCGAGATATGTCCGGCGCTGTGGTCGGCCATCTTGCCGTCGGCGACCGTCACGAGATTGCAGCGGAAGACCCAGTCCTGCAGGCCGAGCGGGATCCCGCGTGCCGCCGCTTCGATCGGCGCCCGGCCGCTGTAGAACCGGGCCGGGTCATAGCCCAGCAGGCTCATCTGCGCCACGTCGCTGCCCGGCTCCATGCCTTCCGGCACCGTCTGCACCAAGCCTTGGCGTCCTTCCGTGCTGATGCGATCGAGGTTGGGCGTCTCGGCCGCCTCCAGCGGTGTCTTGCCGCCGAACTGTTCGAGGGGTTCGTCCGCCGCCCCGTCGGGAACGATAATCACGTACTTCGCCATGGTCAGGTGTCCCTGTCTTCGGGGATATCGACGATCCGCACGCAGACAGGCTGTCCGCCGAAGACGTCCGACTCGGCCAGTTCCGCCAGCGCGGCCGCCATGTTCCGTTCCTGCGTCCGATGCGTGGTGATAACGACGGGAACGGTGTTGTCGGGACCTCGGCCCTCGTGCTGCAGCGCACCGGAAATGCTGATCTGGTGGTCGCCCAGGACCTTGCCATAGCGCGCCACCACACCGGGCTCATCCTTGGCCATGACCCGGATATAGAACCGGCTCACCGAATCATCCATCCGCTCGATGAGAGACTGCACCTCGCGGCGCGGCTTCAACTGAAGGTGCTGGAACGTCCTCTGTGAATTGCCCAGCGCCACGTCGATGATGTCGGCGACCACAGCGCTGGCCGTCGGCATCATGCCGGCCCCTCGCCCATAATACAGTGTCTCACCGACGGCACTACCGAACACGCTGATTGCGTTGAAGGAGCCCTCTACCCGAGCGAGTGAGCAGTCGGCCGCAATGAATGACGGATGGACGCGCAGCGACACCTTCCCCTCAGGATTCCGTTGCGCGATGGCGAGCAGCTTGAGGCAATAGCCCATCTCCCGGCCGTAGCGGATGTCCTCGCGCGCGATGTTCTCAATGCCCTGGACGAAGATGTCCTCCAGGCTGATCTCGTAGCCGAACGCGATGGACGCAAGGATGGCCAGCTTATGAGCGCTGTCACCACCGCTGATATCCAGGGTCGGGTCCGCCTCGGCAAAGCCCCTCTGCTGGGCGCGGGCCAGGACCACCTCGAACTCCTCGTCCTTGGCGCTCATATTCGAGAGGATGTAATTGCAGGTGCCGTTGACGATGCCATACATCGCGGTGACCGTATTAGCCACGAGCCCCGAGCGGATGGCCAGCACGATGGGAATGCCGCCGGCGCAACTGGCCTCGAAGGCGATGCAGCGGTCCCTCTGTCGGGCCTGGCGAAACAGCTCGCCTCCATGCGCCGCCAACAGCGCCTTGTTGGCGGTCACGACGTCTTTGCCGGCCGCCAGCATCTTGAGCTGGATGTCCTTGGCGACGGTGGTGCCGCCGACCAGCTCCACCGCGATGCTGATACTGTTGTCGCCAAGCAGGCGCTCCAACTTGTCGGTCAGCACGCCGTCGGGCAGCCTGACCGGACGCGGCGTTGCCGTATCGAGGTCCACGACGCAGGCCAACTCGAGCCTGACTCCTGTTTTGGCCGTGATGGCGGCCGCATGCTCGCAGAGGAGCTTGGCTACGCCTGTACCGACGGTCCCGAAACCCACCAGGCCCACTTTCACGCGCTGCTGTTCCACTGAATCACCTGCCGATCTAGGCCATGTCGTTTAGCCGAAGGGATCATGCTCTCGTCGCTCGTGCCGCCCGACCATCCGGCGACTGTCGCTGGCGCCTGGCCCTAGGGGACCCGTCTGTCCAGGGGTTCCGAAAGGCTCCAATGGCCGCTTATCAATAAACAATACCGCGTTTGCGGTCAAGCAAAAAGCCTCCTTGGCGGGTTCCGCCGGGAAAGACAAGTGGCGTCGGCGCCCGGCAGGGACGCATTTACGATGCCAGACTAAGAGGATTATGGGGCTCCGCTTGGCGCAGCACTGTGGTGTTGGTATGCTATGGTCGGGTGAAACGCAGAGGCGAATGCTATTCGTCGCTATTGATGTCGGAATGTCACGGGCAATCGAACCATGCAGGACTCTACGAGAGTGTTTCTGAAAAGACCCCTCGTCGCTCTTCTTGTCAACGCGCTTCTCTGCGGTCCGGCACCAGCCGATCTAGCGGAGCGGATCGCCGGGATCGTGGGGTCGGCCCGACCGAGCGATTACGCCGTTCAGGTGGTCGAGCCGAAGTCCGGCAAGGTGGTCTACAGCCACAATGCCAAGGCGGCGTTGATCCCGGCCTCGAATATGAAGCTCATCACCACGGCCGCCGCGTTGAAGTATCTCGGTCCCTTGTTCGAGTACAAGACGTCCGTCACGCTGTGGGGCAATACTCTGGTCGTCGCTGGCAGCGGTGATCCGCTGCTGGGCGATAGAGCCGCAGACGCTCGCTATGGGCGCGAGGACGGTTGGATTCTCGCCGCCATCGCGCAGGGCCTGGAGGAGCGCGAGATCCAGGAGATCAACGACATCGTCGTGGACACCACCGTGTTCGACGACGAACGCGTCCATCCGAACTGGCCTCCGAGCGACCTGAATCGCTGGTATGCCTGCGAGGTGTGCGGCCTCAACTATAACGCCAACTGCATCCAGATCACGACTGACAACCGCGCCGGCCGGATCGCCATCTCCGTTCAACCCCAGACGTCATTCGTCGAGATCGTCAACGAGGTGCAGGCCATCACCAGCGGCGAGGGCGCCGTCGGCGCCTATCGCAATCGGCAGCCCAACCGCATCACGATTCGCGGCAAGTGCAAGGACCGGCAGGGACCATTCGACGTCGCTATCGAGAAGCCCGCCGCGATGTTTGGCTTTCTCCTGGCCGAGCATCTGGTGCGCGCCGGGATTGCGGTGCGCGGCCGGCTTGTCGAAGGTGCCTTCGACCGGACCGGAGCGGGTGTCGAAGTCGTCCAGTTCACGACGCCGCTGGTCGATTGCCTGCACCGCGCCAACAAAGACAGTCTCGGATTGGCAGCCGAGGCCCTGCTCAAGACCATGGCCGCCGAGAACAACATCGACAAGAAGAACGGCTCCTGGCAGCAGGGCCGCCAGCTCATCGGCCAGTATCTCTGCGACCTTGGCGTCGCTGCTGAAGAGTTCAAGATCGACGACGGCAGTGGGCTCAGTAGCGAGAACCGGCTCAGCGCTCACAGCCTCGCGGCCGTACTGCTCGACGTCTATCGCAGTGGCAACTGGGAGCTCTATCGAACTTCTCTGGCCGTCGGCGGCGAGGACGGGACGGTCGAGCATTATCTCAAGTTCAAAGAGGCGAAGTACCGCGCCAACATCCTGGGCAAGACCGGCTACATCACCGGCGTGCGTTCCTTCTCCGGAGTCTGTCTGACCGACGAAGGTCCGTACCTGTTCTCCATCCTCTCGAATCGCTCAAGTCTCAGCCGCAACGCGATCAACCAGATTGCCGCTGCTATCATCGACGAGTATGGGGCCGGTGATTGAGACGCCCCGTCGCCTCCGGCGCATGTCACGGACGGAAATAGGCGCGGATTCCGTCGGCATAGGTTTCCACCCGCCAGTCGGGCCCTGTCGCCTCCAGCAACGGCTCCTCCAGGACCGCCACTCCACGCTGCTCGACGCCCGCCACGATGGCAGCAGGGGGATGCTGCTCGACCAGCGGCACCAGCGCGGCCGGTCCGACCGTATGCGTAACAGCGCGTTCGCGCTCGGTCAGGGCGTCGGCAACCCGGTAGACCACCGAGCCGCTGGCCAACTCCGGATAGATGGCGGCGCCTCCTTCGAGCGCATAGAGCGGTCCCAAGGTCAGCACGCGCTTGGGTTCCGGCGTCCTGGCGACAATATCGACAGAGGTCTGATGCAGGGCCAGTGGCGTCCATGCCTGGGTCGCGGTCGCATCTCGAAGGCGATGAAGGACTGCGGGATTAGCGAACGCCGTCACGGTCGCGCCGATGAATACCACCCACGTAGCGACCCTGAAATCCCGTCCAATCTTGTCTTGCCGGCAGCTTCGACACAAGTTCGCCAAAGGCCAGGCAAGCGCCACGGTCAGAAACGGCACCGGAGCCGCCCAGTATTGCTCCCACATCGTCGGCGGGATGAAGGCAATCAGGCTGAACGCGCCGGCCAGCAGGCAGGCCGCGACGAGATCCCGCCGCGTCATGGGCTCGAGATGTCGCCACCGTCGCACGGACGTCCACAGCAGGTATCCGCTGACCGCCAGAAGCACAAGATATTCCGGCTTCGTCAGACAGAACAATGTCAGCGTCAGCTTGGGCTGGGTCATACCGATCTGGTGGAGCCAGCGCCCGTACAGAACCGGCAGGCGCACGAGATTCAGCCACACCGCCTGCGGTGCCTGGAGGCAGACCCAGACGGGCCACGCTGCGATCGCCAGGCCCGCCAGCGAGAAGGGCAGGGCGGCGCGCACCCGGTTTCGAACCGATCCGCCTGCACCGACGAGGATGACGCCTAGAAATAGCACTTCCACCAGGGCCGTGGTCACGCGCATGCAGGTCGCGAAGGTCAGTAGAGCCCCTATGACGGCGACACGCCATACGTGCCCCTTGCCCTGAAAATCGACGGCGGTGAACAGCCAAAATGCCAGCATGACACAGAGAATCACGGCGTCGTGGTTCCAGGCGCGGCCGGCCGCGTCGTCCACCTGCGGGTTGAACACGTAAAAAACCGCCGCCGCCAGACCAAACAGCAGGCCTTCCAGACGGTACGCACCGAAAACACGATGGTATGTGACCAGAATTAACACAACGACGAGGATGTCACACGCCACCGAGACGAGCCGGCCCGCCAGCAGGTAATGGCGGGTATCGAAGACGCGGTAGATACCGGCCAGCAGCAGAGGATGGTAGGGCAGTTGGGCGGGATACGAGAAGTCCCGGTAAATCTGCCGGCCCTGGCCCAGCAAGACTGCGGCGGTGCAGTACATGTGCTCGTCGCGGCTGACCGGCTTGAGCATGGCGTTGGCCAGTAGCGCTTCGCATAGCAAGACCGCGATCAGCACGGCGCAGGCGGCCACGATTCGACGCACGAGCCGGTCTCTCACTAAACGTCGTTGCAGCAAGGCCATCGACTCACCATTCCGCCAGCTCGCCCAGGAGCTCTTCGACCAGGTCTTTCATCGTGACGATACCGACGGGGCTGTCCTGGCCGGCGCGCCGGGACCGCGTCACCAGGACGATCTTCAACTCTTCGCGACGCATGATATCGATCGCGTCGATGACGGGAGTCCCGACATCCAGACGCCGAATCGGCTTGACGAACCTCTCAAGAGTCTCGAATTCGGCCTCCAGGTCCAACACATCGTAGATATCGACATACCCCACGATGTCGGCCAGCGTGCCTTTCCAGACCGGCAGGCGCGTGTAAGCGTGCCGTTTGAGCCGGTTGAGCAACTCCGTCCGATCGGCAGCGATATCCACCGACTGGACCCGAGCGAGCGGGACCATCACCGCGCTGAGGCGCAGGCCCGGGATGTTCACGATCCGATCGACGATGTCACTCTGGACCGGGCTGAGCAGGCCTTCCTCGTGCGTGTCGCGCAGAATCGCACGCACCTGGTGACTCTGCGCCGAGGCAATGGTCTTTCGCGAAGACAGCGGCGCGCCGGTCAGCCGCGCGAAGGCCTGCGACGCCACCCTCAGCAAAGGCACCGCGCCGCACCAGGTCAGGACGCGATGCGTGGCAAACAGCAGGGGGGCCAGCCAAGCCGTCAAGATATCGGCGCGGTAGAGAAAGAGACTCTTGGGTATGGACTCGCCGAAAACGAACAACAGTGGCGCCGTTGCCAGCGTGGCGAGCAGTTCGGCCGCACGCTCCGAGCCTGCCACCGCGAGAAAGAGAAACGTCACGCAGCTCGTGGCCAGGTAGTTGGCGAGATTGTTGCCGACCAGCAACGCCAGCAGTAGACCGGGACCGTCGCGCATGACGCTGGTGAGCATCTGGTGGCGCAGGCCACCCGTCTCGGTCGCCAGCCGCAACCTCAGCCGGCTGAGCCGATAGATGCCGGTTTCCAGACCCGAGAACAGGGCGGAGAAGCCGAACGCTACGACGGCCAGCAAGATCGCCACCTTAGTGTCCATGCGATGAAATCGGCTCCAGCGACAGGACGACCGTTTCGATGCGGTGACGGCGCACGCGCTGCACTGTAAACCGCACGTTCCCCAGGCGGGCCACGTCTCCGCCTCTGGGAATCTTGCCCAGCAGGGCGGTGACCAGCCCGCCAATCGTGGACAGGCGCGTCTCGCCCAGATCGATGCCGAACACGTCGGCCCAATCATGAATCGCCAGATCGCCGGACAGGCGGTACTCGAAGGGCCCGAGCTGCTTGATCGGCTCTTCGTCGCTCGTGACGGCCGCCGAGCCGAAAAGCTCCTCCGCGATGTCCTCCAGGTGCACGGAGCCGGCAATGCCGCCATATTCGTCCACAACGAGGGCCATATCCGTCTCGGTCTTGCGAAAGAACTCCAGCAGGGACTCGACGCTCTTCTGCTCGGGCACGAATTGGGCCGGCTGCACGAGATGATCGACGGACACGCCGGGCCGCAGCAGCAGTTGCCTCAAGTGTACGATGCCGATGACCCCGTCGATGTCCCCGATATATACGGGAATCTTCGTCAGGCGGTGCTTTCGCATGCGCTGGCGGACAGCGGGCGGAGGTTCGGAAACGTCACACCCGACGATGTCCACGCGCGGCTGCATCACGTGACGTACCTTGAGAAAGCCCAGCTCCACCACCTCGGCCAACAGCTTGTTCTCGTCCTCGGTGATCAACCCGCGCCGGCGACTGTAGTCGATGACCGAGCGAAACTCGCTCATAGTGATCGCGCGAGGCAAACGCTGGTGACCGAGCAACAGCCGCAACACGGGTTCCAGAAAGACCGCGCGCGCCAGAAAGGCCACCGGATTGAGAACCTGCACGCACAAATAGACCGGCACCGCCGCCGCCAGAGCCACCGGCCGGGAGCTGGCATAGGCCAGCGATTTGGGTAGGATCTCGCCGAAGAGAACGAGGGCGAAGAACGTGCCGAAGGCCAAACCGGTGGCGGCCGGAATGCCCCATTGGGCCTTGACACGCAGCATTAGGACGCTGGAGAGCGCGAAGAACAGGACGTTGACGATCATGTTGCCCAGTAGCAGGCAGTTCAGCAGTTGACCGGGCTTGGCCAGCAGATGGGCCAGCAGCTTGGAGACTCTGTTCTTGGCGGCGCCGAGTTGCTTGATCTGTCGGCGCGTGAGATTGAAGAAGGCTGTCTCCGAACCGGAGAAGAAGGCCGATCCGGCCAGAAGAAACACCATGACGATCAGCCGGCCGACGTTCTCGTAGACAGCGGCGATCATCGGTGTTCGGGCCGGGACTTCGGCAGCCGCAGGCGAAACGTCGTGCCCTCGCCCAGACGGGATGTGACGCTGATCCGACCGGCGTGAGCTTCTGCGACCCGCTGGCAGAAAGCCAGCCCTACGCCGGAACCGGAACCCTGGGCGGGACGATCCGCCTCCGTCTTGGTCGTGAAGAACGGCTGGAAAACGCGCTCGATGTCTTCCGGCGCGATGCCTTTGCCTGTGTCGCTGACGGCTAGCTCGACGTGCTCGTCAGCGGCGCTGGCGGCAATCGTCAGGATTCCGCCTGCCGGCAGCATTGCGTCTCTGGCATTGAGGATCAGGTTCATCAGCACCTGTTGAATCTGCACGGGTACGCACGTCAGCTCGAGGTCCTGCGGCACTTGAACGCGAACGGTGATCCCGTCCTTGCCAAGATCGCGGCAGAGGCAGGTAAACACCTCCTCGACCATCGCCAGGATGTTGGCCTTGCTCGTTTGCTGTTTGCGACCGTTGGCCATCGTCAACATGCTACCCATAATCCGGGCGGCGCGCTGACAATTGCGCACCGTCTTATCCAGCGCTTTGGCCGCCAATTCCCGGTCGTCGGGGTTCTGCACCGCCAGAGCCGCGTAGTTGGCCAACGGCGTCAGGAGATTGTTGATCTCGTGAGCGATCATGCTGGTAGCTGAACCCAGGCTGGCCAGCGCCTGGAGCTGGAGGTTCTGCGACTTGAGAGCGCTGTTTTCCTGTTCTTTCTTTGCCAGCCGGTGGTGCAGAGACAGACGCTTGTCGATGATGCTTGCCAACGGACTGCTCCTTCTATAGAATGGGCCCGACGGTATCCGTACGAGAGCATTATCTATCGGAAGTCGTTGCCTTACAAGGTTCTATATCGACCTGGGAGGCGTTTTTTCTTGAACGGCACAGTCGCTCCTGCCTGGCGTTTGACGAGCCGGCAAATAGGGGGGCACTCGCCATGAACGAGCAACGGATTCTCGACGAGCTTCTAGCTCTGCTGGAAGGCACTGGCGTGAAGGTGCGCCGGGAAGCGATGGGTGGCAGAGGAGGCGGGCTGTGCGCTGTCAAGGGCGAGCATATCTTCTTCCTTGACACCGAGTCGGCCTCCGCCGAGACGGCAGCCCTCTGCGCCCAGGCCATCACCAGACTGATGGACATCGAGGCGGTCTACGTTCGTCCTGAGGTTCGCCAGTTCATCGAAGGCCATGCCGGCTCGGTGACCTAGCCTTCGCAAGAGTGTGTTGTGCCGGCTTGTGTTCTAACGGCAGGGCGGGAAATGCGCTCCGCGGCGGGAAAATGCTTGAATTCCACGCGGGCAGGAGCGAAAAGATTGGTTTTGAGCACCGAAACCGGAATTCGGCGGCCCACGACAGGGCCCCCGTTGATTGTCAGGATCGGGAGTCGCTATGTCCCCAGGACGTCGCCAGGCGCAGCCTGAGAAGTTGCCTTTGATTCTGGTCGTCGATGACAACCACCAGAACCTCGAATTGATCCAGGCCTATCTCGAAGACGTCGAGTGCGAGACAATGTCCGCGCGCGACGGCGTGGAGGCCTTGGACACGGTCGCCAAGACCAAACCCGATCTGGTCCTGCTCGACGTGATGATGCCCAAGATGAGCGGCTTCGAGGTCTGCCGTCGTATAAAGACCGATCCCGAGACCAGCGACATCCCTGTCATCATGGTCACCGCGCTAAACGAGTTCGGTGACATCGAGCGTGGCATTGACTCCGGCACCGATGATTTTGTCAGCAAGCCGGTCAATCGGCTGGAGCTGCTGACCCGCGTCAAGACGATGCTCAAACTCAAGCACCTCAGCGACACGCTCCAGCGCACCGTCGCCTACCTGAGTGAGATCGAGAAGCAGGCGCAGATCACACCTTCGAGCCGGCCCGGCGACACGCCGTGACCCGTACCACCCCGGCCCAGGACCGCACCTGCAAGACCCTATAACGGTCCCTTCAAGACCCAGACAATCGCTACAGCGTGTACAACCGCCATGACGGATGGCGCGACGCGGATGACGGCGGGCCTTCTGCGTGAACGCCAGTTAACCCGCCCTTCAAATCGGCCGATATTACGGCAGTAACGTTTGATTTCTCGTGTTTCTCGGAGCGAGGGATGACCGGACTGCTTGAGATATTCGGTAGGGCGATAACGGTTGACGCGTCGGATTTGATCTGGCATTGGCTTGATGAGCGCCGCCAGCGACAGCCCGATACGGAATCCTCTTCGCCGCAAGAGCGTCATCTGGATCGCATCGTTGACCTGATGGGCGAAGGTAAGGCGGACGCCGCTGAGCAGCAACTGCGGCTCTACCTTTTCGAGCATCCGTCGTGCCCGCACGGTCGGCTGGCGGCAGCCGCGTCGGCCTTGAGAGTCGGCAGTCTAAAGGAGGCCATTGAGGACCTCAATTCTGTCTACCTCAGGCAGCCCAACCACACCTTAGCCCTCTACGTGCTAGGGCACTGTTACGAGCGATTGGGGCATCAGGCCCAGGCCGTCGAGTTCTACCAGGACTGTCTCAAGTTCAAAGGCTACCTCCAGTTGCCCGCCCAGCGTCTGGCAGCCGTCTATTTCAAGAACGGCCGGCTCGATGATGCCATCGCTGAATACGAACTACTCAAGCAGCACTACCCCGACGATATTGCCGCCCTCGTAACGCTCGGCCACCTCTACATCATTACCGCCCAGTACGCCAAGGCCATCGAGACCTTCAACCAGGCCATCCTGATCCACCCCGACAACTTCGTCGCTCGGGATGAATCCATCGACCAACTCCTTCAATCCGGCCGTCCTGAAGATGCGCTGGACGAGGTGGACGCCCTGCTGGCCGGGCAGCCCGAAAGGGCGGACCTCCTCGCCAAGCGGGCCGACATTCTGGTCGGCATGGGCGCCTCGACCGATGCCATCGCCCAGTACCAGCAGGCGATCAGAATATGCCCGGACTACCTGGAAGCTACCATCAAGCTCGGCACGGCCTACTTGCGCATCGAGGCCGAGCAGTTGGCCGCCCAGCAGTTCAACCGAGCCATTGAAATCAACGATGCCATCGTCGAGGCCTATATCGGCCTCGCTGTCGCCCAGCAGTGTGCCGGACATAGACCTGAAGCCCTCAATACGCTGACCCTGGCCGCCGCAATTCAGCCCAACAGCTCGTTCCTCTTCGCCGAAACCGCCAAGCTCATCCTGAAAGCCGCTCTGGAAGCGAATCTCCTGGCCGCACCCGACGCTGGCCAGGCACTCGACGAAATCGTCTTGATCGCCCACCAGAGACATCTGGCGGAATTCCCACACAACCCCGACCTCCATTACCGGCTCGGCATCCTCTATATGAACGCCGACCGGCACCGGGATGCTGCCGCGTCGTTCACCGCGGCGCTTCAGATCAACCCAACCTTCGCACGGGCCAAGACCAAGCTCGTCGTCTGTCTGATGGAAACCGGACGTCACGACGAAGCGCTCGATTTGATCCGACCCGTCGGCGTAACGGATCCTCGCACCCTCGATCTCTACTATCGCACCGCGCTGCTCTACGCCAACCGCGTCAAGTTCGCCTCCTCCGTCATCAACCTCCAACGCCAGATTCAGGACAACCTCGACCTGGCGCTCGACCCAACCACGAACCTCGCGATCATCCTCCAGAACCTGGGCCTATCCGACACGGTCGGCCTCATGTGGGAGAACCTCTGCCAGACCGCCGCCCACGCCTCCGCGGCCGCCGACTGAATCACTGCGAAAGGTGCGTACAACGCCGCCTCCAACCCGTTTCCCCGCCGCTGCCTCCGCCCGACGCGAATGAAACATAACATATCTTGTGTGTCTTGAATCGAGTGACATTCGCTCGCTTCCTTGTGGCGTGGTTCTCATTTCTCCCTGCCGCGTGTCCCTGACCAGTGCTGACCGGCACGCGGCTGTTTCTCTCCCGAGCGCAAAGGGGCGTGCGCTGGGCTGGCTGCTTCGGTGCACCGGAAACGCTGGCCTTACAGATGAGCAGGAAATGGCCTGTTCTCGGTTCGATTCCGAGGGGAGAGATTTCGCTCTACGTCGCGGACCAGGCAACGCAGGGGTGCGACCTGGAAGGACGGCGTGTGAGGTTAGTTGGCAGAGGGGGCCGGTAGCACGGATGCGACCGGCCCATCTGCGTTACGCCTGCCACCTGGTTGCAGACGTATCCGGCGCGAGCGATCCGGCCGGCTCGCGTTACGCCTGTGCGATCGACACGAGCGATCGGGGAACCGGCCGGCCGGAGGCGTTACCGTGAGCTACTACTATGAGCCGCGCGTCTGTCACTGGTGCGGTGGTGAGATTCCAATGGGAATGCAGAGCAAACGCCGGGGTCTGCACGATTTCTGCTGCACCGCCCACCGCGTCGCCCACCATCGAGCCTATACCCGCTGGCTCGCCACCCGCGTTACGTCTGAGGCCCGCTGCAGCGACCAGGCCGCAGCTGCATCGAGGAGCAAGCGTAACAGCGACAAGCCCGCCGGCAGCGGCGCGACGTCCGCCGGAGATCCCTCCGGACCTGGTCGCAGGCGTAACACCAGAAAGGGGACGAAATGAAGTCTGAGCAGGAAATCCGGGCACGGCTACGCGAGTACGAGAAGGACCCGCGTCACAGCTATCCGCCGGCCAAGGTGCATATCAACGCGCCGCTCGCTCTCATGCAGGTGGGCATCGACGCCAGCATTGCAGCGCTCAAGTGGGTGCTCGAATGATCGTGCTCGTACTCGTCGGCGTGTGGTGTTTCGTGATGGGCGCCGTGGCGGTCCTGGCCGTGCAGGTGTGGCTCGAAGCCCGGCGCTCCGAGCAACGGCGGCGGCAGGGACTCCGGTTGCTCGTGTTCACCTCCGTCAAACCTCCTGCCAACAAACCCCAATCCTCTAAACCCTCCGGCGGCGTGCCGCCGGACCTGATCGACCCGGACACCGGCTGCTTGAGGGACTATCGATGACGCGGTGTGAGTATGCGCAGTGCCGGCGGACGGGGTGCGTGTGGGTGTGGGACCGCCGGGAAAAGCGGCTCCGATTGTGTTGTGCTGAGCACGCCGAGCTGATCGTGATGGCGGACTGGCCGGAATATGACGTGAATTGTCCGAAATGTGGCTGTCTGTTTGGAGTGAACTGACGATGGCGCAGTGGAACCAAGTGACGATGATCGGCAATCTCACCGAGGACCCCAAGCTCAGCTACACGCCGACGCAGACGGCCGTCTGTGAATTCCGCCTGGCGGCGAATGAGAAGTACACCAACGTCAACGGCACGGTCAAGGACCGCGTCTGCTTCATCGGCGTGCGCTGCTTCGGCAAGACGGCCGAAGCCGCACACAAGTATCTCAAGAAAGGCGCTCCGGTGTTCGTGGCCGGCCGGCTCGATTACGAACAGTGGCAGAGCAAGGACGGAGGCAATCACAGCAAGCACGTCGTCACCGCCGACACCGTGCAGTTCCTCTTGGCACGGCAGAACGAGCAGAGCGAATCTTAGGGAGTATAGGCAAAATGGCTAAGCATGGATGCGTAGCAACAGCCGTCGAGGCTGGGAACCCCCCCTATGTACAACGGGGGTTGAATTCACACTCGCAGGAAAAAACCGCGTTTCGAGCCCAAAAACCGCTCTTCGATTGTGTCGGGATACACTGGCTCCGTGGGACCGCCCCTCAGGTCTGCTTCGATGTCATGCTCGAGTATCTCGATATGTTCTTCGGTGAGGACCGCGAGCATTTCGACTGGGGCGCGTTGCCCAAGTACGACCGGTCGATTCGCTGGCCGAATGCCGCGAGCCTGAACTACCATTCCACTCAGGAGCGGGCCGACCGGCTCACCGCCGGCGGCATGACGTTGGAGCTACCGGGCGGGGCGGTCGAATCGCTCGACATCGAGGTCTTTCATTCGTTCGCCAAGGGACTGTCGGGCTTTGGTTTTGCGTGTGCCCGCATCGACGTGTTCTTTGACGACTTCGAGCGGCTCATCTCACCGCGTGAATTGTACCCGGCCGTCTATGAGGTCGATCTGCTGGGAGAGGAGCTCCGGCGGGAATTCACCGGCTTCTTGACCCTGGCTCCCGAGCAGAAGTATGGCGGGCGCCGGGCGCGTGCCCTGGGCGGTAAACGCGGCCTGACCAGTGACGTCTTGCGCTTCGGCAATCGCGGTAGTGCGGGATCGGGCAAGAGCTTGCGGGTGTACGATAAACGCCTGGAAACGCAGGGCGAACGCGACTGTGTACGCTGGGAATTGGAGTTGTGCCGACATCGCAGCTTGAAGGCGTATGCGGCCTTGCTCAATACGACGCTGGCTGACTGGCCCAAGGTCATCGGCATGATGATCGGTGGTTGTATCGACTTTCGCCACCGGCCCGTAAATGCTGACGGCCGGCTGCTCAAGCCTGGCGACAAAAACTGGTCTCGTTTGATCCGGTTCGACTGGTGGCAACGGATCATCGACAAGCTCGGTCGGCTGCCGATTCAGAACCCCGTCAGTACGAAGGCCGTGGAGCGGTCCGCTGAGTGGCTGGCGCATCAGGTCTCTGGCACGCTCCAAATGCTGACGTGTGCCTATGGCAGCGCCAAGGTGCTCGCGGACATCATGGACATCGTCGGGCGGCGGGACCGGCTCAACGCTGCTCATATGGCGGCTCTGGCTGAATTCGAACAACGCTGTGCCGGACGGCCGATCCCGGACATCCATGAGGTGCGTCATTGGGCCGATGGCGTCGGTATCGAGATCGAAACGGACCCCGAGGACCCGCCGGATGCCACCGACCTATAAAATCGTTTGGCAACACACTGGCTCACCCGAACGGGGTAACCCTCACGGGGTAACCCTTTTGGGGGAAAGTGACGCTCAAGTCGCCCTGGCATCTCTCCGATATGAGAAGCGTCGGCTGGCACGTTGCCGGCGTTGGCTTCGGAGGATTCGTGATGCAGTGTCCATCATGCAAGGGCAAGACCAGCAAGCGGCAGGGGGGCATCCACTGTGACACCTGCGGTGACCTGGTACAGTCAGATAGCGGTGAATGGGTGGTCTCGGATCGAGCGTTGGCGTGCGCGACTGCGCGATCTGGACCGGATCATGGCGAGCCTGACGAAGAGCCTGCTGCTGCCCCAAAGCCTGACGGAGAAACTGCACGTCGCGGCGGATCTGGCCGAACTGACCCAGCATCGCAAGTGCCTGACGGACAGGATCGGTCGGGAGTGGATGAGGATGATGACCTTTTCGTGTGCGTGGAGTTGTCGTGACCATGAACTACACTGCCCGCGACCTCTCCAGTCTCACCAAGAAGGAACTCAGTGACATCGGTCTGGAGCTCGGTCTGAGCTTCAGCAAGAATCACAACAAGCAACACTGCCGCCGGGCGATTCTGTCCGCTCAAGCGGCGGCTGCATCGACATCCCCACCGCCGGCACACGCAGATAGTGTCTCAACGGAACCTCTCCCTGTAAATCCGCAGTTCGAATCCCTCCTGGGCGACGATGTCGATGAATCCGGCTCCGACTGTCCTCCTTCCGGTGCGGAGCGGTCTTCGGGGTGGGGGGGCGCACGCGACGGGGCCGGCCGACCGGCCGGCGTCACGAATGCCCACGCGGCGGTAGCACGTCTATCGGAGCAACCCCACCCTTTTGTGCGCTCGTCGCTCGCAGGGCTGTTTCGCCTCTGGTCGGTCCGTGTCAAGGTCGATGTCTCGCTCAGTGAGCAGGAAGCCTTTGACCTGGCCTTGTGCTATACGCAGGTGGGCGACTATCTCGGCGTCACCGACAAGATTCCGGTCTGGCTCCAGCTCGCCATTACGACCGTCTGGACCACGGCCAACGTCGTCAGCGGCAAAGCGCGTCTCATTCGCTTGGAACAGGCGAAACGCCGGGCGGCGACGGAGGCACAAGCCGCATGACGGAGCCCGTCGTCCAGTGCATCGTCGGCATGACAGGCTGCGGCAAAACAACCAAGGCCGAATGCCTGATGCTGGATCATTCGCGGGTCCTCTATCGCGACGCCATCGGCCACGACTACGCCGACGGTCTGGTATTCTCCGACCGGCCGGCCCTCGAAACCTACTGGCGCCGTGTCTATCGCGGCCCGTTTCGCATGGTGCATCGGCCGCTGGACCCGTTGGAGGACTTCGGCCGCGAATGCCACTTGGTCCGCGAGTGCGGCTCGCTGGGCTACGTGGTCGATGAAGCGCACCTGTACTGCAAGGCCGGCAAGATCATCGACCGCGAGTTTACCCGCCTGATCGGAACCGGCCGGCACTACGACATCGACCTGGTCTGCGTCTCGCAAGCGCCCAAGCACCTCGCGGAATTTTTGCGGTCGCAGGCCCACGAGTGGTTTGTCTTCATGCTCAAGGAGCCTGGTCACGTGGAGTATGTGGTGCAACGCTGTGGCGGTCTGGTCACGCGTGAGCACGTGCTGGCCCTGGAGCGCTTCGAGTATCTGCACTACACCGATTACGGCCCGGACGGGACGCCGGCCGTCTGGCTCTGTCGGGATGACATCGTTTCGGGGACCACTGACCGTGTCCAGCTCGCCTCCGGCCTTGGTCAACACGACGCATCTGAGTAGACGCTGGGGCGTCTGCACGCGGACGGTCCTGCGCGTCGCGCGGCTGCACGGCCTGACGCTCATCCGCCTGACCCGTCGCGGTCGCTTTCTGCTGTTGACCGAAGAAATCGCCCACCTTGAGGCTCAGACCGGCATTGTGCGCTCACGCTGACTTTCGCGAGTTTCGCGACAACGCGGACACGGCGCACCTGCCCTCTAAGTCGCTCCCTGCCTCTATGCGATAATGTGGATGAATAGTGGTCGAATCGACCGAAACCATCCATCGCATTTGGAGTGAGAGTGATGAAGCTGACGACCTACATCCCCAAGCCGCGTTTCATGGTCGGCGTCGCGATCAGTCTGGCAGTGATTGTGTTCCTGCTTCAGGCCGGGTCCGGCAACGCCACCGTGCAGAAAATCAAAGCCTACCTGGGACTCACCGCCTAAGCGCATCGCGGCGTGACAGGCGTTCGTCTCTCTCTTTCAGGAGTCTCAGACATGGCAACGCGACTGAAAAGCACCTTCCTGAGCCCCATACAATCTACGGCGGTTGCTCCCGCCAGTGGGGCCACGATCAACCATCAAGTCGACACCACGCGCAACCTGCACGCGATCACGCTGCACTTTGACGATGGCGGTGTGGACGCGACCGAAGCCCAGATCAAGGCGGACATCGGTCTGATCAAGGTCCAGTACAACGGCGTGGACATCGTCCGGGCGACCGCGACCGAGCTGTGCGACATCCTCAGCTACTACGAGGATGCCGTCTCGACCGGTTTCATCGCCGGCACGCTGCGCATCCCCTTGACCCGGCGTGACCTGCCCACCGCGGCGCTGAATCAGCTCTTCGCCATCGGCATGGTCGATGCGCAGGGCCGGCCGCAGAACCTCACCGCGCAGATTGCTTGCGCCGGGACCGTCACCAACATCGATGGCTGCAACGTGGGCTATGAGTACGACCTGGCTGACCCGCGTCCGCTGGGTCTGCACATGCGTCTGTTGCAGCATACCCGCACGTTCGCCTCGACGGGCCAGAAGGCCGTCACCGATCTGCCGATCAAGGGCCGCAACGCCATCCTGGCCTATCACATCCACGATACGACCGGCACGATCACGCAGATCGAGCTCAAGCAGGGCGAGTTCGACCTGATCGCGAATCAGGCGGTCAACTTCTTGAAGGACCGCGATCACCGCGCGGGCTGGATCTGGCAGACGAACTACACGCATGTCAATCTCGCCACGCAGGGCGACCTCAACGATGGTATGCCGGCCGGCGACAGGGCGTCCGGTGTCATCCTGACGCCGAACTGGCCTTCGACCGGACCCGGCGGCAACTACACGATCATCGAAGAGTGCATGGTGAACGGGCTTTAGTCCCGTTTGCCGCCAACGGACGTGTAGTGTCGGGTTTTCTGCAGGAAAGCGGCTATGAGCTTCTGGGATGACATCAACGAGGTGCTGGGCAAGGTCGGCGACGTGTCCGAGCAGGTCCAGGATCAGATAAACGGCTGGTCGGAGACGTTCGGCGGCGGGTCCACGAACGACCAGGCCGAACCGAACCCCGGCACGTCGCCACCGGTCGCGGCCTCGCCTGCCGGCCACGGCGGTCAGAACCTGACTCCGTTGCTGCTGGTGGGCGGCGTGCTGTTCGTCTTGTTCGTGTTGGCGAGGTGACGGCATGTTTCTCGATCTCGCGTCCAGCGCAGTCAAAGGCTTGACGGGCGCCAACAAAAGCTCGTCGTCGTCGGCGACGTCGTCGGCATCGGTAGGGCAGTTCACCTCCGGCCTGTTCGGCGGCGGTGACACGAACTGGCTGCTGATCGTATTCGTCGGACTCGTCGTCTACGCGGCTATGCGTAAGGGCTGAGATGGCACAAGGACAGTATCAATACCGATCCTCTGCGAGCACCACGCTCGAAAACGTCGCGGATAACCGCGTGCTGATCGAAGCGGGTGCTGAGCTGCCCGACGTCTTCGTCTCGCCGCAAGCCCGTCTGGCGTCGCCTGGCTCGCTGCAACTGAACCTGGAGGGCATGGGTCAATCGGTGGAGCTGGTCGGCCTCAGCGGTCCCGAGGCGATCGCGCTGCTGGACCACGCGTACGCCGATTCCAACGCGGACGCGGCCGAACTGGCGAGCCTGGCGGCGAAGGCCCTCGACAGCATCGGGGCGACGGCGTCGGCCGCTCAAGCGGCTCTGACGGCGCGTGAGACCCCGGACTATCAGCAATGGTTGCCCTACATCATCGCCGGCGGCGTGCTGCTGGCGTTCCTGGTGAAACGATGAACAACCTACCGAACCTCGTCCGCACGCCGAAGACGCTGAGCTTTACGCTCGCGGCCGGTGCGATTCTGCCCTGGCCGGTCCAGGGTCACGTCGTGCGTCTGCTCTCGCTGACCGGTGTCAGCTCGCTCCAGGTCGCCTTCGACGACAGCGGCGAAGAGACGTTCTACGCGGGCATCTCGTATCCCTGCCGCGCGGGCCTGCAATTCGAGCGGCTCACGTTTCGCAATGCCGGGTCCGCGTTGGTCGCGGTGATTGCGGTCGTCTCGGATGAACCCATCGACGCGCCGGCCAACGTAGGCGGGGCCTCGAACGTCATTGACGAAACGACCGTGGCGAACGGGGCCGCGACGCTGCTGTTCGCGGCGAACCCGACCCGGGCGCAACTGGTGATTGCCGGCGTGAGCACCAACACGAACGTCGTGCTGCTGGGCGATTCCGCCCTGGCGGCGGATCACTACATGTGGCGTGTCACGAACAGCGGTTTCTGGAACCCGGTTCCCGCGCCGAAACATGCAATCTACGGCTGGGGCCTGGCGGCCTCGCAGAAGGTCTTTGGCTATGAGCTGTCGTAAATCTCTGATTCTGGTCTCGCTGCTCGCCGGCCTGGCCTACGGGCAGGGCTACATGGGTGACACCGACGTCAACGGCGTCCAGCCGTCCACGTGGGGAGCCACCTGGGTGCAGGAGCCGAACGACGCCAACGCGGTGGCGAACCTGCAATTCACGTCGTGGGGCTGGAAGTGGGGCCGGCAGACCACCGACGCCAACGCGCTGACGGACATCGGCTTTTCGTCGTGGTTTCAAGGCCGCATTGCGGATGCGAACGAAGCGGCGTTCGCCCTCGATGTCAATGCGCCTACGTACAACGTCCGCCACTACGGGGCTACCGGCGACGGTGCGACCGACGACGCGGCCGCAATTCAACTCGCTAACGATACGGCGGCGGCGGTGGGCGGTGTGCTCGTGTTTCCGCCGGGGACGTACTCCATACAATCGGCTGTTAGCGTCGATGCGTCTGTGGACTGGCGGGGCTACGGGGCGACTCTCCTGCTGGATGGCGGCGATATCACCGTAGCCGGCACTGCGACTGCTGCGGAGGCCCTGACGGCCGAAGTGGACAGGGGAGATCCGAACGTGAGCGTCGCGAACGAGAGCGCGTTCAGTGGGGGCGATATTGTCTTCCTCTCTGGTCACGCCAGCGCCAGCTATACGACCGACAACGAAGCGTTTTGGGGTGAGTACCATATCGTCCGGGGTACAGATACCAACGAAGTGCAGCTTGAATCGGTCGCGGCGAACCGCCTCGAAACGGCCACACACTATCCCGCGATCAAGATCGTAACACCTATCCGCGTGCGCTTCTACGACTTGACCATCCGGGGCAACGATGTCCCGAATTCCCTCGTCTGGTACTACACGCGCGACAGTGGGCTGTACGGCTGCGAGATTACCGGCGACGAGGGCGGCGGAGACCGCATTGTCGAGGTCCGCGATTCGTGGAACTTCGCGGTGCAGGACTGTACAATGTACGATGTCGGCGTAAATACGGCGTCGTATCCGGTCATGGCCTATCGTTGTGACGGCATGACGTTTGCACGCAATCGCGTTAGGAACTCTGAACAGAGTATGACTGCGCAATGGTCGAAGAACGTCGTGTTCGTGAACAATACGCTCACGTATGTTCACGCGGCCGGACTGCTGGCACAGAACTGTTTCGGCGTGTCCATCACGGGCAATGTCGTCAGTAACATGCCGCGCACGATGGCGGATTACGAGGCCGCAGCGACCAGCGTCAATGGTATCCAGATCGTCGGGGCGGAAAACGTCGCGATTGTGGGCAACAGCCTCTATAGTTGTCACGGCGAAGGGGCCATCTACGTGCGATCCTCCAACTACGTGTACGCCGATGGTACGTACAATCCGCCGTGTCGTAACATCGCGATCACGGGCAATGTTGTCATTGATGCCAACGAGACGTCGCAGGGTGCGGCGAATCATACGGGCTGTATCTACCTCAAGGCGGCTGGCAGCGACATCGTGGTTGCCAACAACACGCTCGAATTTCACAGTCGCACAGCCGCGAGCGCCGCGATCATGTGGGCGGGTGAATACGAGCGCATGACCGTGTGTGACAACATCATTCGCACCGACCAGGGCGGCATCTACGCCAAGGATTACACGGGTCCTCTCTATCCTCGCGGTGGCATGATTCGGGGCAACTCGATCCACTTTCTCACCGATATCGTGGCCAGTGCTGCGGGAGCAATTCGCTGTGCCACGGTGTCACGCGGCTACGATTGGTACATCCAGGATAATCACGTTACCGGAGTCCCTCAGACGGGCAATCAATGGCACGTGGTAGCCTCGTACGTGACGACGACGTGGGAAACGGAGCGGCTGTGGATCAGCGGTAACACCGTGGAATTTGAGAGCGACGCGGCCGGGCGGGGCGTGTATACGGTGGCGACGGCCGGTACGCCAGACCCCCAGCAGGTGCGCGTTTGGGGCAATGATTTCAGCGACCTGGCGGGCGACGACTACAGCCCCAATATTGAAGCGTACGTGCATCCGTCTGGCACGCTAATTCTGGATGATGGGACCACGGAAAAACTGACCATGACGTTCGTCGGCGGCAACCTGACTACGCGGACCGTGGAAGCGACCACGGGCAGTGCGTTGACGGACTGGACTGATTAGGAGCATGTCATGCGCAAGCGCAAAAGCACCCGCAAAACGTACCAAAAGAAATCGACGGCGCAGAAGGCGGTGGCACGCGGCCAGAGCGTCTACAAGGTCAAGGGCGGCTATCGCCTGACCAAGCGGCGCGCGACGCGGCGCCGGCGGCGGAGCTGGCCGTAGGATGCGACGTCCGACGTATGCGACCAAGGCCCGGGCGATCCGCGCGGCACGCACCGGCCGGCGTGTCTACCGCGCGGCCGGCGGCTATCGCGTCTCGCCGGAGTGCCCACGGGCAGCGGCCCGGCGGCGGTCTCTCATTCGTCACCGCACCGCCTCACGCCGACCGGTTCGCCGGCGGGGTCTGTACGTCGCGGTCAAGTGGCTCGACACCGTGCCGTTTTAGGGGGTGCTACGGGTCGGACCGACCGGAGATCGTGGCTCACCGCGAGCCACAGGACGCCGGATCGGCCCGGCAGAATCCGTTTCCATCGTTTTGCGACCACCGGGGACGTATCCGGCCCTGGGGCGCGTGGAGGATCTAGTGATGAGTCAACTCAGTGAAGCCCTCAAGGGTGTGAAGCTGACCGTTATCCTGAACATCCTGGAGCTGATCGTGGCGAACCTGTCCGAGCCCGTCCGCAACGGCCTGGTCGATGCGATCACCAAGCTGGAGCAAACGGCCGCGACGACACCGAGCAAGGCCGACGACATCCTGGCGGTCCTGCTGCACCCGATCAAGGAATGGCTCGCCGACTGATGCCGGAAATTCTGTCCAGTCTGCCCTGGCTCAAAGGTCCGATCCCAGATTCGGTCGTGCTGAATCCCGGCGACGAAATTTGGCTGCGCTATCAAATGATCGATTCCGGTTCGTGGCTCGAACAGACGATGGTGGCGCAGATCGAGACCGAGCTGAGAGCGGACCTGCGCGTCGAGTTGGTCCGCACGATCCGCGAAAGTGGCTACGACCTGAGCCCGCATTACCCGGTCGTCTCCGATCCCTCCGACGTCGGCGCGTCACCAGTCACCGAGCCGCAATACATCACCTTCGTCTGTCGTGCTCTGCCCGCGTCCGACTCCGACCAGCCCGCTGATCCGCGTGCCGGTGGAGTGATGCCCTGGCCTCTCAAGGCGGTCCTGATCGCGTCGGCCATCGCGCTGGCCGGGTACGCTACCTGGGTGTACTCCAATCGTATCGAGTACGTCATGAAGCCCGCCGTCGCCACGCTCCAGGAGACGGCCCAAGACCCCAACGCCACGCCGGCCGAACGCGAAACGGCCATCAAGGCCCTGGGCGAAATCGCCGATACTTCGATCGTGGGTGAGGTCGCGTCCGGCCTGGGATCGAGCTTCGCGTTGCTCGTCGGCCTGGCGGTCCTGTACCTGCTCTTCGGAAGGGATTGACGATGACACTGAGGGAACTGCTATTAGGCAAGATCGTGAACCAGCCCGGTTTGCGTGAAGGCGTGGCTTTCGGTTTGTCGATGGCGCCGCCGGCCCTGGCCGCGAAGCTTGATGCACCGTTGCACCTAAGGATCTATGAGACGTTCTACCGAGCCGACGTCAGTGGTATCGAGGTGCTACTGACCCTGGGGGACGATCAATGGGGATGGA
Source organism: Sedimentisphaerales bacterium (assembly GCA_016927855.1). Classification (GTDB taxonomy): domain Bacteria; phylum Planctomycetota; class Phycisphaerae; order Sedimentisphaerales; family Anaerobacaceae; genus JAFGLV01. The sequence continues at coordinate 46,406 of JAFGLV010000074.1, forward strand.
GTGCCGATGAACTGGAAGCTTTCATCAACGGACCTGCCCAAGATGCTCTTGGGTGTCCTGGGCGTGGTCCTGGCCTGGACGGCCCAGCAGACCATTGACCGCCTGGACTCCATCGAGTGCCGCCTGCGGACCCTGGAATGCCAGACTACCCGCATTCTGACCCGCCTGGACATGCCCACCAGCCGGGGCGATACCCTGGATTTCGGGGTAAAACCGGCTTGTTGGGACCTCTGGCCGGGGAATCAAAGAAATCAAGAAAATCAAACTACACCTTTTTCCCTTGACGAACCGATGGTACACTTGGTAGGGTATAAGTGCCGTAGTAACCGATAGACAGACAACTCGACCGAGCTTACTACGGCGGGTGGATTGCCTCCAAGGCGTCCATCCGCCTTTTTCTTTGGCCTGGGAGTGCGTGGCGTGTTGGAGCTGCTGAATCTGCTGCTGGAATCGGATAAGCAAGACCAGCTCAAGGTCTTGGCGGCCGCCGTGTCCAGGAACGCGGCGCAGATCGAAGCGATGGATCGCGCTGTTCGCACCCTATACACCGCCTCGCTGGTGTCCTTAGGGGGCGTGTTGCTGTTGCTGGTCACCGTGCTGTATCTCGATCACTGCACGGGACGCCGGCTCAAAGCGTTGGAGGAACGGGTGAAGTCGCGGGAACGCGAGATTATACCGGTCTCATAAAAAAGGCCCTGTGCCGGAGAATCTCAAGGTGCAACCGACTGAGTGTAACATAACATATCTTATGGGACGTTATGCGTGAGGTCTGGCGCGGAGGCCGGTGGCGTGAGTCTGGCGAGGCCGCTTTACGGCCGCACACGGTGTTCTCCGGGCGCTCCGCAGTTCCTTGGCGCGATGCCGTCAGTAGTCTGCGGTGCGCTCAAATGGGTCACGCATCGCGAGGGGCTTGCCGAGGATTTCGTAGTGGAGGATCGCTCGGCGCAAAGCATCGGGATCGTCGTAGTCGATCACTAAGGAGACCGGTGCGCCGGCATTCGGCTGGGCGGCGGGAGTCTCGATAGTCGCGACAGCCGAGGGCTCGTGTGGGTACAGGGTTGGGGCCGCGGCCTCCGCTTCACGTTGGCGCCGCGCGGCCAACCGCCGGCTCGCTTCGGCGCGCCGGGCGGCCGCCACCGCCTCGCGGGCTTGCTGCTGTCCGGCCGCCTGCTGTTGGGCGATCGACTCCGGACGGTCCCTCTCGAAGACCAGAACCGATTCGCCGCTGGAGTCGGTGCGGATCATCAGTTTACCGGGCTCCGGCCGTCTGGGGCCGGCGGGGGACGGCGCCTGCGGCGAGGACTGGGCCTGCTGGTATTTGGCTTCGAGCGCGCGCTGCATTTCTTCGGCCTTGCGTGCCAGACGTTGTTGCCAAGTCTCTCGCGGCTGTCCCGCAAGCGAGCGTTGGGGAGCAGCTTCTCTGCCGACGCGCTGCTGTCTTTTCTTGGCCTCGGCGTTCTTGATCAGCCCGCCGATCATCGAGAAAACTACAATGATCAGGAGGATGAGGATATTGGCCCAGTCGCCAAAATCGTCCCACTGGGCCAGCAAACCAAGTTGGACAATCCATTCCTGCATGCGTTGCCACCCGGACCTTCGGTCTCGGGTCATTCCGACTTCTTCGGCTTGGCGATGGATTCACGCATCTGGGTGTCGGCGCCGATGTTCTTGAGGCGATAATAGTCCATGATGCCGAGATTGCCTTTGGTGAAGGCTTCCGCGATGGCCAGCGGCACCTTGGATTCGTTCTCGACGACCAAGGCGCGCATTTCCTGCTCGCGGGCGACCGCCATAGCGCGGCGTTTCTCCGCCTCGGCCTTGGCGCGGCGCATGTCGGCCTCCGCCTGGGCTGCCTGGAGCTGGGCACCGACGTTCTCGCCGACGTCCACGTCCGCGATGTCGATCGAAAGGATCTCGAACGCGCTGCCGGCATCCAATCCCTTGCCTAACACCGCCTTGGAGATCCGGTCCGGGTTCTCCAATACGCTCTTGTACGTGATCGAGCTGCCGATGGTGGTGACGATACCTTCACCGACGCGGGCGATGATCGTCTCTTCCGTCGCACCGCCGACGAGCCGTTGGATGTTCGTCCGGACGGTGACACGGGCTTTGGCGCGGAGCTGAATGCCGTCCTGGGCCACGGCGTCGATGGTCTCCTTGCCCTTCTTCGGATCGGGACAGTCGATGACCTTCGGGTTGACACTGGTCTGAATCGCATCGAGGATGTCGCGTCCGGCCAGGTCGATGGCGGTGGCGGTTTTCAGGGTCAAGTCGATGTTGGCGCGGTTGGCAGCGATCAGGGCGCGCACGACGTTGGGCACGCGGCCCCCTGCCAGGTAGTGGCTTTCCAGGTCCGTCGTCGTCAGCTCCAGACCGGCCTGGATGGCGGTGATCTTACTAAGCACGATGACGCGCGCGTCGACCTTGCGCAGCCACATGCCGATCAGCTCGCTGAGCTTGATATCGGCCCGCGAGAAATACGCCTGCAACCACAGCCGCGCGAACTTCGCCACGACCAGTACGAAGATCAGCACCGCAATGGCAACCACGATCAGAATACCGATAAGAACGGGATTCATTCCGTCCGACGGCGCCTGTCGCAGCAACATTTGCATCATCTCAGACATCCTGCCATCCTTTCACTAAGCCTCGTCCGTCGTTCGAACGGTCAGTTGCGTTCCTTCCACCCGAATGACTTTGACGATTGTGTCTTTTTGTATGTAACCGCTTTCGGCGACACATTCAACCCGTCGCGTACCGAAAGTGCAGGTGCCCACCGGCCGCAGCGGGGTCAGCACCTTCCCGGTCTGGCCGAGCAGCTTGACCAACTCTGCGGTATCGGAGATCGCGTCGCCCCGTTCGCGCGAGGGAGGCGCCAGAATCACCCGTTGGCCGAACCGCGTCTTGGGCAGCATTCTGTACGCCGCGACCAGCAGCGACGGCACCATGACCAGCGCGACCATGATCCCTATCCATCCGGCCGTCGAGCTGTAGTGGAAGAACGTGGCTATCCCCCCTACCAGGCACGCCAGCGCGCAGATGCCCAGCAGGCCGCCGCTCGGGACGAAGACCTCCACGACGATCAGCGCCGCACACGCGACGTACAAAAAAACGGCAAACAGGAGCCACCACACCACGTTTCCACCTTTCCTTGACGAGCGCACGGCGCAGCACGCGACATGTTACGTGCTATCGACACTCTTGACAACTACGCGGTTGCCGTGAATCTCGACGATCTCGACCTTGGTCCCGACGTCGAGGAACTCCGCGGTCGCGACGACGTCCACGACCGCGTCACCGAAGCGTGCCTTGCCGGCCGGGCGCAGCTTCGAGGTCACCTTGCCGACCTCCCCGACCTTCACCTCCACGTGCGCGCTCTCCGGCGGCGCCGTCATGCTGAGCCTGGCGCCTGCGGGACCGGCGCCGGCGGCCGACGGCACCAGGATCAGGCCGCTCATGAAACGCAGCTTGGGCAGGTAGCGCGAGACGATCATCGCCAGGACCGCGAAGCCTATGATCCCCAAGGCCAACCCCAGGACGCCATCAGTCAACAGGCTCCAATCCTGTGGGGTTTCGGGCCAAGGCAGCCTCTCGGGTGCGTTGGGAAGCAGCATCCCGAAGATGCCGGCCAGCACGCAGATAATGCCGAGGATGCCGGCGATTCCGAACCCGGGGAGCACAAGAAACTCGATCAACAAAAGTATGATTCCCGCCAGCAGCAGGAGGATCTCCACCCAGTTGGCCAGACCGGTGAGGTACTTGCTGCCGATGATCACTGCAAAGCAAATCACGGCGACGAGACCCGGCAGCCCGAGCCCCGGCGTGCTGAACTCGATATAGACGCCCAGCAGAGCCAGCATGATCAAGACGCCCATCACCGCCGGCGAGTTGAGCCAACTGACCATGACCTCCGACCAGAGCGGCTTGAGCACCTTGGGTTGTCCGGGGAATACCACGCCGTCTCGTTTTTCCAAAAAGTCCACCGCTCCGCTGACGTCGTTCACCACGGCCCGCGCGACGCCGTGCTCGAGGGCCTGTGCATCTGTGAGCGTCAGGATCTCATCTGGCGGCACGACCTGTTCGGCGCCGTCCACATCGTACTCATTGGGATCGGTCGGCAGCTTGCCACCCTCGAAAAACTCCCATTGGCTGGTCCGGAGGTTCTTGACCCGCCAGACCTCGATCTGCATCGTGACCATCGCCTTGAGCAAGAGTTCGGGATAACCGTTGGCTTCGGCAGCTCTCTGGAAAGCGGCGCGGATGAAGCTCTCGATCTTCTCGCGCTCGACTCCTTCGAGTTTGCCTCCCAGTGAGATCGGGGCGCAGGCCCCTATCGTGGTGCTCTTACGCATGATGATGTCGTTGCACGAGACGCTGATCAAGGCTCCGGCGGAGATCGCCTCCGTCGTGACATAAGCCACCGTGTGGGCGCGGTCACCGACGGTCTGGATGAAGTACTTCGCGATGCTGTCGGCGGCATCGACCATGCCGCCGTACGTGCCGATCTCGTAGATCAGGTAATCGACGCCCTCCGAGATGGCCAGTTCGCTACGCCGCTCAATGGACGCCAGTAGCGCTTGATCCACCAGGCCCTTGCAGGGAATCAGAACGGCCTTCGCGCTAGGTGCGCCTTGGGCCGGTGCGCCGGCGGTGTTCGGCTCGGCCGAACGGCCGAACGGCGCCGCGCACAGCGCCGCGGCGAAGATGACCTGAGCTATCCGTCTCATACACTGATCCTACCGCGCCGCGAGCCGTCGGGCAATACCCCCCTACCGCCCATTCTCATCTCGTTATGCCAGGCTTCGCAGGATTTCTACGCCTTGGCGAATCTTCTCATCGGTCGTCGCGAAACTGACTCGGAAATGGGTGTCCTTCTCGCTGAAGACGTTGCCCGGGATGACCAGCACGTTGTTCTTGATGGCTTTGGTGACGAACCCGGTGCCCGATCCGCCGGGCGCCTTGATGAAGGCATAGAACGCCCCACTCGGCCTGACCACGTCGAATTTGTCTTTGAGTCCGTTGTAGAGCAAGTCGCGCTTCTGTGCGTAACCGCCGACCAGATCGCTGACGTCGTAGTCCATGGCGGCAATCGCCGCCCGCTGGAACGGCGTCGGCGCGCAGACGAACGTGTACTGCTGGACCTTGGTCATTTCTTCGATCACCGGACGTAGGGACCCCGGCGCCGCGACGTAGGCCAGGCGCCAGCCTGTCATCGCGTAGCTCTTGCTGAAACCTCGCATGACCAGCACCTTCTCGTGGTACTTGCCGACGCTCTCGCACGGCCCGTCATAGCAGAACTGCTCGTAGATTTCGTCGGTGAGGATCAGCACGTCCCTGGCGGTCGCGACCTCGGCCAACGCCCTGATCTGCTCAGACGTGTAGACCATCCCCGTCGGGTTGCAGGGAGAGTTCAGGATGATCATTTTCGTCTTGTCGGTAATCGCAGCCGCGATCTTCTCGACCGGCAGCGCGAAGTCGGGGTACGAGTCGACGAAGACGCACTTGCCGCCCAGGAGGTTCACGACGTGCTTGTAGATGACGAAATAGGGATCGGGAATGATAACCTCGTCACCTGGGTTGATCAGCGCCATGAAGGCCAGCAGCAGCCCCCCGCTGACGCCGCTGGCGACGAGGACGGCCGGACGGTCCCAGCCGAACTCGGCTTGCATCTGGGCAGCGATCTTGTCCTGCAATTCCTTTTCGCCGGTCGTCTGCGAGTACTTGTTCAGGCCGGCTTCGATGGCCTTGATGGCCTCTTGCTTGAGCGCTTCAGGCACATCGAAGTCGGGCTGGCCAATCGAGAAGTTGATCGGGTCCTTCAGTTCCGCGGCCAGCGCGAAGACCTTTCGTATCCCGCTCGCATCGATTAGACCCATACGGTCCGCAACCAGTTTCTTCGTCATTCGCCCATCCCTTGCTATCGTCGGCAATGGTCTACCCGTGACCGGAAGTCCACGGCACATGTACGAGCATGATAGCCGCCGGTGCCACGGATTTCCACAGGAAAAAAACGCGTCCGCCCCGTGGGCACATGGCGACTAAGGATTGAAAGATCGACCGATGGTCGGTACTCTATCGGTCCTGATGCACAGGAACGGCAAATCGGTCACTGTGGGGCTGGCGCAAGAGGTCGCATGATGGATGATCCGGGACCACGCGAGCAGTACAAAGTCGAGGAGGAACTCCAGGACCTCAAGCAGGAGCTGGAGAACTTCGAAAAGGAGAAGGAGCGCGTCCGTGCGATCGTGGGCAAGATCGGCGGTGCACCGAAGACACGCGTCAAGCTCGTCAATGCCCTGTTCATCGCAGTCATCACCGTATCCGTGGTTGTCTCGATCCTGGCGCCGGAGGAATGGCGGTTAATCATGATCGAGGTGGCGACGGTCACGGTCTCGGTCAAGATTCTCTACCTCATGCACGCCCAGATGCGGGTCGCCCACTTCGAATTCTGGATTCTGTCGTCGCTCGAATGGCGGATCAACGAAGTGATGAAACAGGTTCGCCAACTCCGCAAGGACCTCGACAAGTCATAGCCCTTTGCCGAAGCTGCGGTGTCTCTCCAGCGCCTATCGCGCGCACTCCGCCGGCGCGCCCGCAAGAACAGCGTCATTTACTGCAATCGCACCGAACGTTCCCGCGCCGGCGGCTCGGCGGATTTCGGCAACGCCATTGGGGCCGCTCATCCCTCCAAGTTCTTCCGCATCTGCTGAAGGATCAGTCGCGACTTGGTCTCATTGCCGAACACACCGACCCGCACAGATATCTTGGTTGTGCCTGCCGTCGTCGATTCCAGTTTGATCTTGATCTCTTTATCCTCTGCATCGCGCGCCGTAACGGTCGCCGCCAGCGCGTCCTTGGCTGTCTTGTACTCGATGATATTGACCTCGAGGTCTTCCAGGGCTTTCCTGGCCGCAGCGTAGACAACGTCGAGCGCGTAAGGTTCCTCGGCCTCAAGGTCTCCTGAGAAGTAAGCCACCGTGCCGGCCGCACCGGCGCCCACTGCAACCGCCAGACAGCCGCCTGCACCCACCGCGACTGTCAGCGCCAGAGAAGCACCGATAATCATTCTGGTCCACATACGGTCACCCCCAAACCCACAGATATTGTCCCTCAATGTCTACTAAAAGTATGGCAAAGGCACGGACCTGTGACAAACACGGTCTCAAGCCGCCCGCAAGACACCCAGCACCGTATCCCAGCGGCAAACTCGCCGTCTCCCCGGCTGCGGGCCAATGAAAAAGGGCCCGCCGCAACAGCGAGGCCCTACCCCTTCCTATGGTGATCGGCTGAGGCGGCCTCAGGACGGCCGCACGCTCATCGCCTGAGGCCCTTTCCGGCCCTCGCCGACCTCATACTCCACCTCTTGTCCCTCCAGAAGCGACTTGAACCCGTCGGCCTCGATATTGGAGAAGTGCACGAACAGGTCCTCACCTCCATCGTCCGGCGTGATGAAGCCGAACCCCTTCTTGGCATCGAACCACTTTACCTTGCCTCTGCTCACGGTACTGCTCCTTGTTCCCTCTCTGACACTGGAATGTGACGCGCCGATTTCGCAAGGGGGTATTCATTCTGAGGGGGTAGAGAATACCCTCTGTCAAAAATCAAAAAAATGCTACAGAGGCGGGCCCCGCAATGTCAACAGAATTCTCCGGAAAACGCCCGCCCGCGCCCGGAAGAGGTGACCCGTGAGGCCCTCGCGGCGGCCCGGCCCAGGCGCGGCAGGACCTGTAACAACGGCGCTGATCGCCGCAAGGGAGAGATTAAGGCGCTGGGACCGCTGGCAGGAAGAAAAATCACCCTCCCCCGCGCCGGGGAAGAAACCTCATAAGCCTGCGGGCTCCGAGCCGCAAGCCTTGCGAAGAGGTACGGCTAACGCCGGATGTACATTTCGTCTGCAGACTCCGGCCTAGGTTCGACAGACTATCCCTGCTCCCTGCCTAATCAGAACGGCCAGACGGGCCAACAAGGCGCGCAGCAAGGATTGCACGACTTGGCAGTGAAGCACTTGTAGCCCACGGCCGTCAGCACATTGATGCCGCCGAAGGGACACGGGCCTACGTCTTTGACATAGACTCGAGCGATCACCGTGTACGGGCCGGGGCAGAGCTTCTTGAGGTTGATGTCCTTGCACAGATACTTCGCGTCGTGGCACGCGTCGATACGCTTGAGGTACATGTCCACCTGGATAATGCTGCCCTTAACGCACCATTTGACCTCCGGGCAGCCCTCAAAAGTGCCCGGAATGCAGGTACCGACTTTGATGATCACGTCCGTATCGCCGCATACAACGGCCGGGACGTCGACACACGCCCAGGGAGCGGCCCATGCGGCCGTGCTGGTCCCGAGCACTATCAACGCCAACAATGCATACTTTTTCATTTTACACCTCCATGCAAAACAGAAGTTTATTCCCCCATTCCGATCGGCCCTTCCCCGACAGGCCGTTTCCTCCTTGCGTTGTCGGACTGAGCGCAAACGTAACACACCGGCGCAAACGAATGTCGCTTCGCGCACGATGTCAACGCGCATACAGTCACCGGGATACGATGGGACCCCTACCTCAGAACGATCCGCAAACCATGTCCCTCCCACACCGAAACCCAATACCGGACCTCCTCCAACTACAATAGGATTTACCGGCGCGACGGGACGCTGTCAAGAAAAAAAGCCAAATTCGAGAGGATAAATCCGCCCGGTTTCAGGGGTCGCGACAGCAGGCGTCTGCGGTGTGGCGTGCGGCGACGGGAGGCTCGCCTAGCGACGAATCAGCTCTTGCAGTTGAGCGGCCAACTCGCTATCCAGGTCTTCGAGGATGCGTTGCTCCCTTAGGGCCAGGTCCACATCTCCCACGGACAGATAGGCTCGACCCAAGTTGAAGTGGGCCCGCGCGTGGCCCTGGTCGATCAGAACGACATCCTGGAAGCACTCGATGGCCTGCCGGCAGAGCCCGGCCTCGAGGTAGGCCTTGCCCGAAAGGACCTGAGTTTCGCTGACATCCGGGTCGAGCTCTTTGGCGTGTTTGAAGGCTTTCATGGCCTCTTCGTAGCGTCCCAGGCTGGACAGAGCCAGTCCGAGCGCTACGTGGGCCGGCGCCGAGTCGGGACGGACTCTGACCGCTTGTTTGTAGGAGTTCAGGGCGTCGGCATGGAGGTTCATCGCCGCATACACCCGGCCCAGGCCCAAGTGCGCTTCGTAACAATTAGGATCCAGCTTCAGCGCCTCGTCATAACAGGCAATCGCTTCCTGGGGCCGGCTGACCTCCCGATAGGCGTCCCCCAACAGGGCGCGCGCCTGGGGATCATCAGGCCTGACCTGCACGAGCTTCTCGCAGGCATCCACCGCTGCCTGGGTGCGTCCGGCCGTGCTGTAGTGATTTCTAAGGAATTCGTAGGCATGGGCGCGGTCCGGATAGACTCCGGCGACCCGGCTGAGGATCGAGGCGCGAACGACATCAAGATCGATGACATCTACTTCGATGAGTCCGAAAACGGTCAGCAGGACGACCGCAACGCCACCCAAGACCCATGTCGGGCGCCGCGCGGGCTTCCTTCGCTTCGGTGGAGCGTTGTCCGCGGTCGGTGACTCCCGCAAGAACGCAGGGCGCCCTGCCGCGCTTGGCAGCGTGTTGTGGGACTGTGACATTCCGTACGCCATGTCGAATCTGACTCCATGACTTCGGGCGCCTCCCGGTCCGCCCAAGTAGAGGCCCAGCCCGGACAGTCTCCGAGCAGCGGCGGCGCCTTCTGTCTCTAGAAAGCATACGGAATGCCCGGCGCCGCTCAAAACGGCTCCGGTGTCGTGACGCACCTGGTGGGAACGCCTTACGTGCGGACCGCCAGCGTGTCGGTGAGCAGGATCAGCGTTTGGAATTCGAGAAGTAGGGCCCAAGAATCGAATGGCCGCGCTTCTTGGCTTTCTTGTCCGAGGTCTTCGGCCTGACCCACAGACGGTAACACCCCAGTTGTTGGTCCTTCGCATCTGCCTTGTGCGGTGCGCTCATGGTCCCCACCTCTCGTGTTTGTGCCGATATGGCTGGCTCGGCCCAAGGAACGCTTCAGACCGCGCAGGCCGTGCGTTCGCGTGCCGAGATACAGAGCCCTCGAAGCTCGTTTGAGTCCTGGCCGGCAAAATCTGCGCCGAATTCTTCCAACTCCGCCTGGCAGTAGTCATCCCAGATGCAATCGGCGTCGCGGTGGACGTCGAAGTAGGGACGAGCGGTGTTGACGATCGGCGAATGGACCATCCGGTGGAGGTCGTCACGCCGCTCTCTCATCTGCCTGAGGATGCGTGTGATGTCTGTATCGTCCTTGATGTCCAGGGCGGTTTTGGCGTCGGCGTACCCAATGCGATTGACTCCCAGCCGGGCCTGTTCAGCGACCCAGGTACATAGCTGCCTCTGGTCGTCGGTCAGGTCGAACGTGAAGCGGGTCCTCGAACGGCATCTGATCATGGCGGTCTCCTTTCTCAGACATCAGGGCGGCCCCTTGCCGCCGTGCGCTCATCGACAGAACAGAGACCTTGCTTGAGAACGGATCGAGAATAATGGAGGGATACCGCTTCGGGGAGCAGTGTACTGCGGCGCTACGCTGATAAGGTCGGATAAAAGCGGCTCAACGGCGGTCCTGCAAGGCGGCGCGGCAGGCGTGGAGAGCGCTAGGCAGTAGGCTCAGATCGACAAGATGCCGGCACTGGGCCGGGTCGATCACGAATTATGAGACATGCGCGCTCTCCGAGCGCCGTACCTGTGCAGTCGCCGTGCTCTCGGCAAGCCCCCCTCGCCAGCGGGCATCATAGCGTTCGCGCTGATGCACCGGCACGTGCATAGGCCCCGCGATGCCAAGCCGGACCTTGCCGCCGCCGATATCGACCACGAAGACTTCGATGTCGTCACCGATCATGATGCTCTGGCCGCACCTTCGGGACAGAATCAGCATGGCCTTCCTCCGTTCTCCGAAGACACCCCTGGGCAGGTCCGCGCTCGTGGAGCACGCCGCTGCCATCGCGGCGGCCGCTCCGCCTCCCGCCGGGGTGCGCGACGCCTACCCACGTGACGCGAAACCACCTCCGGTACATCTATTGCCAAGGGCTCGCGTGCCCGCTGGACAATGGCGGCAGGGTGACATGCGAAACCCTAACGCTGCCAAAAAGGGAGACACAGGTCGAATAAAGAAGGCCTTTTCGTCACCCCTGTCTCCCAGTCGCGAAGTGCCTTAATCTCTAATCCGTTAGTATGAGAGTCCTTTTTGC
>JAFGLV010000075.1 GCA_016927855.1 Sedimentisphaerales bacterium
CCGGCGCCCTGCAGCGCGGAAATGGCCGACTCGCGTCCCGAGCCGGGCCCTTTGACCTTGATCTCCACCTCGCGTACGCCGTTGCGCATCGCGGCGCTGGCGCAGCGCTGGGCCGCCTGCTGGGCGGCGAACGGCGTGCTCTTGCGCGAGCCCTTGAAGCCGACGCACCCGGCCGAGCCCGAACAGATCGCGTCGCCGTCGACGTCGGTGATCGTAATCAGCGTATTGTTAAACGTCGCCTTGATGTGCACGATCGCTCGAACGACGTTCTTTCGAACCTTGCGTTTTCCACTCTTTGCCATCTCTGATCTCTTATCGAATAGTCCTGCTCGTCAGGCCGCTATCGGCAGCCGACTGCTTAGCGTTTCTCCTTGACGCCCTTCTTGCCGGCGACGGTCTTTCTCGGGCCCTTGCGGGTCCGCGCGTTGCTCTGCGTACACTGGCCTCGGACCGGCAGTCCCCGGCGATGGCGAATCCCACGATAGCAGGCGATATCCCGCAGACGGGCGATGTTCTGAGCCACTTGCCGCCGGAGCTGGCCTCCGACGATATAGTTGCGATCGATGATCTGGGTGATCCGGCTCAGTTCGTCTTCGCTGAGCTTGTTAGCCTTCGTCGTCTTCTCGATCCCGGCCTCCTTGAGGATCTGCTCCGACGTGTACCGCCCGATGCCCGGGATGTACGTCAGCGAGATCCAGATCGTCTTACCGTCTGGAATATCGATACCCACTATACGCGGCATTTCGGCTCCCTTTTACTACCCATTCTCAAGCGACGCAGTCCACCCGCTCCGGCCCGTCTCAGCCTTGGCGCTGCTTGTGGCGCGGATTGGAGCAGATGACCCGCACCACGCCCTTGCGGCGAATGATCCTGCAGTTTTCACAGATGCGTTTTACCGAGCTTCTTACCTTCATGTTCCCATCCACGCTTTCCAACGATCCGGCACCCACGTCAATAGGCAGCATCAATGCCGCAGGACGATGCGTCCCCGGTTGAGGTCGTACGGCGACATCTCGACCGTGACCATGTCCCCCGGAAGGATACGGATGAAATTCATCCGCATCTTGCCCGAGACGTGGGCCAAGACCCGGTGACCACCTTCCAACTCGACCCTGAACATGGCGTTGGGCAGAGCTTCGGTCACCTTCGCCTGCAGCCGTATTGAATCCTTCTTTGCCATGAACCACTCTAAATCCATAAACGCCGCCAGAGCCGCACCGGCCCGCTCCAACAGCCTCCGCTGTCGGGCCCGTGCGCGCCGCCTGACGCCGTCCGTCGCTTACACCTGCTTGACGGTCAGCACTTCGCAACCGCCGGCCACTATGGCAATCGTATGCTCGAAGTGCGCCGAACACTTGCCGTCTTTCGTCACCACCGTCCATCCGTTGCCCAGCGTCCGAACGCCCTGGCTGCCGGCGTTGATCATCGGCTCGATCGCCAGGACCATCCCGGCGGTCAGGACGATGTCGTCCGCCAGCAGTTCGCGGCTCACGAAGTTCGGGACCTTGGGGTCCTCGTGCATCTTCGTTCCGATGCCGTGGCCGACGAAATCGCGGACCACGGAGAAGCCGGCCGATTCCCCGTGCCGCTGCATCTTGCGCGCCACTTGGCTCCAGCGTACACCCGGCTTGGCCATCGCAATCGCGATGTCCAGCGCGCCCTTCGTCACGTCGAGCAGTTTCTGTTTGTCCGGCGAAATGCTGCCGATCGCAACGGTCGTCGCAGCGTCGCCACAATATCCATTCAGCCTGACACCAAAGTCAACGCTCAGTATATCACCCTCGCGCAGGACCGTCTGGCTCGACGGAATCCCGTGCACGACCTGATCGTTGACCGACGCACAGATGGCTCCGGGAAAGGGCCGCCTCGCATGGGAGCTGCGCACGCCCTTGAAGAGCGCCTCAGCCCCGGCGTCGGCTGTCATCTTCAGCGCCAGGTCGTCCAACTGAGCCGTGGTTACCCCCGGCTCCGCGACCTCCTGCAATTGTGAAAGAACGTTAGCTACAACCGCTCCGGCCTGACGCATCAACTCGATTTCTCTTCGGCTTCGAAGCGTTATAGCCATTTACTCAACTTCATACGCGACCCGCGGTCGGTTACTCCTGCTCTAGCGCGTCAAGCTGCTCGAACAACAACTGAGCCACCTCGTCGGCGTCGCCATCGGCCGGCACGTCGTGGACCGTCCTCCGGGCCCGGTAGTAATCGACCACCGGCCGGGTCTGCTCGTAGTACGTCGCCAGGCGGTTCTTGACCACCTCGGCGGTGTCGTCCGGTCGCTGCACCAACTTGGTGCCGTCGTGGTCGCAGACGCCCGCCTTCTTCGGCGGCATGTTCTTCACATGGTAGACGGCGCCGCACTTGGGACAGCTTCGTCGCCCGGTGATACGCTCGAGCACCACGTCGTCGCTGACCTGAAGGTTCATGACCAGATCAATCCCATCGCCGTTCTCCGACAGCGCCTGATCGAGGACCTCAGCCTGATTGACGGTGCGCGGAAAACCGTCGAGCACATAGCCCGCCTCTGGCGCTGCCTTGATCGCCTTGCTCATCATCTCAACGATCAGGTCGTCCGGGACCAAAGTGCCGGCGTCCATGTAACCTTGTGCCCGCTTTCCGAGCGGCGTTCCTTGCGCTCTCTCGCGCCGCAGGATGTCACCACTGGACAGGTGCAATACACCGTAGCGGTCTACGATGCGCTTGCAGTGCGTTCCCTTGCCGGCGCCGGGCGCCCCTAGCAACACGATTCTCATGCGTACGCCCCTTTGATTCTGCCGGCCGAACTGAAGCCCTCGTAGCTGCGCATCAGCAGGTTGGCCTCGATCTTCTGCACGAGGTCCAACGAAACACTGACCACGATCAGCAGGCCCGTTCCGCCAATGAACGTGGTGATGGTCCAGTCGATTTCCAGCGTCTTGTTGAGAACCGTCGGCACCACCGCAATCGCCGCCAGGAAGGCGGCACCGTAGAACGTAATACGGGTCATCACGGTCTCAAGGTACTCGGCAGTCCGCCGTCCCGGCCGCAGCCCGGGAATGAAGCTACCCGAGTCGCGCAGGTTCTTGGCCATTTCGCGCGGCTGGAACTGCACCGTCACCCAGAAGTACGCAAACAGGAAGATCAGCAGCATATATAGCACATTGTAGGTGTAGGCATCGCCGCGAAAGGCCTCCAGGACCGTGCGCCAGAATTCTGAGCCGCTGAAGGCATTGGCGATCTGCTCGATAATGATCGGCGGAAACATCATGAAGCTGGAGGCGAAAATGATCGGCATGACGCCGCCGTGGTTGACTCGCAACGGCAGGTAGTGACGCTGACCGCCGTACATGCGACGACCGCGCATCTGCTTGGCCTGCTGAATCGGGATGCGTCGCTGGCCCTGGGTGATCAGGATGGCGCCGGCTACGACAAAAACGAACGCCGCAATCAAGAAAACGATACTGGCCGGTCCGATGGTCCCGGCCGGCGCGCCGAAGGTCAGGTCGATCCGCTGGATCAACGAGCGAATCGCCCAGGGCATCCTGGCGATGATCCCGGCCATGATGATCAGGCTGATCCCGTTGCCGATCCCGTACTCGTCGATCTGCTCGCCGAGCCACATCAGAAAGACGGTCCCGGCGGTCATGCCCACTACGCCCAAGACCATCGCCGGGACCTGCATGCCGGGATACACGTACTTGCTCGCGCCCATCACGCGCAGGTACATCACCGCCTGGATCACGCATATCAGAACCGTGAGGTAGCGCGTGTATTCCTGGATCTTCTTATACCCGGTCTGCCCTTCCTGGCGCAGCTTCTTGAGCGACGGAATCACCTCGCCCAGCAGCATCAGGATAATCGAGGCCGTGATGTAAGGCATGATGCCAAGCCCGAACAGGCTGCTCTGGCTGAGCGTGCCGCCGGTGAACATCTGCATGTACTCGGCCGCGCGTCCCAGAGGACTGTCTGTATCCCGGGTCGTCGCCGTCTCCTGGAGCAGCTCCAGGTTGAAGCACGGGTTAGGGATGTGGAACCCCACCCGGTAGATGATCAGCAGCGC
The DNA here is from genome assembly GCA_016927855.1 of Sedimentisphaerales bacterium. GTDB lineage: Bacteria > Planctomycetota > Phycisphaerae > Sedimentisphaerales > Anaerobacaceae > JAFGLV01. The sequence continues at coordinate 4,037 of JAFGLV010000075.1, forward strand.
CACGGTAAACAGGATCTTGTTCCGTAGGTCCGGGATGCGAAATATGTTGGCTATCGTTCCAATCACTTGTCCGTTCTCCGCAGCTTGTGCTAAACCTTAGCGACCCACTGACACCGCCGCCTCAGGCGCCCTTGCGCCGCGCATTGGCCTTGTCCTTCAGTTCGATGCGCATCGCACTGCCGCCGCAGCCCACGATTTTCTCTTCCGCGGCTTTGCTGAACTTGTGGGCCGCCACCTGGAGCTTCTTGGTCAATTCGCCGTCACCGAGAATCTTCACGCGGCTGTCGAGCCCGGGGATCAACCCCGCCTGCGACAACTGCGGGATTCCCACCTCGGCGCCGTCGTCGAAACGCTCCAGCTCGCAGACGTTGATGATCTCGAAACGCCGGGCGAATTGCTTGTTGTTGAATCCGCGCTTCGGCACACGTCGAAACAGGGGCATCTGCCCGCCCTCGTAGAGGGAGTAACGCATGGCTCCGGCCCGGCTGCGGCTGCCTTTATGTCCGCGCCCCGCCGTCTTGCCCTGGCCGGCCCCCCGGCCGCGTCCGACACGTTTGCGTGGCTTGTGCTTGCCTACAACGGAAGTTATCTCATGACTCAACATTTAGATCACCCAAATGGTCGTAGTCGTCACTAGGAAACAGCGACACCTCGTAACGCTTCAATTGCCTCTTTGTTGCGCAGCCTCTTGAGACCGTCGAGTGTGGCCTTTACGACATTCTTGGCCGACGTGCTGCCGTAGACCTTGGTCAGCACGTCATGCACGCCGGCGTACTCCAGCACGGCGCGGGCGCTGGAACCGGCGATCACGCCCGTGCCGGGACTGGCGGGAACCAGCACGACCTTGGTCGCTCTGAAGCGGCCAATAACCTTGTGTGGAATCGTACTTCCCACTAGGGGAATCGTGTGCATCGACTTCTTGGCGTCCTTCATGCCTTTCTCGACCGCCAGCGGCACTTCGTTGGCCTTGCCGTAGCCGATGCCGACATTCCCGGCCCGGTCGCCTACCGCCACCAGCGCCGCGAAGCTGAAGCGACGTCCGCCCTTGACGACCTTGGCACAGCGGTAGATCTTCACCACCGTGTCTTCCAACGGCTTCTCTTCGTGCTCAGGTTTTCTACTCGGTTCTGTAGCCAATTTCGTCTCCTGGTTTCCCACCGCCTCTGTCAGAAGGCCAAGCCGGCTTTTCTGGCCGCATCGGCCAGGGATTTCACACGCCCGTGGTACCTAAAGCGATTGCGGTCGAAGCACACGCACTTGATGCCCACATCCAACGCCTTCTTGGCCAGAGCCTCACCGACTGCCGCCGCTGTCTCTTTGTTCACCCGCTTGGCCAGTTGATCGCGCAGCGCTTTCGCCTGCGTGCTCGTAGCCACGAGGGTAACGCCCGCGGCATCGTCGATGATCTGTGCGTAGATGTGTCGGTTCGAGCGAAAGACAGACAATCGTGGCCTTTCCGGGGTCCCCGAGGCTTTCCTTCGCACGTGGTACTTACGCCTGAGCGCCGCCTTCTTATGTCTTTCCGTCTTCATAAGACCAGTTTCTCTTAGTACTATCCGCCCGAAGCAAATGCCTTGCCAACCTTGCGCCGTACCTGTTCGTCGCTGTAGCGAATGCCCTTGCCCTTATACGGTTCCGGCGGTCGGACCCGCCGGATGTTCGCGACGAACTGCCCAAGCTGGCACTTGTCGATTCCACTGACGCTGAACTTCGCCGGAATCTCGTTGCCGCGCGTCGCCGCTACGTCGATCTTCACCTTGATCTCCTTGGGGATCGCCATCTCGACCGGATGGCAAAAGCCGATCTGCAGGATCAGCTTGCCGCCCTGCTCTTTGACGCTGTAACCGGTCCCGTAGATCTCCAGCTTGCGCTCGAATCCCTTGCTGACTCCGGTCACCATGTTTGCCAGCAGCGCCCGCATGGTGCCGTGGAGCTGCTTGCACTCGCGATTCTCCGGCGACGGGTTTACGACCTCGATCTTATTGGCGGCGCTATCCACGGCCACGTTGATCGCGGGGTGACAGTCAAGCTCCAGGGTGCCCTGCGGTCCCGAGACCTTCACCGTCCGGCCCTTCTGTTCGATCTTCACGCCTTGCGGGATCGCAATCGGTTTTCTTCCAATTCGGCTCATTTAACTTACCGTACACAGAACCTCGCCGCCGACCTTGCCTTCCCGGCAGCTACGATCGCTGATTACCCCTTTGCTGGTGGACACGACAGCAATGCCCATCCCATTCAACACCGTCGGCAGGTTGTCAACGGAGGCATATATCCTGCGGCCCGGCTTGCTGGTCCGCGTGATCTCCGTGATGGCCGGTTGGCCTTCCTCGTCGTACTTGAGCACGACTCTGAGAATCCCCTGCAGCCCGTCATCGATGCGGTCATAGTCGCTGATGTAGCCTTCCTTCTTCAAAACCGCCGCGATACCTTCGCAGATTTTGGTGGCCTTGATGTTGACCTGCGCCTTGCCCACCCGCGTGGCATTGCGGATTCGCGTCAACATGTCGGCTATCGGGTCGCTCAAACTCATAATCTCAGTATCCTGTCTCTTCCGGCGTCTTGGCCTGGTCGTGGGCCGGCACGTTACCAACTGGCCTTCTTGACTCCCGGGATCTTGCCCTCGTTCGCCAGGTTTCTAAAGCAAATGCGACAGATCTTGAACTTGCGATAGACCGCCTTCGACCTGCCGCAGAGCTCACAACGCGTATACTGCCTGACGCGAAACTTCTGTTTTCTCTTGACCTTGTTTTCCAGCGCTTTCGTCGACATTCACACGCTCCACATTCTTCGGTTCGCCCGGCGGCCTAGCTCGCCGCGCCGGCCGTCTGGCTTCGGAACGGCATCCCAAAGAGCGTCAGTAACCTGCGCGCCTCTTCGTCGGTCCGAGCCGTCGTTACGAACGTAATATTCATGCCCTGCTGGGCCTCGACCTTGGCGGGGTTGATCTCCGGAAACACGCTCTGCTCGGCCACGCCCATCGAGTAGTTGCCGCGCCCGTCGAACCCGTTCGGGTTCAATCCGCGAAAGTCGCGTACGCGCGGGATCGCCAGGCTGATCAGCCGGTCCAGGAACTCATACATCCGGATGCCACGCAGCGTGACCTTCAACCCGGTCTCCTGGCCCTCGCGGACCTTGAAGTTCGATACGCTCTTCTTGGCCTTGCAGACTGCCGGCTGCTGGCCGGTAATCATGGCGAGGTCCTTGCGGGCCAGCTCGATATATTTCTTGTCGGTACTGGCCTTGCCGATACCCATCGAGACCACGATCTTCTCGACCTTCGGGACCGCCATGACGTTGCCGTAACTGAACTCCTTCGTCAGTTCCGACATGATCTTCGACTTGTACAGGTCTTTCAAACGCGCCATTTTTCTCTTGCTCTGCTTTCCAGCTCTTCTACCGGATCAGACCCCATAATCGCCGGCTATTTCGCCTTGGCCTTTCTCACCGTGCCGATTTCCGTTCCGTCCGCGGCCACACGTTTCTTGCTGCCGTCGGCACCTGCCTGGAAGCGCACCCGCGTGCCCTTCGACGACTTCGGGCTCAGCGGCAACACGTTGCTGATGTGAATCGGCTGCTCGACGCTGATTCGGCCTCCTTGCGGATTGCGCCGCGACGGTCGCACGTGCTTTTTGGCAGTATTCTGGCCTTGCACCACAACCATGTTTTTGTGCGGATAGACATGCAGCACCCTTCCGGTCGCCCCTTTGTGGTTGCCGGCGATGATCTGCACCGTGTCGCCTCTCTTTACGTGTAAGCCCATGCTTTTCATCTCTCGTGTCTTAACCGCGACAAGATTCCCCGCCCGCTAGACAACCTCGGCCGCCAGCGAGACAATCTTCATGTAGTTCTTCTCCCGCAGCTCACGTGCCACGGCGCCAAAGATGCGCGTGCCGATCGGGTTGCCGTCGTTGTCGATCATCACCGCCGCGTTGCTGTCGAACCGAACGTAGCTGCCGTCCGGGCGCCGGATCGGGCTTTTCGTACGAACGATCACGCACTTGTGGACCTTCTTGTCGTCGAGCTGGCAGGTCGGCAGCGACTTCTTGATCGCCACGCAGACCACGTCGCCCACCGACGCACAAGGCCGCGTAAACTTCCCACGCGACGAACCTTTGCCCAGGACCTTGATACATAGCGCCGACTTCACGCCGGAGTTGTCGGCTACATCCAACATTGTCTCTTGCTGAATCATTCTTCCCGCGCTCGTATAAGGTTCTACGCCTGGATCGCCTTCTGGAGGACCCGAACCAGCCGCCAGCTCTTCGTCTTGCTGTACGATCGGCACTCAGCAATCTCGACCAGATCGCCGACGCCGCACTCGTTCCGCTCGTCGTGGACCGCCAGTTTCGTGCGTCGCCGAATGTACTTGCCGTACTTGGGGTGCTTGACCTTGTAGTCGATCGTCACCCGGATGCTCTTGTCCCCACTATTGCTTGTGACAGTGCCAGTCAACATTCTTCCTGCTCGGCTTTCCATAAGGGCACGTTCCAGCCACCGGTCAACGACCGTGTACCGTTAATTCGCTCGCTCGCGCAACAGGGTCTTGACGCGCGCGACCTCGCGTCGCGTGTTCACTATGGCTTTCGAGTTCTCCAGCTTCTCGGTCACCGCTTGCGAGCGCAACTCGAACAGCTTCTTCTCCAGTTCTTCCAGCGTGTGGGCCAACTCATCCTGACCCATTTCTCTCAACTGCTTGGCCTTCACCGTAACGTCCTCTCTCAGAGCGAATGCCTGCGCCGCACGAACCGGCAGCGGATGGGCATCTTATGGGCGATCCTGGACAGGGCCTGTTTGGCCACGTCTTCGCTGACCCCGCCGATCTCAAAGCAGACCTGGCCCGGCCTGACCCTGGCGACCCAGAACTCCGGCTCACCCTTGCCCTTTCCCATACGGGTTTCCAGGGGCTTGGAACTGACCGGTTTGGCCGGAAAGACCCGGATATATACTTTTCCCTCACGATGCAGGAAGTGCGTAGCCGCGACGCGGCCGGCCTCGATATTCTTGGCCGTGACCCAGCTCATCTCCAAAGCCTGCAAACCGTATTCGCCGAAGGCAACGTAGTTGCATCGCGAGGCATTACCTCTCATGCGGCCGCGCTGGCTCTTGCGATATTTCACTCGTTTCGGCATCAACGCCATGTATCGTGACCTTTCTTACGTCTTATCCCGGGATCACACGCTGTGACTGTCTCACGCACCCGTCGGAGGTGTCGGCTCGGCGGTGCTGCCTGTCCGCGGCGCCGCGGGCGGCGCCACAGCAGCAGGTTCCGGCGGCAGCGGACCAGGCGTCGGCGGCGCCATCCGCCGCGGCGCGCGACGGCGACGACGCTGAACCGGCTCGTTCTCTTCGCCAAACTTTCCTCGGTAGATCCACACCTTGATCCCAATCGCTCCGTACGTCGTCCGCGCCGTCGCGATCGAATAATCCACATCGGCATCCAGGGTGTGCAGCGGAATGCTGCCCATCTTCTGCGTTTCCTGCCGGGCCATTTCCGAGCCCGCCAGACGCCCGGAACACATGATCTTGACGCCTTTGGCGCCGGCGTTCATCGCCGCTTCGCACTGCTGCTTCATCGTGCGTCGGAACGAGGCCCGCTTACCGAGTTGCTCGGCAATCGCCTGTCCGACCAGCGTCGCGTTGAGCTCGGGCTCCTTGATCTCGACCACGTTGACCGTCACCTTGCGGCCCACCAGCGACTCGAGTTCCTCGCGGACCTTGTCCACCTCGCCGCCGCGCGGCCCGATCACGACCCCGGGCCGGCCGCTGTGCAAGGTCACATTCACCTCGTTACGCGTCCGGATGATCTCGACCTTGGCAATGGCCCCCTTCGGCATTTGCCGGTTGAAGCGACGATCGATATACTTGCGGATCGCCTGATCCTCGACGAGAAAATCGCCATAATTAGCCTTCGGGGCAAACCAAGTGCTTTGCCAGCCGAGGGTGACTCCCGTTCTAAAGCCGATTGGCGATGTCTTCTGGCCCATAGTCAACTATCTCTGTACAGGTTTACCTTGTGCTTGCGTTACGCCTGCGTCACGGTCACGTAAATGTGGCAGGCCAGCTTCTTGATCGGATGGGCACGGCCGCGATCCTTGGGGATCCATCGCTTCGTTCCGATCCGCACCCCCGCGTCGTCTACGCGCGCCTCGCTGACGTAGAGCGTCTCGACATCCGCCTGCTGCTCGTCGGCATCTGCCACGGCCGCCTTGAGGACCTTGTCCACCATCGGCGCGGCCCGCTTGCGGGTGAACTTGAGGATATCCATCGCGTCCTGGACGCTGCGCCCGGCGATCAGCGCCGTGACCAGCCTGGCCTTGCGCGCCGACAACGGAGCGTAACGACAGGACGAACGCCATTCGCCCAGATCGGCAGCTTCCACGCCCAGCGCGTCGGCCAGACGCCGGATGTCTTCCGCCTTCGGCTGGCGCCGGAACAGCCCTTTGCGCCAGTTCTGCACCGCCGTCGCGGCTTCCTTCGCACTCAATCCGCCGCGCGCCAGGTTCCGCGCCAGTGATTGCGCGCTGACCTGTTGCCGTTCACACAAGTCTTTCAATTTCGTTGCACTCAGCATAACCGCCGTCCCGTACCAGGAAGGTCGCTTTCCCGACCCTGTCGCACGTCCTATTTGATCTTCTTGCTCGAATGGCCTTTGAACGTCCGCGTGAGCGAGAACTCACCCAGCTTGTGTCCGACCATGTCTTCCGTGATGAAAACCTTGTGAAACATCTTGCCGTTGTGGACCATGAAGGTAAAACCCACAAACTCCGGCACAATCGTACACCGCCGCGCCCAGGTCTTGATCGGCTCGCGCGTTCCTTCGTTGATCTGCCTGCCGACTTTGGCAAGCACCTTCTCGTCCACGTACGGTCCCTTTTTCAGAGATCTGCTCATCTTGCCTCTCTTTCACCTCTCGGTCGCGGCTTGTTTGCGTGGCAGCCCGCCTCGGAGGTGCAAGCGGTTCCTTACAGCACCAATTGCCCTTGCCGTTTGTTCTTGCGTCGCCGAATGATCCTGTTGTTGCTCGTCTTGCGCGGGCTGCGCGTCTTGCCGCCCTTAGCCAGCTTGCCGGTGGGTGAACACGGATGCCGACCGCCGTTGGACCGACCTTCGCCGCCGCCCATCGGGTGCGCCACCGGGTTCATCGCTTTGCCGCGCACGTGCGGACGCCGGCCCATGTGCCGCTTACGGCCCGCTTTGCCGATGCTGACGTTCTGGAAATCGGGATTGCTCAGCCGTCCGATTGTGGCCCGGCACTCTTTGCGCACCATTCTCATTTCGCCACTGGGCAGAACCAACGTCACCCAGTCCCCCTCCTTCGCCACAATCCGGGCCGCATTGCCAGCGCCCCGGACGAGCTTGCCGCCCTGACCGGCAGTCATCTCGACATTGTGCACTTCGAGACTGGCCGGGATGGCACCCAGCGGCATGGCGTTGCCCACCTTGGGCTCGCACTCGGGACCGCTCTCGATCACGTCGCCAACCTTGATCCCCAACGGCGCCAGGACGTAGCGTTTCTCGCCGTCGTCGTACTGAACCAGCGAAATGAAGCAGTTGCGGTTCGGATCGTATTCCACCGTCGCGACCTTGGCCGGGATGCCATCCTTGTTCCGCTTGAAATCGATCATGCGGTAGATGCGCCGGGCGCCGCCGCCGCGGAAGCGTACCGTGGTCTTGCCGCTGTGATTACGGCCGCCGTTTTTCTTGATCCGTTTGCATAGGCTCTTCTCGCGCTTCGTCGTCGTCAACTCCGCGTAGTCGTTGACGGATGCGTTGCGCCGGCCTGCGCTCGTTGGTCTATAAATGCGAATGCCCATACGCTTATCTCTCTGTCGTACTGCGTTAGAACAAGTCGATGTGGTGTTCCGGTTCCAGGTACACCACCGCTTTCTTCCAGCTTGCGGTCACGCCGACCGTCCGGCCCTTGCGGCGCCGCTTGCCGAGCCGGTTCGCCGTCCTGACCTTATCCACCTTGACGCCGTAGATCCTCTCCACGGCGTTCTTGATCTGCGCCTTGTTGGCCTTACGGTTGACCTGGAACGAGTAAGCGCCCTTCACATTGGCGAAATGCATCCCCTGTTCCGTCACCAAGGGTCGAATTATCACGTTATAGTCATCCATTGCAGAACCAACTACTCGAGCTCATGAAAGGTCCTAAAAACACCAGAAGCCGACGAGGTCAGCTTTCCCCGCCGGCATCACGGTTCATGAAGGCAACCAGCGCATCCTTGGTAAACAGCATCTTCTGATGGGCACAAATCGCGCCGGCGTTCAGGTCTGCCACGGGCAAGACCGCCACCTTCTGCACGTTTCGCGCCGATTTGCAGAGATTCTCGTCGCTCTGGTTGACCGCAACGAGGCAACTCCGGTCGACCTTGAGGTTCTTCAGCACCTGCGCGAATTCCTTGGTCTTGGGCCGCTCGAACGCCAAGGCGTCGACCACCACGACCTGATTGCCGCGCAATTTAGCCAGCACCGCTGAATCCCGCGCCAGGCGCTTCTGTTTGCGCGGCATCTTCTGGCTGAAATCCCGTGGGACCTTGGCAAAGGTCATACCACCGCCGACGCGTTTGCCGGTGCGCCGGTTGCCGACGCGGGCGTTGCCCGTGCCTTTTTGCCGGAACAGCTTCTTGTCGGAGCCGGCCACCTCGCTCCTGCCCTTCGTCTTGACCGTACCCACCCGCCGATTGGCGTGGTACATCACGATCGCCTGTTTGAGCAGAGCACGCCTGACCGCGCCACCCAGCACCGCCTCATCGACGCTGAGCTTGTCCACTTCCTGGCCGCTGCGGTTATAGACTGTCAATTCAATCATTGCTGGTACACTTATCCACTTACTGGGGTCTCTTGGCCGTTCGGACGATGCAGTAGCCGCCGGCCGGGCCGGGCACCGCTCCCTTGACCACCAACAGGTTCTTTTCCTCATCCAGCGAGACCAGGCTGTGGTTCTTGGTCGTAATCCGCCGGTGGCCCATGTGGCCGCCCATGCGCTTGCCCTTCTTCGGGTGGCCGCCGGTTCCAGCGTTGCTGGAGTAACTCGAGATCGAGCCGGGCGCTCGGTGCTTGCGCTCCGTACCGTGTGAAGCTGGGAAACCACCGAAACCGTGCCGCTTCATGACGCCGGCGAATCCCTTGCCCTTGCTGGTGCCGATCACATCGACGTACTTGGTATCTGCAAAAACCGATACGGTCAGCAGGTCGCCCAGCTCGTATTCGGTCTCCGGTTTCTCCACCAAACGCCATTCGCGGACGAACCGCTTCGGGCTCGCGTTCGCCTTGGCGGTATGCCCGACCTGGGGCTGCTTTTGACGCGAAGCCTTGACGTCCTCGAAGCCGAGCTGAATCGCGTCATAGCCGTCGGTCTCAGCGGTCTTGATCTGGGTAATCGTACACGGGCCCGCCTGGATCACGGTCACCGGCACGAGCTGACCCGACTCATCGTACACCCGGGTCATCCCTACTTTCTTTCCCAGCAACATGTTCATATTCCGACGTTCCTCGCTGTTACGCCTTGATCTTCACGAAAACGCCTGCGGGAACGACCAGACGATTGAGCACCTCGGCCGTTCGGGCATTCGCTTCGTGGATATCGATCAACCGCTTGTGCGTTCGCAACTCGAACTGCTCGCGGGACTTCTTGTCGATATGCGGGCTCCGCAAAACCGTGTACCGCTCGATCCGCGTCGGCAGCGGCACCGGCCCACTGACGCGGGCATTGGTCCGACGAGCATGCTCCACGATCTCTCGGGCGGAAGCATCGAGCGTCCGGTGGTCGTATGCCTCCATTCGTATGCGAATTCGTTCAGTTTCGGTCGCCATAACGCTCCTCGGGAGCACCCGACGGCCGCGCTTCCTAACGGGCCTGCCTGACTCGACCCATTCACACGGCCATCAAAACAACTCAGTTTACCCACACTAACTTCGACGTAGACGCCGAGCAGGCACTATCTCTGCACCGGTCAACGCCACTTGCGCTTGCTTTCCGGCAGGAAAGGCTAAGCCGCTCTCCGGTCAAACCTGCACTCGCAGGCACCCTACCGGCGGCCACTTTGGCCTTCCTTAAAGGGTTTGGGGCTCTGGTCCACTGGAACCTTGCGAAACCGCCACCAGCTTCGCACCACCCATAGCAAAAGAACCACCACTGAGCCATCCGTGATGGCAATCATAGACATGCCACAGCGTAACTACGTATCGCAGCGCCTTCCATGACGCCGCTCGCTACAGCTGAAAAACCAAGACTTTAGCATGGACTGCACTACCCGTCAACAGACCGCCTGAAAATTCCTGTCAAAAAATCAAAAAAACTTGGCTCCGTCTCAAGAGAGGATCTGCTTGGCAACCTGTTCCGGCATTCTTTCGTAGCTGAGCGGCTCCATTGTGAAGTTTCCGCGCCCGGCAGTGAGGCTGCGGATGTCGCTGGAGTAGCCGAAGAGCTCCACAAGCGGCACGCTGGCGTCAATGACGCGCATGTTGCCGTGCACTCGACAATCGGTTATCACGCCCCGCCGGGCCAGAAGATCCGCCTGCACAGGCCCGAAGGCCGATTCAGGCACGACCGCTTCGACCTTCATCACCGGCTCCAGGAGCACCGGACTGGCTTCTCTCATCGCCTTGTCCAAGGCAAAGGAGGCGGCCTGCTCAAAGGCCAGCTCGGACGAATCCACCGAGTGAAAGGAACCGTCTACCACCACGGCGCGGAGGCCGACCACGGTGTAGCCGGCCAGGACTCCATTGCTGGAGGCCTCTTTGACGCCCCTCTCGACAGCGGGAATGTATTCCCTCGGCACCCTATCGGGCGAGACCCTGGAAGCAAACTCGATTCCCGACTTGTAGTGACCATCCTCGCTGTAGACGGGCTCCACAGCCAGGACCACGTGGCCGTACTGGCCGCGGCCACCGCTCTGATGCACGAACTTGCCCTCCGCCTGCGCCGCCTGCGTAATGGCCTCCCGGTAGGCTACCCTCGGCTTGCCCACCCGAACGTCCACTTTCTTTTCCCGGGTCAGCTTGTGCTGGAGGATCTCCAGATGCAGTTCGCCCATGCCGCTGATGACCGTCTGGCCGGTTTCGCTGTCGGTCTTGTACTCGAACGTGGGATCCTCGCGGCGCAACGAATCGAGCGCTGCCGCCAGTTTCGCTCGTTCGGCCGCGGTTCTCGGCTCGATCGACATGGTAATGACGGTTTGAGGGAACGTGATGCTGGGCAGTATCACAGGCTTCTTCGGGTCGCAAACCGTGTCGCCGGTGAGCGTCACCTTCAGCCCGACGACCGCTACGATGTCACCGGCCGACGCGGCGTCCAGGATCTTTCGCTCGTTTGCGTGCATCTCGAAAACGCGGGTGACGTTCTCCTTCTTGTCCCGGTTGACGTTCAGCACGCGCGTGCCGGACTTCAACGTCCCCTGGTAGATTCTCAGGAAGCTTAGGTCGCCGTGGGCGTCGCTAGTGATCTTGAAAGCCAGTGCCACGAGACTCGCCTTCGGGTCGCATTTGACGGCGATTTCTTTGCTCGCGTCTCCCGGCTTATGACCGATAAGAGGCGGCTTATCGAGGGGAGAAGGCAGATAAGCGGTAACAGCGTCGAGAAGCCGCTGGACGCCGATGTACTTGAGTGCCGAACCCACGAACACCGGGTGGAGCTTGCCAGCCAGAGTCCCCTTTCTGACCGCCCTTCTGATAGCATCCGCCTCGATTGGCTCGTCGTGAACAAAGGCGTCCATCAGTTTCTCATCGTACTCAGCCGCCAGCTCGATCAGCCGTGTCCGCTGGCGTCTGGCAGTCTCGGCGAATTGGGCTGGGATGTCCGTCTCGCGGAACGTAGCGCCCATCTTCTCCGTTTCGTAAAAGATGGCCTGCATGCTGACCAAGTCGATGATCCCTTCGAACGCATCTCCGGCGCCCATCGGCAACTGGAGCACGACAGGGTTCGCAAGGAGCTTGTCGTGGATGCTCTGGACGCTCATCTCAAAATCGGCGCCCACTTTGTCCATCTTGTTGACGAAGCACAGGCAGGGAAGATGGTATTTCTGGCCTTGCCGCCACACCGTCTCGCTCTGAGCCTGCACGCCTTCGCTGCCATCGAAGACGGCCACCGCCCCATCAAGGACGCGCAGCGACCTCTCGACCTCAGCAGTGAAGTCGATATGCCCTGGCGTATCGATCAGGTTGACCTCGAACCCCTTCCAGGGACATTTGGTCGCGGCCGAGGTAATCGTGATGCCGCGCTTCTGCTCCTCCTCCATATAGTCCATGACCGCGGTGCCTTCGTGGACCTCCCCCATCTTGTACGTCTTGCCGGCATAGTAGAGGATGCGCTCGGTGACAGTGGTCTTGCCCGCATCGATGTGCGCCATGATGCCGATATTGCGAGTTTCCTCTAACCTGCCCATATTCAAGCACTTAGCTCCGGTGCCACGCAAGACAGCCGCCGGGATCCCCTTGCCGCTCCCGACTTGCGGCTAAAAAAAATGCCACGGTCTTTCTCGTCGATCCACCGTGGCAATACGAGTCGAGGTTTTTACCAGGCGAAGTGGGCAAACGCCTTATTCGCCTCCGCCATACGGTGCACGTTCTCGCGCGTCGTCATCGCGCCGCCCTGCTTGTTGTACGCATCCATCAACTCCGAGGCCAACCGCTGACGCATGGGTTTGCCCTTCTTGCCACGAGCCGACGCCAGAATCCAACGGAACGCCAACGACTGCTGGCGTCTGGGGTTCACCTGCATGGGAACCTGGTAGCTGGCGCCGCCGACGCGCTTGCTGCGGACCTCAAGCAACGGCTTGACGTTGTTGATCGCGGTCTCGAAGATCTCCAGTGGAGGGACGTCCTTGATCTTGCCGGAGACGATGTCCATGGCATCGTAAAAGATCATCTGGGACGTGTTCTTCTTGCCGTCCAACATCATGCAGTTAACGAACTTGGAAACCAGCTTGCTGCCGTACTTCGGGTCCGGTTTCAACTGGTCGCTGGAAGCGGTAAACTTCTTGGCCATAACGTCTTCTATCGCCTCAAATGCCTGTCCCAGAGCTACTTGCCTCTCTTGGCGCCATACTTGCTTCTGCCCTGCTTACGTCCCGAGACCCCGGCGCAGTCGAGCACGCCGCGGATGATATGATAGCGCACGCCGGGCAAGTCCCTCACGCGACCACCGCGGATCGTGACGGTACTGTGCTCCTGAAGGTTGTGATCGATCCCGGGAATATAGGCGGTCACTTCCTTGCCGTTGGTCAGCCTGACGCGCGCCACCTTCCGCAGAGCGGAGTTCGGTTTCTTGGGTGTCTGCGTTCTGACGATCAGGCACACCCCACGCTTCTGGGGCGAGCCGCTGATATCCGAAACGCGCTTCTGGCCTTTCGACTTGGCCCTTGGTTTTCTCACTAATTGGTTGATTGTCGGCATAGCTCTTGATCTCGATTTCCCAAAAACCGTATGTCCGCCTACTCGATACCCAGCATTTCCTTGATCCGCGATTCGGCCTTGGCCTCGGCTTCCTTCTCCTCCCGGACACCGGCCAATTCCTTCGGTAGCGGAGCCTCCACGAGATGCTTGACTCGCATCTCCAGGTGCGGCTTGAACGCCGTGCCGGCCGGGATCAGGTGGCCCAGGATCACGTTCTCTTTCAATCCGTGCAACTCGTCGAGTTTACCGGCCAGCGCCGCCTCCGTCAACACTTTTGTTGTTTCCTGGAAGCTCGCGGCTGCGATAAAACTGTCCGACCACAACGACGCCTTGGTGATACCCAGCAGCAGCGTCTTGGCCGTGGCAGGCCTGGGTTTCTTGCCCTTGGCGGGTGCGCCGCCCAGCGCCTCGACCTTCTCGTTCATCCGCGCCAGGTCCTTCTTGTCGAGAACCTGTCCCTCTTCCAGCTCGCTCACGTCGCCCTTATCGGCAATGCGCAGGCTGCCGGCAAGCTTCTCGTTCTCCTTGCGGAAAGCGAACTTGTCGATCACTTCGCCAGGCAGGAAGGCGCTGTCACCGACCGAGTCGATCTCGACCTTTCGCATCATCTGCGAAATGATGATCTCCATGTGCTTGTCGTTGATATTCACGTTCTGCGAGCGATAGACGTTCTGGATCTCGCCGATGAGGTACCGCTGGAGGGCCTCTTCACCCTTGATCCGCAGAATGTCATGGGGAACGAGCGGCCCGTCCGTCAGCGCATCGCCGGCTTCCACCAAGTCGCCTGTATGGACGTTAAGGTGCCGGTCGCGCGGCACGTGGTGCTCCTTCTCCATGCCGCTCTCGCTGCGGATGGTGATCGTCATCTTGCCTTTGCGCTTGTCGCTGCGCAGCTCGACGCGTCCGCTGATCTCGGCCATCGCAGCCGGGTCTTTGGGCTTGCGTGCCTCGAAGACTTCGGTCACACGGGGCAGACCACCGGTAATATCCTGCGTGCCACCGGTGGCACGTGGCTGGTGAGCCAGCAACTGCCCGGCCTGCACGGCCTGACCTTCGCTCACCTCGATTCTGGCGCCGGCAGGCAGATAGTGCACGTCCAGGATCTTGCCCTTGCTGTCCTCGATAATGATCTGCGGGTGCTTGTCCCCCTTGTGCTCGATGACGACGGGACGCTCCACCGTCTTGACTTCGGCGTCTTTGGCTTTGGCCTTGCCGGCGCCGCCTCGGACACGCAGTTCCTCGGTCTGGACGGTTTCGCCTTCCACGATGTCCACGAAGCGGATAGCGCCGGCCACCTCGGCCAGGATAGGCGTGCGGTGCGGGTCCCACTGGAACAGCGTCGCCCCGGCCTTGACCTTCTCGCCGTCCTGAACGAGAATGATACCGCCGTACGGGACCTTAAAGCGGTCCAGCTCCCGGTCCTTCTGGTCGAGCAACGTAATCTCGCCGTTGCGTTTGAGGGCCACCACCACCGTTGTGCCGTCGTCGCGTTGCAGCGTGACGGCGTTGATGTCGCGGTACTGCACCGCGCCGGTGTGGGTCGCCTTCTGCTCGCGTTCGAGAATGGCGCGCGAGGCGACACCGCCGGTGTGGAAGGTTCGCAGGGTCAACTGCGTGCCCGGCTCGCCGATCGACTGGGCGCCGACGATGCCGACGGCGGCGCCCTCCTCGACGACCTGGCCGGTGCTCATGTCCCAGCCGTAGCACTTGGCGCAGACGCCGATCGAGCTGTCGCACGTCAGCGGGCTGCGAACGCGGATCGCGTCGAGACCGAGCGCCTCGATCTTGGTGGCGATCTCCGGCGTGATGACTTCGTTCTCGTGGACGATCATCTCGTCCGTGATCGGGTTGCGGATGTTGTCGCGCGCGGTCCTGCCGATAACCAGTTGTGACAGCGGCACATCCACCTGGTCACCGCGACTGACCGTGCTCTTGGTAATCCCCTGGAGCGTGCCACAGTCGCGCTCGATGATGATCACGTTCTGGGCCACGTCGATGAGCTTGCGAGTGAGATAGCCCGAGTTGGCCGTCTTCAGCGCGGTATCCGCCAGACCCTTGCGGGCGCCGTGCGTCGAGCTGAAATACTCCAGCACCGTCAGGCCCTCGCGGAAATTCGCCTTGATCGGCGTCTCGATAATCTCGCCGCTGGGCTTGGCCATCAGCGCACGCATGCCGGCAAGCTGCTGAATCTGGTCGATGCTGCCACGGGCGCCGGAGTCGCTCATCAAGTAGATCGGGTTCAGATAGGGCGTGCCGTCCTCTTTCGTGTCCTCGCGCAATCCTCGGATCATCTCGTTGGTGACCGCCACGCGGGCATTGGTCCACGCGTCGATGACCTGATTGTAGCGCTCACGCTCGGTCAGCACGCCGTCGTCATAGTTCTTGTGGATTTTGGCGACGCGTTTTTCCGTGTCGGAGATGATCTCTGCCTTCTTCGGCGGGATCTTCAGATCGGTCAAGCCGAAGCTCAGTCCGGCCAGCGTCGCGTACTTGAAACCGATGTCTTTGATCTGGTCGAGCAGACCGACGGTCTCGGCGCTGCCGGAGTACTCGAAGCAATCGCTGATAACCATGCTCAGCTTCTTCTGCGACATCGTCAGATTGTAGAACGGCATCGCCTCCGGCAAAATGTCATTGAAGATGCAGCGCCCGACAGTGGTCTCGATCGCAAAGGGCTTGAAGACGCCGCTACCCTTCTTCGTTTCGTCGGCATAGCGCAGCTCGCCGGTAGCGTCCTTGACCATACGTCGCGCGACGCGTACGCGAATCTTGTCGTGCAAGCCGATCTTACCGGTCTCGTGCGCCATCATGGCTTCGAAAACATCACGGAACACCGGTACGCGGGCAGGTTTCACCGGCACCTCGGACGGCCAATCCTCCATCGACACGGTCAGATAGTAGTTGCCCATGACCATATCCTGGGACGGGCCCACCATCGGGGCACCGTTGGCCGGCGAGAAGATGTTGCCGGTCGTCATCATCAGGATGTGTACTTCCGCCTGGGCTTCGACACTCAGCGGCAGATGGACCGCCATCTGATCGCCGTCGAAGTCGGCATTGAACCCCTTGCAGGCCAGCGGGTGCAGCATGATCGCGTTGCCCTCGACCAGGACCGGCTCGAACGCCTGAATGCCCATACGGTGGAGTGTCGGAGCGCGGTTGAGCAGGACCGGGTGCTGGTGAATCACCTCTTCGAGGATGTCCCACACTTGCTCGTCGCGCCGCTCGATCATGCGCTTGGCGCTTTTGATCGTGTCGGCGAAGCCATGTTGCTTGAGCTTACGGATGATGAAGGGCTGATACAGCTCCAGCGCGATTTTCTTCGGCAGTCCACACTGGTAGAGTTTCAGGCTCGGTCCGACGACGATCACGGAACGGGCCGAGTAATCGACGCGCTTGCCGAGCAGGTTCTCGCGGAAGCGCCCCTGCTTGCCCTTGATCATGTCGGTCAGCGACTTGAGCGGACGGTTGTTGCTGCCCAGCACCGGCCGGCGGCACCGACCGTTGTCCAGCAACGAATCGACGGCCTGTTGCAGCATACGCTTCTCGTTGCGAATGATGACCTCCGGCGCGTTCAGGTCGATCAGCTTCTTGAGCCGGTTGTTGCGGTTAATGATGCGCCGGTAAAGGTCATTCAAGTCGCTCGTGGCAAAATTGTCTCTCTCGAGCAGCACCAGCGGTCTCAGGTCCGGCGGGATCACCGGGATCGCCTCAAGCACCATCCACTCGGCTTTATTCGTGCTGTTCCTGATTTCGTTGATCGTTTTGAGCCGCTTGGTCAGGTCCTTGATCTTCTGCTTGCTGTTGGTCTTGGTGATCGCCTTGCGAAGCTGCGCGCTGAGGGTCTCCAGATTCAGCGCTTCCAGCAGCAGGCGAATCGCCTCGGCGCCCATCGAGGCCTTGAACGCGTTGCCATATTTGGTCATGGCTTCGCGATACTCCTCTTCGCTGAGAAGCTGACCTGCCTTGAGGCCGGTCTGACCCGGATCGGTGACCACGTAATCCTGGAAGTAGACGACCTTCTCCAGGTCGGAGCTCTTCATGCCCAGAATCGTGCCCAGACGGTTCGGGATCGACTTGAAGAACCAGATGTGGACGACCGGCGCTGCCAGGTTGATGTGGCCCATGCGTTTGCGGCGCACGCGACTGTGCGTTACTTTCACGCCGCACCGGTCGCAGATGATACCTTTGAACTTCGTGCCCTTGTACTTACCGCAAGCGCACTCCCAGTCGCGCTCGGGCCCGAAGATGCGCTCGCAGAACAGACCATCCTTCTCCGGGCGATAGGTCCGGTAGTTGATCGTCTCGGGCTTGCGGACCTCCCCGAACGACCAGCTCCGAATGTCGTTCGGACTGGCCAGAGAAATCTTGACCGAACCGTAATCGTTAATCCGATCGTAGATGTTGCCTAACATCGAACGCCCCTTATCTTAGTCACAATCCGACAGTCTCACCTATAGCGCGGTCCGCCCGAGTCGCTTCTTCTCGAGCTGGATGTTCAGACCCAGCCCGCGGATCTCGTTGCATAACACGTCGAACGACAGCGGTGTCCCGGCCTCCAACGTGTTCTGGCCTTTGACCATCGATTCGTATATTTTCGTGCGACCCTCGACGTCATCGCTCTTGACAGTGAGCATTTCCTGCAGCGTGTAGGCGGCGCCGTACCCTTCGAGGGCCCAGACTTCCATTTCGCCGAAGCGCTGACCACCGGTACGCGCCTTGCCGCCCAGTGGCTGTTGGGTGATAAGGCTGTACGGCCCGGTCGCTCGCGCATGAATCTTGTCGTCCACGAGATGATGCAGCTTCATCATGTAGATGTAGCCGATGGTCGCTCTCTGATCGAATGGCTCGCCGGTGCGGCCGTCGTAGAGCTGCGTCTTGAGGGTATTGGGCACGTTGATGAACAGCTCATCCGTCGGCGGCGCCTCGCCGTGCTCGAGCAGCTCGGTCTTGCGCGTCGCCATGAGCTGGTTGGCCTCTTCGGTGAGGTTCTGGATGTCTTCCTCGTTGGCGCCGTCGAAGACCGGCGTGACGGCGTCGAAGCCGAGCACCTTGGCCACCAGGCCGAGGTGCGTCTCCAGGATTTGACCGACGTTCATACGACTGGGCACACCCAAGGGATTGAGCATGATGTCCAGCGGTGTTCCATCCGCCAGGAAGGGCATGTCCTCTTCCGGCATGATCTTGGCGATGACGCCCTTATTGCCATGCCGCCCGGCCATCTTATCACCAATCGACAGCGTACGCTTGATCGCGACGTAGACCTTGGCCATCTGCAGCACACCGCTGGGCAGTTCGTCACCGTGCTTGATGCGCTCGATGCGGCGGGCTCTTTCCTCTTTCTCTTCCGTGATCTTGACCCAGAACTTGTCCACCACCTTCTGAACGTCGTCCCGAATCGCCGCCGGTCGGACCCACTTGATGTCGAAGTTCTCGATCTGCTCGTAGATGACCTCGTCGTCATCGCTGGCGCCGACCTTCTGGCGGGTCGTCGGGTCGATGATGTTGACCTCGAACTGCGCGTGGATCGCGTCCATCATCTGGCGGAAGATCAAGCATTCCTTCGCCTTCGTCTCGGCTTCGAAACGCTTCATCTCCTCGGCCAGCACCTTCTTCTGGTCGTCGCCGCCGGCACCGCGTCGGGTGAACAACTCCGTCTTGATGACGACGCCTTCATAGCCGCTGGGCAACTCGAGGGAATCGTTCTTGACGTCTTCGCCGGCGCGCCCGAAAATCGCGTGGAGCAACTTCTCCTCCGGCGTCAGCTCGACCTTGCTCTTGGGCACGACCTTGCCCACGAGGATGTCGCCGGGGCAGACGCGCGTCCCTTCGCGCACCACGCCGTGCTCGTCGAGGTTCCGCAGGGCTTTTTCGCTGACGTTCGGAATGTCGCGCGTGAATTCCTCTTTGCCCAGGCGGGTCTCACGAACCTCTGTCGTGAACTCGTCGATGTGGATGCTCGTGAAACTGTCGTTCTTGCAGAGCCTCTCGCTGACGATGATCGCGTCCTCGAAGTTGAACCCGTCGAACGAGACGAAACCGACCAGCACGTTCTTGCCCAGCGCCAATACGCCCTGGGAGGTGCCGCCGCCGTCGGCGATGACTTGATCGGCTTCCACTTTCTGTCCCAGTTGCACGATGGGCTTCTGGTTCAGGCAAGTGCGCTCGTTGAGCCCGACGAATTTCTCCAGCTTGTACTCGTCGGTGTGATTGATGACGACGCGCGTCGCATCCACCGCTGTAACCGTGCCGCCCTGCGCGGCGCGGACCACCATGCTGCTATGGCGCCCGACGATCTCCTCCATACCGGTCCCCACCAACGGCGCCTCGGTTTTCAGCAAGGGCACCGCCTGGCGCTGCATGTTGGATCCCATCAGGGCCCGGTTGGCGTCGTCGTGCTCGAGGAACGGAATCAGCGAGGCCGAGATGCCGACTATCTGCTTGGGCGAAACGTCCACGTACTCGACTTCCTCGCGGGGCGTCTGGGCCAACTCACCGGCTTTTCGCGCCAACACCATTTCCTCCTCGATCTTGAGGCTCTTCGGATTGGCGGCACTAGGCGGCGCGAAGACGGCCCGCATCTCTTCGTCGGCGCGGAGGTAGGCGACATCATTCTGGAGCTTGCCGCCTTTGACCTTGCGGTACGGCGTCAGAAGGAAGCCATATTCGTCAATCGTGGTGAAGAGCGCCAGCGACGAAATCAGGCCGATGTTGGTGCCTTCCGGCGTCTCGATCGGGCAGATGCGTCCGTAGTGGCTGATATGCACGTCGCGGACCTCGAAGCCGGCACGCCGGCGGTTCAAGCCACCGGGACCGAGTGCCGACAGACGACGCTCGTGCGTCAACTGGCTCAGCGCGTTGGTCTGATCGACCACCTGGCTCAGTTCGCCGCGACCGAAAAAGTAATTGATGCTGCTGGCGACGCTCTTGGAGTTGATCAGGTCGGCCACCCGCGGCGGCTCCTCGGCGTCCCGTTTGATGCTCATGCGTTCCTGGGCCGTCCGTCGGAGCTTGAGCAAGCCCTTGCGGATCTCGTCGGCCGCCAACTCGTCGATCGTCCGCAGACGCCGGTTGCCCAGGTGGTCGATGTCGTCCACCTCGCCCTCGTTGTTTCTCAAGGCGAGCATGTACTTCATCGTGTTGAGGAAGTCCTCGGGTCGCAGCGTCATCTCGTCTTCAGCCACCGACTGGCCGAATTTGCGGTTGAGCCGGAAGCGTCCGACCTTGCCAAGCCGATAGCGATTCGCGTCAAAGAACTTCTCCGCGAAGAACGCCTGGGCCTTTTCCTGGTTCGGCGGGTTGCCCGGACGCAGACGCACGTAGAACTTCAACAGCGCCTGCTCGTGCGTCTGGCAATCATCCTCTCCCAGGGTGTTCAGAACGATCGTGTCGCGAACGCCTTCGACGATCTCAACCTTCTTGATATCGCTCTGCTGGATCACTGCAACCTTGTCGCTGATCTGGCCGCCCGCCTCGACGATGATCTCGCCGCTTTCCGTGTCCACGATCGGCCCGACCGCCCACATATCCGAGGTCAGCTTGTTCGTGGCGACCGTTTTGGTGGGGAAGAACAGGCGGATGATCTGCTCGGTCGATCCGTACTCGGGGCAGATCGCCCGCAGGAAGACCGTCGCCGGGATCTTGCTGGACTGATCGATCTTGACGACGAGGATGTCCTTCTGCGTCACGCCGATCTCGATCCAACTGCCGCGTTCAGGAATAATGCGGCCGCCGTGCAGTACCCGGTCACCTTCCTTGCTCTCGATCAGGAAATCGACGCCCGGACTGCGGTGGAGCTGGCTGACGATCACGCGGACGGCGCCGTTGACGATGAATTCGCCGCCGCCGATCATTACCGGCATTTCCCCCAAATAGATCGCCTGCTCGGACAGGTCCGCGCCGTCCTCGGAGCGCAGCCGGCAGTGAATCTTCAGCGGGTACGCATACGTCAGACGCAACTGCTTGCACTCGAGGGGGGTGTAGTGGGGCTTCTCCAACTCGTAGAACAGATACTCCAGACTCATCTTCTTGTCGTAGCTGGCAATGGGGAAGATTTCCCGGAACAGCGCTTCGAGCCCTTGGTTCTGCCTTTTGGTCGGCGGGACGTCAAGCTGCAGAAAGCGGTCATAACTGACCCTCTGCACCGCGACGAGGTCGGGAATCTCGACGGCGTCCTGGATTCTTCCGAAATTGCGAAAAACTCGCGCACCCATCTAAGGCTCCTACGCTAATCCAACCCAATATCTCGCGTCGGGCGCGCCCTCGGCGCCCCCACACCCCTCGAGCCACTGGCGAGAGGCCATTTGCGGCCACGTATCAGGAGATTTCCACGGTGGCGCCGGCCTCTTCAAGCTGCTTCCTGGCCGTTTCGGCCTCTTCCTTGCTGACGCCTTCCTTCACCGGCTTCGGCACACCGTCCACCAGATCCTTGGCTTCCTTCAGACCCAGACCGGTCAGCGCCCTGACCTCTTTGATCACCTGGATCTTCTTGTCGCCAAAGGCCTTGAGAATGACGTTGAAGCTGGTCTTCTCGACTTCTTCCTCGCCACCAGCGGCGGGCGCCGCGGGCCCTGCCATCATTACGGCCCCGCCGGCCGCAGGTTCGATCCCGTACTCTTCCTTCAGGTAGTCCGCCAGCTCCTTGGCCTGCATCAGGGTCAGCGCGACGATCTTGTCGCCGATGGCCTTGATATCACTGCTCCACTGCTTGCCGCCTGCTTGTTCCTCTGCCATGTGTACCGACTCCTATCAAATAACGCTTGACGGTAGCCGGGACTCCACCGTCCCGTTTAACCCTCTCGGGGCAACCGTTCAAGCCGTGCCTAATGCTAACAATCGTTGGAGCGATGGCCTGGCGCTGTGTTTCAGGCCGCCTGTTTCTCTGCCTTTTCGATGATCGACTTGAGGCACCCGGCGATTGCCGAGGCAGGCCCCATCACGGCGCCGGCCACGCGCGCTCCCGGAGACCGTACGCAGGAGACGATCCGCCCTTGCAGCTCAGCGCGCGTCGGCATCTTGGACAGCTCTTCCGCTGCCTTGGCGTCCAAGGCCGCTCCATCGACAAAAGCCCCCCTGATCTCGACGGGTTTAAGCTTTTTGGCGCGTTCCACCATCTCTTTGGCGATGTCGACAATGCTGTCGCCGCCGTAGACGAGCGTGCATGGCCCTTCAAACAGGGCCGTCGCGGCCTCCATCTTATGGCTGCGCAGGGCCCGCCGGAACAGGGCGTTCTTCACCACCAGCATCCGCATGCCCTTTTCCTTCAGATCGCCACGCAGCACGTTGTTGTCAACGCCCCCAACGCCCTTCGTTCTGACGACCAGGAAATCCTGGATCTGCTCGTCGACGATCCTCTTCTCGAGTTCGGCTTGCAGCATTTCTTTCACGTACTTGCTCATTTGGTCTCCCGTCAACCGGCGTCCGGATTCACCCTCGGGGCGCCCGTCGCCACTGCTCTATGATCTCTGCTGGCCGCTCATCCCTTTGGCGGGCTGCTGCAACGGATGTCAGACATTCACCAGGACGCCGGGGCTCATCGTCGCCGCCAGGCACGCCTTCTTGATGTAGGTGCCCTTGGCCGTCGCCGGCTTGACCTTCTTGATGTGCGAAACGAAGGCCTCGATGTTCTCCACCAGCTTCTGCTTGTCGAAGTTCTGCTTGCCGACCACCGCGTGGACGTTGCCGCCGGCGTCGTTTCGGTATTCAATCTTTCCGGCGGTGAACTCGGCCACCGCTGTGGCAACATCGTCGGTGACCGTGCCGTTCTTGGGCGACGGCATCTTGCCCTGCGGACCGAGCACGCGACCGAGCTTGCCCACCTTGCCCATGACCCTGGGCGACGCGATAGCGACGTCGAAGTCCATCCAGCCGTCGGTAATCTTCTTCACCAACTCGTCGGTGCCAGCCTCTATGGCTCCAGCCTTCCTGGCAGCCTCGACCTGGGTGTCGTCGCAGAACGCGATGACTCTCTTCTGCTTGCCGACGCCATGCGGAAGCGAAAGGGAACCTCGGACCAACTGGTCCGCCTGCTTCGGGTCGATGCCCAAAACCAGGACGCACTCGACCGTCTGGTCGAACTTGACACCCTTGAACGACTTGATCTTGTCCACCGCGGCATCCAGGCTGAGCGCTTCTTTGCCGACCTGCTGCGCCTCTTTCGCGTATCTCTTGCTCTTGGCCTTCATATCAACGCTGCCCAAACCCTATCTCAATCAACAATATCGATGCCCATGCTGCGAGCGGTGCCGCGGATGATCTTGTCGGCCTGCTCGAGATCGTAGGCGTTGAGGTCTTTGAACTTGGTCTCCGCGATCTGGCGCACCTGCTCGCTGGTAACCTGGCCGACCTTTTCCTTATTCGGCACGCCGCTGCCCTTGGCGATCTCGGCCGCCTGCTTGAGCAGCACCGCCGCCGGCGGACTCTTCACCTCAAAGATGAAGCTCTTGTCGGCGTAGACCGTAATCACGACCGGCACCACCGTGCCGTTCATCTCTCTCGTTCGCTCGTTGAACTGGGAGACGAACTGACCGATGTTTACCCCATGCTGGCCCAAGGCCGGACCGATCGGCGGCGCCGGAGTAGCCTGGCCGCCGGGGGCCTGCAACCTGATCTGTACTGCAATCTCTTTCGCCATCTATGACCTCTGCGCTATCGTGCGACGACTCTACAAACCCCGACCCAGGGCGTCACGCGCCCGTGTTCTACACTTTCTCAATCTGCCAGTATTCGATGTCGAGTGGCGTACTGCGTCCGAAGATCGTCACGATCACCTTGACGATCCCGCGCTCGGCGTCGATCGAATCGACCGTCCCCTCGAAGTTCTCAAAGGCGCCTTCGCGGATCTTGATGTGGTCGCCCTTCTCGAATTCCACCTTGATACTGGGTGTTTCGTCAGGCTTCTGGGAATCGAGGAGCATCTTGGCCACATCGGTGTCGCGCATCGGCGTAGGAATCCCTTCGGTCCCGATGAAGTCTCCGACCCCGGAGGTCCCCTTAATCATGAACCACGCGTTCTCCGGGACCCGACCATCCTCCGTGGGCTCCATTTCCATAAAAACGTAGCCGGGGTACAGTTTTCGCTTGTGGACCGTCTGCTTGCCGCCGCGGATGCGCTTGACCTGCTCGGTCGGGACCTCGATGCGCCCGACCACCTGGCCGGTCAGACCTTCCTGCTCGGCCTTGCGTTCGAGGGCTTCCTTGACCTGCATCTCCTTGTTTGCCGCGACTCTTAGTACATACCAGTGCATACGACTGCCTTCGGTCCCCTGGAAGAATGCGCTCCGTGCCGTGCGCCGCGCCGGCCTCTACAGCCCCGGCGCGCCGGGTCGCAGCAGCGCCTTGAAAACGAGGGTAAACAGCAGGTCCGTTGTCCCCAACAACACGGCCATAGCGATTACCACGACGATCACGATGATGGTCGAAGCCATGATCTCCTGCCGGCTCGACCAGCTTACTTTCTTCAACTCACCCTCGGCCGCGATCATGAAGTCGGCCACGGATGCCTTGTTCAGCAGCCAGTAGATCAAAACGCCCAGCCCCACAAACACCACCACCGGAACCACCATCACCACCACCAGATTCTCGACCCTGGCAGCCAGCAAGTCATAAAGACGCCAACAGCCCAAAGCCGCGATCAAACCCACAACGAAACCCGTCCAGAGTCGCGTGTACTTGCCCTGCCCGGGCTTGTATATCTTCGTGAGCATAACCTGCAATCCTGCCAAGGCTTATGTTCGCACGACGCGCCGCGCCACACCTGTTCACATCAGGCCAGGAGGGAATCGAACCCCCAACCTTCGGTTTTGGAGACCGACGCTCTGCCAATTAAGCTAC